>NZ_JBFBLT010000001.1:0-611074 GCF_040702645.1 Microbacterium sp. NPDC078814
CCACAAGAGCAAGCTCCTGCTTCACCGTTCGACTTGCATGTGTTAAGCACGCCGCCAGCGTTCATCCTGAGCCAGGATCAAACTCTCCGTAAAAAGAAATTGCATACGAACCGGGGAAAAACCGGAACGCAGCGAGTTTGATGCTGACCAAAGAGACGAATTCATTGCTGACTTCATCCGTTGCCAACCCCACAAAGAGGTTGGTCTTTGATCCAAAGGAATTCTCACCCAGCCGAAGCTAGACGAGGATAATTTGGCATTTGACAAGTGCACGCTGTTGAGTTCTCAAGGAGCGGATGCTCCCACGACCCAGCCATCACAGCCAGGCCCGCAGGGCAACTTCTCTATCTTAGCCATCCCGACCCGCTTGTCAAATCGGCGCGCCGCGCGGATCTTGGATCCGCTGCGCAGCCGGTGACAGCCGCAGAAGGGGTGGATCTCCCATCCTAGGCGCAAGCGCCGGATCTCTCAAGTGAGAGTGGATCGGGAGTGGTTCTCCGCTTGAGGGGGGTGAAGCTCTGGGCTTCTCCGCTTCCCTGTGGGGCGAACAAGTAATAAGTTACGTGGATTCCGGGGGTCTGGCAAATCGGGCGCACCACCCCGGGCGTGTCGCGGGCGCCCCGCGCCGGGATTCGGCCGGATCAGCGGCTGTTTCCGGCGGTATCCGGGGGCGGAGTAGCATCACGCCCATGCCCACTCCCTCCTCCGACACCACTGCCGATCTGCTCGTCCGTATGTGGCGGGACACGGGCGTCGCGCCCCTCCCCGCGGACTCCCTCGCGTCACTCCGCACTCTCGATCCGGTGCCCCTCGCCTCGCGCACGGCGACCGCAGAGCTGGCTCTCGCCAGTGTGGCCGCGGTCACCGTGGCCGCCGGACTCGACCCCAGGTCCATCGATCCCCGACGCGTGGCCGTCGCCTACCGGAGCGACCGCTACCTGCTGGTCGACGGAACTCCCCCGCCGGTGTGGGCGCCGCTCTCCGGGTTCTGGGAGAGCGGCGACGGGTGGGTCCGCACACATGGCAACTACCCGCACCACGCTCGAGCGCTTCGCCGCGCACTCGGTCTGTCCGGCTCGGCGGGTGCGGAGGCCGTGACCCGCAGGATGTCGACCCTCTCGACCGACGAGGCCGTGGGCCTCATCTCCGCGGCGGGCGGACTCGCGGTGGCCGTGCGTCACGAGGACCCCGAGGCCGACCGGGCGCAGCGAGCTGCTCCGCTCCTCGATGTCGCGGTCGCCGACCCCGAGGGCGGACGAACGAAGGACCGACGGACCTCGTCTCCCGCCGTCTCGGCGCGCGCTCCGCTCGCCGGCCTCCGTGTCCTGGACCTCACCCGAGTGATCGCGGGGCCGGTGTGCACACGCACGCTCGCTCTCCTCGGCGCCGACGTGCTGCGTCTCGACCCGCCGCAGCTCCCCGAGCTCCCGTGGCAGCACCTCGACACCGGCCATGGCAAGCGCTCCGCACGCCTCGACGCCCGGTCCCCCGAGCTGCACGCCCTCCTGGAGTCGGCGGATGCGGTCGTGCTCGGATATCGGCCCGCCTCGCTGGACCGGCTCGGCCTTTCCCCCGACGCTCTGGTCGAGCAGCACCCGGGTCTCCTCGTCGCGGAGCTCAGCGCCTGGGGACCCGATCATCCCGAGCGCGCCGGTTTCGACAGTCTCGTCCAGGCGGAGAGCGGCATCGCGATGATCGAGGGCGACGACGGACGGCCGGGCGCCCTCCCCGCCCAGGCGCTGGATCACAGCAGCGGATATCTTCTCGCCGCCGCACTCACCCGCCTGCTCCGTTCCCGCGACGGGCGCTCGCGCATCGTGCGCACCTCCCTGCGCCGGGTCGCCGCCGAACTGCTGGGGATGCCGCGCACGACCGCTGCCGTGCGCGCGCCGGAGATCGACGCCTCGGCGCATCTCGCGCGATTCGACGTGGACGGGACGGCGGTCGTGACGGCGGCACCCGCTCTCCCCGGGCTCAGGTTCGAGGCCCCGCACGCATGGGGTACGGACGCACCACGCTGGTGACGCGGCTTCCCGACGTGCCGGGTCCGCTGCGGGTCAGAGGGCGGAGCGCGGCCGCCGCACGGCGAGGACCACGCAGAGGACCAGGGTGAGCAGGCCCCACACCGCACAGGCCGGCGGCAGCACCCGATACGCGAGATGCTGCACCGTGAAATCGGCGGAGAGCGGGCCGAACGCGAGCAGTCCGCCGACCCAGGCGAGCACGAGGATCACCGGCAGCGAGAGCCACCACGCGACCCGGACGACCGTCGGAAGGATCCGGGGCGCATGCGTTCGCGGGGTCGCACGACGCAGCCACAGTGCCGCCCAGATCGCCAGGCCCAGCAGGCCGAGCGCGCTCGAGGCGTACTGGAGCCACTTGTAGCCGTCGAACGGACCCCACGAGTTCGCGAGCGCGGGCAGCAGATCGACGCCCCACCGCGACTCATGCGTGAACGCGTCCCAGAGGATGTGCGAGAGCACCCCCAGCATCGCGGAGAGCACGAGCAGGACCGGATACAGCGACCGCGCACCCCGATACCGGGGACGGTCGTCGCGGGTCAGCGCCTCGACCCCGGCCCGGAGTCCGCTCGCGCCCCACCCGGCGGGCAGCCGCGTGCTCACCCAGTCGGGCAGCAGCTCCAGGGTCGCGGGGCGCAGCAGCAGACGCCACAGCAGGAAGAGCACGAGCGCGAGCAGCGCCGTCCACACGACGTTGACCGGATCGTGCAGGAAGCCGTAGTTGAGCCCGACGTTCCGCAGGAACAGCGAGATGTCCGGCGTCATCGCTCCGATCGCGATCGCCGCGGGGACCAGGGGCGTGCGCACGAACGGCAACGCCACGATCGCGTGACTCGGGGTGAACGGCATGCCTGACCGGGATCAGCCGAGGAAGACGCCGGCGAGTGTCTTCTTCCCGCGACGCAGCACCGAGACACCACCGGGAAGCGTGCCCTGCACGGTCGCGGAGTCGTCCTCCACCCGATCGCCGTCGAGGGACACCCCGCCCTGCGCGATGGCGCGACGGGCCTCCGACAGACTCGACACCAGCCCGGTCGCGACGAGTGCGTCGACGACCGGAGTACCGGCGGCGACCGTCGCGTGCGGGAGCTCGTCCAGGGCCGTGCGCAGCGTCGCCGCGTCGAGAGTGGTCAGGTCGCCCTGCCCGAACAGCGCCTCGGACGCCGCGATCACGGCCGCCGTCGCCTCCACACCGTGCACCGTCGCGACGACCTCGAGCGCGAGGCGCTTCTGGGCGGCGCGGCGGAACGGCTCCGTCGCCACGAGTTCGGCGTACTCCTCGATCTCGGCCCTGGTCAGGAACGTGAAGACCTTGAGGCGTTCGATCACGTCGGCATCGGCCGTGCTGAGCCAGAACTGGTAGAACGCGTAGGGGCTCGTGAGCTCCGCGTCGATCCAGATCGCGTTGCCCTCGCTCTTGCCGAACTTCGTGCCGTCGCTGTTGGTGATCAGCGGCGTGCCGATCGCGTGGACCGAGGCCCCCTCGACCCGGTGGATGAGGTCGGTGCCGCTGGTGAGGTTGCCCCACTGATCCGAGCCGCCCGTCTGCAGCACGCAGTCGTACTGGCGGTAGAGCTCGAGGAAGTCGAGCCCCTGGAGGATCTGGTAGCTGAACTCGGTGTAGCTGATGCCGGCGTCGGAGTTCAGGCGCGCGGCCACCGCGTCCTTCTTCAGCATCGTGCCGACGCGGTAGTGCTTGCCGATCTCCCGCAGGAAGTCGATCGCGGAGAGCGGCGCCGTCCAGTCGAGGTTGTTCACCATGCGGGCGGCGTTGTCGCCCTCGAAGCTGAGGTACCGCTCGACCTGGCCGCGCAGGCGGTCGACCCATTCCGCCACCGTCTCGCGGGTGTTGAGCGTGCGCTCCGCAGTCGGCCGGGGATCGCCGATCAGGCCGGTGGAGCCGCCGACGAGACCGAGCGGCTTGTGCCCGGCGAGCTGGAGGCGGCGGAGCAGGAGCAGCTGGACCAGGTGCCCGAGATGCAGACTCGGTGCCGTCGGGTCGAAGCCGCAGTAATACGTGACGGGGTCTCCCGCGAGCAGGGCGCGCAGCGCCTCCTGGTCGGTGGACACGTGGACGAGGCCACGCCACACGATCTCGTCCCACACGTTCTCGAACGTGGGGTCGATCGCCTGCGGCGCGGTCGTCAGAGCGGGAGTTGACACGCGCTCCAGGCTAGCAGCGCGCGACCGTCCCGCTGCGTCGCGGGCGGGGGTGTCAGCTGTGCGCCGCCCACCAGACGAGGAACGCGGCACCGAGGCCGATCACCCAGCTCACGAGGCTGCCGACGAGGAAGTACTCGGCACGCGCGCCGGTCTCCCCGTCTCGGGAGATCTCCGGGAAGCGGACGATGCCCTTGGCGGCGAGCATGGCCGCGAGCACCGGGTACGCCGCGGCGAGCGTGAGGATCATCACGAGCACGCGTTCCAGCGGGCCGATGAGCCGCCCGCCCTTGAATCCGTGGCGGGGATCGGCGGGGATCACGGCGGACACCGCAGGGGCGTCGGCCTCCGACCGGGCGGAGGGTACGGGCTCGGGCGCGACGGTCCCCGAGACCTCGGCCGGGCGCCAGGTGTGCTCGCCGTCGAGAGCCGCACGGACGACGAGGTTCGCGGATTCGAGGAGGAAGACGCCGGCCCCGAGCGCGAGGACGGCGAGATCGAACGGCACCTCGCCGAAGGGCGAGCGGAGCGTCCAGAGCTCGCCGATGAGACCGGACGCGCTCCTCGACCCGCCCCAGACCACGGCGGCGATGCTGAGGGCGGCCAGCGCGACCGCCGGCCAGAACCCGGCCCGGGACGGCCCCTCGTCCGGCATGCTCCACGCCCACAGCGCCCCGGCACCGAGCCCCAGGAGCGCGGGCAGCAGCGCGTCGCCGCCGATGCCGAGGAGGACGACCACGGCCGCGGCCACGACGAAGCCGATCCACCGCCGCGGCACGAACTGCCGGACGAGGTCGGTCGCGCCGACGGCGAGGAGGACGAAGCCGGCGAGGATCATGCGGACTCCCCCCGGAGCGCGGCCACGCCTTCGATGAGAGCGGCGGCTCCCGCACTCCGCAGCGACTTGGAGACGCTCGGCTGCGAGATGCCCTCCTGGGCGGCGAGCTCCTGCTGGGACCGGCCGACCAGACGTCCGTAGGTGAGGTGGCGCTCGCGCGTGCTCATCGCCCCCACCAGCTCGTCGCGCGCGAGGACGTAGGCGTTGGACGCGGCGATCACGGTCTCCATGACCTCATCCTGACCCGGGGCGCCGACAATCCAGGTGCGCGTGCGCGGCACGGCGCGCTGTTCGCGTGCGTGGACGGTCTCGATCGCGGCGCGTGCCGCGTACCACCCGGGTCCGTCGGCCAGCTCGCCGTGCACCGAGGTGACCGGCCTGACCTCGCCGACGCCGATGCCGAAGCGGAAGGCGAGACCCTCCGGGAGGCAGAGCTGCACCATGAGGAGGGAGAGGAGCGCGTCGGGCAGTGCGCGGTAGACGCCCTGCTGCTCGTCCCCTACCGTGGGCGTGAGCGGGTGGATGGCCAGCGGGCGATCCTGTTCCACCTGTGCGATGGTCTCGTCCAGCGCGCGCTGCGCAGCACCGCGGTCCCGGAGTTCCCGGGACCCGACGATGTCGGCGATCACAGCGATGACCATGACATAACCGTAGCACGAATATTCGCTGTTTATGCCCTTATCAGCTATAGATGGGAAATATGCCTGAATCGCGCATCATCAACTGGACCGATGGCACCTGGACCCACGCCCCCGCCTGGACACACGTCGACGGTCACCTCGACGCCACCGCGGCCGAGGGCAGCGACGCCTGGCGCCACACCGCCTACGGTTTCGTGCACGACACGGAGCACGCGCTGCTCGCGCCGCTCGCCGTCGGCGAGGCGATCGAGGTCGCGTTCCGTGCGCCGTGGGAGGGGCAGTTCGACCAGGCGGGGCTCTTCGTGCGCGCCGATGAGGAGCACTGGATCAAAGCGGGCGTTGAGTTCGCCGATGGCCACCTCGGTCTCGGTGCCGTCGTGACCGCCGGCCGATCCGACTGGTCGGTCGGCTACGTCGACGACTGGCGCGAGAGCGAGATCTCGGTCAGGGTCAGCCGCTGGGCGGACGCGATGATCGTGCGCGCCCGGGCGGACGACGGCCCCTGGCGCCTGGTCAGGGTGGCTCCCTTCGCCGGCGATGCGACCGTCTCCGCGGGACCGTTCCTCGCCGCGCCCACCCGCGCGGGCCTGACCGTCCGGTTCACCCGGTGGGAACGCTCGGCCGCCGACGGCGACCTGCACTGAGGCGAGGCCGCCGCCGGAGCGATTACAGGCCGAGCGCGTGCGCGGCGGCCTGCGCGCGGGCGACGAGCTCCGCGCGCTGCTCGGCCACCCGCTCCGGCGCGGTGCCGCCGACGCCCGTGCGCGACGCGACGGAGCCCTCGATCGTGAGCACCTCGCGGACCTCGGGGACGAGGTACGGCGACACCGACAGCAGCAGCTCGTCGGAGGCGTCCTCCAGCCCGATCCCCTGCTCCTCGCAGGCGCGCACGAGCGCGCCGGAGATCTCGTGGGCGTCGCGGAACGGCACGCGCCGCTTGACCAGCCACTCGGCGACATCCGTCGCCAGGGAGAACCCCTGCGGGGCGAGCGCGGCCATCCGCTCCGTGTGGAAACGCAGCGTCGCGATCATCCCGGCGAACGCCGGCAGCACGACCTCGAGCGTCTGCACCGAGTCGAACACCGGCTCCTTGTCCTCCTGCAGGTCGCGGTTGTACGCGAGGGGCAGGCCCTTGAGGGTCGCCAGCAGGCCGGACAGGTTGCCGATGAGACGCCCGGACTTGCCGCGCGCGAGCTCGGCGATGTCCGGGTTCTTCTTCTGCGGCATGATGCTGGATCCCGTGGAGTAGCCGTCGTCGAGGGTGACGAAGCCGAACTCCCGCGTGTTCCAGAGGATGATCTCCTCGGACAGGCGGGAGAGGTCGACCCCCGTCATCGCCGCGATGAACGCGAACTCCGCCACGACGTCCCGCGCAGCGGTGCCGTCGAGGGAGTTCTCCGCCGGCCGGTCGAGGCCGAGCTCCGTCGCGACGAGCGCGGGATCCAGGCCCAGGGTCGACCCCGCGAGTGCTCCCCCGCCGTACGGCGAGACACCGGCGCGACGGCGCCAGTCGACGAGGCGCTCGAGCTCGCGCACCAGCGGCCAGGCGTGGGCCTGGAGGTGATGGGCGAGCAGCACCGGCTGTGCGTGCTGCAGGTGCGTGCGGCCGGGCAGGATCGCGTCGGGATGCGCCTCCGCCTGTGCCACGAGCGCATCGATCACGCGCAGCAGGTCGCGCGCGATCACCCGGGCGTGGTCGATCAGGTACATCCGCACGAGCGTCGCGATCTGGTCGTTCCGGCTGCGGCCGGCGCGGAGGCGTCCGCCCAGCTCCGGACCCAGCTCGGCGATCAGCGCCTGCTCGAGCGCGCCGTGCACGTCCTCGTCGGTGGGCAGCGGCTGCAGGGTGCCGTCGGCGACCTTGCGCGCGACGGCGTCGAGGCCCTCGTGCATCCGGGCGGCCTCATCCGGCTCCAGGTACCCCGCGGCGGCCAGCGCCGTGGCATGCGCGTGGGATCCCGCGATGTCGTACGGCGCCAGGATCCAGTCGAAGTGCGTCGACCGGCTCAGCTCGACGAGCTCCGGCGACGGACCGGTGGCGAACCGCGCGCCCCAGAGCGCGCCCTCGTTGGTTCCTTCGTGCGAGCCGGCCATCACGCGTCCTTCTTCCCGAGGAGCCAGACCAGCAGGGCCTTCTGGGCGTGCAGGCGGTTCTCCGCCTCGTCCCAGACCACGCTCTGCGGACCGTCGATGACCGCGGAGTCCACCTCGTAGCCGCGGTCGGCGGGGAGGCAGTGGATGAAGATCGCGTCGTCGTGCGCGAGCTCCATCGTCTCCGGTGTGACCTTGTAGCCGCCGAGGTCGCGGATCCGCGCGAGCTTCTCCTCCTCCTTGCCCATCGACACCCAGGTGTCGGTGACGACGACGTCGGCACCGGCGGCCGCCTCGACCGGGTCGGTGAAGAGCGTGATCGATCCCCCGGTCTCCCCGGCGCGGCGGTCGGCCGCTTCGATCACGTCGGCGCGTGGTGCGTAGTCCTCCGGCGAGGCGATGCGCACGTGCATGCCGGCCGTGACGCCCGCGAGCGCGTAGGAGTGCGCCATGTTGCTCTGGCCGTCGCCGAAGAACGTCAGCGTCAGGCCCTTCAGGTCGCCCTTGTGCTCACGGATCGTCAGCAGGTCGGCGAGGAGCTGGCAGGGGTGGAAGTCGTCGGACAGCGCATTGATCACGGGGACCCGGGTGCCGGCGGCCATCTCCTCCAGGCCCGACTGCGCGTAGGTCCGCCACACGATCGCGGCGACCTGGCGCTCGAGCACGCGGGCGGTGTCGGACGGCGTCTCCTTCCCGCCGAGCTGGCTGCTCGCCGTGGAGATGATGAGCGGCGTGCCGCCGAGGTCGGCGATGCCGACGGCGAACGAGACGCGCGTCCGGGTGGACGACTTGTCGAAGATCACGGCGACGGTCTGCGGGCCGGCGAGGCTCTTGTCCGCCCAGCGATCCTTCTTGAGCTCGAGCGCGAGATCGAGGATCTCCGCCTGCTCGGCGGGCGTCAGATCGTCGTCGCGCAGCAGGTGGCGGGTCATGCGGGGACCTTTCCGGTGGCGGAGGTGTGGACGTCGGAGAGAGCGGCGGCGAACAGCTCGCGGAACTCCGCCAGCTCCGTGTCGCCGATGGTGAGCGCCGGCGCGACGCGCACGGTCTCGGGGTTGGCGGCGTTGACGATGAGACCGCGGTCCTGCGCGGCGGCGACCACCGCACCCGCCACGGGCTGCGTGAGCGCGACGCCCACGAGGAGTCCGCGGCCGCGGACGCCGCCGACCAGCGGGGAGTCGATGCCGAGGATGATGTCCCGCAGCTCGACGCCACGGCGCGCGGCGTTGTCGACGAGGTCGGCGCGCTCGATCTCGGCCAGCACCGCGTCCGCCACGGCCGTCGCGAGCGGGTTGCCGCCGAACGTGGAGCCGTGCGAACCGGGGGTGAACAGGGCGCTCGCGGCCCCGTAGGTGACGAGGGCGCCGATCGGGAATCCGCCGCCGATGCCCTTCGCGAGCGTGATGGCGTCGGGCGTGATGCCCTCGTGGCTGAATCCGAACCAGGCGCCGGTCCGGCCCGCGCCCGTCTGGATCTCGTCGACGATGAGCAGGGCGCCGTGCGCGAGGGTCAGCGAGCGTGCCGCGGCGAGGTAGCCCTCGGGCAGCTCGACGACACCGGCTTCACCTTGGATCGGCTCCACGATGACGGCGGCGACCCGGTCGTCCATCGCGGCCTCCAGCGCTTCGATCGTGGCCGGGATGTGCTCCACGCCTCCGGGCATCGGCGCGAACGGCGCACGCATCGACTCCTTGGCCGTGAGCGCGAGCGAACCCATCGTCCGGCCGTGGAAGCCGTTCTCCAGTGCGAGGATGCGCGGACGCTCCGTCCCGCCGTGCAGACGGGCGAGCTTGAACGCGGCCTCGTTGGCCTCGGCACCCGAGTTCGAGAAGAACACGCGACCGTCGATCCCTGCGCCGGCAAGGCGCTTGAGTCGGGCGGCGAGCGCGAGCTGCGGCGGGGTCGCGAAGTAGTTGGAGACGTGCGCGAGGGTGGCGGCCTGCCGGGACACCGCATCGACGAACACCGGGTGCGCGTGGCCGAGGGAGGTCACCGCGATGCCGGCGAGGAAGTCGAGGTAGCGTCGGTCTTCGGCGTCCCACAGGTACGAGCCCTCACCGCGGGTCAGCAGCGCGAGGCGCTCCCCCGCGTTGAGCACGAGATCACGTGCCGCGTCGTCCTGCCAGACGGTCATGCCGTCGCCCCTTTCTCTCCCAGGACCACTTCGGTCCCGATTCCCTTGCTGGTGAACAGTTCGACGAGCACCGAGTGCGGCACCCGTCCGTCGATGATCGCCGCCGCGTCGACGCCGCCCTCGACCGCATCGAGGCACGCGCGCATCTTCGGGATCATCCCCGACTCGAGGCGCGGAAGCATCTCGATGAGCGCGTCCGATGTCAGGTGCGACACGAGCGAGTCGCGGTTGGGCCAGTCGGCGTACAGCCCCGGCACGTCGGTGAGGATGACGAGCTTGCGCGCACCGAGGGCCACGGCCAGCGCGGCGGCCGCGGCATCCGCGTTGACGTTGAGCGACTGCCCGGGGTGGTCGAGGTCGGGCGCGATGCTCGACACGACCGGGATCCGCCCTGCGGCGAGATGGTCGAGCACCGGCGTCGGGTCGACCTGGACCACGTCGCCCACGCGGCCGAGGTCCACCTCCTCGCCGTCGATCATCACACCCCGACGACGGCCGCCGAAGAGCCCGGCGTCCTCGCCGCTGAGCCCGGTGGCAATGGGGCCGTGCGAGTTGATCTTCGAGACGAGCTGCGGGTTCACCTGGCCGGTGAGGACCATCCGCACGACGCCGATGGCCTCGGTGTTGGTGACGCGGTACCCGCCCTTGAACTCGCTGGGGATCTCCAGCCGCTGCAGCATGTCGGAGATCTGCGGCCCGCCGCCGTGCACGACCACGGGCTGCACACCGACGTAGCGGAGGTACGCGATGTCCTGGGCGAAGGCCTCCTGCAGCTCGTCCGAGACCATGGCGTTCCCGCCGTACTTGACGACGACGATCTGGTCGCGGAACTTCTTCAGCCACGGCAGCGACTCGATGAGGGTGGTGGCCTTCTGCGCCGCGATGTCCGGCGTGGTGTCCTGGATGTCGGTCATGAGGCGTAGGCGCTGTTCTCGTGCACGTAGTCGTGGGTGAGGTCGTTCGTCAGCACCGTGGCGGTGGCCTCTCCGACCTTGAGGTCGATCATCAGGTGCGTGGCCCGCGGCGTCAGGTCGACCTCCTCACGGGGGCGGTCCGGCCCGCCGGCGGTGCAGACGCGGACGCCGTTCATCCACACGTCGACGTCGTAGGGGTCGAACTGCGCGGCCGTCGTGCCGATCGCCGCGAGGACGCGGCCCCAGTTCGGGTCGTTGCCGAAGATGGCGGCCTTGAACAGGTTGTTGCGGGCGACCGAGCGGCCGACCTCGACGGCGTCCTGCTCGGAGACGGCGTGCTGCACCTCGATCGTGATGTCGTGGCTCGCGCCCTCCGCGTCGCCCTGCAGCTTGACCGCGAGCTCCTGGCAGAGCGCGGTGAGCGCCTCGGCGAAGTCGTCGAGGTCGGGGACGACCTCGGAGGCGCCGTTGGCGAGCAGCGTCACCTGGTCGTTGGTCGACATGCAGCCGTCGGAGTCGAGGCGGTCGAACGTGCGCCCCGTCGCCCGGCGCAGCGCCTCGTCGGCCTGGAGCGGTTCGAGCACGGCATCGGTGGTGAGCACCACGAGCATCGTCGCCAGACCCGGGGCGAGCATGCCCGCGCCCTTCGCCATGCCGCCGATCGTCCAGCCGTCGCGGGTCACCACAGCGGTCTTCGCGACCGTGTCCGTGGTCATGATGGCGTGCGCGGCGCTCTCCCCGCCGTCCGCGCTCAGCTCGGTGATCGCCTGCGCGGTGCCCGCGAGGACCTTCTCGCGGAAGACCTCGTCCCCCGTCCCGATGAGCCCCGTGGAGCAGACGAGCACGTCGCCCGCGCTGATGCCGAGCAGTTCGGCCGCCTTCTCCGCGGTCTGGTGGGTCGTCTGGAACCCGAAGCTCCCGGTGAAGCAGTTCGCACCGCCGGAGTTGAGGACGACGGCCTCGACCACGCGGTCCGCGACGGCCTGCTGCGACCAGATGATGGGGTTGGCCTTGGCGCGGTTGCTCGTGAAGACGGCGGCGCCGACCTTGCGGGGGCCGCGGTTGACCACGACGGCGACATCGGGCTTGCCGGTCGACTTGAGTCCGGCGGCGACCCCGGCCGCCTCGAATCCTGCGGGGGCGGTGACGCTCACGGGGCGACTCCGTTCACTGAGAGGGCGCGGGTCTCGGGAAGCCCCAGCGCGATGTTCATGGACTGGACGGCAGCTCCGGCGGTGCCCTTGACGAGGTTGTCGACGGCGGTGACCACCGTCACGCGGTTCGCGGCGCGGTCGATCGCGAGGCCGAGGAGGGCCGTGTTCGCCCCGAGCACGTCCGCCGTGCGCGGGAAGCTCCCCTCCGGCAGCAGCTGGACGAAGGTCTCGTCGCCGTAGGCGCTCTCCCATGCCTGACGGATCTCGGCGTCGCTCACACCCTCGACGATCGGCGCTGTGGACGTGGCGAGGATGCCGCGCGACATCGGCACGAGGACCGGAGTGAACGAGATCCGGATGTCTTGGGTCCCTGAGCCCGTCGAAGGGCCTGAGTCCGTCGAAGGGCCTGAGCCCGTCGAAGGGCGGGCGGCGGCGAGCGCCTGACGGATCTCCGGGATGTGGCGGTGCGTGCCGCCGACGGCATAGGGGTTCGCGGAGCCGAGGATCTCGCTGGCGAGGAGGTTCGTCTTCAGGCTCTTGCCCGCCCCGGACGGGCCGACGGCCAGGACGGAGACGATGTCGCCCGGGTCGATCACGCCGGCCGCGACACCGGGGGCGAGGCTCAGGCTCACCGTGGAGGCGTTGCAGCCGGGTGCGGCGATCCGGGTCGCGCTGCGGAGCGCGTCCCGCCCCTTGCCCCCTCCGACGAGGAGCTCGGGCACGCCGTACGTCCACGGCTCATGGAAGGACCCGCCGTAGAACGCGTCCCACTCCGCCGACGAGGTGAGCCGGTGGTCCGCTCCGGCGTCGATCACCAGCGGGGTGTCGCCGAGGGCGTCCGTGTACTGCCCGGACTGGCCGTGCGGGAGGGCCAGGAACACGATGTCGTGTCCGGCGAGGACCTCGGGTGTGGTGTCCTGCAGCGTCAGGTGGGCGAGTGAACGGAGGTGCGGCTGATGGGCGACGAGGGGCTGTCCGGCGTTCGAGTGCGCCGTGACGGTGCGGATCTCGACGTCGGGGTGAGCGGCCAGGAGGCGCAGGATCTCGCCGCCTGCGTAGCCGGAGGCGCCGGAGACGGCGACGGAATACGTCATGCTTCTACCTTAACGGTCGGGTCCTCGACGATCTCGGGACCGGGGGCGGGGCCGGAGGCGGCGACACCGGCACTCGACCGCCGCGCGGACGCAGGCAGAAGGGCGGGGTCGCCTAGAATCGGCGGCCGCGACGTCGGCGCACGGCGATGACGCTCGGGACGAGCGTCGAAGGAGCGGTGGCGACCGAAGGCATGCGGCGACGATAGCGCGGGCGTGTTCGGCACCGCAAATCCGGGGCGTCACACGACAGCGCGCGCGACCGGTGCGGCGAAGAAGGCCCGTTCGTGCGCGCTCGATGCGAGGAAGGCTCGCCGCATCCGCTCTCGGCCGGTGTCGTCGGCCCTCGCGGCCGCGGCGGCGACATGCGCGACGGCCTGCCGGGTGGCCTCCGCGAAAGCCGGATCCGCGTAGGTCGCCAGCCACGATGCATAGGGATGCCGGGGGTCGCGGGGCGCCGCGCCGAACGCTCCGGTATGGAGCCGCTCCCCCAGGTCGGTGTAGAGCCAGAAGCACGGCAGCACGGCCGCGATCACCGTGGCGTAGTCCCCGCCGAAGGCGACGGCACGCAGGTGGTCGAGGTAGGCGACCGTGGCCGGGGCGGGCTCGGCGGCGAAGGTCGCGCCGCTCACCCCGGTCTCCGGGGTCAGCCACGACGCGTGCAGCTCCAGCTCGCCGCGGATCGCGCCGTGCGCGGCCTCGGCCCAGAACGCCTGCTCGTCGGGGGTCGGAGCGAGACGTGACGCCTCCGCGAGCACCCGGGCGTACTCGCGGAGGTAGAGGGCATCCTGCGCGAGGTAGAAGACGAAGGCGTCGCGGTCGAGGGTCCCCCCGGCGAGCGCGCGCACGAAGGGCAGCGCGTCGATGTCGCGGCGGATCGCGGCGGTCTCGTCCCACCAGGCCGCGGCCACCTCCTCCGGTGTCGGCCGGGTCTCGACCCCGCCGCGCGCCCAGAGTCCCGAGAAGGGATGGATCGGGCCGTGTCCTCGCCCGATCTCCAGGTCGTCCGCCGCGCGGAGGGACTCCCGCAACCAGGCGCGCGCGGCGCGCACCGCAGTCGCGGGATCGTCGCCCGTCGCCAGTCGTGTGGCCAGAGCCGCGGACAGCGAGCAGCCGGTGCCGTGGGTGTTCGCCGTGCGGATGCGCGCGCCGGGGAACTCGGCGTGCGTACCGGCTGCCGTGTCGATCAGGGCGTCCGGTGCCTCGTCCCCGGGCAGATGCCCGCCCTTCACCAGCACCGCGGTCCCCATCGCGGCCGACAGCTCTCGCGCCGCGGCGAGCGCGTCCGCCCAGTCCGTCACCTCGTGACCGACGAGCACCGCGAGCTCGGCGAGGTTCGGGGTGACCACGGTCGCCCGGGACAGCAGGCTCCGCAGCTCGCGCTCCGCATCGGGGTGGAGCAGCCGATCCCCCGAGGTCGCGATCATGACCGGGTCGAGCACGACGATCGGGGGCTGTGTGTCTCGGAACCACGCGGCGACCGTCCGGATCACCTCCACGTCCGCGAGCATGCCGACCTTCACGGCGTCGATGCGGATGTCGTCACCGACGGCGTCGAGCTGCGCCCGGAGGAAGTCCGCGGGAGGAACGTGCACGGCGCGGACGCCCTGCGTGTTCTGGGCGGTCAGGGCCGTCAGGGCCGCCATGCCGTAGCCCCCGTTCGCGGCGATCGCCTTGAGGTCGGCCTGGATGCCCGCGCCCCCGGACGGATCGCTGCCGGCGATGCTGAGCACGTGCGGCACCGCGCGCCCAAGCCAGCGCCGACGGAAGGCCGCGGCGGCTGTCCGGGGGTCGCCCGCCGCGCACAGCGCCGACACCACCGCGATCCCGGCCGCGCCGGCCGCGCGCAGCGCCGCCGTGTCGTCGAGCTCCACCCCGCCGATCGCGACGCACGGCAGCGCACTGCGCGCGGCGAACGCGGCGAAGCCGTCGATGCCGAGCGGGGCCGGGTGGTCGGGCTTGGTGCGCGTGGGGCGGATCACGCCGACCCCGAGGTAGTCGACCGTGCCGGGCGGCAGCGCGGCGACCTCCTCGAGGTGCGCGGAGGTGTTCGCGGTCAGCCCGATCAGGGCCTCCGGGCCGAGGAGCTCGCGCGCGCGGAGCACCGAGGCGTCCGCCTGACCGAGGTGCACCCCGTCCACCCTGGCGCCGCGACGACGGGCCTCGACAGCCGCATCGAGGCGATCGTTCACGACGAGCAGCGCACGACCGTCGATGGCCGCGGACAAAGCGAGGAGCTGCACGACGGTCTCCTCGTCCGTCGCCTCCTTGTCGCGCAGCTGCACGATGCGGACGCCGCCGGCCACCGCTTCGCGGACGGTCGCGACCACCCCGCGTGCGCCGCACAGCGACCGATCGGTGACGAGGTAGAGGGACAGGTCGACGGTCATCGGGTCTCCTCCTCGACGCGGGCGCGGTCCCGGAGATCCGCTGGGGTCACGGCGGACAGCGCATCGAGCAGTCCGACGGCGAAGCTGCCCGGTCCGCGGGAGGTCTCCGCCGCCTGCTCGGCCGCGACCGTGTAGACGAGGGTCGCCGCGGCCACCGCCGTCAGCGCATCGGTCCCGCTACCGCGGGACGCCCCGAGGAAGGCCGCCATCACGGCCCCCAGCGCGCAGCCGCCGCCCGTCACCCGCGTGAGCAGCTCGTGCCCGTTGGCGATGCGGATCACCCGTTCCCCGTCGGTGAGGAGGTCGACCGGGCCGGAGACGGCGACCACGGAGCCGTACCGGTCGGCGAGCTCGCGCGCAGACGAGGCCGCCGCCTCGGTGCCGTCCGTCGCGTCGACGCCGCGGCCGCCGCTGCTGTGCCCGGCGAGCGCGAGGATCTCCGACGCGTTGCCGCGGATGGCGGTCGGGCGCCGCGCGGCCAGCTCGTGGGCCAGTGCCGTCCGCACCGGGAGCGTGCCGATCGCGACGGGATCGAGCACCCAGGGCGTGGCGGCGGCGAGCGCTCCGGCCACGGCTTCCCGACTCGCCTCCCGCTGCTCCGGGGTCGGCGTCCCGAGGTTGACGAGGAGCCCCGAGGCGGCAGCGGCGAACGGCTCGGCCTCGCCGATGATGTCTACCATGGCCGGCGCCGCACCGAGCGCGAGCAGCACGTTGGCGGTGAACCCCGTCACGACGGCGTTCGTGAGGCAGTGCGTCAACGGCGGCGCAGCCCGGACCTCCTCCCGCAGCCTTCCCGCCGTGACAGCGAGGTCGAGGACGGATTCCGGACGCACAGGATCGCTCATTGCGACATCCCTTCGCTAGTACGAACTAGATCAGGTTCGACGGGTGTGATCTCAGCCGCGGATGCGGCACCCCGTGTCACTGCCTCGCAGTCTAGCGAGCGAAGGCGTCGAGGAGCGCCCGCTCCTCCGTCCGCGTGAGTCCGGCGCGGCGCTCCCGGTCCACGCCCCGTTCGCGCTCGTCCGCCACGACGCGTTCCACCGTCTCGTCGAGGGGCCGGAGCCTGCCTCCGTTGCGCCGGTACCGCGCGTTCGAGCGGGTCATGAATCCGCTCATCTCGTGCGGCAGCCACAGCGGGAGCGAGCGCGGCCCCGCCCAGTACGCGACACCCTCCGCGACGAGACGCTTCTCCGTGCCGACGACGACCGGACCGGTGTGCCCGGTGGAAGCGCGCACCGTACGCAGCACGTCCTCCAGGTCGCGCACGTCGCCGATCGCGTTGACGGCACCGGTGACGGTGGCGGACACGACGAAGGCGGCGACGTCCTCGACGTCGATGACCTGCGCCGTGCGCCCGTCGAGCGGCGGGAGCAGCACGGGCTCGTCCAGGGCCCGGAGGAACGCCGCCGCCCAGTAGCCGAAGCGATCGCTCGGGTCGCCGTCGCCGACGATGAGGCCGGGACGGACGAGGAGCGCGCGGTCGCCGAGGCCCTCCTGCACGGCGTCCTCCGCCGCGACCTTCTGCCGCGCGTAGTCGTCGTCCTCACCGGCCTGCGCCGCCGGGTGCCGCGGGGCCGACTCGTCCGTTCCGACCGTCACGTCGTCGCGGTACACCGACATCGACGAGATGTAGGTCCACCGGGCGGCACGGTCGCCGAGTGCGCGGACCGCCCCGGAGACGTGATCGGCTCGGGAGGAGACGTCGACGACGTGGTCCCAGTCGGTGCGCGAGACGACGTCATAGGCGTCCTCGTCGTCGCGGTCGGCGAGCACGAGGGTCGCTCCCGGTGGCGCCGGCCGCCCGCCGCGGGCGAGGCAGGTCACCGACGCCCCTGCCCCCAACGCGTGCGCGGCGATGCGCTCCGACAGCCATCCGGTTCCCCCCAGGATCAGCACATCCGTCATGAGCCCATGTCATCAGGATCGACGACTCGGGGGAAGAGCCTCCGCTCAGAGCGGAGCGGCACAGGCCACCGCGCGAGCACAGGCCATCACGCGGACACAGGCCCTCACGCGAACACCGCCCACCACGCGAGCTCAGGCCATCACGCGAGCACAGGCCATGGGCGCTGCTGTCGCCTGATGCCGCGCGAACGCCTGATGCCGCGCGGGCTCGGCGCCGTCGCGGAGGCCGGCCCCGAAGCGGTCAGGGGATGACGATCTGGTCGAGGCCGTCCAACACCGGGATCGTCCACGACGGGTCCGGTCGCCAGTCGATCCACTCCCGATCGAACGGCCAGTCGCCGGCATGGAACGACGCGATGGCCGCGACCGCGTGCCGCTCGATCTGCGCGGCCTGCGCGGCGGTCAGCCGTCCCTGGTCGACGGCGGCGACCAGCTCGTCCTCGTCCTTCATCGCCACGCGCCCGTCCTGTGCGATCTCGACGTCGAGGACGTGATCGGAGGTGTAGGTGGCACTGTCGGTGCGCAGGTGCGCGTTCTCGAGGTTGACGTACCAGCCGGCGAAGTCCCACGTCGTCCCGGTGACCGAGCTCCAGAACAGCCAGACCGACCACGGCACTCCCGCGGGCGCGATGCGCAGGATGCCGTTGCCCCACCACTCCTCGACGATCCGGCGCCGGGGCTCCCGCCACCGCCGATCGAGCGGGACGGCCCGGATGCGCTCCCCGTCCCGCGTGCCCTGACCTTCCTGCTGCGTCCCGGCGGCGAGCCACGCGACGAGACCGCGCTCATCGTCACGGACGACGCGCATGGGGGTGACGGTCGCCGCCTCCCCCGTGGTCCACCCCGGCTTGCGGTAGTGCCAGTCGAGCTGCGCACCCGGCGAGAGGAACGGTCCCTCCCCGAGCGATCGCGCTCCGGCGGGGACCGAGGGTGGCGTGGGCTGCAGGAGGAGGCTCGTCATCCGGCCACGCTATCGCGAGAGCGCACGGCTCCCCGGAAAGGGGCCGTGCGCTCTCCCGATCAGTCGCGGAGGGCGGCGCCGAAGCGCTCCGCGGCCACGGCGACGCCCGCCATCTTCGCCTCGGAGGCCTCCGCGGCGGTCAGCGTGCGGTCGTCGGCGCGGAAGCGCAGGGCGAACGTCAGCGACTTCGATCCCTCGGGCACACCCTCGCCGCGGTAGTCGTCCACGAGCCGGACGGACTCCAGCAGCGCGCCAGCGCCCTCGGCGAGAGCCGCGCGGACCTCGCCTGCCGGCACCTCGGCCGGGAGCGTGAGCGAGACGTCCTGCGTCGCGGCCGGGAACGTGGACAGCGACGCCGCCACGATGCGTCCTCCGGCGAGCGTGAGCAGCCGGTCGAGGTCGAGCTCCAGCACGGTGGCGCGACCGGGCAGATCGGCCTCCTCGGCGACGGCCGGATGCAGCTCGCCGACGTAGCCGACCTCCTCGCCGGCGGCGACCAGCGCACCGGTGCGTCCGGGATGGAGCGCGGCGCGCTGCGTCTGCACGACGTCGATCTCGATGCCCGCGGCGGCCCCGATCACGCGGACCGCGTCGAGCGCCTCGACGAGCCCGGCGGCCTCGGCGGCACGCCCCGGCTGACGCGGCGACACATTGCCGGTCAGCAGCACCGCGACGTGGCGCTCCTGCGGGGGGATGGAGGCGTCGAGCTCGGCGAGCACCTCATCCGACGGCCGGACACCCAGCGGCGGGACCTCGGCGGTGCCGTACTCCACGCCGGGCTCCGGGACGAACACGGCCCCGGTCTCGAACAGCGCGAGATCCGTGAGCCCGCGCGAGATGTTGCGGTGCGCGGTCTGCAGCAGACCCGGGATGAGCGAGCGCCGCAGGAACGGCACCTGCCCGTCGAGCGGGTTCGCGAGGCGGATGCTGGGCAGGTGCTCACCGGACGCGGAGCCGTGCAGATCGTTCTGCGCCTCGGTCGTGAACGGGAACGCCGGAGTCTCCACGAACCCGGCGGCGGCGAGTGCGTTCGCCACGCGGCGACGCCCCTGCTGGTGGGCCGTGAGACCGCGACCGGACGGCGGCGTCGGCAGCACCGCGGGGATGCGGTCGAGTCCGTGGATGCGGGCGACCTCCTCGGCGAGCGACCACTTGTCGGTGAGGTCCGGGCGCCAGGTCGGCGGGATGACCGTCCACCCGCCCTGGGTCCCTGAGCCTGTCGAAGGGCTGACCTCCGCCCCGATCGTCGTGAGCGCCCCGGTGATCTCGTCGTCGGTGTAGTCGACGCCGATCAGCCCCTGTACGAAGCCGCGCGGGAGCTCGATCTCGGCGACGAAGACCTCGGCGAAGAGCGCTCCGCCCTCCTCCGTGAGCGTGCCGCCGGCGAGCTCGACCATGAGGTCGGCTGCACGCCGGGCCGCGACGAAGGGGATCAGCGGGTCGACGCCCCGCTCGAAGCGCTTGGACGCCTCGCTCGGGAGCTTGTGACGGCGGGCCGTGCGGGCGATGGTCGTCGCGTCGAAGGTCGCCGCCTCGATGAGCACGTTCCGCGTGGTGTCGCTCATCTCGGTGGTGCCGCCGCCCATGACACCGGCGAGGCCGATGGGACCGGAGTCGTCGGTGATGAGGAGGTCTTCGACGTGCAGCTTCCGCTCCACGCCGTCGAGCGTGGTCATCTTCTCCCCCGGCGTCGCGCGACGGACGGTGATGCCGCCCGTGAGCTTGTCGAGGTCGTAGCCGTGCAGCGGCTGCCCGAGCTCGAGCATGACGTAGTTCGTGATGTCGATGAGCACACCCAGCGACCGCATGCCCGCGAGGCTCAGGCGCGCGATCATCCACGGCGGGGTGGGTCGCGACGGATCGACGTCGCGCACGACCCGGGTGACGAACTCGCTCGCGCCGACCTTGCCGCGCACCGGCGCCTGGTCGTCGACCACGGCCGTGTGTCCGGAACCGGGCTGCAGCTCGGCGAAGTCGCGCTCGGCGGGGTCGCGGAAGGCCGCCCCCGTGGCGTGGGAGTACTCACGGGCGACGCCGCGCACCGAGAACGCGTAGCCGCGGTCCGGCGTGACGTTGATCTCCACCGCGACGTCGTCGAGGCCCAGCAGCGCGATCGCGTCCGTGCCCACGGGCGCATCGATGCCGAGGTCGCTCAGCACGACGATGCCGTTGTGCTCGTCGCCGAGACCCAGCTCGCGCGCGGAGGCGATCATGCCGTCGGAGACGTGACCGTAGGTCTTGCGGGCGGCGATGGGGAACGGACCGGGAAGGACGGCGCCGGGCAGGGTCACGACGACCTTGTCCCCGACGACGAAGTTGTGCGCGCCGCAGACGATCCCGCGGACACCGCCGTGCTCGGGACCGACGTCGACCTGGCACCAGTTGATGGTCTTGCCGTTCGACTGGGGCTCCGGTTCGAGCGAGACGACCTGGCCGACCACCACGGGACCCGTGATGTCGAAGCGGTGCACGTCCTCCTCTTCGAAGCCGACGGTCACCAGCGCCGCGAGGACGTCCTCGGGCGTGGCATCCGCTGCCAGATCGACGTACTCACGCAGCCACGAAAGCGGGACGCGCATCACACCACCATCCCGTACTGCTCGCTGAAACGGACATCGCCCTCGGCCATGTCGCGCATGTCCTGCACATCGCTGCGGAACATCAGGCCCCGCTCGATGCCCATGCCGAACGCGAAGCCGCTGTACACCTCCGGGTCGATCCCGGCCGCGCGCAGCACGTTCGGGTTGACCATGCCGCAGCCGCCCCACTCGATCCAGCGCGCGCCGCCCTTGAAGGTCGGGTGCCACAGGTCGAGCTCGGCGGAGGGCTCGGTGAAGGGGAAGTAGTTCGTGCGGAAGCGGGTCTTGGCCTCCGGACCGAAGAGCTGCTTCGCGAAGTGGTCGAGCGTGCCCTTGAGGTGCGCCATCGTGATGCCCTTGTCGACGACCAGGCCCTCGAACTGCGTGAAGACGGGGAGGTGCGTGGCGTCGAACTCGTCGGTGCGGTACACGCGGCCCGGACACAGCACGTAGATGGGAACCTCGCGGTTCAGCATCGACCGCACCTGCACCGGGCTCGTGTGCGTGCGCATGACGAGGTGGCGCGAGGTCGGGTCGACGTAGAAGGTGTCCTGCTCCTGGCGGGCGGGGTGGTCGACGTCGAAGTTCAGCGCGTCGAAGTTGAACCACTCGTGCTCGAGCTCCGGCCCCTCCGCGATCTCCCACCCCATGCCGACGAAGATGTCCTCGACGTGGTCCTGCAGGAGAGCGAGCGGGTGCCGGGCGCCCACACGCGTCCGCGACGGGACGGCGGTGATGTCGACGCGCTCGGCCTCCAGGCGCGCAGCGACCTCGGCGGCGGCCAGCTCGGCCTCCTTCGCCGCGAGCGCCTGGTTCACACGACCGCGGCCCTGGCCGACGAGCTTGCCGAACGCGGCCTTGTTCTCGGGGGCGACCTGGCGCATCGAGGCGTTCAGGACCGCGAGCGGCGATCCCTCCGCGACGTGCGCCGCACGGGCGGCTTTCAGCGCGGCGGTGTCGGCGGCCGCGTCGATCGCCGCGAGGGCGTCGGCGACAGCGGCTTCGACCGCTTCGGGGGTGATTTCCGGAGACTCTGACACGGGAGTCGAGTCTACCGGCGCGGGACGGGCGACCCGCGCCGGTAGCGGCTCAGAGGCCGGAAGCGCCGGAGCTGTTGGCGTCGAACTTGCCCAGCCCGCGCTGCGCCACGATGAGCGACGTGTTTGTCTCGCCGTCGTGCTGGCGAGGGTCCGCCTCGTCCGGTCCGGCCTTGGCCGAGCGCTTCGCCCGACGCTGCAGGCGGTAGGCGATGTAGGACAGCACCAGACAGACCGCGACGTACATCGAGCCGCCGACGATCGCGGCGGGGATCAGCGGCGACCCGTAGGGCGCCTGGTTGCCGATCTGGTTGATGACGTACAGCAGCTCCTGGTACGTGATGATGAAGCCGAGCGCGGTGTCCTTCAGGGCCACCACGAGCTGCGCGATGATCACGGGCATCATCGCCCGGACGGCCTGCGGGATGAGGATGAAGTACATGACCCCGGTCTTGCGCAGGCCGATCGCGTAGCCGG
Organism: Microbacterium sp. NPDC078814; assembly: GCF_040702645.1. Taxonomy (NCBI): domain Bacteria; kingdom Bacillati; phylum Actinomycetota; class Actinomycetes; order Micrococcales; family Microbacteriaceae; genus Microbacterium; species Microbacterium sp. NPDC078814. The sequence continues at coordinate 22,397 of NZ_JBFBLT010000001.1, forward strand.
CCTCCTTCTGTCCGCGCGGCAGCGACTCGATCCCGGCACGGAGCACCTCCGCGAGCACGGAGCCGTTGTAGACGATGAGCGCGATGACCACCGCGTAGTACGGGGGCATCCGGATGCCGATGACCGGGAGGCCGTAGTACAGCAGCATCATGAGGATCAGGACAGGGATCGCCCGCATGATCTCGATGATCCACCGCACCGGCTCCCGCACCCAGGCGTGCTCGGAGAGACGGCCGATGCCGAGGACGAAACCGAGGACCAACGAGCCGACACCGGCGACGGCGAAGGCGGAGAGCGTGCTGAGCAGCCCCTCCCCGAATCGCACCCACACCGCCGAGTACGTGAAGATGTTCCACTTCTCCGCGGAGAACTGGCCGGTGGCGTACAGGCGCCAGACCACCCAGCCGAGCACGGCGAGGACGACGAGGATCGTGACGGCACCGATGATCCGGTTGCGGGCGACCGCGCGGGGGCCCGGGACGTCGAACAGGACGGAACTCATCGCGCGATCCTCCACTTGTTCTCGAGCACGCGCTGCACCCAGCTCAGGAGCAGCACGAGCACGACGAAGATGACCATCACCCAGAGCAGCACGACGAGGGCGTTCTCGCCCCGCTCGCTGAGTGCCGCCCGGATCGTGCCGAGGTTGACCACCGAGAAGCCGGCGGCCACCGTGGTGTTCTTCATGAGGGCGATCAGCACGCTCATGAGCGGCGGGACCACGGACCGCGTGGCCTGGGGCAGAACGACGAAGCGCATGACCTGGCCGAAGTTGAGGCCGATGGCGCGTGCCGCCTCCGCCTGTCCGACCGGCACCGTGTTGATGCCGGCGCGGATCGCCTCCGCGACGTACGTGGCGGTGTAGATGCCGAGGGCGATCGTGGCCAGCAGCAGGGAGTTGACCCGCTCCCCCAGCAGGATCGGAAGGCAGAAGGCGAAGAAGAACATCACCAGCGTGAGCGGGGTGTTCCGGATCCAGTTCACGTACACGGCGCCCACGCCGCGCGCGATCGGGACCGGGGACACGCGGGCCGCTCCGACGATGAGTCCGAGCACCACGGCGATGAGGCCACCGCCGAGGAACAGCGCGATGGTTCCCCACAGCGCTTCACCCCAGAGGTCGAGGTGGTCCGAGATCACTCCCACTGCTGTGCCTTTCGGTTCGTTTCCGCGTCAGGTCGACGCCGAGGAGGACGGGGGCGGCCGGCCGGACCGACCGCCCCCGGAGAGATCAACCGACCGGGTCGACCTCGGGCTGCTCGGCCTTCACACCGGAGGCGCCGAGGTTGTTGTCGAAGATCTGCTGCCAGATGTCGCCACCGTCGGTGAGCTGCGTGTTGAAGTACTCGACGAGCGCGTCGTCGCCCTTCGCCACACCGATGCCGTAGCGCTCCTCGCTGAACGGCTCGCCGACGACCTTGAGGTTGTCGGGGTCCTGCGCCGCGTAGCCGATGAGGATGGCCTCGTCGGTGGTGACCGCGTCGACCTGACCGTTCTTGAGGTCCTCGACGCACTTGGAGTACGTGTCGTACTCCTTCGTCTTCACCTCGGGGTAGTTCTCCTTGATGTTCTGGATCGGCGTCGAACCCGTCGCCGAGCAGACCGTAGTCGAGGAGTCCAGGTCGTCGACGCTCGCGATGTCGCTGTCGGCGGCGACGAGGAGACCCTGACCGGTGACGAAGTAGGGACCGGCGAAGGCGATCTGCTCCTTGCGCTTGTCCGTGATGGAGTAGGTGCCGACGTAGTAGTCGATGTCACCGTTGACGATGGCCTGCTCGCGGTTCGCCGAGGCGATCGCCTGGAACTCGATGTTGTCGGGGTCGACACCGAGGGACGCCGCCATCCAGCGGGCGATGTCGACGTCGAAGCCGGTGCGCTCGTTCGTCACGGGGTCGAGATAACCGAGACCGGGCTGGTCCTCCTTGACGCCCACCTTGACGGTGCCCGACGAGGAGATGCGGTCGAACGTGGGGCTCCCCTCGATCGTGACGTCCTCCTCGACGGTCCAGGGCGTGCTGCTCGAGGCGTCGCCCTCGTCGCTGCCCGACGTGCCGGTGCTCGACGGCGTGCCGCTGTTGCAGGCCGTGAGCGCGAGCAGCGCCACCGTGGCGATCCCGAATCCGGCCAGTGTCCGTGTGCGTCGCATGTGCGTCTCCTTCGTGTGCTGTGCTGTGGGTGCTGGGTCTGGGAAGTCAGTGCGTGAGGAGCTTCGAGAGGAAGTCCTTGGCGCGGTCGCTCTTCGGGTTCGTGAAGAACTCCTCGGGCTTGGCCTCCTCGACGATCCGGCCGTCCGCCATGAAGACGACGCGATCGGCCGCCTTGCGGGCGAAGCCCATCTCGTGGGTGACGACGATCATCGTCATGCCCTCCTGGGCGAGCTCGACCATGACGTCGAGGACCTCGTTGATCATCTCCGGGTCGAGCGCGCTGGTCGGCTCGTCGAAGAGCATGACCTTCGGCTGCATGGCGAGGGCCCGTGCGATCGCGACGCGCTGCTGCTGGCCGCCGGAGAGCTGCGCGGGGAGCTTGTTCGCCTGCTGCGCGACGCCGACGCGCTTGAGGAGCATCATGGCTTCCGCCTCGGCGTCGGACTTCTTCAGGCCGCGGACCTTGATCGGGCCGAGCGTCACGTTCTCGAGGATCGTGAGGTGCGCGAAGAGATTGAAGGACTGGAAGACCATGCCGACGTCGGCCCGCAGGTGCGCGAGCGCCTTGCCCTCCGCGGGCAGCTCCTTGCCGTCGATGCGGATCGAGCCGCTGGTGATGGTCTCCAGACGGTTGATCGTACGGCAGAGCGTCGACTTGCCCGAGCCGGAGGGGCCGATCACGACGACGACCTCCCCCGCGTTGACGGTGAGGTCGATGTCGCTGAGCGCCTGGAACTCGCCGTAGTGCTTCTGGACGTTCTCGACGACGACGAGCGGGGTTTCAGAGGTCATCATTTCTCCAAACTAGCCACGCGATGCGCGCGGTTCCAGGCACCACGGTGAGGTTTACACGTTCGTAATCACCTGATCGCGGCGCCAATGCATCCTCGCAGGGGCACCCCACGGCCCGCCCCCTCGGGCCGCGGGATCGCCCTGCTGCCACGCTCCCAGCGACAGCAGGCAGCAGGTGTCCGACCGTGTGCGATCGACCTCACCCTGGCAGAGCCGGCGCACGGCTGTCAGGGATCTTGAGGATTTCTTGAGGGGGCGCCGGTCACCGGCGCAGATCGCGGTAGTACTGCTCCGCGCCGGGGTGCAGGGGCACCGGTCCGGTGAAGATCGCCGACCGGCGGTCCAGCAGCGCCGCCGCCGGCACATCGGCCGCGAGCGCGGTACGCGCCGCGAACAGGCCCGCGACGAGATCGTGGACGACGCCGGGCGGGGTGCTGCCGGCGGTGACGAGGTAGTTCGGCACCGCCATCGTCGTCACGGAGACGTCGAGTCCGTAGGTGCCCGCAGGCACGTCGGCGGGCCGGTACGCGTGGGAGTACCGCTCGTTGACCGCGTTCACCCAGTCCTGCTCGACCGGGAGCAGGCGCACGTCCACGGTCTCCGCGAGGTCCGCGATTCCGGGCGTCGGCAGCCCGCCCACCCAGAAGAAGCCGTCGATCTCGCCGCGCTCCATGGCGGCGATGGATCCGCCGAGGTCGAGCTGCGGATCGTCGATCGCGTCGGCGGCGACGCCGGCCGCGTGGAGCACCCGGGTGGCGATGACGTTCACCCCCGAGTTCTCGGCTCCGAGGGAGATCCTCCGCCCGGAGAGGTCGGCCAGGTCGTCCAGGGCCGAGTCGTCGCGCACGACGATCTGCAGGTACTCGTCGTAGAGACGGGCGATCGCCTGCACGTCCAAGGCCTCGGTGAAGGCACCCGTCCCCGCCACCGCGTCCGCCGCCGCATCACCCTGCGCGAAGCCGAGGAGGGCCTCCCCCGCACTCACGCGCAACAGGTTGTCCACCGATCCCGCCGTCACCTCCGCCGTGAGGTCGACGTCGAGCTCACGCGACAGCTCGGCCGCGAGGTGGCTGCCGTAGTCGTGGTAGACACCGGTGGGGCTGCCCGCGGCGAGCACGGCGACGGTCTCCGTCCAGTCCGCGGAGCGCGGGCTGCACGCGCTCAACCCGACTGCGGTGACGAGCGCGAGCATGCCGGCGACGACACGCCGCCCCCACGCGCTCATGCCGCCGCCTCCGCCGGGAGGACGAGGGCCACGAGGAGCCCGCCGCCGTCGGCCCCCTGCACCCGCAGCTCGCCCCCGACCGTCGCGAGGAGGTCGGTCGCGATCGCCAGCCCGAGCCCGGTCCCCGGCATGTCGCCGCTGTCCGCGCTCCGCCAGAAGCGATCGGCCGCCGCCGACGCATCCTCCGGCGACAGTCCGGGGCCGTGGTCGCGCACGGTAAGACGGCATTCGTCACCCGCGCGCTGCGCGCCGACCTCGATGGACGAGCCCTCCGGCGAGTACTTCACCGCGTTGTCGATCGCGGCGTCGAGCGCGCTCTCCACGATGGTGCGGTCGGTGATCGTCATGACCGACGACTCCCCCGTCCGACGCAGCACGATGGCCCGCTGCGCCGCCACCTCCTGCCAGGCCTCGACCCGGCGTCCGGCCACGGCGGCGAGATCGACCGCCGACATGGTGGAGTCGGTGCGACCGCCGCGGGCGAGCCCGAGGAGGGTCTCCAGGATGCGGGTCATCCGCCGGCCCTCCTCCCTGGTCTCCTCCACGTCGTGGTCCCACTCGCGTCCCAGACCCGTCGCGAGGTGCTCGACGCGCAGCAGCAGCGCGTTGAGCGGATTCCGCAGCTCGTGCGAGGCGTTCAGCGCGAACTCCTGCTGGCGGGTCATGACGCGCTCGATCTCGTCGGCCATGCCGTTGAACACCCGCGTCATGCGCCGCAGCTCGGGCGGCCCGGTGCCCTCGGCCACCCGCGCGTCCATCTCCCCCCGCTCGATCGCCGCCATCGTCTCGTCGAGACGGCGCACCGGGGAGAGCACCCAACGGGCCAGCCCGGCGACCAGGAGGATGCCGAGCGCGCACAGCAGCACGACGATGAGGCCGAGCACGAGCGTCTGCCGGAGGATGACGGTCTGCGGCGTCTGGGTGCCTCCGGTCACGAGCACGGCGCCGATCACGTCGCCGTCGTCGAACACCGGCTCCACGAGCGCCGCATCGGACACGATCCAGGCGGAAGAGGTCGGCTGCTCGGCGCGGCGTCCGGAGAGCGCCAGCCGCACCCGCTGCGCATCCCCCTCCGACAGGACCGTGTCTCCGTGGTCCCCCGCCGCCCACGGGCTGCCGGTGAGATCGAACACGGTCACCTCGATCCCGTAGACCTCCTGGAAGCGGCGGACCTCGGCGTCCATCACCGCCGGGCTCCCGGAGCGCAGCGCCTGTCGGGCGCTCGTCGCGAAGTACCCGAGGTCGCCGAGCTGCTCGGCGTAGAACGACTGCTGGACGCTGCGAGCCGCGCTCCACCCCGTCACGCCGCCGAGCGCGACGAGCACCACGATCAGCGGCACGAGGAAGACGACGGTCAGGCGGCGGCGCACGCGTCAGGACCCCGCGAGCCGGTAGCCGACGCCGCGCACGGTCTCGATGAACGCACGGTCACCGCTCTTCTTCCGGATGGCCGCCACATGCACTTCCAGCGAGTGGCCGAAGCCGCGCCAGTCGGTGTTCCAGACCTCGCGGATGAGGCGCTCCTTCGGCACCGCGACACCCGGATACCGCGCGAGCACGCCCACGATGTCGAACTCCTTGCGGGTGAGCGCCAGCGACACCCCGCCGACCTGCACCTCCCGCGCGACGAGGTCGATCTGCACCGCTCCGCCATGCAGCAGCACCCGGGTGTCCGGCTCCGTCCGCAGCGGCCGCGACCGCCGGGTGACCGCCTCGATCCGCGCCAGGAGCTCGTGCACGTCGTAGGGCTTCACCACGAAGTCGTCGGCGCCGGCGCGCAGTCCCTTGATGCGCTCGGCGACCTGGTTGCGCGCGGTGACGATGACGATCGGCACGTCGGAGCGCCCGCGGATGCGGCGGCAGAGGTCGATGCCGTCGACATCCGGCAGCCCGAGATCGAGCAGCACGACCTCGGTGTCGGCATCCAGGTGCTCCAGTGCCGCGTTCCCGTCGGCCGCGTGCACGGTGGCATAGCCCGAGCGCGCGAGGAAGGCCTGCAAGGCCCCCGCCACCCGCTCGTCGTCCTCGACGATCAGAATCCTCATCTCCCCGCGCCCCGCCTCACCCGCTCAGCCGGCCGGAGCCGCGCGTTGGGCGAACGCGCTCTCGTACAGGCACACGCTCGCCGCGGTGGCCAGGTTCAGCGACTCCGCACGCCCGAAGATCGGCAGCCGGAGCACCCGGTCGGCCCTGGTCAGAGCCTCGTCCTCGAGCCCGCGCGCCTCGTTGCCGAACAGCCACGCGGTCGGCTCGCCGAGGACGCCGTCGGCGCGTGCGGCGAGGAGGTCGTCCCCCTTCACGTCCGCCGCGAGGATCTGCATGCCCGCCTCGTGCGCACGCCGGACGACCTCGTCGAGCTCGCCGCCCACCGAGACCGGGAGGTGGAAGAGCGAGCCGGTCGTCGCGCGCACCACCTTGGGGTTGTACGGGTCGACGGTGCGGCCGGTCAGCACCACCGCGTCGGCGCCCGCCGCGTCCGCCGCGCGGATGATCGTGCCCAGGTTGCCGGGGTCGCGCACCTCCTCGCAGATCGCGATGAGGCGCGGCGTGCCGTCGAAGATCTCGCGGACCGAGGTCGGCGTCTGGCGGACCACCGCGACGAGTCCCTGGGGCGTCACCGTGTCGGCCATCGCGTTGAGCACGTCCTCGGTCACGTACTCGACCTCGACGTCGGCGTCCGCCGCCTTCGCGCGGATGTCCGCGTGCTTCTCCCAGCCGTGCGGAGTCGCGAAGAGCTCGACGATCGCATCCGGGCGGTACGTCAGCGCCTCGCGGACGGACTGCGGACCTTCCAGCAGGAAAAGACCGGTCTCGGTGCGGGCGCTGCGCTTGGTCAGCTTGGCGACGGCACGGACTCGGGGGGAACGGGGGTTCTCCAGCACGAACTCAGTCTACGGTCAGCCCGACGCCGTCCGGATACGCGGAACGGGCGCCTTCCCGGAGGAAGACGCCCGTTCGGAAGCGAGATGCTTACGCCGCGGACTTGGGCGCGTTGACGTCGGAAGGCAGAGCCTTCTTCGCCGTCTCGACCAGCGTCGCGAACGTCGCGGCGTCGTTCACCGCGAGATCGGCGAGCATGCGACGGTCGACCGTGACACCCGCGAGGCCCAGCCCCTGGATGAAGCGGTTGTACGTCATGCCGTTCTGGCGGGCCGCAGCGTTGATGCGCTGGATCCACAGACGACGGAAGTCGCCCTTGCGCTTGCGGCGGTCCCGGTACGAGTAGACCAGGGAGTGGATGACCTGTTCCTTGGCCTTCCGGTAGAGGCGCGAACGCTGACCGCGGTAGCCGGAGGCGCGCTCGAGGATGACCCGACGCTTCTTGTGGGCGTTGACCGCCCGCTTGACTCTTGCCATTTTCCTGTGTTCCTATCCTGCGATCGGGCGCGTCAGCGACCGAGAAGCTTCTTCGCGACCTTGAAGTCCGCCTTCGCGAGCACCTGGTCCTGGTTCAGACGACGGGTGCGACGGCTCGACTTGTGCTCGAGGTTGTGGCGCATCCCGGCCTGCTGCTTCTTCAGCTTGCCGCTGCCGGTGATCTTGAAGCGCTTCTTAGCACCCGAGTGGGTCTTCTGCTTCGGCATCTTCTCTTCCTTCGTATGGCGCCTTCTCAGGCGACGGTGTCAACCCGCGGTGCGGGAGTTCTGGGGGCGGACCTACTCCGCCTTGGCGTCCGCGGAGGCGTCCGCGTCGTTCTTCGCGTCGCGCGCGGCCTGCTTGTTCGCGGCGCGCACGGCGTTCTGCTCCTGCTTCGCCTCGGACTTGCTCTTGTGCGGCGCGACGACCATCACCATGTTGCGGCCGTCGATGGTCGGGTTCGACTCGACCGTGCCGAACTCGGCGACGTCCTCGGCGAACTTGCGCAGCAGACGGACACCCTGCTCCGGGCGCGACTGCTCGCGACCGCGGAAGAGGATCATGGCCTTGACCTTGTCGCCGGCCTTGAGGAAGCCCTCGGCGCGCTTGAGCTTCGTCGTGTAGTCGTGCGCCTCGATCTTCAGACGGAAGCGGACTTCCTTGAGGATCGTGTTCGCCTGGTTGCGACGCGCTTCCTTTTCCTTCTGCGCGGCCTCGTACTTGAACTTGCCGTAGTCCATGATCTTGACGACGGGCGGCTTCGAGTTCGGGGCGACCTCGACGAGGTCGAGATCGGCTTCCTGGGCGAGACGCAGCGCTGCCTCGATGCGGACAACGCCGATCTGCTCACCCGCGGGGCCGACGAGGCGGACCTCGGGGACGCGGATGCGCTCATTGGTACGGGGATCGCTGATGCGGAGCTCCTTAGACGATGTGATTCGGCCACCGCGATACTGTCTGCATCCCGGGCGAAATCGGAGTCGTCCCCCACCCGCCGGCTCTCAGACGCCGGCTCCGCACCCTGGCTACCGGTCCTCTCGTGACGAGCGGAGCCGGCGGAGCGCAAGACCCGGTAGCCTGGAACGGCAAGCGCGGGTGGGAAGTGAATCCTCTTTCGTTCCGGAGCACGACGCTCCGGAGCCCGCCAAAGTCTAACAGAAAGCAAGGCGAAGTGACGAACCAGGCATCGGACGAGGCGGCCCGCGAGCGCGAGGAGCGATGGGCTCGGCAGGAAGAGGCAGCCTCCTCGGCCGTCCGTGACATCGCCGACGTCCCGGCCGTCGAGGTGATCACCACCGCCGCCGTGCACCTCATGAGCGCGGCAGCCGTGAAGCTCGGCCTCGCGGACGACCCGGACGCCGCGGCCCAGCTCGACCTGGACGAGGCGCGCAAGCTCATCAATGCCCTCGCGGGGCTCATCACCGCCGGCGCCCCGGAGATCAGCGACATGCACGCCCGGTCGCTGCGGGACGGCCTCCGGTCGCTGCAGCTCGCCTTCCGCGAGGCCTCGACGATCCCCGACCCGATCGGCAAGGGGCCGGGCGAGAAGTGGACCGGCCCCGTCACCTGATCCGGCCGACGCTCCGCCTCAGATGCTGCGGCGGAGCTTGACCGTCAGCGAATCGGCGAGGACGGCGATCCGGTCGTCCGCCGCCCAGCGCTGAGCGAGCCGCGCGAGCACGGCATCCAGGACCTCTCGCTCCAGGCCATCGACGAGCTCCAGGACCACGATGAGCTCCGGTCCGCGGAGGCGCGCGTCCGGGTCACCCGGCGCGACGGAGACGTCGATCACGGCGAGCTCGTGGGCGATGCTCTCCCGGAGGGCGGTGACGACCTCGGGAGAGAGGAAGCTCGGCTCCCAGGCGTGCCCCTGCGCCACGGCCCAGACGGCGGGGCGGCGGATCACGAACTCGGTGTCGGACGTGGGGTCCAGCACGATGAGATCGGTGTCCTCCGACGACGCGGCCAGGGCCGCGCGAACGGCCTCGACCGGGATGGGGCGGGCCGACGGGTCCCAGCGCTGCATCGTCTCGACCGACGAGAACACCGGCTGGACGCGGCGCCCGTCCGGTGCGGCCACGGTGACGATCGAGAGCTCCTGCGTCTTGTCCACCGCGAGACCGCTGGGCGCCACGCCCTCCTCGCCCCTCTCCGCGATCAGGGGCACGAGCACCCGGGCGGAGCGGAACGCGTCGACGACCTCGGCCTGACTCCCCTCGCCCGCACGGAAGCGATGCAGCGCGGCGAGCAGAGCCGGGTCCGCCGAGCCGTCGTCGGCCGCGTGCGGATTCGACTCGAAGCTGCGCCCCTCCCAGGGGACGCCGGCGGAATCGGCCCGGTTGTGCGACTCCGGACCGCAGGCGTGCGGATCAGTCTCCGGCGACATCCAGGGCCTCCGCGAGCGTGAAGGCGCCCGCGTACAGAGCCTTCCCGACGATGGCGCCCTCGACGCCCAGGGGCACGAGGTCGCGCAGCGCGGCGATGTCGTCGAGGTTCGAGATGCCGCCGGACGCGACGACCGGCTTCGGCGTGCGCGAGGTCACCTCGCGCAGGAGTTCCAGGTTCGGGCCGCGCAGCGTGCCGTCCTTGGTCACGTCGGTGACGACGTAGCGGCTGCAGCCGGCGTCCTCGAGGCGCTCGAGCACCTCCCAGAGGTCGCCGCCCTCCTTCGTCCAGCCGCGCGCCGCGAGGGTCGTGCCGCGGACGTCGAGGCCGACGGCGATCGCCTCACCGAAGCGGCTGATCACGTCGGCCGCCCACTCGGGGTTCTCCAGAGCGGCGGTGCCGAGGTTGATGCGGGCGGCGCCGCTCTCCAGAGCGGCCTCCAGGCTCGCGTCGTCCCGGATGCCGCCGGAGAGCTCGACGTTGACGTTCTTGAACTGCTTGATGACCTTGCGCAGGATCGGCGCGTTGCTGCCGCGTCCGAACGCCGCGTCGAGGTCGACGAGGTGGATCCAGGAGGCCCCCTGCGACACCCACTCCCCTGCCGCGTCGAGCGGGTCGCCGTAGCTCGTCTCGGTCCCGGCCTCCCCCTGCGTGAGACGGACCGCCTTGCCGCCGGCGACATCGACCGCGGGAAGGAGCGTGAGCGAGGGGGACTGCGCGAAGTCGTTCATGGGGTCCTTGGTTCGGGTGGGTCTGCGGCCCGAGCGGGCACGAGAGACGAGGGTAGTCCGCCGCGGGGCGCGGGACAAACCGCGTGACGCCGGGCGCCGACGCAGCTGGGGGTCAGAGGCTCTGCACCCAGTTCCGGAGCAGCTGGATGCCGGCGTCCCCGGACTTCTCCGGGTGGAACTGCGTCGCCGAGAGCGGGCCGTTCTCGACGGCCGCGAGGAAGGGGCCGCCGTAGGTCGCCCACGTGAGCACGGGCTGCGGGAACGGCGGGATCACGTCGAGCTCCCAGGACTGCGCGGCATAGGAGTGCACGAAGTAGAAGCGCTCCTGCTCGATGCCGCGGAACAGGACGGTGTCCTCCCCCGGCTCGACCGTGTTCCAGCCCATGTGCGGCAGGACCGGCGCGTCGAGCTCCGTCACAGCACCCGGCCACTCGCCGAGGCCCGCGGTGTCGTGCCCCCGCTCGACGCCGTGCTCGAACAGCACCTGCATGCCGACGCAGATGCCGAGCACCGGTCGGCCCCCCGCGAGACGACGGCCGATGATCTCGTCGCCGCCGTGGGCGTGCAGGGCGTCCCGCACAGCCTGGAAGGCGCCGACACCGGGCACGACGAACCCGTCGGCCTCCAGCGCCTCGGCGCGGTCGCGGGTCAGCACGGCATCGGCTCCCGCGGCGACGAGCGCCTTCACGGCGGAGTGGACGTTGCCGGACTCGTAGTCGAAGACGGCGACCCGCGGCGCGGCGCTCACAGCGCCCCCTTGGTCGACGGGATGCCGTCGACGAGAGGATCCAGGGCCTTCGCCTGGCGGAACGCCCGCGCGAACGCCTTGAACTCGGCCTCGGCGATGTGGTGCGGGTCGCGCCCGCTCAGCACCCGCACGTGCACGGTCAGCGCGGCGTTGAAGGTGATGGCCTCGAAGACGTGCCGCACGAGGGATCCCGTGAAGTGCCCGCCGATCAGGTGGTGCTCGAAGCCCGCGGGCTCCCCCTCGTGCACGAGGTACGGGCGGCCGGAGATGTCGACGACCGCCTGCGCGAGCGCCTCGTCCAGGGGGACGAGGGCGTCGCCGTACCGGGAGATGCCGGACTTGTCTCCGAGGGCGGCCAGGACCGCCTGGCCGAGCACGATCGAGACGTCCTCCACGGTGTGGTGCGCGTCGATGTGGGTGTCCCCGGAGGCCCGCACGGTGAGATCCGTCAGCGAGTGCTTGGCGAACGCCGTGAGCATGTGGTCGAAGAACGGCACCGAGGTGTCGATGCGGCTCGCACCGGTGCCGTCGAGGTTCAGCTCGACCTCGACGGTGGACTCCGACGTGCTGCGCACGCGGCTCGCGGTGCGTGCGGTGGGCGCGGGGATGGTCATGATGCCGATCCTATCGAGGCCAGGGCGTCCAGGAACGCCGTCGTCTCCGCCTCCGTGCCGGCGCTCACCCGCAGGTGGCCGGGGATGCCGACGTCGCGGACGAGCACACCGCGGTCGTACAGCTGCTGCCACGTCGCCTGCGGATCCGCGACGCCGCCGAACAGCACGAAGTTGGACCACGAGAGGTGCGGGGTGTACCCGAGGGCTTCGAGCGTCGCCGTGATGCGGTCCCGCTGCTCCACGATCTCCTGCACCATGCCGAGCATGACGTCGGCGTTGCGGAGGGCGGCGACCGCGGCGGCCTGCGTCAGAGCGCTCAGGTGGTACGGCAGTCGCACGAGCCGGAGCGCGTCGATGAACGCCGGGTCGGCCGCGAGGTAGCCGACGCGGGCGCCGGCGAAGGCGAAGGCCTTGCTCATCGTTCGGGAGACGGCAAGGCGCGGCCGTCCTTCCAGGAGGGTGAGGGCCGACGCCGCATCCCGTGGCGCGAACTCCTGGTAGGCCTCGTCGACGATCACGACGCCGCGGGCCGCCTCGTAGACGGCCTCCACGACGTCGAGCCCCAGCGGGGTGCCGGTCGGGTTGTTCGGCGAGCAGAGGATCACGATGTCGGGGTCGGCCGCGCGCACCTGCTGCGCCGCCTCCTCCGGGGTGACCGTGTAGTCGGGCTGACGGGTGCCCGCGATCCAGGACGCGCCCGTCCCCTTCGCGATGAGCGGGTACATGGAGTACGTGGGCGCGAATCCGAAGGCCGTGCGTCCCGGCCCGCCGAACGCCTGGAAGATGTGCTGCAGCACCTCGTTGGACCCGTTGCCCGCCCAGATCTGCTCCGGCGTGAGGCCGTGACCCAGGTAGTCGGCGAACGCCTCCCGCAGCGTCGTGAACTCGCGGTCCGGGTACCGGTTCACGTCTCGGATCGCCACGGCGATGTCATCGAGGATGTCGCTCGCGACCTCGTCGGGAACCGGATGCGTGTTCTCGTTGACGTTCAGCGCCACCGGCAGCGGGGCCTGCGGCGCTCCGTATGGGGTGAGTCCGCGCAGATCGTCGCGGAGCGGGAGATCGTTGAGGGAGAAGGTCACCCTTCCCATCTTAAGAGGAGCAGGGAGAGCCGAGGTCATCGTGACGATTCGGCCGGGAGGACTCGGCGTCAGTCGGTGTACCGCGCCGGCAGTGCGAGCTCCTGGCCGACCTGGAGCTCCCCGCCGCGCAGCAGGTTCATGCGGGTGATCTCACCGATGACATCCCGCGGGTCGGCCTCGGGAGCGATGCTGCTCGCGATCGACCAGAGGGTGTCGCCGGGCATGACCGTGACGGTCTCGACGGAGACGGCCGGCGCGTCCGCGCCGGAGGCGGTCGCGCTGCCCCCGCTGAGCGCGGCGAAGGCGATGCCCGCCGCGAGCGGGACCGACGCGAGCGCGAGCAGAGTGCGACGGCCGCGTGCCGTGATCCGCAGCCGGGTGGCCGGACGGGCCGATGCCGGGAGGGCGGTCGCGGTGCTGAGGCTGATGCTGCTCATGTCTGCTCCTTACTGTCCCGGCGCCGGAGCCCGGGGAGGTTGGCGTAGCTTTCGCATCCGCGCCTCGGCCGGGAGCCGTGGATGCGAAGCTACGTTCCGAAGATATCTTCGAGTTCGAACATCTGTCAAGCTGTCTTCGAAACCATGCCCCGCGAATCAGCCGACACGCTCGAACAGATCTTCCAGATCGGCGCTTTTCTCGGATACGGTTTCGATAAGGACACCCCACCACGGGCCACCGACATTCGAAGCGGCACGTCGGATCACGCAGTGAAGGAGCACCATGAGCGACACCTCAGCCCTCGAGTCCGAGGCGCCGCGCACCCGCCGTCGCAAGAGCCTCAGCCCGAAGCAGATGGCGATCCTCGAGGTCATCCAGGCCTCGATCGCGCAGAACGGCTATCCGCCGAGCATGCGCGAGATCGGCGACGCCGTCGGGCTCAAGTCGCTGTCCAGCGTCACCCACCAGCTCGGTCAGCTCGAGCTCAGCGGCTACCTGCGGCGCGACCCGGGCAAGACGCGTGCCATGGAGGTCCTGATCGACCTGCCCGGCACGGGCGCGGAGAACCCGGCGGACGTGGCGACCCCCGTGGGCGATGCCGCACTGGTCCCACTGGTGGGGCGTATCGCCGCGGGCGTGCCGATCACGGCGGATCAGCAGGTCGAGGAGATCTTCCCGCTCCCCCGGCAGCTCGTCGGCAAGGGCGACCTGTTCATGCTCAAGGTCTCCGGGGAGTCGATGATCGACGCCGCCATCTGCGACGGCGACTGGGTCGTCGTGCGCTCGCAGAACACGGCGGAGAACGGCGAGATCGTGGCTGCCATGCTCGACGGCGAGGCCACCGTCAAGGTGCTCCGTCGTCGCGACGGTCACACGTGGCTGCTCCCCCGCAACTCTGCCTTCGAGCCGATCCTGGGCGACGAGGCGGTCGTGCTCGGCAAGGTCGTCGCGGTCATGCGCGCCGTCTGAGTCCCCGCATCGTCGGTGAGACAACAACGAAGGCCCTCCCGGGCGCACCGGGAGGGCCTTCGTGTGTCCGGGGACGACCGCGTCAGGCGGTGACCACCACGTCCTCGCGCACGCGCCGCGTGGCCTCGACGATGTTCCGCAGCGACGCCGTGGTCTCGGCGTATCCGCGGGTCTTCAGACCGCAGTCCGGGTTCACCCAGAGCTGACGGAGGGGGATCTCCTCCACCGCACGCCGCAGCAGGGACTCGACCTCCTCCACGGTGGGCACGCGCGGCGAGTGGATGTCGTACACGCCGGGGCCGATGCCGTGGTCGAAGCCCACCTCGGCGATGTCCGCGACGACCTCCATGCGACTCCGGGCCGCCTCGATGGACGTGACGTCCGCGTCGAGCGCACGGATCGCGTCGATCACGACGCCGAACTCCGAGTAACAGAGGTGGGTGTGCACCTGGGTCGCCGCCGCAGCGCCGCCCGTGGCCAGACGGAACGAGGCGACGGACCAGTCGAGGTACGCCGGCTGGTCGGCCTGCTTCAGCGGGAGCAGCTCCCGGAGCGCCGGCTCGTCGACCTGGATCACCTGGATGCCCGCGGCCTCCAGGTCGGCGATCTCATCGCGGAGCGCGAGCGCCACCTGGTTCGCCGTCTCCCCCAGCGGCTGGTCGTCGCGGACGAAGGACCACGCGAGGATCGTGACGGGGCCCGTGAGCATCCCCTTCATGTGCTTCGCCGTGAGCGACTGCGCGTACGCCGACCAGCCGACCGTGATGGGCGCGGGACGCGAGACGTCTCCCCAGAGGATCGACGGGCGCGTGGCTCGCGAGCCGTACGACTGCACCCAGCCGTGCTGCGTGACCGCGAAGCCGTCGAGGTTCTCCGCGAAGTACTGCACCATGTCGTTGCGCTCCGGCTCACCGTGCACGAGGACGTCGAGACCGAGGTCCTCCTGCAGGGAGACGACCGCCGCGACCTCACGGCGCAGGAACTCCTCGTAGTCGTCCTCGGGGATCTCGCCGCGGAGGAACTGGGCGCGGGCGCGGCGGATGTCGCCGGTCTGCGGGAAGGAGCCGATCGTCGTCAGGGGCAGCGCTGGCAGGCCGAGGGCGTTCTGCGCCTCCTCCCGCTCCTGGTACGGGGCACGGGCGAAGTCGGCGTCGCTCAGCGCACGGGAACGCACCGCACCGTCGCGCACACCGGGAGCGGTCAGGCGGTCCTGCAGTGCAGCGGTCGCGGCGTCCAGCTCGGCCCCGATCGCCGTGCGCCCTTCGGACAGGCCGCGGGCGAGGGTCACGACCTGCTGCCCCTTCTGATCCGCGAAGGCGAGCCAGGAGACGAGGCGCGCGTCCAGCGCCGTCTCGTCCTCCACGTCGTGCGGCACGTGCAGCAGCGAGGTCGAGGTCGATGCCGACACCGGGGCCCCGAGCGCACGGAGCGCCTCCAGAGAATCGAACGCCGCGGACAGGTCGCCACGCCAGATGTTGTGACCGTCGATCACACCGCCGACGAGGGTCTTGCCCTCGAGGCCCGGCACCGCGTCGGGCACGGTGCCGCGCACGAGATCCACGGCGATGGCCTCGACGGGGGCGGCGGCCACGGTCGCGAACGTCGCGCCGAGGCTCGCGTACGGGGCCGCGACGAGGATCGAGGGACGCTCTTCGGCGTTCCCGAGCACCGCGAGCGCGCGCTCCGCGGCGGAGGCGAGCTGTGCGGTCGTCGCCGGCAGGGACTCGCTCACGAGGGCGGGCTCGTCGAGCTGTACCCACTCGGCGCCCGCGGCGCGCAAACGGGCGAGCAGGTCGACGTAGACGGGCAGCACATCCTCCAGCCGCGAGAGCGGCTCGAAGCCCTCCGGCGCGTCGTCCGACGCCTTCGCGAGCGCCAGCAGCGTGACCGGTCCGACGACCACGGGACGCGTGACGAAGCCGGCGGCGACGGCCTCGGCGACCTCGCGCACCAGGCGGTCGCTGGCGAGGGAGAACACCGTCTCCGGACCGATCTCCGGCACGAGGTAGTGGTAGTTCGAGTCGAACCACTTCGTCATCTCCAGCGGCGCCCGCTCGCCCTCGCCCCGGGCGACGGTGAACAGGGCGGAGAGGCCGATCGACCCGTCGGCCTCGCGCAGGTCGTCGAAGCGAGCAGGGATCGCGCCGACCGTGACGGCGGCGTCGAGGACCTGGTCGTAGAAGGAGAAGGACTCCGGGATGGACGAGTCCGTGCGGCCGAGGCCGAGCCCCGCCAGGCGCTCGCGGGTCGCCGCGCGCAGGTCCGCGGCCGTCCGCTCCAGCTCCTGCTCGTCGATGCGGCCGGCCCAGAACGCCTCGACGGCCTTCTTGAGCTCGCGGCGACGGCCGATGCGGGGGTAGCCGAGGATGGTGCCCTCGGGGAATGCGGTCATGGTGTTTCCTTTCGGCGGGGACTAGTGCCGGAGCGCCGGGACGATGCCGGCTTCGGCGAGGACGGTCAAGACGGTCTCGTGCTGGTTGAAGGCGTAGAGATGCACGCCGGGGGCCCCGCCGGCGACGACGTCGGCGGCGAGGCGCGCGGCCCAGGAGATCCCGATCTCCCGGCGCCCTTCGGCGGTCGGCTCGACATCGAGGGCGATCGCGAGCTCGCTGGGCAGGTCCTCCCCGGTCAGCTCCAGCACCCGGGCGAGCCGGGCCGGCGATGTGATCGGCATGATGCCGGGGAGGATCGGGATGGTGACGCCTCCGGCGCGGGCGCGCTCCACGAAGGCGAGGTAGTCATCGGGGTGGAAGAAGAGCTGCGTGATGGCGAAGGTCGCCCCCGCGGCCTGCTTGGCGAGCAGCGCCTCGACATCCTGCGTGCGGTGCGTGGCCCGGGGGTGCCCCTTCGGGAACGCGGCGACCGCGATGTCGACCTTCTGCCGCGGGGCCACGAGCGCGGCTCCGGGGAGACCGGGGACCGGAGACTCCTGGTACGGCGCGCGCTCGGCCTGGACGCGATCAATGAGCTGCACGAGCTGGGCGGCGCTCTCCAGGTCGCCCAGGAAGGGCTCGCTCTGTCCCGCGGGCGGGTCTCCGCGCAGGGCGAGGAAGCGGAGGATCCCGGCGTCGAGGAACTCCCGGATGAGCGCGGTGGCTCCGGCGTAGGTGTTGCCGACGCAGGTGAGATGAGCGAGGGGTTCGACGTCGGTGTGCTCCCGGATGAAGCGCAGCACATCGAGCGAGCGGCCGCCGGTGGAGCCGCCGGCGCCGTAGGTCACCGACAGGAACTCCGGGCCGGCCGCGGCGAGACGACGGACGGTCTCGTGCAGGGCCTCCTGGCTCGACTCCGAGCGCGGCGGGTAGAGCTCGAAGGAGAACGGCACGCGGGAGGCGCGGGAGGCGTCGAACGTGGAAGACATCTTCTCTCCAGGGGACAGGGGCCGGGGTCCGCGCACGACGAAGAGCACGTCGTTCGCGGGCGGGTGCCGGGCTCGGCTGTCGCTCCACGCCCGGGATGAACCGGGCGTTTCCAGAAACCTAGAACACGCCCTCGGACCGCCGCACGAGTGTGACGTCGTGTGTCACCGCCCGTAGGCTCGAGGCATGTCCTCACCGTTCGGCTCCTGGCCCTCCCCCTTCACCGCGAAAGCCGTCGCAGGAGCGGCGCCGCGCATCGACGGGGCCCGCTTCGTGGGTGACGAGGTGTGGTGGGCCGAGTCGGTCCCGGCCGAGGGCGGACGCGTCACGGTGCGCAGCTCGACGGGCGCGGAGATCCTCCCGGCACCCTGGAACGCCCGCTCCCGCGTGCACGAGTACGGGGGCGGTGCCTGGACCGTCGACGGCGACACCCTGTACTTCGTCTCCGGCAACGACCAGCGCGTGCACCGGATGGATCGGGGTGCCGAGCCGAGCCCCCTCACCGCCGCCGGCCCCGCGTACGGCGGGCTGCGCGTGCAGAGCGGCCGACTGCTGGCCGTGCGGGAAGACCTCTCGACCGACCCGCACCGCCGCGCGATCGTGGAGATCCCCGTGGACGGTTCGGCCGCCGAGGACGCCTCCGCGATCCGGGTGATGGTCGAGGGTCCCGGCTTCTTCGCCCATCCCGCGCTCTCGCCCGACGGCAGCCGCGTCGCCTGGGTCGAATGGCAGGCGGACGGCATGCCCTGGGAGAGCGCCGCGCTCGCGATCGGAACGGCGGCCGGCGGGACGATCACCCGGGTCCCCACCTCCGCCGCCCTGCAGCCGGAATGGATCGGCGACGACACGCTCGTGTTCGCCGACGACGGCTCGGGACGCTGGCAGCTTCAGCACCTCGCGCTCGACGGCCTCCAGCCCGGTGCCCCGCGCCCGCTCACCTCGTCCGACGCGGACACCGGCTACGGCCTGTGGGTGCTCGGCAACCGCTGGTTCCAGCCGCTGGCGGACGGCCGCCTCGTGGCCGTCCGCACCGACGGGCGCGACGAGGTGCAGCTCGTGTCCCCGGACGGCGAGACGCGCGCGATCGCGGTCCCGGGCGACGGGCATCTCAGTGTGGACGACGTCTCCGGCTCCCGCGTGCTGCTCAGCGGAGACGGCTCGCGCGTGACCTCCGGCATCTGGTGCGTCGACGTCGACAGCGGGGCCGTCGAGACCGTCACCGGCGGCGCTCCGGTCGACGAGGACTGGATGCCGGCGGCCCAGCAGCTCGTCGTCGAGGGGGCGCACGGCCCCGTGCACGCCTTCGTCTATCCGCCCGCCGCGCCCGGAGAGCCCCGCGGCGCCGACGGCGAGCTCCCGCCCTACATCGTGCTCGTGCACGGCGGGCCCACCGCCCATGTCACGGGAGCGGCCTCCGCCTCGATCGCCTTCTTCACGAGCCGGGGAATCGGGGTCCTCGACGTGAACTACGGCGGGTCCACCGGTTACGGTCGGGCGTACCGCGACCGCCTGCAGGGAGAGTGGGGCGTCGTGGACGTGGACGACGTGATCGCGGCCGCCCGCGGGCTCGCCGACGCCGGGCTCGCCGATCCCGCGCGCATCGCCATCCGCGGCGGCTCGGCGGGCGGCTGGACGGTGCTCTCGGCGCTCGTGCGGGGTGGCACGTTCGCCGCGGGCATCAGCCGCTACGGCGTCGCGGATCTGCGTATGCTCGCCGCCGAGACCCACGACTTCGAGGCGTCGTACCTCGACGGCCTCGTCGGTCCGCTCCCCGCCGCCGAGGACGTGTACATCGAGCGCTCGCCTCTGACCCACGCCGACCGCATCGACGTGCCGGTGCTGCTGCTGCAGGGCGGGGAGGACCGCGTCGTACCGCCGTCCCAGTCGGAGGCCATCCGCGACGCGCTGGCGGCGAACGGCATCGACCACGAGTACGTGCTGTACCCGGGCGAGGGTCACGGGTTCCGCAGCGCCGAGACCATCGTCGACGCGCTGGTACGCGAACTCGCGTTCCTCGGCCGGGTGTTCGGCTTCACGCCGAGCCTCTGAGCGCGGGCGGCTACTCGCCCACCCGGTTGCGCAGCCGCATCGCCCGCTCGGCCTCACGGGTGTCCTGGCGTTCGCGGAGGGTCTGACGCTTGTCGTACTCGCGCTTGCCCTTCGCGAGCGCGATCTCGACCTTGGCGCGACCGTCGGAGAAATACAGCTTGAGCGGGATGAGCGTGTATCCGCCCGCGGAGACGGCGTGGGCGAGCTTCGCGATCTCCTCCCGGTGCAGGAGGAGCTTGCGGATGCGCTTGGCCGAGTGGTTCGTCCAGTGCCCCTGCGAGTACTCCGGGATGTGCACGGCGTCGAGGAAGACCTCGTTGCCCTTCACGAACGCGTACCCGTCGCTGAGGTTCGCGCGCCCCTGACGGAGCGACTTCACCTCGGTGCCGGTGAGCACCATCCCCGCCTCGTACGACTTCTCGATGTTGTAGTCGTGACGCGCGCGACGATTGGTCGCGATGACCTTCTCCCCGCGTTCCCTGGGCATGATGATCTCCTGTGCTGTGGTGCCGTGGACGGCTCGGCAGCGGATCGGCCGAGCAGCCTTTCAGGGTATCAGGTGCGCAGCCACCGTCGGATCGCGAAGCCCGCCGACAGGGCCGCGAGGACCACGCCGATCCCGACGAGGACCGGGACGACGAGCGCCGCATCCTGCATGGTCACCCAGGTGGTGATGAAGGGCACGCGGCCGCGCAGGTAGCCGTTCACGCCGAAGTGCATGCCCGCGACGACGGCGGCACTGGCCAGGGCGGATCCCAGCAGCGCGGCGAACACGCCCTCCAGCACGAACGGGGTCTGGATGAAACGGTTCGACGCGCCCACGAGGCGCATGATGCCGATCTCCTTGCGCCGCGCGTAGGCCGACAACCGGATCGTCGTGCCGATCAGCAGCGTCGCGGCGATGAGCATGAGCACGGCGATGCCGACGGCGATGTAGGTGGCCACCGTCAGCGCGGAGAACAGCGGTTCGAGGTATTGGAGCTGGTCCTGCACCTGTTCCACTCCGGCCTGGTCGCTGAACGCCTCGGCGAGCACCTGCGACTGGCCCGGGTCCTTCATGGTCACGAAGAAGACCTCGAACGCCTGGTCGGGCGAGAGCACGCTGGCCTGCTCCTCCCCCACCTGCTCGACGAGCTTGGCGTACGTCTCCTCCTTCGTGTCGAAGGTCATGGAGCTGATGAGCGGCGACAGCGCGTCGCCCTCGAGCTGGGCGCGCACGGCGGCCACCTGCTCCTCGCTCGCCGCGCCGTCCACGCAGGTGTCCGACTCCGACACCGCGGAGCACATGTAGACGGCCACCTGGGCGCGCTCGGACCAGTACCCGCGCATGACGCCGATCTGGGACTGCATGAGGATCGCGGCACCGACGAACGTCAGCGACACGAACGTGACGAGCACGACGGAGATCACCATCGAGATGTTGCGCCGCAGGCCGACGAGGGCCTCGGTCAGGATCAGGCCGATTCTCATGAGGTCGGGCCCACTTCCTCGTCGTCCTGGTCCGACAGGCCGAGGCGGTCCGCCACGCCGAGCTCGGCGACGTCCACCTCCGGGATCACGATCGGACGCGTCCCCGGCGCCCCGGGGGCGGGGCGCGCGGCGGCGGACGGCGGCGCGGCCGGGGGATGCACCACGTCCGGCGGTTCGACCACGCCGGGCTCCCGTGCGGGCTCCGGCGGCTCGACCACCTGCGGGGCCGGGTCGGCGGCGGGCTTGGTGACCGCGGGAGACGCGGCCGCGGCCCGGCGCTGGGCGTCCAGCTCCTCGGCCAGTGCGGCGCGCACCACGGAGAGGTCGGCGGTCTGGCGCTGCACCTCCTGCACGGCGGTGAGGGCGGCGGCGGCCGCGGCACCGCGGACCTCCTCCGGCACCAGGCGCGGGATGTTCGAGGTGTCGCCGTATCCGCCGTGCACCTCGTCGCGGACCATCTCGCCGTCGCGGAGCTCGATCACGCGGCGGCGCATCTGGTCGACGAAGCCGGCCTCGTGCGTGGCCATGAGCACCGTCGTGCCGCCCGCGTTGATCCGGGCGAGCAGCTGCATGATGTCGACGGAGGTCGCGGGGTCGAGGTTTCCGGTGGGCTCGTCGGCCAGCAGCACCTGCGGACGGTTGACGAGCGCCCTGGCGATCGCGACGCGCTGCTGCTCCCCGCCGGAGAGCTCGTGCGGCATGCGCTTCTCCTTGCCGTCGAGTCCGACGAGAGCGAGCGCCTCGGGAACGGCCTGCTGGATGAAGCCGCGGGACGAGCCGGTGACCTGCAGCGTGAAGGCGACGTTCTGATAGACCGTCTTGGACGGCAGCAGCCGGAAGTCCTGGAACACCGAGCCGATGTGCCGACGGAAGTACGGCACCTTCCGGTTCGCGAGCGCCCGCAGGTCGCGGCCGAGGACGGCCACCCGACCGCTCGTCGGCACGTCCTCGCGGAGGATGAGGCGCAGACAGGAGGACTTGCCGGACCCGGAGGCACCGACGAGGAAGACGAACTCCCCGCGCTGCACCTCGAAGTCGACACCGGACAGGGCGGGCTTCGACGTCCCGCGGTAGCGTTTCGTGACGTTCTCGAACCGAATCATGGCGAATCGAGCCTAAGCGCGCCACCGCCTCCGGCTCGGCACGACACCCCGCCGCGCAGCACGCCGCCCTGCGATTCCTCCGCCCCCCGGCCCCACCGGCGTCGTCGCCCGCTGCTATACATGGAGTGTCGATTCGCGTGCCCCACGCGAGCGCACACACGGAGGGGATCCCCATGACGACACCTGCTGGTTGGTACGACGACGGCTCCGGGCGCCTGCGCTGGTGGGACGGCCAGCAGTGGACCGAGCACTTCGCGCCGGAGACGACGGCGACAGGCGACACCACCGCGACGGCGACCGAGGACACCACCGCGACGGCGACCGAAGACGCGGGCGCGGAGGGCACCCCGGCGGAGAGCCCCGCCGCGGCGACCGACGATGGCGCTCCCCTCGGACAGGAGCCGACGGCGTCGGCGGAGACCGTCGCTCCGGAGCCCGTCGCCGCTGAGCGCGAGATCGCTCCGGACGAGCCCGCGACCGAGTTCATCGTCGCGCCTGAGCCGGCACAGGACTGGACCGCACCGACCAGCGGCGCGCACGACCTCCCCGGCGCGGCGCCGATCGTCCCGCCGGCCGGTGCCGGTCAGGACGCGTACCAGGGCCAGGGCGGCTACCCGGCACCGGGCGCGTACCCGGGTGCGCAGGGCGCCGGCGGATACCCGGGCCAGGCACCGGGCGCTCAGGGAACGTATCCGGGGCAGGGGGCGTATCCCGGCCAGGGCGCGTACCCCGGTCAGGGCGCGTACCCCGGTCAGGGCGCGTACCCCGGTCAGGGCGCGTACCCCGGTCAGGCGCCGGCTCCCGCGGCGCCGAAGAAGGTCTCGGTGCTCGGACTCGTCGGCCTCGGGCTCGCCGCGCTCGGCCTCCTCCTCGCGTTCATCCCCGTGACGCTGCCGTTCGCCTGGTTCCTCCTGGCGGCCGGATTCATCGTCTCGCTCATCTCCCTTCTCCTGAAGGGCACCAAGTGGCCGGGGATCACGGGGCTCGGGGTGTCGGTGCTCGGCGGCATCGTCGCGATCGTCGTGAGCATCTTCTTCGTGCTGGCCGTCGCGAACACCGTGCGTCCGGTCACGCTTCCCGACTACGACGAGGGCACGACTCAGAGCCCGGCGCCGGAGACCGACGGCACCGGCGACGCGGGTACGGGTGAGGTCGCCGAGGGCACGCTGGGAGAGCCGGTCACCGTGCCGCAGCTCGAGGGCACGGCCGAGGTCACCATCCGTTCCGCCACGTTCGGCCCGACCAACGGCACGGATTTCGAGCCCGCGAACGGCGGCTACCTGGTGATCGATGTCGCCTGGGAGACGCTCGACGGGACGACCTACGTCAACCCGCTCTACTTCTCCGTCGAGACCGCAGACGGCGCCGAGGGCGACTACGACATCTTCGGCGAGGCGACGCTGGAGTCCAGCGAGCAGGACGCCGGTTCCACGGCGGAGGGCACCGTCTCGTTCGACGTCGCCGAGAGCCCGTCCTACGTGGTCGTCATCACGGACGAGATGCTGCAGGAGGTCGCGCGCGTGACCGTCGAGGCGTCGGCTCGCTGACCCGTCCGCACCGCACGACGAAGGCCCCGGGAGCTCCCGGGGCCTTCGTCGTAGGGGTCAGTCCTCGTCTTTGCGCTTGCGCCAGCGGATGCCCGCCGAGATGAAGTCGTCGAGGTCGCCGTCGAACACGGCGGCGGGGTTGCCGGACTCCTGGCCCGTACGGAGGTCTTTCACGAGCTGCTGTCCGTAGAGGAAGTAGGAGCGCATCTGATCGCCCCAGCTCGCGGTGATGTTGCCCGCGAGTTCCTTCTTCTTGGCGGCCTCCTGCTCCTTCTGCAGCAGGAGGAGGCGGTTCTGCAGCACGCGCATGGCCGCGGCGCGGTTCTGGATCTGCGACTTCTCGTTCTGCATCGACACGACGATGCCGGTCGGGAGGTGCGTGATGCGCACGGCGGAGTCGGTCGTGTTGACGGACTGGCCGCCGGGGCCGGAAGAGCGGAAGACGTCGACCCGGATGTCGCTCTCGGGGATGTCGACCTCGGTCGCCTCCTCCATGAGCGGGATGACCTCGACGGCGGCGAACGACGTCTGGCGCTTGTCCGCGGAGCCGAACGGGCTGATGCGGGCGAGGCGGTGCGTACCGGCCTCGACCGAGATCGTGCCGAAGGCGTAGGGCGCGTCGATCTCGAAGGTCGCCGACTTGATGCCCGCGCCCTCCGCGTACGAGGTGTCCATGACCTTCACGGGGTACTTGTGACGCTCCGCCCAGCGCAGGTACATGCGCATGAGCATCTCGGCGAAGTCGGTGGCGTCGTCGCCGCCGGCGCCGGAGCGGATGGTGACGATGGCGCTGCGCTCGTCGTACTCGCCGTCGAGCAGCGTCTGCACCTCGAGCTGGTTGATGAGGTCGGTGAGCGTCTGCAGCTCCTTGCGGGCCTCGATCGCCGACTCCTCGTCACCCATCTCGTTCGCCAGATCGACGAGCACCTCGAGGTCGTCGAGGCGCTGGGCGATGCCGGTGATGCGGGCGAGCTCCGACTGACGGTGGCTCAGCGCGCTGGTGACCTTCTGGGCGTTCTCGGTGTCGTCCCAGAGGTCGGGCGCGCCGGCCTCCTCGCTGAGACGCGCGATGTCCTCGCGGAGACGGTTGACATCGACGACCTCGCTGATGTCGCCGAAGGTGTGCCTGAGCGCCTGGATTTCGGCGGAGAGATCTAGTTCGAGCATGACACCTCAGCCTAACGTGCCGCCCGCGCGCGCGGGGACGGTGGTGTCCGGTCGTCCGCGCCGACCGGAGTAGCGTGAAGGGCGTGAGCAGTGCATCCACGGTCCTCCGCCAGTTCGGGCCGATGGTGTACCTGCCGACCGTCCTCTTCTCCCTCGGCGAAGGTGCGGTCATCCCGCTCATCCCGGTCATCGCCGCGTCCATGGGGGCCGACGTCGCCTTTGCCGCCCTCGTCGCCTCAGCGCTCGTGGTCGGTCAGCTGTGCGGCAATCTCCCGGCCGGCTGGGCCGTGGGGCGCATCGGCGAGCGCTTCACGATGGTGATCGCAGGCGTCATCGCCATCCTCGCCGCCGTCGGCATGGTGTTCGCGCCGTCGCTCGGGGTCCTCGCGGCGTCCGTGTTCCTCCTGGGCCTGTGCGCCGCGGCGTTCGGGCTCGCTCGGCACGCGTTCATGACCACGCGGGTGCCGCTGGCGTTCCGTGCCCGCTCGCTCTCCCTGCTCGGCGGCAGCTTCCGTCTGGGGATCTTCATCGGCCCGTTCGTCTCCGCGGGTCTCCTGCAGCTCTTCGGCACCGAGGCCGCGGCGATCTGGTTCTTCCTCGCCTGCCTCGTGGTCATGGTCGTGCTCGTGCTCTTCGGACCGGATCCGGAGAAGACGGTCGCACCGCTGCGGACGACGATCCGGTTCGCGGAGGACAGCGGAGAGGCCGTGACCGGGTCGATCCCCACCGTCGAGCGGGCCGGGATCTTCCAGACCATGTGGCGGCAGCGCGGAGTGCTCGGTCGGCTCGGACTCGCCGCGGCCTCGCTGTCCGCGGTGCGGTCGGCACGGCAGGTCGTCCTGCCGCTGTGGGGGCTCTCGCTGGGTCTCGACGCGTCGACCATCGCCCTCGTCGTCGGCGTGTCCGGAGCCATCGACTTCGCCCTGTTCTACGCCAGCGGCCAGGTGATGGACCGCTTCGGCCGGCTCTGGGCGGCGATGCCCGCGATGGTGCTGATGGGCGCCGGGTTCCTCGCCCTGTCGGTCACGCACGACCTCGACTCCGCCGTGCTCTGGTTCGGCATGTTCGCCGCGGTCCTCGGCGTCGGCAACGGACTGTCGAGCGGCATCCTCCTCACTCTCGGCGCGGACGTCGCCCCGAAGCACGACCCGGCCGCGTTCCTCGGGTCGTGGCGCACCCTCACCGATGCCGGCGGCGCGGTCGCCCCGCTCCTCGTCTCGGGCATCACCGCGGTCGCGTCCCTGTCGTTCGCGGCGGGGGCCATGGGCCTGATCGGACTCGTCGGCGCCGCCGGGTTCCTCCGCTGGATCCCCCGGTTCGTGCCCCGCACGCCGCCGCGCACGCCGGACCCGGCCGACGACTGAGTACCCGGTCGCTCAGCGCAGTGCCGTCCGGCTCGTCGCCGTCGCCTGCAGGGGCACCCCGTCCGGCACGAACGGCGAGAGCAGCGGCGGGTGCCAGGTCGCCGCGACGGTGACGCGCGCGCTCACGCCATCCGGGGTGGACGCGTCGACGACGGTCGCCTCGAACCCCGCTCCGCGGACGAGCGGCACCGCCTGCTCGGCCACCCCCGCGTCGGTGAGCGTCGCGCGCGGCACCTCCCTCTCCACCTGCAGCGTGAAGCCGTCCGCTCCGGCGAGCGCCGCCGCATCCGCGAGCCCGTCCAGCCGCTTCTGGGCGATGTAGAGGTCGGTGGCGCAGATGCACACGAACAGCACCGCGAGCGCGAGGATGAGGTAGCCGAGCACGAGCAGCAGCACGCTCCCGTCGTCGTCGCCCTCACCGTGCTGCTTCAGGGCCGGTACGCGTCCCCTCATCCCCCGCCCCATCGCCGCGACACCTTCTGCACCGACACCGCTTCGACGGGGACGGCGGTCGCCTGGTCGAGTCCGAGCACGCCCGGCACGAGCGGCAGCGGTACGCGCGTCGAGACCGTGACGACCACCGTCGCTCCCGCCGCCGGACAGGCCGAGGTCCGGGGACGGCACGACACGGAGACGTCGACCGCTCCGCTATCGATGCCGTACTCCGCGACGATCCCGTCCAGTACCTCCTCCCCGCGGTCGGCCGCCGCCGCGATGTCGGGTGCCGAGGCGATGGCTCGTGCGGCCTGGCGGGCCGCAGCCTCGACGCCCAGCGACTGCTCCTGCACCGAGCCCACGGCGATCACGAGGTACAGCAGCGGCACGAGCATGATCACCCCGACGGCGATGAACTCCAGCGAGCTCGACCCCGCGTCATCGCGCATCGAACGACTCCGCCGGTGCATGGGCCTCTACCTGCAAGGCCGCAGGGACGCCGACCAGGCCGAACACCGGGAGCGTCGTCCGGATCCGGACCTCGACGGTCTCCTGTCCCGCTCGCCGCGCCGAGGTCACCGTGATGTCGTCGGCATAGGAGGGGCCGACCGCGCGACGGATGACCTCGCGCGCCCGCTCCTCCCCCTCCGCGGCCGTCGTGTCCGCGAGAGCCGCGTAGTACGCCCCCTCCACGGCGGCGTCATGGACGACGTTGCGCACGTAGATCGCGAACGCCAGTTGCAGCACCGCGAGGGTGAGCGCGGTGAGCAGGGTGCCGACGAGGAGGAACTCCACCGGGTTCGATCCGCGGTCGTCGGTCACCCCCGCAGGCGCACGCATGTCAGAGCCCCGATACCCGCTGGATGGCCTGCTCGAAGAGGGAGGTGAGCGCGGGTCCGGCGACCGCCCAGATGAGCACGACGAGGCCCGCGGTCATCAGGGTCACGAGCACCCAGCCGGGCACATCTCCCCGTTCGTCGTCGTGGAGGGCACGGAGCATCGAGCGCGAACGAGAGATCATGCCGCCAGTGTGCATCGGAGACCCACCGCGGCGCGGACGTTATCCACAGGGGCGGCCTTCATGATCGTCTACCGGAAGCCGCGGGAGCGCAATAGGCTCCAGCTTCATGGAACCCAATCCCCTGCTGCCGTCGATTCCGGTGCTGATCGCGATCGTCGTCGGCGTGGTGGTCCTCGTCTCCGTCATCGTCATCGTCATCGGTGCCCGGAGGGCGAAGCGGCGGGGTTCTGTACCCCCGTCGCGCGAATCGCACAACCCCGGGTCCGGACACCACGACGAGGGATAGCCTGTCACGCATGCGCCCCGGACCTGACGATGAGATGCAGGCGCGGGTCGAGATCGACGGGCTCACCTATCCTCTGCCTCGCGGCACCGATGTCGTCGCCCTCCGGGAGCGGATCGAAGCCGCCGCGCGCGTCGAACCCACGTTCGTCTCGTTCGCCACATCGGACGGCCTCGCGAGCGTCCTCGTCCACCCGACTTCGCGGGTGTTCCTCTTCCAGGTCAGGGCGTCCGGCGACGGAACCCTCGCCGCCGACCTCGGCGGATTGCCGGACTGGGACGTCTGAGCGCCGCGGGAAGCCTCGGCAGCGTCAGGAGGTGAACTCGTCGATGAGGAGCTCGCCGCGCGCGTTCAGGCGCTCCATCATGTGGCTGACCCGGGCCGGGTCGATCGCGGGGACCGGGTCGGCGTCGAACTCGAGCACCAGCGGGATGGCCGGGTGCATCCACGCGGAGAGCCGGCCGGGGCTCTTCGTCCCCGAGGGCCACGTCATCATGAAGCTCTCCTGACGCCGCAGCTTCGTGGAGATCACGATCTTCAGATGCGCCAGCAGGGTGTCCTCGACGTCGATCGGCGGACGAGAGCTGTTGTACTCGAGACTTCCCATAGTCAAAAGGTAAGCCCCCGGGACACCTTCGGCCGACCACTCACCCGATGCCGAGGCGCAGGATGAACAGACCAGGGTAGATTGCGAACACGACGGACAACGGCAGGATGAGGAACACCAACGGCAAGAGCATGAAGATCTCCTTCCGTCCGGCCTGTTCGATGAGCGTGCGCTTGGCCTCCTCCCGCGTGTCGTCGGCCTGCGCGCGGAGGACGGTGGCGAGCGGAGCTCCATGCTCGAGCGCGGCGACGATTTGGTCCACGGCCCGGGTCAGTCCCGGCAGCTCCAGCCGAGCCGCCATGGCGCTCAGCGCGTCGGCGAGCGGCGACCCTGTCCCGACCTCCAGCACCACGCGACGCAGCTCCACGGTGAGCTCCCCGGATCCCACACCGGCCACGCGCTTCACGGCATCGAGGAACCCCTCCCCCGCCGAGAGGCAGAGCGCCAGGAACTCCAGCGTCGTCGGCAGCTCCTCGGTCAGACGCACCTTCCGCGCACGCACCCGCGCCGACAGTCGCAGGTCGTACGCCACACCGGCCGCCGCTCCCGCGAGGAGCGGGATCGACCCGACCGGAAGCGACCACCGACCCATCACGACGAGAACGATGACGGCGAGCGCCCCGGCGACGATTCCGCTCACGATCACCGCGAGCTGACGACCGCGGAAGGCGACGGGATCGAGTGTCGACCCCGCCTGCGCGAGCCGCCGTCGGAGAGCATCCGTCCCGCCGAGCAGACGGTCGAGCGCCCGCGCCCCGCGCGCACCGAGGCGGAACCCTCCGGCGGGCAGGGTGCCTGGTCTGGGGAAGGCATCGCGCGGCAACACCTCGTCGTCGACGACGTCCCGCACGTACGGCGCGATCCGCGACGCGAGCGACGCCGCCCGCCACCGCGGGAGGCCCGCCAGAAGCGAGAGGACACCCGCGGCGAATCCCCCGCCGAGCAGCACGGCCGCGGCGAGCGCAGAGAGCCCGCTCACCCGAACCACCGACGCGGCTCGGGCAGCCGACCGATCCGGATCATGAGGCGGAACGCGACGACGGACACGACCGCGCCCACGACGATCACGGCGATCCCTTCCGGCGTGCCATAGGCCTTGGCCCCCTCCGGGCGCAGGATCAGGAGGGTGAGGATGACCCACGGCGCCACGGCTCCGAGGACGGCCGCCCCGCGGATCCACGACTGCCGCGCCTCGACCTCGCCGCGGAGCGCCGCGTCGGCACGGACCGACGAGGAGAGCGCCCGCAGCACGCCGATGAGCTCGGTCCCGCCGACCTGCCGCGCCATCCGCAGGGTCTCGATGATCCGGTCCCCGAGAGGATCAGCGAGGACGGCTTTCAGCCGGTCGAGACTGGCGTCGAACCGTCCGCTGCTCCGCAGGTCTCGGGCGAACACGTCGAACGCGGGGCGGAGCGGCGGTGGAGCCGATTCCGCGAGGGTGGCCACCGCGTCGGGGAGCGACAGACCGACCCGGATCGCGGCGATCAGCAGGTCGCAGACGTCGGGCCAGAGCTGGCGCCGCAGACGCCGCAGCCGCAGACGGCGGCCACGCAGGTAGGCGATCGGCGCCGTGCCTCCGGCCAGCCCGGCGAGGATCGCGAGCGCGGCGCTCCCCGTGACGAGCCAGGCGAGGGAGGCGGCGCCGAGCGCGGCACCGGCGATGCCGATCAGGAGAGAGCGGGTCTGCACCGCCGGGAACCCCGCCTCGCCCGCGAGACGAGCCAGACGACCGCGATGCGGAGCAGTAGCGGAGCGTTCTCCCGCCGGCCACAGCCACGGTGACAGGATCAGGAGCACGCCAGCCGCGAGCGTCGCACCGAGGAGGATCGTCATGCGAGAAGCTCCGAGCCGACCGGGCCCGATCGGCCGCGGGGGCGCCCGGCTCCGAAGACCGGCGTGCTGAGCACCCGCCCCTCGATCACCTCGCCCGTCGGGGCGACGATCTCCTCGACGTATCGGCGCCCCGCCGCATCGCGCGTGCAGTGCACGACGAGGTCGACGGACGACGCGATCGCCGGGGCGACGAAGCCGCGGTCGATGTTCCGGCCGGCGAGGAGGGGCAGCAGGCACAGCTTGTCGAGCGCCTCCGCGGCGGAGTTGGCGTGGACCGTGCAGGCCCCGGGCACTCCGGTGTTGAGCGCCAGCACGAGGTCGAGTGCTTCCGCATCGCGCACCTCCCCCACCACGAGCCGGTCCGGTCGCATCCGCAGGGCCTCCTTCACCAACCGCCTCAGCGTGATCTCGCCGGTCCCCTCGAGGCTCGGCTGACGCCCCTGCAGCGCGACCACATCGGGGCCGTCCACCGCGAGCTCGAACGTCTCCTCCACCGTGATGATGCGCTGTTCGGCCGCGCAGGCGGCGAGCAGCGCTCCGAGCATCGTCGTCTTGCCCGCATGGGTCGCTCCCGACACGATCACGGATGCGCCCGTCCGCATCGCCTCACCGAGGGCCCGCGCGGCATCGGGAGTCAGTGCGCCCTGCGCCGTGAGAG
Source organism: Microbacterium sp. NPDC078814 (assembly GCF_040702645.1). Lineage (NCBI taxonomy): Bacteria > Bacillati > Actinomycetota > Actinomycetes > Micrococcales > Microbacteriaceae > Microbacterium > Microbacterium sp. NPDC078814. The sequence continues at coordinate 53,781 of NZ_JBFBLT010000001.1, forward strand.
CGTCGAGTGAGCGGTGCCCGGGAAGGAACTTGCGGATGTTGACCGCCCACGCCCCGCGCACGACAAACCCTCGCATGTTGCAGTGAATGCAACTGTCCGTGCTTGCAATCGATACCTATTCGGCTCCTTCGGTGTCGAAGTGTTCCGACCATAACAGCGTGATCTCGCGGATGCGGAGATCTGGGTTGACACAGTGATGCACTGTCCCATACTTTGTTGCATCTAATGCAAGATTTTGAGGCTTCTCCAGCGGCGCTTCGGCTGATCACGTCAGCATCGAACGTCGCACTGGCGAACCCGGAAGCGCAGGTTTTCAGTGCGATGATCGATGGTTGGCGGAACCAGCAGCTGTCGCGCGGGCTCCGTGAGCAGACGATCCGGAACCGGACGGCGACGGTGACACGGTTCCGTGATTTCGTGGACAAACCGCCTTGGAGGTGGACTGTCGCGGATGTGGATGAGTTCACTGCTCAGTCTGGCGGTCGCACTCGGACGTTGTCGACGATGCGCGCCAACCATGGGTCTATCCGTGGGTTCTGTGACTACCTCACGAACCCGTTGTACGACTGGATGGAGATCTGCGATCGCGAGTTTGGGGAGGTCCCTTCGCAGGTGTGCCTGCCGTGGAACACGGTGGCGCACCGGTTCGAGTTCGAAGGCGATGGGAAGCGTCGCCCGTTCACGTACGACGAGATCGAGCGCCTGTTCGATACGGCCGACGCCCGCGTCGAGCTGCTCGTGAGTTCCGGGCGAAAGGGTGCGCTCGGCGCGTTGCGGGATGCCCAGTTGCTGAAGACGGTCTACGCGTTCGGTCTGCGCCGCACTGAGGCGGTGATGCTCGATACCGTCGATTTGCACCACAACGCGAAGATGCGCCAGTGGGGCCGCTACGGCGCGGTCCACGTGCGATGGGCGAAGGCGGCGGGCGGTGGCGCGCCACGACGTCGCACGGTGCTGCTGGTGCCGGAATTCGACTGGTGGGTCCCCGGCATGCAGCAATGGCTCGAGCAGGCCCGGGCCCGTTTCGCGCCCGGAGACGACCTCGACGCGCTCTGGGTGACCGAGCGCCGCACGCGTCTGTCTGCTGGGTATCTCGATCGGAGGTTCGCAGAGTTGCGTGATGAAGCCGGCCTGTCGAAGGACCTGACGTTGCACAGCCTCCGGCACTCCTATGTCACGCACCTTCTGGAGTTCGGGTACGCCGATCGATTCGTCCAAGAGCAGGTCGGGCATATGCATGCCTCGACGACCTCGATCTACGCCTCCGTCAGCTCGGACTACAAGAACCGTGTGCTCGCCGAAGCGCTGAAGGCCCTCATCCAAGGAGAAGCTGATGACCGTTGAGCTCGACACCGGCTGGAATCTGCGCAGCGTGATGGCGTCGCGCGGGATCTTCCAGACCTCCAAACTGAAACCCCTACTCGAAGAGCGCGGCATCGACCTGTCCCGGGAGCAGGTGTATCGGCTGGTGACTCAGCCGCCCCAGCGGGTGCGTCTCGACGTGTTGGCGGCGTTGTGCGATGCGCTGGAGTGCTCGCTCGACGATCTCGTGACGATCACTCGCCGGGAGGCCTCGACCCCGGTGGCGGTGGGTGAGGAGGCGACACGGGGGGCGATCGGTGATCTCCGTCCTGTTCGCGCGGCGATCCGTCGGCCGCGTACGAAGTAGCCGCGGTGGCCAAGCCTCCGCAGCTGCCGCGAGTCGCTGAAGTCGTCGCTCTCGTCCGCCCTCTCGTTCCCGAGATCTCTCCCGAGCGACTCACTGAGATCGTGCATACGGTCGCGCCAGTACCCCTCACGCAGCGGCTTCTTGAGCTCGCGCTGATCAAGCAGCCCGGAGTCCTGGAGGGGCAGCATGCGAACGTGCCAGCGACCGTTCAGAATCTGGCCCATGCGCTGGTCAAAGAAGGGGCGAGCCGGGTGGTGTTGCCGACGCGTGAGTCCTGCGGACGCGCGGTGAGAATGCCCCACAAGACGCCGGGCGGTGGTCGGCACTGCTCCCGATGCGAGCGGAAGGCCCGGTCCGTCTCCTGCGCGTCCTGTGGCCGGGTCCGGCCCGTGCAGCGCACCATCGACGGACAGCGTTTCTGCCGTGACTGTTGGCGAGCCGACCCTCGATCGTTCGGCGACTGCTCGCGGTGCGGTCAGCACGCGACCATCATCGTCCGTCGCCCGGAACTCGTCTGCCTGGCCTGCTACACCGCACCGATCAAGACCTGTGGTCTTTGCGGAGAACCTGGCCGCGTCGCCTCGCACCTCGACGGACGACGAGTATGCGCGCGCTGCTACTACGCGATGCGCAGACCCCAACCTTGTCCCGAGTGCGCGCGCAGAGTGTTCCTCACCGGGTTCATGAATGGCCAGAAGGTCTGCGCCGACTGCGCGGGCACTCCGATCACGATGGCCTGCCCTGGATGCGGCTCGATCGAGGAAATCCGCAAACATCATCTCTGCGTCGAGTGCCGCCGGCCCGTCGCGATCCAACAGCTGCTCGCCGACGATGCGGGAGAGATCCGTGAGGATCTCCACCCGCTTGCTGACTATCTGCTCACGCACCATGGCAAAGCGGCGTCGCTCGAACGCTGGCTGCACAAGAGCAAGTGCGCGATGGTGCTCCGCGAGCTCGCGGACGGGACCCTGCCGCTCACCGCCGAGGCGATCATCACCCGAGCCCGGTCGGGACAGTCGGTCGCGTTCCTCCTCTCACTGCTGGTCCGTTCCGGCGTGCTGCCGGAGCTCGACGTCGAGGGCACGCGCTTCGACCACTGGCTCAACGACTGGCTCGGTGGCATCGACCATCCCGAGGACCGGCTGATCCTGCGCCGCTACTGCACCTGGGAGCTCCTCCGATCCACTCGGACACTGCGCAGCGCGTCCAGCCCTGCTTCCGGCTTCCAGAGGCAGAGGGCTGCACTGAAGTACTGCGCCGCGTTCCTCGGGGAGATCCGGGCGCAGCAGGAGACACTGGCGACGTTCCCGCAGCGCCTACTCGACGCGTATCTGACCGATTCGCCTAGCCAACGCGACGCGCTGGCACCGTTCACTCGCTGGCTGCGAAAACACCGGCTGAGCACCCTTCGGGTCGAGTTTCGAGCCCATCGCCTCGAGGGGCGAGACTACGCCTCTGATCACCGATGGCAGATGGCCCGCAGGTTCCTGTCCGATGCCGACATGGACCCGAAGACCCGGGCCGCGGGTCTCCTCGTGCTGCTCTACGGGATCCAGCTGACCCGCATCGTCACGATCACCCGGGCACAGGTCGACACGAGCTCGCGGCCCGTGACGCTCACCGTCGGGGCCGAGCCGATCGAGGTCCCCGCGATCCTCGGCGACGCCATCGTCGAGCTCGTCGATGCCACAAAGGGCCATCCTGAAGGGTGGTTGTTCCCCGGCCGGAACCCGGGCCGTCACCTCACCCCGGGGCCGCTCAGCCGTCGCCTTCGCGCCGAAGGCCTGCTTGCCGGGAGCGCCCGCACGACAGCGCTCATCGAGCTCACCCGGCAACTGCATCCCCGGATCGTCTCGGATCTCCTCGGCATCACGACGGCATCCGCTGCCTCATGGTCGCGTCTCGCCGGTGGCGAGTGGTCCGATTACCCGGCTCTCCGCTCCACCCACCCCTGATCAAGCATCACCCGTCAGAGCCGGGCCGGAAATCGCTTCGCGCAGTTGCTCGACGGTCGGAGAGCCTCCCAGCCCGGCAGGGGTACGGAACACCCGGCAGGCGAGCCCGACCGGCGTGTGCTCGTCGGCGAAGGGATCGACGCCGTCGACGAGGACGGTCGGTGACCCGTGGAATCCGAGGCGCTCGGCGTCCTCGGCGGTCTCGACCAACTGTCGTGTGACGCGGATATCTGATCGACCGTCGAGCAGCTCAGCAAGCCGGCGGTCGAGTACTTCCCAGTTCGGGCAGCCGTCGAAGTACTGCAGGGTGATCTCCATGGTTGGCCCTCTCAGTTCTCGGTGCCGCGGAGCATCAGGAGCGCTCCGGCAATCGTAGCGGTGACGATCACGATGTCGGCGAGGTTCCCGATGAACCAGTTGCCGTAGGCGAGGAAGTCGACGACGTGCCCCCGGGCGAATCCTGGTTGGCGGAAAAGCCGGTCGCCGGCGTGCGAAGCAGCGGCCCCGCCGAGCGCACCGATCACGATCGCCCACCCGGGGCGTCGGACCCGGAACGCGAACACGATCGCGGTGGCCGTGGCCGCGACGGCGATGAGAGCGAACACCCAGGTGAAGCTCTCCCCGAAGGAGAACGCCGCGCCGGGGTTGTACGCGAGCTGCAGGCCCAACAGGTCGCCGATCAGCGGGATGCGCTCGTGCTCCGACAGGGTGGCCTCGGCCCACACTTTCGTTCCCTGATCGATCACGACGACGACCACGGCGATCAGAAGCGCCCAGGCAGTGAGCCGCCAGCGTCCTCTCTGCGGACGCTCTCCCGACGCCGATGCCGACTCAACGTCGGTATTCGTGTCCGGGGTCATGCGAGGGCCTCGAAGAGACGGACGATAACGCCGGATTCAATGAGGATGAACAGGCCCAGGCCGATGAACACGACGGGGACGAGCCAGTGCTCGACACGTTCGAGCGTTTCGGTGACGGCCTTGTGGGTGCCGATCAGTCGCCCGGCAGCGCACCAGACGGCGACGAGGATCAGGAACACGACGATCATGACCGCGACGTCGCCGGACGAGCTGGTGCGGAAGATCGGCGTGTAGAGGGAGATGTTGTCGGCCCCGTTGGCGATCGTGATCCCGGCGACCCCCCATAGTCCGACCGCGGTGATCTTGGAGTCGTCATCATCGTCGTCGCCGTTACGGCGCAGGCCGCGAATGAGCGTCCAGATGCCGATGCCGAGCGGGATCAGACCCAGGAAGCCGACCCATTCGTCCGGGACGATCGTGAGACCGAGCGCGGCGATCACGCTGATCACGACGAGTGTGATGAACCCGAGGTACTGGCCTGCGACGATCTGCCACGGTCGCGGCTTTCCCCGGCTGGAGGCGAGGAACAGCACGGTGAGCACGACGATGTCGTCGATGTTGGTCGCCGCGAACAGGCCGATCGCCGACCCGATGGTTGCGAGCATCAGCTTTCCATTCGTGGTGTGCGGGTGCGTGCGGCGCGCAGGCCGTTGAGGATCACGATGACCTCCGCGACCTCGTGGACCAGGACGACAGCCGCGAGCCCCAGGACCCCGAAGAGCGCGAGCGGGAGCAGTGCGGTGATGATCAGCAGGGACAGGATGATGTTCTGGTTGATGATCCGCCGGCCCCGCCGCGCGTGATCGAACGCCCGCGGGATGAGCCGCAGATCATGACCCGTGAAGGCCACGTCCGCAGACTCGATCGCCGCATCGGAGCCGGTCGCTCCCATCGCGATGCCGATGTCCGCGGACGCCAGGGCCGGGGCGTCGTTGATGCCGTCACCGATCATCGCGACCGATCCCGCCTTCGACAACTCGCCGATCGCGGTCGCCTTGTCCTCAGGGCGCAGCTCCGCGCGCACATCAGCGATCCCGGCCTGCGCAGCCAGCGCACGAGCGGTGCGGGCGTTGTCCCCGGTGAGCATCGTCATGCCGACGCCCTGATCCGCAAGCGTGCGGACCACCTCGGGGACTTCCGGACGCAGCTCGTCGCGGACGCCGATCGCCGCGACCGGTGCCTCGTCGCGGTGCACGATCACGACAGTCATGCCCTGCTCCTCAAGCCCTGCAACCCGGTCGCCGAGCTCGCCGGCGTCGAGCCAGCGGGGGCTGCCGACCGTGATACGAGCGCCATCGACGGTGCCGTCGATGCCGTGCCCGGCCTGCTCGGTCACATCCGCGGCCACGGGAACACCCGGGGCTGCAGCGGTGATCGCCGCCGCAAGGGGATGCGTGCTGTGCTGCTCCAGAGCCGCCGCCCAAGCCAGCGCCTGCTCCTCGGCAATGCCGTTCGCAGTGAGGACCGCGGTGACCGCGGGCTCGTTACGGGTCAGGGTGCCGGTCTTGTCGACCGCGACGTGCCGGACCGTGCCGAAGCGCTCGAAGACCGCGCCGGACTTGATGATCACGCCGAACTTGCTCGCCGCGCCGATCGCGGCAACGACCGTCAACGGCACCGAGATCGCCAGCGCGCACGGAGAGGCCGCTACCAGCACGACGAGCGCACGAGTGATCCATACCTCCGGGTCGCCCAGCAGTGACCCAATGATCGCGACGAGCGCTGCGAGAATCAGCACACCGGGTACGAGCGGGCGGGCGATCCGGTCCGCGAGACGCGCACGCTCGCCCTTCTCCGTCTGCGCTTTCTCGACCAACTCCACGATCGTCGTAAGCGAGTTATCGGTACCGGCCGCGGTCGCCTCGACCTCCAGCACGCCGGAGCTGTTAATCGCGCCGGCCGACACCGCGTCCCCGGGCTCGACCTCGACGGGGATCGACTCCCCGGTGATCGCCGAGGTGTCCAGGCTTGAGCGGCCAGAGCGGACGATCCCGTCGGTTGCGATCCGTTCGCCCGGGCGGACCACCATGACCTGGCCGACCGTCAACTCCCTCGCCGGCACCTGCGCAGAGACGCCGCTCTGCAGCACGGTCGCCGTCTCCGGCACGAGCTTCAGCAGCGCCCGCAGGCCGCCACGGGCACGGTCCATCGCCTTGTCCTCAAGCGCCTCAGCAATCGAGTACAAGAACGCCAGAGCAGCGGCCTCCTCCACATAGCCGAGGATGACCGCGCCGATCGCGCTGATCGTCATCAGCAGCCCGATCCCGAGCTTGCCCTTGAACAGCTTCCGAATCGCGCCAGGAGTGAACGTCGACGCGCCCAGCAGCAGGCCGATCCAGAACAGTACGAGCGCCGGGATCTCGAGCCCGGACCATTCAAGGATCAGACCAGCCAGGAACGCGACACCGGAGAAGACCGGCACCATGATCCCACGGTCCCTCCACCAGGGCCGCTCCACCTCTTCGGTCTCATCCTCCGCCGCAGTGGCAGGCTCGTGCTCGCAGCTACACGCCGCGCTCACGCGTCCGCCCCTGTACCGCAGCAGCCCGGCACCGTGCACGACGAGTCCACACACGGCGCGTGCTCATCGACCGCCAGCGTCACATCCACGAGCGCGACGAGCGCAGCCGCAAGATGCGGGTCAGCGATCTCGTAGCGCGTCTGGCGACCCTCAGGCTCGGCGACCACGATCCCGCAGTCACGCAGGCACGTCAGGTGGTTCGAGACGTTCGAGCGGGTCAGCTCCAGCTCGCGCGAGAGCACGGCCGGATAGCTCGGGGCGTTCAGCAGAGTCATCAAGATCCGGGAGCGCGTCGGGTCCGCCATGGCCCGGCCGAGCCGGTTCATGACGTCGAGGCGCGAAGCAATAGTCAGCATGTACTGAACTATACAGCAAGCGCTGATCAATCATTGGTGATCAGTGCCCCACCATTCATTGGGAGAAGAGTCGGAAGCCGCTGAATACGCAACTCAGCAACAATCGGCGCTACCAGTATCGGCGATCGCCACGTGCAGCCGCGAACCGTCCGGCAGCGAGGCATCGACGAACGGCTGCCCGATGTCCACCCGCCGCCCCGTCGCCTGCAGCATCCTCTCCACCAGATCCCGAACCGTCGCCCCGTCCCACCGCAGCGCCGTCCGCTCCGCGACCCCACCCCGCGCCGTGTGCACGACCCCGTCGCCGTTGACCCACACCTCCTCGATGCCCGGGTCGTCGAGCAGCGGCTGCAGAGCACCGAAGCCACTCACCGCCGCCAGCACGTCCCGCACGCACGCCGCCTCGTCCTCGACCAGCATGCCGCCCCGCGCGAGCGCCCGATCATCGTGACGCCGCACCTCCGCCCGGGCGACCTCCCGCGCCCGCTCCGGGTCCGTCGCCGGATCCACCCCCTCGGTCCGCAGCCGACGCCTCACGAGGTCGGCGATGATCGACGCGGGCTGCTCCATCCCTGCATCCTCGCAACGATCACCTCCCGGCCCCTTGAGTTATCCACACCCCATGCGCCGCCTTCGAACGGAGGCCGTCCGGCACCCGGTACCGTGCAGGCATGAAGCGGTTCACTGTCTCGTGCGGGCTCCTCGGCGTTCTCGTCCTGTCAGGCTGCACCGGGGGTGCCGATCTCCTGCAGTGCCAGAGCGTGGCCGCCGTCGACACGGAGCTCGAGGCCTTCTTCGCCCAGGACACGGTCGGCGGCGTGCCCAGCCCGGAGCAGACCGAGCGCCTGAAGGAGCTCGCGGACGAGTACGCCGAGCTGGACGTCGACGGCGAGGTGCAGGAGGCAGCGACGGCGGTGAGCGACGACCTGCGCGCGCTCTACGACTACCGCGTCGGCGTCCAGAACGGCGACGACGCGGACCCCGACCGCGAACAGGAACTCCGCCGGACCGCGATCGATACGTTCGTCGAGGGACAAGCGGTCTGCATCGAGAGCGCCTCCTGACGCCGCCGTATCGAGCCGCCCGCCCCGGTGTCAACCGGTACGTCCCCCGTCGTCGCGCTCCTTAGGCTGAGGAGCAGACCTGCGAGGAGACGACGTGCACCGCGCCACACCAGCCGCCCCCGAACCGACCCTGAGCGTGGTCATTCCGGTCAAGGACGACGCGGCGGAACTGCGGCGGTGTCTCCGCGCCCTCGCCCGGCAGACGCTCCCGCCCGACGAGATCATCGTCGTGGACAACGCCTCGGCCGACGATTCGGCCGCCGTGGCCGCCCAGCACGGTGCACGGGTCGTGCGGTGCGACACCCCGGGCATCCCCGCGGCGAGCGCGACCGGGTACGACGCGGCGACGGGCGACGTGATCCTGCGGCTCGACGCCGACGGCGTGCCGGGGCCGCGGTGGATCGAGACGGTGGCGACCGCGTGCACACGCGATCCGCGGGTCGGCGCCTGGACAGGCGGTGCGCATTTCGTCGACGGCCCCCGGTTCCTGCGCCGGCCCCTCGCGGCGGCCTACCTGCTGTCCTACGTCGTCGTATGCGGCTCTGCCCTCGGCCACGCACCACTGTTCGGGTCGAACCTCGCCCTCCGCCGCTCGACGTGGCTCGCCGTCCGCGATCGCGTGCACGGCGACGCCGCGCTCCACGACGACCTCGACCTCGCCTTCCATGTCGGCGAACGCCACCGCATCCGCTGGCTCCTGCACACCGACATGGGCATCTCCATGCGCCCGTTCGGCAGCGGCCGCTCTTTCGCCCGCCGGGCCCGGATCGGCGCCCGCACCGTCCTCGTGCACTGGCCGGAGGACTTCCCTCCTGTGCGCTGGGTGCGGCTCGTGCTACGCCGGGTACTGCACCGCCTCGGCGTTCCCGCGCCCGGAGCCCGCCGATGACCGCCCCGCTCCTCGGAACACCATCCGCCACCGAGCTGCACGTCATGTCCCTCAACATCCGCCGCGACCTCGGTGCCCTCGCCTGGCCGCGCGCCGACCGCTGGGAGATCCGACGCCCCCGGCTGACCGCGCTCCTGCGCACCGAGCGGCCGGACGTCCTCGGTGTGCAGGAGGCCCTTCCCGCGCAGGCCGCCGCCGTCTCCGCCGCGCTCGGCCCGTCGTTCCGCCGCGTCGGCCACGGCCGCCTCCCCGGACCCCGCGGCGAGGGCTGTCCCCTCTTCTACGACGCCGACCGGCTGGAGCTGCGCACCTGGCGACAGGTCGCGCTCTCCCGCACCCCCGATCGCCCTGGTTCCCGCTCCTGGCTGAGCGTCGCGCCGCGGGTGGCGGTGGAGGCATCCTTCCGCGACCGCCGCACGGACGCCCCCGTCACCGTGCTCAACACCCACCTCGACGCGTTCTCGCCGTGGGCGCGGCTCCGTCAGGCGCAGGCGGTGCACGACCTCGCCGTCGCCTCTGCGACACCCGTCATCCTCCTCGCGGACGTCAACGCCGCCGCGGGCTCGGCACCGTGGCGCGCCCTGGAAGCCGACGGCGTCCTCCGCGATTCGTGGACGGCCGCCGTGTCCCGCCGCACCCCCGCCTGGAGCACGTTCGCCGGCTACCGGTCGCCCCGCCGCGGACGCCGCATCGACGGCATCCTCGTCTCCCCCGCGCTTTCCGTGCGCCGGGTGGGCATCGACGCCCGCCAGTATGGAGGGGGCTGGCCGTCGGATCACCTCCCCGTGCACGCCCTGATCGATCTCGCCCCCGCTGCCGCACCCGAGGAGCCCGCATGAAGGAGGACTTCCTCCGCCCGCCGCAGTCCGTCGCGGAGTACGGCGCCGACGCCGTCCGGGTGATCGGCATCCTCAGCGTCCTCGTCGCGGCGATCTGGTCGACCCCGACCGACGCCGGCATCCTCGCGCTCGCTCTTCCCGCCCTCATGCTCCCCCGCGTCCTCGGGATGCGCGGCGGCATCGACCTCACGATCGGCCTGATCGTGCTCATCGCGGCGGCGAGCAACGTGTTCGACCTGTACCGCACGCTCACCGGGTGGGACCTCGTCGTGCACTTCGTCTGCACAGGCGCCCTCGCCGCCACCGGCTACCTCGTGCTCTCCCGCCTCGGCATCGTCACCGCGCAGGAGTCGCCGGCGTTCCGACCGCGCATCCCGATCGTCCTCTGCACCGTCATCGGGCTCGCGGCCAGCGCCGTGTGGGAGATGATCGAGTGGGCGGGACGCACCTTCATCACCGACGAGATCTTCGTCACCTACGAGGACACCATCGGCGACATGGCGATGGGCGGACTCGGTGCGCTCGCGGCGGGAGTCCTCGTCGCCGTCGTCCGGCTGGAGCGTCATCGCCCTGCGTGACGGCGCGGAACTGCGGGACGATCCCCAGGGTCGAACAGCGCGCGGGTCAGTAGACTGAAGCCACCGCGCGGGAGTGGTGGAATTGGCAGACACGCAGGATTTAGGTTCCTGTGCCCCAGGGCGTGTGGGTTCAAGTCCCACCTTCCGCACGACGGGTGCTTCGGCGCCCGCATCGCTACACCGCCGACACCTCACGACCGACGGGAATCCCGCCAGTGCTCGAAAGCATGCTGCACGCCCCCACCGCGCTCATCCCGTGGCTCGATCCGCAGACGATCATCGGGGCGGCGGGTCCGTGGGCGCTCCTCGTGGTCTGCTTCATCATCTTCGCCGAGACCGGTCTGCTGGTCGGCTTCCTCCTGCCCGGTGACACGCTGCTCATCATCGCGGGCCTGCTGACCCACACGAGCAACGTCTTCGGCGTGAACATCTGGGTCGTCTCGCTGCTCATCGCCCTCTCGGCGTTCATCGGCGGCGAGGTCGGCTACGTCATCGGGCACAAGGGCGGCCCCGCGGTGTTCGAACGCAAGGAATCCGGCCTGTTCAGCAGGAAGAACGTCGAGCGCACCAACGCGTTCTTCGAGCGCTTCGGCGGACTCACCGTGATCCTCGCGCGCTTCGTGCCGATCGTTCGCACGTTCGCTCCGGTCGCCGCCGGCGTGGGCCACATGCCCTGGCGGCGCTACTCGCTCTACAACTTCATCGGAGCGATGATCTGGGGCTTCGGCCTCACGATGGTCGGCTACCTCATCGCCTACATCCCGTGGATCCGGCACCTCGTCGTCGAGTACATCGACATCATCCTGCTCATCGCCGTCGGCGGTACGGCGATCGTCACCCTGTGGCACTACCTCACCGAGCGCCACAAGGCGAAGAAGGCCGCGGCCGCGGGCGAAGACGTCGTGACCGACCACGAGGAGGCGGAGGAGCTCGTCCTCGACGCCGACGTGTTCGACCGGGCCCCCGACCTCGACGGCGACGGCAAGCACTGATCCCGTCGCGGGTCAGCCCGCGTTCTTCGAGCGCTTCTCCTTGGAGCGGGCCACGCTCGCGCGCAGCGCCTCCATCAGGTCGATGACCTCGCCGCCGTCCGCCGCCTTCTCGCCGTCGCCGCCGAACGTCTCGGCCACATCGAACGTCTCCCCGGCCTCGATCTTCGCGTCGATGAGGGTGCGGAGCTCCTTCTGGTACTCGTCGACGAACTCCTCGGGGTCGAAGTCGGCCGAGTAGCTGTCCACGAGCGAAGACGACAGCTCCAGCTCCTTCTTCGAGATCCGCACGTCCTCGTCGAGGGACGGGAACTCCGCCTCGCGGACCTCGTCCGACCACAGGAGCGTCTGGAGCACGAGCACCTTGCCCCGCACGCGCAGGGCGGCGAGGCGCGTCTTCTGGCGCAGCGTGAACCGCACGATCGCTGTTCGGTCGGTCTGCTCCAGGGTCTTGCGCAGCAGCACGTACGCCTTGGGCGACTTCGAGTCGGGCTCCAGGTAGTACGGCTTGTCGAGGGTGAGCGGATCGACCTGTTCGGAGGGCACGAACTCCACCACGTCGATCTCGCGGCTCTTCTCCGCCGGCAGCGCGGCGAGGTCGTCCTTGGTGAGCACGACCGTCTGCCCGTCGTCGACGTAGGCGCGGTCGATGTCGGAGTAGGCGACCGTCTCGCCGCACACCTCGCACGTCCGCTGGTAGCGGATGCGGCCGCCGTCCTTGTCGTGCACCTGATGCAGCGGCACGTCGTGGTCCTCGGTCGCGGAGTACACCTTGACCGGCACGTTCACCAGCCCGAACGTCAGGGCGCCCTTCCAGATCGTCCTCATCACACCAGTAGACACCAGCCCCACCCGTCACGACCACCCCTTGACTACGCTGGCTCCATGGTGGGAGAGGCGCAGGTCGTACAGGTCGACGGCCGACGACTGCGCGTGACCAACCTCGACAAGGTCGTCTATCCGGAGACGGGCACGACCAAGGGCGAGGTCATCGCCTACTACACCGCCATCGCGCCCCTGCTCCTGCCCCTCCTCGACGGCCGCCCGGTCACCCGCAAGCGCTGGGTCGAGGGGGTCGGCACCGCCGCCGCCCCGGAAGACTCCTTCTTCACGAAGCAGCTCGAGCCCGGGGCTCCGGACTGGATCCCGCGGCAGGACATCCAGCACTCCGACGGCCCCAAGGCGTATCCGCTGGTGGAGGGCGTTCCCACGCTCGTGTGGCTCGCGCAGGTCGCCGCGATCGAGCTGCACGTGCCGCAATGGCGGTTCACCCCGGAGGGCCTGCCCGGTCGCCCGGACCGTCTTGTGCTCGACCTCGACCCCGGACCCGGCGCCGACCTCGCGCAGTGCGCCGAGGTCGCCCGGATCGCCAGGACGCTCCTCACCGGCATGGGCCTCGACCCCCTGCCCGTGACGAGCGGCAGCAAGGGCATCCACCTCTACGCGTCCCTGCCCGGCGAACAGACCAGCGCCGAGGTCTCCGCCGTGGTCAAAGAACTGGCCCGCATCATCGAGAACGACCACCCGGACCTGGCGACGAGCGTCATGTCCAAGGCCGTGCGCGGGGGCAAGGTGTTCCTCGACTGGAGCCAGAACAACGGCAAGAAGACGACGATCTCCCCGTACTCCCTGCGCGGGCGCGCCCGCCCCGGCGTCGCGGCGCCGCGCACGTGGGAGGAGCTCGACGACCCGGGGCTCGCCCACCTCGAACTGGACGACGTGCTCGCACGCGCGGCTGCCGGGTTCGACCCCCTCTCGTCGCTCCGCCCCGACGCTCCGGCTCTGCCCTCGAACGCGCCCGCCCCGACCCCGGCTCCCGCGATCCGGGCGGCGGCCCCCGCCCCCACCCGCCGCGGACGGCCCCTCGCCGCGCCCGCACCGTCACCCGCCGGGGCCACCCTCCCCTCCCTCGCCCCGATGCTCGCCGAGAACGGCACCCCCGCGATCGCTCGAAACCTCAGCACCCCGTCCTGGGTGGAGGTGAAGTGGGACGGCATCCGTGCGATCGGCACCTGGCGCGACGGGCACATGTCGCTGCACGCCCGTCGCGGCACCGACATCACCGCCCGCTACCCCGAGCTGACGGCCGACGGCGCCCCGTTCCTCCCGGTCGACGAGGCGATCGTCGACGGGGAGATCGTCGCCTTCGACAGCGCCGCCCGGCCGAGCTTCTCCCTGCTGCAGAACCGCATGCACCTCACCCGGCCCCGGGAGATCGAGCGCGAGGTGGTGCGCACACCCGTCGTCTACATGCTGTTCGACCTACTCCGCCTCGACGGCCACGACCTCACCGGGATGCCGCTCCGCGAGCGCCGCACGCTCCTGAGCGACATCGTGGCGGGAGTCGACGCGCCCATCCAGGTCCCACCCGTCTTCGACGACGTGGACGCGGCACTGGCGGCGAGCGAGGAGTTCGGTCTGGAGGGCGTCGTCGTGAAGGATCCCGCGTCGCGGTACCGCGCCGGCCAGCGCTCGCCCTCCTGGCTCAAGCTCAAGAACACCCGCATGCAGGAGGCGGTGATCGTCGGCATCCGCCCGGGAAAGGGCGAGCGGGAGGGCACTCTCGGCTCTCTCCTCCTCGCGGTCCCGGAGGGCGGCGACCTCCGCTACATCGGCCGCGTGGGCACCGGATTCACCGACCGGATCCTTCGCGATCTCCTCGCGCGCCTGGAGCCGCTGCGCGTGCCGCGGGCACCGCTCGACGGCGTGCCCCGACCCGATTCCTCCGACGCCCTGTGGGTGCGACCCGAGCTCGTGGGCGAGGTGGAGTTCGCGAACTGGACGCCGGACGGCATCCTCCGGCACGCGCGTTGGCGAGGTCTGCGCCCGGACAAGACCGTCGACGAGATCGCCGTCGAGGCGTGAGCGGCACGCCGCTCAGGCGTGGTGCGGTTCGCAGTCGCTCTGCTCGGCCGGCTCGATCTGGAACGTGGAGTGCGCGACGTCGAAGTGATCCGCGAGGCACGCCTGCATCTCCGACAGCAGCGCCGCCGAGCGGCCGTCCGCCAGCAGGTCCGGTCGCACGCTGACGTGCGCGGTGAAGACGGGCGCCCCGCGGGTGAGCTGCCACACGTGCACGTCGTGGACCCCGACGACGCCGTCGTAGCCGAGCAGGTGGGTGCGGATCTCGCCGACGGCCATGCCCTTCGGGGCCGACTCGGCGAGCACGGAGAACACCTCCTTGAGCAGCACGAACGCCCGCGGGATGATCATCGCCGCGATGAACAGCGAGGCGAGCGCGTCGGCCGGCATCCAGCCCGTCACGAGGATCACGCCCGCCGCGATGATGACCATGAGCGAGCCGAGCAGGTCGCCCATCACCTCGAGGTAGGCGCCCCGCACGTTCAGGTTCGTGCGCTGGGCCCGGCTGAGCAGCCACATCGACACCGCGTTGGCGACGAGGCCGACGACCGCGACGACGAGCATCAGCCCACCGGCGACCTCGACCTCGGAGGGGTTCAGCAGCCGCTGCACCCCCTGCACGGCGACGACGGTGGCGAGGGCGATGAGGATGACCGCGTTGATGAGGGCGCCGAACACCTCGGCCCGCTGGTAGCCGAACGTCCGGCGGTCGTCCGCAGGACGCGCCGCCACGGTCGCGGCGATGAGGGCGATCACGAGCGCCGAGGCGTCCGTGAACATGTGCGCGGCGTCCGCGAGCAGCGCGAGCGAGCCCGTGAGGAGGGCTCCGACGACCTGCACGATCATCACGGTCGCCGTGAGGGTCAGCGAGATCGCGAGCAGGCGACGGCTGCTCGCCGAACGGAGACCGCCGGGCGCGGGCGCGTGATCGTGCATGCCCCCAGGCTAGCCCGGCATCGGGTGCGGAGAGGCCGTTTCCGCCTAGTCGGGAACAGTAACGATTCTCACCGTCAGCAGGGGTTCTTCTGCGGGATCCTCAGAGCGCGGCGAGCAGCGGCACGAGCGCCGTGAAGGCGCGGGCGCGATGCGACTGCGACTGCTTCTCCTCCGCCGTGAACTCCCCCACGGTGCGCTCCGCGCCGTCGGGCTGGCCGTCCGGGATGAAGATCGGGTCGTAGCCGAAACCGCCGCCCCCGGAGGCTTCGTGGGCGAGGCGTCCGGGCCAGATCCCCTCGACGACGTGCTCGCGACCGTCCGGGAGGACGAGGGCGATGGTCGAGGTGAAGTGCGCCGAGCGATGCGGGTCGGCGATGTCACGCAGCTGGTCGAGCAGCAGCTCCAGATTCGCCGTGGCGTCCTTCTTCTGTCCTGCCCAGTACGCCGAGAACACCCCGGGCGACCCGCCGAGCACGTCCACGCAGATGCCGGAGTCGTCGGCGAGCGCCGCGAGGCCGGTGTGCGCGGCGGCCGCTCGCGCCTTGAGGAGCGCGTTCTCGGCGAACGTCACCCCGTCCTCGACCGGCTCGGGACCGTCATAGCCGACGACCTCCAGGTCGGGCCGCGTCTGCTGGACGATCTGCTGGAACTCCGCGACCTTGTGCGGGTTGTGGGTCGCGAGGACGACGCGCATGCTCAGGCTCCCGCCAGAGCGGCGAGCTGCCGGTCCTTCAGCTCCGCGCAGCCGGCGACCCCGAGGTCGAGGAGCGCGTCGAGCTCGCGCTTGTCGAACGGCGCTCCCTCGGCCGTGCCCTGCACCTCGACGAACAGGCCGCGGCCGGTCACGACGACGTTCATGTCGGTCTCGGCCCGCACGTCCTCGACGTAGGCGAGGTCGAGCATCGGCTCCCCGTCGACGATGCCGACCGACACCGCGGAGACCGAGTCGAGCAGCGGCGTCGAGTTCTTGCCGATGAACTTCTTGTCCCGGCCCCATTCGATGGCATCGGCCAGGGCGACGTAGGCGCCGGTGATCGCCGCCGTGCGAGTGCCGCCGTCGGCCTGGAGCACGTCGCAGTCGATGACGATGGTGTTCTCGCCCAGCGCCTTGGTGTCGACGACGGCGCGGAGAGCGCGTCCGATGAGGCGGGAGATCTCGTGCGTGCGGCCGCCGATGCGCCCCTTCACGCTCTCCCGGTCGTTGCGGCTGTTCGTCGCGCGCGGGAGCATCGCGTACTCCGCCGTGACCCAGCCCTTGCCCTTGCCGGTGAGCCACCGGGGCACGCCGTTCGTGAACGAGGCGGTGCACAGCACCTTCGTCCCGCCGAAGCTGATGAGAGCCGAGCCCTCGGCCTGCGCGCTCCAGCCGCGCTCGATGGTGATCTCGCGGAGCTGCGAGGTGGAACGGCCGTCGGCGCGGACGATGTCGGTCATGTGCTTCTCTCGGTCGGGGATGGAGCGACGGGCTCAGCGCGCGTCGAGGGCGGAATCGGGAAGCGTGATGACGCCGGTCTGGACGAGCTGCACGTCGCGCACCTCACGGCCCATGAGCCGGTTCGCGAGCGCCGTGAAGTCGTCGGCGGAGTCGCCCGTGGCCTCGTACACGTAGGTCGCGGTGGCGTCGGGCGGCGCCAGCAGATCGCCGCGCACGAGCTGGCGGTACACGTCGCCCGCGGTCTCGTCGTCGCTGGAGACCAGGGTCACGCCCTCCCCCATGACGTAGCTGATGGCACCACGGAGGAACGGATAGTGCGTGCAGCCGAGGACGAGCGTGTCCACGTCGGCCTCCCGCAGCGGCGCGAGGTACTCCTCGGCCACGGCGAGCACCTCGGGGGTCCCGGTCACGCCGGCCTCGACGAACTCGACGAACCGGGGGCAGGCCGCCGTGAACACCTGCAGGCGCTCGTTCACCTCGAGCATGTCCTGGTAGGCCCGCGAGCCGATGGTGCCGACGGTGCCGATCACGCCGACCCGGCCGTTCCTCGTCGTCGAGACCGCGCGTCGCACGGCCGGACCGATCACCTCGACGACGGGCACGTCGTAGCGCTCGCGCGCATCGCGCAGCATGGCCGCGGACGCGGTGTTGCAGGCGATCACGAGCATCTTCACGCCCTGGTCGACCAGCGTGTCCAGCACCTCGAGCGCGTAGCGGCGCACGTCGGCGATGGGCTTGGGGCCGTACGGCGAGTGCGCGGTGTCGCCGATGTAGACGAACGATTCGCGGGGCAGCTGGGCCCGGATGGCCCTGGCCACCGTGAGCCCGCCGACACCGGAGTCGAAGATCCCGATCGGCGCGTCGTTCATGACCCCCAAGCCTACCCGCGTGCGCGGCGCCGCGTGCATCGCGGCGCTCACTAAGCTGAGCGCATGACCACGTCGACGGCGCTGCTCACCGACCGTTACGAGCTCACGATGCTCGCCGCCTCGCTCCGGGACGGCACCGCGTCCCGACCGAGCGTCTTCGAGCTCTTCTCCCGGCGTCTCTCCGGCGGACGCCGTTTCGGCGTCGTGGCCGGCACCGGGCGGCTGCTCGGGTTGCTCCGTGACTTCCGCTTCGGGGACGACGAGTTGCGCTTCCTCCGCGACGAGCGCGTCGTCGACGCCGAGACCCTCGCCTCCCTGGAGCGCTACCGTTTCACCGGGACCGTCCGCGGCTACCGCGAGGGCGAGCTCTACTTCCCCGGGTCGCCCATCCTCACGGTCGAGGGTTCGTTCGCGGACGCGGTGGTCCTGGAGACGCTGGCGCTGAGCGTACTCAACCACGACTCCGCCGTCGCCACCGCCGCCGCGCGCATGAGCATCGCCGCCGGGGAGCGACCGCTCGCCGAGATGGGCTCGCGCCGCGCGGCGGAGCGCTCCGCCGTGGCCGCGGCGCGGGCGGCCTACATCGCCGGCTTCGGCGCCACGAGCAACCTCGAGGCCGGTCGCTCCTGGGGCATCCCGACCATGGGCACCGCCGCCCACTCGTGGACCCTGCTGCATGACAGCGAGGAGGACGCCTTCCGCGCGCAGGTCGAGAGCATGGGCGTGGACACCACCCTCCTCGTGGACACCTATGACATCCGCACCGGCGTCGAGACCGCGATCCGGGTGGCCGGGACCGGGCTGGGCGGCGTCCGCATCGACTCCGGTGACCTTCCGATCGTCGCCGCAGAGGTGCGCGCACAGCTCGACGAGCTCGGCGCCACCGAGACCCGCATCACGGTCACGAGCGATCTCGACGAGTACGCGATCGCCGCTCTCGCCGCGTCGCCCGTGGACGCGTACGGCGTGGGCACGTCCGTCGTGACGGGTTCCGGATATCCCACCGCGAGCATGGTCTACAAGCTCGTGGCCCGGCAGGATGCCGACGGCTCGTGGATCGGGGTCGCCAAGGCGTCCGCCGACAAGGCCTCGTTCGGCGGCCGCAAGGCGGCGTTCCGCACGCTCAGCGACGGAGTCGCCGCGGCGGAGACGGTCGTCGTCTCCGACGGGTTCGAAGCACTCGACACGCCTGCCGAGCACCCGGACGGACGCCCGCTCCAGGTGACCCTCGTCGACGGCGGGGAGATCGACAGCGCCTTCGAGGGTGCTGCAGGGACCGCCGCTGCTCGCGCACACCACCTGCGCATCCGCGAAGAGCTGCCGGTGCGCGCCCTCGCGCTCAGCAAGTCCGACCCCGCGATCCCGACGGTCTACGTCGAGGCCGACTGACCGGGGTCAGCGGACCATCGACTCGTAGATCTCCTTGCACGTCGGGCAGATCGGGAACTTCTCGGGGTCGCGGCCCGGCGTCCACTTCTTGCCGCAGAGGGCGCGGACGGGCTTGCCCGTGATCGCCGACTCGAGGATCTTGTCCTTCTTGACGTAGTGCGAGAAGCGCTCGTGGTCGCCCGGTTCGATGTTCTCCTCGCGGAGGAGTTCTTCCAGTTCGCGATCAAGCGTTGCCACGCCGCCCTGATCGGGGCTGTCCAGCGGAGTACTCATCCCGCGATTCTAGCCGCGTCTCCCCCTCGGCGGGGCGGTCTCACGCGGTCTCGACGAACTCCATCAGACGTTCGCCGCTGCGCTCGAAGATGCGGCCGCCGAGCACGGCTCCCCCGAGGAACACCGCGATCCCGGTGAGGATGCCGACCCAGAACGCCGCGGGCGCGTAGCCGGAATCGGCGACGATGCTCGCCGCGAACAGCCACA
Source organism: Microbacterium sp. NPDC078814 (assembly GCF_040702645.1). NCBI lineage: Bacteria > Bacillati > Actinomycetota > Actinomycetes > Micrococcales > Microbacteriaceae > Microbacterium > Microbacterium sp. NPDC078814. Next base: position 73,472 of record NZ_JBFBLT010000001.1, read on the forward strand.
TCGTCGGCACACTCAGCACGATCGCGCCGAGGAACGCCGCAGCGGGCCCGTACACGCCGCGGGACGTCGGCCGCTGCGGCTGCTGGAACGGGCTGTCCCCCGGGCGGGAGACCGCGTAGGGCGCGACCACGGACACCACGCTCGAGATCCCGAGGGCGCTGAACAGCAGACTCGCTCCGAGACCGACGAGCGGCAGGAGGAGGCTCCACCGACCGGCGAGGAGCAGCGAGAGCGGCACCGCGATCGCCAGCACGGGGACGGCGACGAGCAGCACCGGCACGAGGCGCCCGAGACGGTCGGGAAGACCGCGGACGCCGCTCGCGACGTGGGTCCACAGGGCCGTGGAATCATAGGCGACGTCGTTGTGGGGCAGCCAGCCGAAGAACAGGGCCATGACGGGCACGGGCACGAGGGCGGCGATCTCGACCGGCACACCCGCGACGATGAGGGGGAACACGGTGAGCACGCCGGCCACCGGCACCACGATGATGTTCATGATGTACCGGCGGTCGCGCAGCCAGTACACGAGGCTCCGCGCCGCGATGGCGCCGAAGGCGTTCGAGGGCAGGAGACCGAACCAGCCGAGTCCGCTCCGTTCCCGTGCCGCCACCGGACGCTCGGTCGTGGTGAGCAGGCGACGCACGAACCAGGTCCAGGCGAGCCACAGCAGGGCCAGGGTGACGACGGCCACGAGGCCGCTGACCCAGGCCGCGGCCGTCTCCCCTTCCGCCGCCGCGAACATCGCCGCCGGGGAGGCGGCGAGCGGGGTGAAGCCGATCACGGAGGTCAGGGTCGCCAGCGATGCCGGCACCTCGCCGTCCCAGCGGAGGGAGCCGAGGAACACGGCGACGGGGAACGCGATGACGATCAGGGCGAGGGCGAACAACGCGGTCAGCTCCCGGGAGCGGCGCTCCGGAAGCAGGAGCGCGTTGAGCGCCATCCCCACCCGCGAGAGGAGGATGGTCGACAGCAGCCCCATCAGCGCCAGGAGGACGGCCGGGAGCCACGGCGCGCCGGCCCTGATCGCGACGACGGTCACGCTGATGTAGACCGCGAGGAGTGCGAGGCTCGGGACGCTGACGAGCGACGCGATCGCGAGCACCCAGGGCATCTTCCGCTCGTCGACGCCGAACACCGCGAAGCGCCGCGGATCGAGCTGGTCGACGGCCCCCACGAGCAGCGGCCCCACGAGGAAGCCGAGCAGGACGGCCGCCCCGCCGAGCACCGTCACCGCCTTGGATACCGGGACGGGGGCGCCGCCGAGGCTGAACACCGCCACGCACACCACCACGGTGACCGCGATCACCGCGCCGAAGGAGAGCAGGGTGCGCACCCGGTGTTCCCCGCGCAGAGCGCCCAGGAGGAGCGCGAACCTCAGTCGGAGAACGTGTGCAGCCACTCGAGCCCCTCCACCTCGCCGCTGGAGCCCGCGAGCTCCACGAATCGGGACTCGAGCGTCTGGCCCGCGCGCACCTCGTCGATCGTGCCCTCGGCGAGCACCTCGCCGTTCACGATGATCGCCACCCGGGAGCACACGCGCTCCACGAGGTCCATGCCGTGGCTCGACAGGATCACCGTGCCACCGTGCGACACGTACGCCCGCAGGATGTCGAGGATCACGGCGGACGACACGGGGTCGACGGACTCGAACGGCTCGTCGAGGACGAGCACGCGGGGCGAGTGGATCATCGCGCCCGCGAGCATGATCTTCTTCGTCATGCCGGCCGAGTAATCGGACACCACCCGGTTCAGGGCGTCGCCGAGGTCGAAGGCCCTGGCGAGGTCGCCGGTGCGCTTCTCGATGACGTCGGCGGCGAGCCCGCGGAGCAGTCCGTAGTAATAGAGCAGCTGACGCCCGGTGAGGCGGTCGAAGGTGCGCAGCCGGTCGGGCAGCACGCCCATCACGCGCTTCGCAGCGAGCGGGTCGGTCGCCTGGTCGATGCCGCAGATGAGGACGCTGCCCTCGTCGGCGCGCAGGAGGCCGGCGACGATCGACAGGGTCGTGGTCTTGCCGGCGCCGTTCGGCCCCACGATGCCGTAGAAGGAGGCCGCGGGCACCGTGAGGTCGATGCCGTCGACCGCGCGGTTCTCGCCGAACTGCTTCACGAGGCCGCGGATGCGGATGGCCTCGGTGCCGGGCTCCGCCGCCGCGTCGTCATCGGCTTCCGCCGGCGGCTCCTCGGCGATCACCGCGTCGACCACCTCGACGATCTCGACCTCCGCGACGCGGCCGTCTTCGGGCGCGGGCTCCGTCGTCACCGGCAGAGCGGTGTCGGATACCTCGACGGCGGGCTCCGTGGCACGGTCCTCGGTGACCGCGGGGTCCTCGACGAGCGTCGCAGCTTCGGCGGTTCCGTCGTCCGACGCCGTCTCGGCTGAGGCGGTGTCGATGGCCTCTGCGGACGCGGTCGGCGACGACACGGCGCCGGAGTCCTCCGGCTGCGTCTCCGCAGCGACCTCGGCGTCCGCGGCCTGTGCTTCCGCCGCCTCTGCTTCCGCGGCTTTCGCGGCAGCCGCCTTGGCCGCGGCCGCCTTCGCCGCCGCGGTCTTGGCGGCGGTGGTCTTGGCCGTCGTCTTGGCCGCCGATGCCTTCGCGGCGGCCGTCTTCGCCGCCGCGGCCTTGGCCGCAGCGGTCTTGGCGGCCGTCGTCCTGGCGGCAGCCGTGCTCGGCTTCGTGGTCGTCGCGGACGGACGCTTCGAGCCGGTGGTGCGCGCCGCGGTGTTCTTCATCGCGGCCGTTCGGGCTGCGGAGGCCGTGCGCGCAGCGGCGGGATCCACGCTCGCTGCGGGCGTGGGCTCCACCACGACCTCGGACGAGGGGGCCGCCTTCTCGGCCGCGGCCTTGGTCGGCGCGGCGGCCGGCTTCTTCGCCGCGGGAGACTTCGCCGCGGGTGCCTTCGCCGCCGCGGACGACTTCGTCGTGGACGACTTCGTCGTGGAGGACTTCGTCGTGGTGGTCTTCGCCGAAGCGGCCTTCGCACCCGCGGTCTTGCCTGAGGTCGACGTCGCACCGGTGGCCTTCGCCGCAGGCGACTTCGCGCTCGCGGTCTTCGCCGCAGGGGTCTTCGCCGCCGGGGACTTCGCAGCGGTGGACGTCGAGGCCGCGGTCTTCGCGCTCGTCGACTTCGCGCTCGCGGTCTTCGCCGCAGGGGTCTTCGCCATCGAGGTCTTCGCCGCAGGGGTCTTCGCCATCGAGGTCTTCGCCGCGGTCTTCTTCTTCGCCGTCGACGCGTCCGCGGCGGACGTGCCGGCGGTCGAGGTCGCGGCCGCCTTCTTCGCTGCGGCAGAGGACGAGGCGGGCCTCTTGGCGGCCGGCTTCCGAACGGGCGCGGGGGCCTCGGCCGGAGTCTCGGCTCCCTCTGCCTGGGGGGTGGGGTCATCAGGGGAGGAAGTCACCGTCCTACGGTATCAACGGGTGGCTGAGAGCCAAGGCCCCACGCGCGATTCCGCCGCCTGAACCCCTTCTCCGCCGGTTTTGCAAGGGGGTTGTCGTCCCTGTGCGTTGCGTGTGTACTCGGTCACGAAATGGCAACGGGGCCCACCTGGCCCCGGGCTTTCCAGGGGGAATCGCTACCATGTTTCCCGGCACGACGAAGTGTCTGGTCGGTGAACCGGCCGTGAACACAACTTCCTTTAGGAGTATTCGTGACTCTTCAGACCGTCATCCTCGCCGCGGGCATGGGCTCCCGCCTCGGCCGCGCGCTGCCCAAGCCGCTCACCGAGCTCAGCGACGGCCGCACGATCATGGGCCAGCAGCACGACAACATCCGCGCCGCCTTCGGCTCCGACGCCCGCATCACCACGGTGGTGGGCTACCGCGCGGAGACGATCATCGAGGCCTTCCCCTCCGTGAACTACGTCCACAACGACCGCTACGACGAGACGAACACCTCGAAGAGCCTCCTGCGCGCCCTGGGCGCCACCGGCAGGAGCGGTGTGCTGTGGATGAACGGCGATGTCGTCTTCGACCCGATGATCCTCGGCCGCGCGGCCGCGTACATCGAGCGCGACCAGTCGTTCGTCACCGTCAACACCGCCAAGGTCAGCGACGAAGAGGTGAAGTACACCGTCACCGCGGAGGGCTTCATCAAGGAGCTGTCGAAGTCCGTCAAGGGCGGCCTCGGCGAGGCGGTCGGCATCAACTACATCTCCTCCGGCTTCAAGAAGGCGTTCATGCGCCAGCTGCAGCGGGTCGAGGATCAGGACTACTTCGAGCGCGGTCTCGAGCTGGCGATCGCCGAAGACGGCCTGCTGCTCGAGCCGATGGATGTCTCCGACCTGTACGCGGTCGAGGTCGACTTCGCGGAAGACCTGGAGCGAGCGAACCTCTTCGTGTGACGCTCCCCTCCGAGAGCCCCGTTCCGCCACGGACCGGGGCTCTCGGTGTTTTCGCGGTCGCGCTTCATAGGATCGGCACATGGCCCCCAAGGTGCACAAGATCCACTCCCTGCCGGACGACGCCCCGTGGGACAAGGGCGTGCCCCCGGTCGGCTCCCCCGAGCACCCGATGATGGTCCGTGGGCTCGATCGGGTGCTCTCTATACAGCGCCCGCTGGTCCTCGCCCACATCCGCAGCATCCGGCTGCGCAACCCGCACGCGACCCCCGACGAGATCATCCGGATCCTGGAGCGCCGCTATCTCGCAGCCGTCACGACGGGCGGGGCCGCGGTGGGGGCGACCGCCGTGGTCCCCGGTATCGGCACGGGCATCACGCTCGCCCTCTCCGGCGTCGAGACCGTTGGGTTCGTGGAATCCACCGCCCTCTTCGCGCAGTCGGTCGCCGAGGTGCACGGCATCGCCGTCGGCAACCCCGACCGCGCACGCGCTCTCGTCATGACCCTCATGCTCGGTAAGGAGGGCGTCGACCTCGTCGGACAGCTCGCCCGGCAGGTCACCGGCCGCGGCAGCAGCCGATCCGCGTACTGGGGCGAGCTGGTGACGAAGTCGCTCCCCCGCGCCGCCGTGGGACCGCTCGTGGACCAGCTCAAGGGGATGTTCGTGAAGCAGTTCGCGGCCAAGGGCGGGGCATCGTTCCTCGGCAAGGCGATGCCGTTCGGCATCGGCGCGGCGATCGGCGGCGCGGGCAACCACATCCTCGGACGCCGGGTCCTCACCACCTCGCACCGGGCCTTCGGAGCCGCACCGCTCACCCTCCCCGCGGAGCTGGAGCCCGTACCCGGCGCCGAGAAGGTCGAGCTGCGGATGCTGCGCGGAGCGCGCTACGCCGGCAACGCGGTCGCGGGAGCCGCGGGCACCGTGGCGCGCGGCGCGGGATGGGTCGGGCACCGCGTCGGCGAGATCGCTGGTCGCCGACGCGAGCACCCCTCGGAAGAGCTCGACGCCGGTCCCACCGATGGCGATCACGGGTTGCCGCCGCGACCGGGTTCCGACACGACCGCGGGGTGAGCGAGCGCGCACCTCGCCAAAGGATCCGCCGCCCCGTTGTGCCGATCATCCAACGGACGGCGCGGAGCCGACGCTAGGGTGGAATCCGTGACGGACAAGCCCGACCCCTTTACCACCGCCGGAAAGATCGCGGACCTGCGCGCTCGCTACACCGAGGCCGTCGTCGACGCCGAGGCCAAGGCGAAGGAGAAGCAGCACGCCAAGGGCAAGATGACCGCCCGCGAGCGCATCGAACTCCTCGTCGATCCCGGCAGCTTCGTCGAGTTCGACGAGTACGTGCGGCACCGCACCACCGCGTTCGGCATGGATCGCTCGCGTCCGTACGGCGACTCCGTGGTGACCGGCGTCGGCACCATCCACGGCCGCACGGTCGCCGTGTACTCGCAGGACTTCTCGACGTTCGGCGGCTCGCTGGGCGAGGTCGCCGGGGAGAAGATCGTCAAGATCATGGAGTTCGCCCTGGCGGGCGGCATGCCCTGCATCGGCATCCTCGACTCCGGCGGCGCGCGGATCCAGGAGGGCGTCGTCGCCCTCGGCAAGTACGGCGAGATCTTCCGCCTCAACACCCGCGCCTCGGGCGTGATCCCGCAGATCTCGATCATCATGGGCCCGGCGGCCGGCGGCGCGGTCTACTCCCCCGCCCTCACCGACTTCGTCATCATGGTCGACAAGACCAGCCAGATGTTCGTCACCGGACCCGACGTGATCAAGACCGTCACCGGCGAGGACGTCGGCATGGAGGAGCTCGGCGGCGCCTACACGCACAACACCCGCTCCGGGGTCGCGCACTACCTGGCCGAGGACGAGGACGACGCGATCGACTACGCCCGCACGCTCCTCGGCTTCCTGCCGGACAACAACATGGCGGAGCTGCCCTCGTACGAGAGCGCGTTCGAGTTCGAGACCACCGACGCGGACCGCACGCTCAACACGCTCATCCCGGACTCCCCGAACCAGCCGTACGACATCCACACCGTGATCGAGCACGTCGTCGACGACGGCGACTTCCTCGAGGTGCAGCCGCTGTTCGCCCCGAACATCGTCATCGGCTTCGGACGCATCGAGGGCCGCTCGGTCGGCATCATCGCCAACCAGCCGTCCCAGATGGCGGGAACGCTCAACATCGAGGCCGGCGAGAAGGCGAGCCGGTTCGTGCGCTTCTGCGACGCGTTCTCGGTCCCCATCGTGACCCTCGTCGACGTCCCCGGCTACCTCCCGGGCACCGACCAGGAGTGGACCGGCGTCATCCGCCGCGGCGCCAAGCTCCTCTACGCGTACGCGGAGGCCACCGTGCCGCTCGTGACCGTCATCCTCCGCAAGGCCTACGGCGGCGCGTACATCGTCATGGGGTCGAAGCAGCTCGGCGCCGACGTGAACCTCGCCTGGCCGACCGCCGAGATCGCCGTGATGGGCGGACAGGGCGCCGTCAACATCCTCTACCGCGGGGAGATCCGCAAGGCGGAGGAAGCGGGCGAAGACGTGGCGGCGGTCCGCACGCGCCTCGCGAACGAGTACACGTACAACGTGGCCTCGCCCTTCCTCGCGGCCGAGCGCGGCGAGCTCGACGGGATCATCGAGCCGGCGAACACGCGGGTGGCCATCGCGAAGGCTCTCCGGGCGTTGCGGGGCAAGCGTGCCGAGCTGCCCCCGAAGAAGCACGGGAACATCCCGCTGTGAGCGGCCAGGAACCCGCCGTCGACGGGGCGGCGCCTGCGCCCGTGATGCTGGAGGTCACCCGCGGCACCGCGAACGAGGAGGAGCTCGCTGCCCTCATCGCGGTTCTGGGGGACGCCTATGCGAACGAGCAGGCGGAGGCGACGGTCGAGGAGCCGCGGGTCTCCGCGTGGACCCGCACCCAGCGTCCGCTGCGCCGGCCCCTGCGCCGGGACATCCCCTGGGGACGTTTCGCCGGCTGAGTTCCGGCCCGGATCTTGTCCCCCAAAATACCTACAGACAACCGTTGCTCGGGACCGCAGACTAGAGGAGACGCTTCGCGTTCGGCTGGTCTCTCTGTCCCAGGGTAGACAGACGCTGATCGGCCACCAGCGGACGGTTTTCGGGTAACTGTCCGCACGGCGAGGGGCAGGCGGATTCGCCGCCCCTCGCCCACTCTCATCTCCGCGCGTCGGACGTCGTCCCGCGCCGCTCCCTCGTGATCTCGTGCCATAGGTCCACGGAATCGTCGTCCGATGCCCGCAGACCCGCGCGACCGACGACGGTGACGGCGACGAGCGGGTCTCGTGCGGAGCGGATGATGATGCGCCCCGTCCCGGCGCTGCGGAGCACCGACGCGAGCTCGTCGCGGATCTCCATGCGGCGGCCCTCGTCGACGCCGTCGAGTCCGCCCTCGTCGAACACGGTCACCGAGGCGCCGCGACGGCGGGCGGCATCGATCGCGTTGCGGACGTCGTCGTTCAGCAGGTCCGCCCCGCGCAGCTCGTCGCGGAGGCGCCCCTCGGCGAGCCGCGCCTCCAGCCGCTCGTCCTCGTCGAGCTGGCCGCGTGACGCCACCACCCGGCTGAGGACGGGGCCGGCGACCGCGAGGGCGAACTGGGTACGGAGGCGGCGCTCGCGCTGGCGCACCCGTTGCGTCGCGTGCCAGGCCGACACCGCCTGCTGGATCTCCGACAGGCGCTCCGTGTCGCTCACGGCGCGGTCCCAGAACATCACCAGGAGCTGGGCGACCGCGACCCACATGATCGACCCCACGACGCCGAGATTCAACGCCACTCCGAACCCGAGGGCGGCGGAGGCGGCGACGACGAGCACGACCAGCGTCGCCCAGCCCGCCCACGCGCGGCGACGGACCACGCAGACGATGCCGAGCAGCCCCAGGGCTCCGATGTACCAGGTGGCGAAGGGCGCCGTCCGATCGTCGGGATCCAGCGAGAGGGTGACCAGCACCGGGATGACCGCGCTCGCTCCGAGGGCGAGGAGCGCCGACCACAACGGCATGCGCACCGTGACCGGACTCCCGAGGATCGCGATGTTCACCACCACGAGGTACACGGCGATGGCGAGGACCATGAGCAGCGGAGCCGTCGGCTGCTCGATCCACCAGATCCCGCGGGCGACGAAGTACAGCGCGAAGCCGACGGCGAGCGAGGTGGCGACGCTGCGGACGGTCCGGTTCATGAGCGCTCCCACCCCAGGGTCACGACGGTGCCTTCCGCATCCGAGGAGATGTGCGCGGTCCCGGCCACACCGGCCATGCGGGCGAGGATCGAGGCGCGGATGCCGAGCCGGTCGGGACCGATGGCGTCGACGTCGAAGCCGCCGCCGGTGTCCGAGATCGTCACGGCGATGCCCTCGTCACCGTGACCGACGACGAGGATGTGCAGACCACGACCGTGGGCGTGCGCGACGGCGTTCCCGATCGCCTGGCGGGCGGCGAGCACGAGGGCCCGCGCGGCCCGCCCCGGGACGAGGCCGCTGCCGCCGCGCTCCTCCACGATGGCGTCCGCGCCCAGCTCGGAGAGTGCTCGTCGCAGTTCCACGACGATCTGCGCGGCCCCCACCGGCTCGTCGCTGCCCTCCTCCGCGACCGCCGCCTCGGTGTTCGCGAGCCGCGTGAGGGCCTCCCTGGCCATCGCCACGGCGAGCTCCCGTGCCCGCTCGCCCTCCGCGCGCTCGGCGGCGATGAGAGCCGCGAGGACGCTGTCGTGCATGAGGGCCGACATCGCGACCCTCTCCTCCTCCGCAGCCGCGGCCGCGGCCGCCGTGGCATACGAGGCCACGGCCGTCCCCCGCGCTTCGTCCACGCCCGCGGCGACCGAACGGAACATCCAGCCGAGCGACACGATCACGACGCCGAGGATCAGCGTGAAGGAGACGTCGAACGCCGTCGTCACCCAGAACTCCCGGGAGAACTCCCCCTGCACCAGACGCACGTACCCGTAGACGAAGGGCACGCCGACGGCCCATGCGAACTGCAACCGCACGGGGAAGGCCAGCATCGCCGCCACCACGCCCACGTTCACGAGGAAGAAGATCCACGGCTGGTCGCCCGCCACCTTGTCCGTGGGGTCGACGACGACGGGCCACGCTGCGAGCGCGAGCACGTACACGACGGCGAACACCCCCGCGGCCAGGCGCACGCCGCGTCCGACCAGACAGGCGACGAGCATCGCGGTCAGCGGTAGGAAGACGGCGACGAGCATCGAGATGTGCGGCGCGTCCGCGCGGGACATCGTCTGCACGGCCGCGATCAGCGCCTGCGCTCCGAGCACGGCCGACCCCAGGGCGACGACGATCGCGAGGATGCGCTCCATCCGCTTGCCGGTGAACCGCTCGAAGCCGTTCTCCGCGCTGCCGGGAGAAGGGATCTTGCTCCAGGCGTCGCGGACGCTCAGCGGCTCAGCGGGCACTCGGCGCCCCGTCGGCCGTCACGATGCCGTCCTCCATCGCGCGCCGCAGCAGATCGACCTTGGTGGGCGCCGGCCGACCGACCTCGACGTACTTCACCCGGATCCGGGTGATGTTCTCCTTCGCCGTGGAGTACGCGACGCCGAGACGCTCGGCCACGGCCTTCAGCGGCAGGCCCGTCGCGTACAGACGCAGCACCTCCCGCTCGCGGCTGGACAGCTGGGCATCGGCGAACGCGCGGTCGCCGTCGACCGCACTCGCCCACTCGACGTTGTTCAGCGCCTCGCCCTGCGCCACGGTGCGGATCGCGTCCAGCACGTCGTCGAGGGCCGACGACTTGCTGACGACACCGGCCGCCCCCGCCGCCAGCGCCTCCCGTACCGCTGCGGGCCGGTCGGCGACGCTGTGGATCACGACGCTGGCGCCGTCGGCGACGAGGGACACGACGTTCTCCGTCACCGTCGTCCCGTCCCCCAGCGTCAGGTCGAGCACGACGACGTCGGCCGGCGGGGCACCCGTGGAGGACCGCCACACGAGGTAGGAGCCGACCGTGCTCCCGGTGAACACGACGGTCTGCCCGTCCCTGGCGCACGCGGCCTCGAGGCCGAGGCGGACGGACTCGTGGTCGTCGATGAGGGCGACGGTGCTCATGCCCACAGCCTAGTGAGTCGCGGACCGGGGGCCGGGAATGCGCTCACCGGGTGAGCAGGGCGACGACCTCGAAGTGATGCGAATGCGGGAAGAGGTCGAACCCGCGGAGCGCGTCGACCTGCCACCCCAGGCCCCGGAAGGTACCGAGGTCGCGCGCGAGGGCGACAGGGTCGCAGGCGACGTAGGCGATCGCGGACGGAGCCAGCGCATGCACGCCCTCCACGACCGCGCGCCCGGCGCCGGACCGGGGCGGGTCGAGCACCACCGCCCCCGTCGCGCCCCCGCGCCGCGGCTGCTGCAGGAAGCGGTCGACCCGGGCCGTGACGGCGGTCACGTCGAGCGGGGCGAGGTTCGCGGCGGCGTGCTGCGTCGCGCGGCGGCTGGATTCGACGGTCACGACGTCGGTGCCGCCGAGATCCGCGAGAGTCCGCGCGAACAGGCCCACTCCGCCGTACAGGTCGTAGTGCGTCGCGTCCGGCTCCACGTGTCCGTCGAGCAGCCCGTACACGGCGCCGTCGAGGACGGAGGCGGCGCGGGGGTGCACCTGCCAGAACCCGCCGGCGTCGACGTCGAACGTGCGGTCGCCGACGCGCTCCTGCACCACCTCGGGCTTCGGCCGGGGGCGGCGGTCCCTGGGCGCCCGGCGCTCGGCCTCGGGGTGCCGGAGGATGCGCACGCGACCGTCCGCGGGCTCCACGAGCTCGATGCGCCCCGGCTTCTCGCCCTGCAGGGCCAGGGCGGCCTCGGCGATCGCGGGGCGGGCGAGCGGGTAGGTCGACACCGGCACGACGCGGTGGCTGCGGGCGGCGAAGGGACCGATCCGCCCGGCATCGTCGACGTGCAGGGTCACCCGCGTGCGCCACCCCGTCCCGTCGCCGGACTCCACGGCCTCGATCTCCGGGGCGTCGAGTCCGGGACCGGCGAAGCGGTCGAACACCTCCGCCAGCACCTGTCGCTTGAGCGCGCGCTGGTGGTCGAGCTCGATGTGCCCGAGGTCGGCGCCGCCGGGTCGCTGGGCGGGGTCGTGCGCGACGTCCGCCTCCGGCCAGATGTGCGGCCGGCGATGCGGGGAGGGGTCGAGGACCTCGAGCGTCTCGGCGCGCCAGAAGCTCCGGGTGTCCGGCTCCCCGGCGGCGGGGGACGGATCCAGCAGGCGGGCACGGACGCGCTCGCCCGGAATCGCGTCCGAGACGAAGATCACACGGCCTTCGTGACGGGCGATGAAGGTGCCTCCGTGGGCGATGCCGGTGATGTCGAGATCGAGCACGTCGGCTGCGGAGGAAGTCATCCTTCGAGGATACGGTGGTCTCCATGCGCGTCTGCCTCGCCTCCACCTCCCCCGCCCGGCTCATGCTGCTGCGTCAGGCCGGCATCGAACCCCTCACGCTGTCGCCGGAGGTGGACGAGGACGCCCTCGCCGCCGCGGCCGAGGAGCGCATGGGTCCCGTCGCACCCGCCGACCTGGTGCTGCTGCTCGCCCGCGCCAAGGCCGCGGCCGTCGCCGAGCGGCTGGCCGCCGAGGGCGCGTTCGACGGCATCGTCATCGGCGGGGACTCGATGTTCGCGCTCGGGGAGCGGGTGTACGGCAAGCCCTACACGCCGGAGGAGGCCACGCGCCGGTGGCAGGAGATGCGCGGCGCCACGGGGGTGCTGCACTCCGGGCACTCCGTGTTCCGTGTCTCCCCCGGCGCGGCTCTCGTCGAGGCGACCGCGGTCGCGGAGGCCGCTGTGACGTTCGCCGAGGACATCAGCGATGAGGAGATCGCCGCGTACGTGGCATCGGGGGAACCGCTGCACGTCGCCGGGGCCTTCACCGTGGACAGCCTCGGCGGCGCCTTCATCACCCGGGTCGAGGGCGATCCCTCCACCGTGGTGGGCATGTCGCTGTCCACCGTGCGCCGCCTCACCGCCGACCTCGGGGTCCGGTGGACGGATCTGTGGTCGTAGACTCCCCTCCACGTTTTTCCCTCTTTCTTGTCGAGAGTCGTCAAAAGTATCGGGATGCTACTCGCTAGGCTGGCAACCATGCCTGAAATCGCGAAGGTGCTCGTCGCCAACCGCGGCGAGATCGCCGTCCGCATCGTCCGTGCCGCTCGTGACTCCGGGATCGCCTCGGTCGCCGTCTACGCCGACCAGGACAGGGACGCGCTGCATGTGCGCCTGGCCGACGAGGCGTATGCGCTCGGTGGCGCGACCAGCGCCGAGACGTACCTCCAGATCGAGAAGATCCTCTCCGTCGCCCGCCGCGCCGGTGCCGACGCCGTGCACCCCGGCTATGGCTTCCTCGCAGAGAACGCCGAATTCGCGCGCGCGGTGATCGACGCCGGGATGATCTGGATCGGCCCCTCCCCGGAGGCGATCGAGGCGCTCGGCGACAAGGTCACCGCCCGCCACGTGGCCGAGAAGGTCGGCGCGCCCCTCGCGCCCGGCACCCCCGGCCCGGTTTCCGGTGCCGACGAGGTCGTCGCCTTCGCCCAGGAGTACGGTCTGCCAATCGCGATCAAGGCGGCCTACGGCGGCGGCGGACGCGGCCTCAAGGTCGCCCGCGAGCTCGACGAAGTCGAGGAGCTGTTCGAATCCGCCACCCGCGAGGCCGTCGCCGCCTTCGGCCGCGGCGAGTGCTTCGTGGAGAAGTACCTCGACAAGCCCCGCCACGTCGAGACCCAGTGCCTCGCCGACGCCGAGGGCAACGTCGTCATCATCTCGACCCGCGACTGCTCGCTGCAGCGCCGGCACCAGAAGCTCGTGGAGGAGGCACCGGCCCCGTTCCTCACGCCCGAGCAGAACGAGAAGCTCTACTCGGCGTCCAAGGCCATCCTCAAGGAGGTCGGCTACGTCGGCGCGGGCACGTGCGAGTTCCTCATCGGCGCCGACGGCACGGTCTCCTTCCTCGAGGTGAACACCCGCCTCCAGGTCGAGCACCCGGTGTCCGAGGAGGTCACCGGCATCGATCTCGTCCGCGAGCAGTTCCGCATCGCCGCCGGCGGCACGATCGATTACGACGACCCCCAGCCGCAGGGCCACTCCATCGAGTTCCGCATCAACGGCGAGGACCCGGGTCGCGGATTCCTCCCCCAGCCGGGTCCCATCCACGTCTTCAAGACCTTCGGCGGCCCCGGCATCCGCCTCGACTCCGGTGTGACGGCCGGGGACGCGGTCTCCGGCGCGTTCGACTCGCTGCTCGCCAAGATCATCGTCACCGGCAAGGACCGCGCCGAGGCCCTGGAGCGCGCGCGTCGGGCCCTCGACGAGTTCGAGGTCGCCGGTCTGCCCACCGTCATCCCCTTCCACCGCAAGGTCGTCCGCGACCCCGCCTTCACGGCCGAGGACGGGACGTTCGGGGTGTACACGCGCTGGATCGAGACCGAGTTCGACAACGACATCCCCGCGTGGGACGGCGAGCTGGAGACGCCGGCTCCGGCAAACGCCCGGCACACCGTCGTCGTCGAGGTCGGCGGCAAGCGCCTGGAGGTCAGCCTGCCCGATCGCGTCGCGGTCGCGCCCGGCACCACCGGCCGCCCGGCGGCCGTGCCGCCGTCGCGCCGCAGCCACGCCACTGTCGCCAACGCCGGTGCGTCCGGTGACGCGGTGAAGTCACCGATGCAGGCCACGGTCGTCAAGGTCGCGGTCGAGGAGGGGCAGCAGGTCGTCAAGGGCGACCTCGTCGTCGTCCTGGAGGCGATGAAGATGGAGCAGCCGCTGCAGGCGCACAAGGACGGCGTGGTGGGCAACATCGACGCCGCCGCGGGCACCACGGTCTCCGCCGGCCACCAGCTCCTCACGATCTCCTGACCCCGAGACCCCGCTTTCACGCCGAGACCCCGGGCTGCAGATGTCTGCAGCCCGGGGTCTCGGCGATTGCGCGGGGTCTCGGTCAGGAGATGTTCACGAGGTGCATCGCGCGGCTCGCGTCGGTGATGCTGCTCGAGAGCGAGGGGTACGCGGCGAAGACCCGCGAGACCTGGTCCACGGTGAGGCGACGCTCGACCGCGATCGCGATGGGGTAGATCAGCTCCGAGGCCTTCGGCGCCACGATCACGCCGCCGATCACCGTGCCGGAGCCCTTGCGGGCGATGAGCTTGACGAAGCCGTCCTTGATGCCCATCATCTTCGCGCGCGGGTTGGCGGCGAGCGGGAGCTTGTAGACCATGCCGTCGGCGAGGCCGTCCTCCACGTCCTTGACGCCGTAGCCGACGGTCGCGATCTCCGGCGCCGTGAAGATGTTGGAGGTGATCTTGATGAGCTCGAGGGGGATGACGATGTCCCCCAGCGCGTGGAACACCGCCGTCCGCCCCTGCATCGAGGCCACCGAGGCCAGAGGGAAGAAGTTCGTGCAGTCCCCGACCGCGTACACGTTCGGCACCGAGGTGCGCGCGACGCGGTTCACCCGGACGTGACCGGAGTCGTCGAGCTCGACGCCGGCCTCCTCCAGGCCGATGCCCGCGGTGTTCGGGATGGAGCCGACAGCCATGAGGCAGTGGCTGCCCTCGACGGTGCGACCGTCCGACAGGGTCACGGTGACGCCGTCACCTGTGACCTCGACCTTCTCGGCCCGCGACTTGGACAGCACCTGCATGCCGCCGCGCTTGAACACCTTCTCCAGCACGCGCGCCGCATCCTGGTCCTCGCCGGGGAGGACCTGCTCGCGGCTGGAGACGAGCGTGACCTTCGCCCCGAGGTTCATGTAGGCGGACGCGAACTCCGCGCCGGTCACGCCGGAGCCGACGACGATGAGGTGCTCGGGCAGCGCCTTCATGTCGTAGAGCTGGGTCCATGTGAGGATGCGCTTGCCGTCGGGCTTGGCGGAGTCGAGCTCGCGCGGCGAGGCGCCGACCGCGACGACGATGGTGTCGGCCTCGACGCGGTCGAAGTCCGTGCCCCGCTCGCCCGTGGAGACGACGATCGCGTTCGGACCCTCCAGCCGGCCGTGACCGGAGAGGATCCGCACGCCCGCGTCGAGGAGGGTGGTGCGCATGTCCTCGGACTGCTGACCGGCCAGCGCCACGAGGCGCTTGTTCACGGCGGCGAGGTTGATGGCGATCTCCGGCTTGAGCGGCTTGCCGTTCTCGCCCTTGGCGTAGAAGTTCACGCCCAGGTCGCTGGCCTCGGAGATGGCGACCGCGGCGTCCGCCGTCGCGATGAGGCTCTTCGACGGCACGACGTCGGTGAGCACGGCCGAACCGCCGACACCGACGCGCTCGACGAGGGTGACCTCCGCTCCGAGCTGGGCGGCCGCCAGGGCCGCCTCGTAACCGCCGGGTCCGCCGCCGAGGACGGCGACGCGCTGAGTGCGCTCGAAAGTGGTGGAAGACATGCTCTCCATTCTTCCGCAATCCTGGCACCGGAGCCTGCCACTTCCTAGAGTGGATCCATGCCTGAAACCCACAGCAACCCCCTCGACGACCCCGCTGCGAACCCGTTCGAGGTCGCAGCCGAAGCCGCCGCCGACATCGCGCGGCTGACCGGCGTCGAGAAGCACGACATCGCCCTCACGCTCGGCAGCGGCTGGGGCAAGGCGGCCGACCTCATCGGCGAGACCGTCGCGACCATCCCCGCGACCGAGGTCACCGGATTCTCGAAGCCCGCTCTGGAGGGCCACGTCGGCACCCTGCGCAGCATCCGGACGCCGGGCGGGAAGAACGTCCTCGTCATCGGCGCCCGCACGCACTACTACGAGAACCACGGCGTGCGCCGGGTCGTGCACAGCGTCCGCACCGCCGCGGCGACCGGGGCGAAGATCATGGTCCTCACCAACGGCGCCGGCGGCATCCGCGAGACGTGGAAGCCCGGTCAGCCCGTGCTCATCAGCGACCACATCAACCTCACCGCCGACTCCCCGCTCGAGGGCGCGACGTTCATCGACCTCACCGACCTGTACGCGAAGCGCCTGCGCGACATCGCCCGCACGGTCGACCCCACGCTCGACGAGGGCGTCTACACGCAGTTCCGCGGCCCGCACTACGAGACACCGGCCGAGGTGCAGATGGCGAAGCACATCGGCGGGCACATCGTCGGCATGTCCACCGCGCTCGAGGCGATCGCCGCGCGCGAGGCCGGCATGGAGATCCTCGGGTTCTCGCTCATCACGAACCTCGCCGCCGGCATCCAGCAGACGCCGCTCAGCCACGCCGAGGTCATCGAAGCCGGACGCGAGGCGGAGCCGGTGATCTCCGCCCTGCTGGCCCGGGTGGTCGAGGCCCTGTGAGCGAGGAGCGGCTCGCCCAGGCCCGCGCCTGGCTCCGCCAGGACCCGGATCCGCAGACCCGCGACGAGCTCGCCGGCATCGTCACCCGGGCCGCCTCCGGGGACGAGGCCGCTCTGGCGGAGCTCGACGACCGCTTCGGCAGCCGTCTCGCGTTCGGGACGGCGGGACTGCGCGGCGCCCTCGGGGCCGGGAGCAACCGGATGAACCGGGTGCTCGTCTCCCAGGCCGCGGCGGGCTTCGCGGCGTACCTGCGCGAGCGGGCCGCCGGGGCGACGCCGACGGTCGTGATCGGCTACGACGGACGCCGGAACTCCCGGGTGTTCGCCCAGGACTCCGCGGAGCTGTTCGCCGGGGCCGGCCTGCGCGCGATCCTGCTCCCCCGCCTGCTGCCGACGCCCGTACTGGCCTTCGCCGTGCGGCACCTCGGCGCCGATGCCGGCGTGATGGTGACCGCGAGCCACAACCCGCCGGACGACAACGGCTACAAGGTGTACCTCGGCGGCGCGGATGCCGGCTCGCAGATCGTCGCTCCCGCCGACGCCGAGATCGCCGCCCACATCCAGCGGGCCGCGAACAGCGGCGACGTGCGGGCTCTGCCGCGGTCCACCGCCTACGAGACCGCGGGCGAGGATCTCGTCCAGGCCTACGTCGCCGCCACCGCCGCCGTCGCCCCGGCGCCCGCGGGGGCCCGCCGCCTGCGCTGGGTCTACACCGCGATGCACGGCGTCGGCTGGGAGACGGTCGCCCGCATCCTCGATGCCGCCGGCTACCCGCGACCGATCGTGGTCGACGAGCAGCTGCATCCGGACGCGACGTTCCGCACGGTCTCCTTCCCGAACCCGGAGGAGCCGGGGGCCATGGATCTCGCGTTCGCCAGGGCCAGGAGGGCGAAGGCGGACTTCATCCTCGCGAACGATCCGGACGCCGACCGCCTCGCCGTGGCCATCCCGGACGAGACCTCCGCGGACGGCTGGCGCCGTCTCACGGGCAACGAGGTCGGCCTGCTGCTCGGTGCCCGCGCCGCGCGCGCCGCGGACGGCACCCCGGGCGCCTCGCTCGCCTGCTCGCTCGTCTCCTCCCCCGGGCTCGGCGCCATCGCCGCGCAGCACGGGCTGGACTTCCACGAGACGCTCACCGGGTTCAAGTGGATCTCCCGGGCCCCTGGCATCGTCTTCGGCTTCGAGGAGGCCCTGGGCTACCTCGTCAACCCCGAGACCGTGCGCGACAAGGACGGCATCTCCGCCGCGGTCGCCGTGCTCGGCCTGGCCGCCGAGGCCCAGGAGCGCGGGCTCACCCTCGCCGACCTCGTCCGCGAGGTGGGCGACACGTACGGGCACTTCGCGAGCGCGCAGGTGTCGGTCCGGGTGGCGGATCTGTCGCTCATCGGCACGGTGATGCTGTCGCTGCGCTCGCTTCCGCCCACGCAGATCGCAGGGCGTTCGATCGCGTCGGCCGAGGACCTGCTGCAGAGCGCTCCGGGGCAGCCCTCCGGAGACGTGCTGCGGTACCGGCTCTCGGACGGCTCGCGGGTGATCGTCCGGCCGAGCGGCACGGAGCCGAAGCTCAAGGTGTACATCGACGCCACGGGTGATTCCGCCGAGGCGGCCGCAGCGGCCGTCGCCGAGCTGGAGGCGGGCGTCCGGATCCTCCTGGACGAGCGCTCCTGACCATGCCCGTCCGCCACGTCGTCGTCAGCGCCCACAACGGCGTGCACGCACGACCGGTCGCGGAGCTCGTGCGCCTCGCGCAGGCGCACGAGCTCCCGGTCACGCTGCGCACCGCGGACGGTGCGGCGGTGGATCTGCGCAGCGTCCTCGCGGTGATGGACCTGGCCCTCGCCCCCGGAGACGCCGTGACGCTGGAGACGCCGGCCGGCCCGGCATCGGAGAGCGTCCTCGACCAGCTCGCCCTGGTGCTGGCCCCCGACGCCTGAGCCTCAGCCGTCGATCACGGCGACGAGCTCGTCGAGGAAGCCTTCGAAGGTCGCGCTGCGCCGGACGATCCGCTGCACGCTCTCGCGCTCGCTGAACACCTCCACGAGCTGCTCGAACACGGTCTGGAAGGCGGCGCGGTCGCTCTCACTGAAGGCGGCCAGCGCGACGACCTGCACGCGTCCCTCGCCCCAGGCCGCCGACCCCTCCGCCACGCCGAGCGCGATCGCCGTGCGGGCCGCGGTCATCTGCAGCGCGTGCGGCACGGCCAGCGCGTCGGTGAATGCCGTGGAGGACATGCGCTCCCGGACGATCGTGTTCTCCACGTAGTCGTCGCCGATCAGGCCGGCCCGCACGAGCGGCGCGCCGAGCCGCCGGATGATGGCCTCCTCCCCTTCGTCCGGAAGAGGATGCACGAAGGCGTCGGGGTGGAAGTAGCGCGCGAGCTCCTCTCGGAGCCGGGCCAGCCGCCGCCCCCGGCGCAGGCGCCCGGCGGCCTGCTGGATGCGGTCGACGTCCGCGTCGGTGAGGAACGGCTGGATGCGCACGAACCGGTCGCCCGAGGCCCCGGGCTCGATCGTGCTCAGCACCAGGTCGGTGTCGAACGACGCCCAGTCCGGGTCGACGTTCGTGACGACGCTGGTGACCTCGATCGCGGAGCCCAGCGAACGGTCCACGCTCGAGCGCAGGAGTTCGTGGAGCTCGTAGTAGCCGGGGCAGACGATGGTCGCGGTGAGGATGGACTCCGCCTTGCGGCTCCGTTCCAGCCGGCCCCCGACGTGCATGGCGATGTAGGCGATCTCGTCGTCGTGGATGGGCGTGCCGAGCCGGTCGTGCAGACCGCTCGCGATCGACACCGCGACCTCGAAGATCATCGGGTAGGTCGTCTTCAGCGAGCGGGTCAGCGGATTGCGGGTGAGGGCGCTCTCCTCGGCGCGGCGCAGGAGGTTCTGCACGTGCAGCGCGAGACGGAGCACGAAGGTCTCGTCGACGAGGTCGACGCGGTAGTCCTCCGCGGCCCGCGCGATCTCCGCGCGGACCGCCGCCTCCACGTCCGGGGCGACGCCGCTGCGGGCGAGCTCCTGCGCCGCCTCGCCACCGGGGGCGACGATCCGGGTGAGGACCAGGGAGGCGAGGTGACCGCTGTCGCCCTCGCCCAGGACCACAGTGAAGTGCTCGGCCGCGAGGCGGGCGATCACCGCGCCCACCCGCGGGATCTCCGGTCGGGCTCCCACCGGCGGCGCGTCGAGGGCGCGCCCGGCGGCCACCCGCTCGGCGGCGATCGCGATGTGCAGCAGCACGTCGGCGATCGCGAGTTCGTTGACGTAGTAGCCGAGCTCGCCGAGCTCTCCCACCAGGGCGGACTTGAAGGGTCCCACCGCCCGCGCATCCACCGCCGTGCCGGAGAGGGCCCGCCGGAAGATCTCGGGGTGGAAGGAGGCGTCGTCCATCTCGTCGTGGGCGAGACGGCTGAGCAGCCGGCGCTGGGCGGCCTCGTCTCCGCGGAGCCGCACCCGCTCCCGTGCGCGTTCGAGCGTCAGGTCGGTGCCGTCGAGGAGGCCGCGCACCCGCACGAGGTCCGCCTCCAGCGTCGCTTCGCTCACATGCAGGGCGTCCGCGGTGTCGAAGACGTCGATCCCCTCCTCCGCGTCCAGCAGCAGCCGGACCAGGGCGTGCAGCCGTTCGCGGGGCGCGGAGTCGCCGCCCTGCCGCACCCGGAGCGCACCGCGGGCACCGGGGCCCGCCCGATAGCCCGCCGGGCCGGACTCGACGACCGCGGCGCCGGGCGTGCGGGCGTTCAGGGCCGCGACGTAGGAACGGATGCTGCGGGGCGTCACGCCGAGGAGGTCGGCCAGCGTGCCCGCGGTCGCCCAGCCCTCCTCGCGCAGCAGGGCGGCGAGGAGCTGGTCCTGACGCTGGCGCGACATGATCCCTCCGAGTTCCCGTGCTGACGGCACTGTCCGACTGCTCTCCATGATGACAGCCTCCGGCGACAGGGGCGCGGCGAGCAGGGTTCCGCAGGGGCGGAAGAGAACGTGTTGGTGCCACCGCGGCCTGGTTTCCCAGACTGTTCTCAGGAAGGTGACATCGATGAGGATTCTCGTGGTCTGCGGCGCCGGGGCGTCGAGCACGTTCGTCGCCCAGCGCCTGCGCACCGCCGCCGCCGCGGCGGGACTGGACTGGGACGCGGACGCCGGCGTCGAGAGCACCGTCTCCCTCGGAGGGCACGACCTCGTCCTCGTGGGCCCACACCTCCGCGAGCGCCTCGGCGCCATCCGCGACCTGACCCGCGCGCCCGTCGCGGTCTTGCCGGATGACGTGTTCGCCGATCGCGACGGCGGCCGCACGCTTCTCCTCGCCCAGTCGACCCTCGCCGCTGCCGGCGGGGCCCCGAAAGGAACACCATGACCGCCACCCGCACCGTACGCATCGGCTCCTCGCATGGACTGCACGCCCGGCCCGCCAAGATCTTCGCGCAGGCCGCGAAGGACTCCGGCCTCGCGGTCACGATCGCCAAGGACTCCGGCAAGCCGGTCAACGCCGCGAGCATCCTCGGGGTGATCGCCCTGGCCATCGAGCACGGCGACTACGTGACGCTCACGGCCGACGGCGACGGCGCAGAGGGGGTCCTGGACACGCTCACCGAGCTGCTGACCACCGACCACGACCAGGACGCCGCCGGATGAGCGCGCTGCGAGGGGTGGGCATCGGTCTCGGCGTCGCGCAGGGACCGGTCGTCCGCATGACTGAGGCGCTGCCCGCGCCCGAGAACACGCCGAGCACCGCGGGGGCGGACACCGAGCGTGCGCGGGTCCGCGAGGCCGTCGCCGTCGTGGCGCAGGAGCTGACCCAGCGCGGCGAGGCCGCCGGTGGTGCGGCGCAGGAGGTGCTCGAGGCGCAGGCGATGATCGCCGAGGACCCCACCCTGCAGGACGAGGTCGACAGCAGGATCGACGCCGGCGCCACCGCGGAGTGGGCCGTGCACGACGCCTTCGCGGGTTTCCGGGCCACGCTCGAAGCCGTCGGCGGCTACCTCGGTGAGCGCGCCGCCGATCTCGACGACATCGCGCAGCGGGTGCTCGCCCGGCTGCGCGGCGTGGAGGCCCCCGGCGTGCCCGACCCTGGGCACCCGTTCGTCCTCGTGGCGCGTGACCTCGCGCCCGCCGACACCGCACTGCTGAACCTCGACCAGGTGCTCGCCCTCGTCACCACCGACGGCGGCCCGACCTCCCACACGGCGATCCTCGCCAGGGAGAAGGGCATCGTGGCCGTGGTCGGCGTCGGCGACGGGCACGCCCTGACGACCGGGGAGACCGTGATCGTCGACGCGGCCGCGGGAGTCATCACCCGTGAGCCGACCGATGACGAGCGCGCCCGCGCCGCCGAGCGCGCCGCCGCCCGCCGCGCCGCCGACGACGCCCCGCTCACCCCCGGCGCCCTCGCCGACGGCACGCCGGTCGCGCTGCTCGCGAACCTGGGGAAGCCCGCCGACGCCGCCGACGCGGTCGCGCGGGGGGCCGAGGGCGTCGGCCTGTTCCGGACGGAGTTCCTGTTCCTCTCCGCGTCGCAGGCGCCGACGGTCGCCCAGCAGCGGGACGCCTACCGCGAGCTCCTGGAGGCCTTCCCCGGCAAGAAGGTCGTCGTGCGGATGCTCGACGCGGGGGCCGACAAGCCGCTGGCCTTCCTCAACGACGCACACGAGGAGAACCCGGCCCTGGGATTGCGCGGCCTGCGGGCGCTCCGCGCGAGCGAGGACATCCTCCGCGAGCAGCTGACCGCGCTGGCCGAGGCCGACGCCGCGACCGACGCCGACCTGTGGGTCATGGCACCCATGGTGGCCACCGTCGAGGAGACCGTGTACTTCACCGGTCTCGCCCGCGAGTACGGGCTGAAGACAGCCGGCGTCATGGTCGAGGTGCCCTCCAGCGCCTTGCTCGCCGACCGGGTGCTCGCGCACGCCGACTTCGCATCCATCGGCACCAACGACCTCACGCAGTACACGATGGCCGCGGACCGGCTGCTCGGTTCCGTCGCGTCGTTCCAGGATCCCTGGCACCCCGCGGTGCTGCGCCTGGTGCGCGAGGTCGGTGCGGCCGGTGCCCGTCTCGGCAAGCCCGTCGGCATCTGCGGCGAGGCCGCGGCCGATCCGCTGCTCGCCGTCGTCCTCGTGGGCCTCGGTGCGACGAGCCTGTCCATGGCACCGTCCGCCCTCGCCGACGTCCGCCAGGCGCTCGCCGCCCGGACTCGCGACGATGCCCTCCGTCTCGCGGAAGCCGCGCTCGGCGCGGACGACGCCCCCTCCGCCCGCACCGCTGCGGCGACCCTCGCCGCGGCACTCCCCCCTCATCAGAAAGAGACCACATCATGACGACGACGTCACCCGCCGCCACCGCCCCCGGTGGCCTCCGCGTGGGCGTGCAGCGTTTCGGCACGTTCCTCTCCGGCATGATCATGCCGAACATCGCGGCCTTCATCGCCTGGGGCTTCATCACGATGCTCTTCATCCCGAAGGGTTTCTTCGGGGCCGAGAGCCCGTTCGGCTGGCACTGGGCCGGCGTCGCCGAGATCATCGGCGGCGGCGGCGACTCCGCCGTCCTCGGCTGGCAGGGCGCGATGACCGCGGTCGCCGAGGGCGCGGACGGCAACATCCTGGCCTACGTGGGCCTGGTCGGCCCCATGGTCACCTACCTGCTGCCCCTCCTGATCGCGAACACGGCCGGACGCATGGTCTACGGCGAGCGCGGCGGCGTGGTCGCCACGATCGCGACCGTCGGCGTGATCGTCGGGACGAACATCCCGATGTTCCTCGGCGCCATGATCATGGGCCCGATCGCCGCGTGGATCATGAAGCAGGTCGACAAGCTGTGGGACGGCAAGATCCGCCCCGGCTTCGAGATGCTCGTCAACAACTTCTCCGCCGGCATCCTCGGCATGATCCTCGCCATCGTCGGGTTCTTCGCCTTCGGCCCGGTCATGCTCGGCATCAGCGCCGCGCTGGGGGCGGCCGTCGACTGGCTCGTCTCGCTCAACCTGCTGCCGCTCGTGTCGATCATCGTCGAGCCGGCCAAGGTGCTGTTCCTCAACAACGCCATCAACCACGGCGTGTTCACCCCGCTGGGGATCGAGCAGGCCGCGGAGACGGGCAAGTCGATCCTCTTCCTCATCGAGGCGAACCCCGGCCCCGGCCTCGGTCTGCTGCTCGCCTTCACCTTCTTCGGGGTCGGCGCGGCGAAGGCCTCCGCTCCCGGTGCCGCCATCATCCAGTTCTTCGGCGGCATCCACGAGATCTACTTCCCGTACGCGCTCAGCAAGCCGACCACGATCCTCGCGCTCATCGCGGGTGGAGCGGCCGGTGTGACCACCAACATGGTCCTCGGCGGCGGGCTCGCCTTCCCGGCGGCCCCGGGCAGCATCATCGCCGTGACCGCCGCGGCCATCGGGCCAGGCGTCGCCAACCTCCTCGTCGTCTACCTCTCGGTCATCATCGCGGCGACCGTGACGTTCCTCATCACCGGCGTCATCCTGCGGGCCTCGCGCAAGCGCGACCTCGCCGCCGAGGGCGACGCGTTCGGGGCGGCCATCGCACAGACCGAGGCGAACAAGGGCAAGTCGTCCGCGGCGATGGACGCCCTGCGCACCTCGACCGCGACGACGGCTCCGGAGACCACGCCGGCTCCCGCCACCACCGCCGTCGCGGCGGCCCCGATCGAGACCATCGTGTTCGCGTGCGACGCCGGCATGGGCTCGTCCGCCATGGGTGCCAGCGTGCTCCGCAACAAGCTGAAGAAGGCCGGCATCGAGGGCGTCACCGTCACGAACGCCGCGATCGCCAACCTCGACGGCGCCGCCGACGTGGTCATCACGCAGCAGCAGCTCACCGACCGGGCCACGGCGAAGTCGCCGGACTCCCTGCACGTGTCGGTGGACAACTTCATGAACTCGCCGAAGTACGACGAGGTCGTCGAGATGGTCAAGGAACAGCGAAAGGACGAAGAATGAGCGTTCTCACTGCCGAGCAGGTCCGCATCCACCCGGGAGGCGCGTCGCGCGACGACGCCCTCCAGGAGGCGACGGACATCCTCGTCGCCGCCGGTGCGGTGACCCCGGCGTACGTCGACGCGATGCGCCAGCGCGAGGAGACGGTGTCGACGTACATGGGCAACGGCCTGGCCATCCCGCACGGCACGAACGAGGCGAAGGACGCCATCCTCGCCTCCGCCCTCTCCGTCGTCCGCTACGACGGCGGCGTCGACTGGGACGGCGAGCAGGCGCGGTTCGTGATCGGCATCGCCGGCGTCGGCGACGAGCACCTCGACATCCTGTCGCGCATCGCGATCCTCTTCTCCGAGGAGGACGACGTCGCCCGGCTGGAAGCGGCGGCGACGCCGGACGAGCTGTTCGCTCTCCTCTCGGAGGTGAACGAGGGATGAAGGCGGTCCACTTCGGGGCGGGCAACATCGGGCGCGGTTTCGTCGGCCTGCTCCTGCACGAGGGCGGTTACGAGGTCGTGTTCAGCGACGTCGCGGACGCGCTCGTGGAGGCGATCGACCGGGCGGATTCGTACACCGTGCACGAAGCCGGCCCCGGAGGGACCGACCACGTCGTCTCCGGGTTCCGTGCGGTGAACAGCCGCACGGACCCCGCCGTGGTCGCGGAGGAGGTGGCGACGGCCGACGTCGTCACGACCGCCGTGGGCCCCACCGTGCTGCGGTTCGTCGCCCCGTCGATCGTCGCCGGACTCGCGCTGCGCTCCCCCGAAGCCGCGCCGCTGCAGGTGATGGCCTGCGAGAACGCCATCGGCGCCACCGATCAACTGCGGCAGGAGATCGTCGCCGCGGCGGGGCCGGACGCCGATACGCTGCTCGGCCGCGCCGTGTTCGCGAACACCGCCGTCGACCGGATCGTGCCCGCGCAGCCGGAGGGCGGCGGCATCGACGTCACGGTGGAGCCGTACTTCGAGTGGGCGATCGAGGCCCGGCCGTTCGGCGACACCCCGCCGCGCATCCCCGGCGCCCACTTCGTCGACGACCTCGCTCCGTACATCGAGCGCAAGCTCTTCACGGTGAACACCGGTCATGCCGCCACCGCGTACTTCGGTGCACGGGCGGGCATCGAGCGGATCTCGGACGCCCTCGCGGACGAGGCGATCGCCGCGCAGGTCTCCGCCGCCCTGGAGGAGACCTCGGCGGTGCTGGTCGTCGAACACGGTCTCGACCCCACGGAGCTCGCGCAGTACCGCGCGACCATCCTCGAGCGGTTCCGCAATCCCGCGCTCGTGGACACCGTGCAGCGCGTCGGCCGGCAACCGCTGCGGAAGATCTCCCGGCACGAGCGCTTCATCGGTCCCGCGGCGATGGCCGCCGAGCACGGGCTGTCGACGGACGCGCTCGTGGCGGCCGTCGCCGCCGCGCTGGAGTTCGACGACCCTGGCGACGAGCAGGCGGTCGAGCTGCAGACGCTGCTCCGCTCCGAAGACCCCGCAGGCTTCACCGTCCGCACCACGGGGCTCGATCCGGAGCACCCGCTCTTCGCCGCCGTCCGCGACGCCGTGGCACTCCGCCAGGCGGCACTCGCCGGCTGAGCGGACGCGGCGTCCGGACGGGAGTAGCGTTGCTGTTGTGCAGCAGAAGCCCCGACGCCGCGTCCTGAGACGAGTCCTGTGGAGTGTGGCGATCGTCCTCGTGCTCGCCGTCGGCGGGATCCTCGTGTGGAGCCAGGTCGGCGTCATGGCCGCGGAGCCCGAACCGCTCGCCGCCGTCCGGGAGAACCCCGCGATCACGGTGACCGATGCCGAGGAGGGGATCGTCCTGGAGCCTGCGGACGGCTCGTCCGACCGCGGACTCGTCTTCATCCCGGGGGCGAAGGTCGACCCGTGGGCCTACGCCTCGATCCTCCAAGGGATCGCGGAGGAGGGCACCACGGTCGTGATCACGCGGCCCTGGCTCAACCTCGCCTTCTTCGATCCCCGCGGCCTCGGCTCGTTCACGAGTGCCGCGCCCGACGTGGACACCTGGGCCGTGGGCGGTCACTCCCTCGGCGGGGTGCGCGCCTGCCAGCTCGCGACGGACGCCGATGCCCTCGTCCTCTTCGCCTCCTACTGCGCGACCGACCTCGCCGGAACCGACCTCCCGGTGCTCAGCGTCTCCGGCAGTGAGGACGGCCTCTCCACACCCGAGAAGATCGCGGACGCCCGCTCCGAGCTCCCCGCGGACGCCGAGTTCGTCGAGATCGACGGCGCCTCCCACGCCTCCTTCGGCGACTACGGCCCCCAGTCCGGTGACGGTACCCCGACCATCGACGACGAGGAGATGCACGCCGAGGTCACCGAGGTCGTCGGCGGCTTCCTGGAGCAGGTCGCTCCCTAGGCCGCCCGCGGATCACCGAGGATCGGGTCGAGCAGCGGATGCAGGTGCCGGGTGGTCAGCACTCCGGTCGCCGAGCGCGCACCCGCCGAGAGCGCCGACGCCAGGTCCGCCCCCGCCAGCCGCGCGTCGAGGACTCCGGCCAGGAACGCGTCGCCCGCGCCATTGGTGTCGACGACGGTGGTCGGCAGCGCGGGCACCCGCAGCTCGGCGCCGTCCGCTCCGACCGCGACCGCTCCCTCCGCGCCGAGCGTGCACACGGCGAACGCCGCTCCCTCCGCGACGACGGCGCGGAGGAACTCCACCGGCGCGGCCAGCCGGTCCGCGTTGCAGAAGACCGCCGCGGCCGCCGCCAGGAAGGGCCGGTGGTACCCGTCGACGCCGTCATAGTCGTGCACGTCGACCCAGAGCGGCGTGCCGCTGGCCGCCGCGAGCGGGAGCAGCCGCCGCGGCTCGGCGGCCAGATCGAGCACGACGGCGTCGGTTGCGGCCATCTCGGCGGCGTGCGCGGCGTCGTCCGTGCCTGACGTCTCCGTCGGCGTGGAGAGGTACAGCGACACCCGGTCGCCCTGCGCCGTCATGAGGTTGAGGTGCCGCTCCGTGGTTCCGTCCGTCCACTGCGCGACCACCCCGGCCGCCTCCAGTGCCGCACGCACCCGCAGCCCCTCCTCGTCCTCCCCGGCGACGGCATGCAGCACGACGGATCGGCCGAGCGCCGTCAGGCTCAGCGCCTTGCCCGCACTCGTGCCGCCGACCGTCTCCCAGCTCGCCTGCGCGAACTGCATGTGCGGCACGGGCTCGGGGAGTCGGTCGAGGAGGACCATGCGGTTCCAGGAGGCGGGACCGGCGAGGAAGACGGAAGCGGGCATGCCCTCATCCTCGCGCCTCGTGCGGGGTCACCCGATGCGCGACACCAGGGCATCCAGGCCCATTCCGTAGTCGATGCGCACGACGGGGAGGGCCAGCTTGTCCGTCCCGATCACCACGTATCCGGGATCGATGGTCCGCGCCAGCTCGTAGCCCGCCTGGCGGACGCCCTCCTTCGCCGTGTCGTCGTAGTGGCCGAACGGGTAGGCCACCACCTCGCGGACGCCGAGCACGTCCCCCGACGTGGTGAGATCGGCGGCGATCTGCGCGGGCGTCCCGTTGACCATGCGTCCCCTGCCGTCCTCGCCGGCCTGATGCATGTCATGGGTGTGCGAGCGCCGCTGGACCCACGGCGAGGGCGCGGGGTCCTGACGATAGGCCGTGACCATGAACGAGGTGCTGAGGAGCCGGTGCGCGTCCACCACCGGCACCGCGAGGTCGAACCACGTCTGATCGGCGTCGTCGTCGGTGATGATGACGCTCCGCGCCGGGAGGGAGAGCCGCCCGTCGATGAACGCGCTGAGCTCGTCCCAGGTCGGCAGATAGAAGCCGGTGGTCGCGATGTGCGCCATGTGCGCCTCGAAGTCGCCGATGTACGCGTAGTTGCCGCGCAGCCACCCCTTCTCCCCCGCCGGGTCGGCCGTGAACTGGTGGTACATCAGGATGGGCACGCGCACGCCCTCGGCCGCGTTCTCCTCGGGCGTCTTCCAGGCGGCGAAGAGCTCCGTCTGCTGCTGCTCGCACGCGACCGGATCCGCGCCGTTCACCCGAGCTTCCACCGTGAAGGCGGCGGCAGCGTCGGCGCTGGCGTACCAGCCCGCGAACACCCGGCCGTCGAGCCGCGGGATCGGCAGCCCCCGATACGGCTCGTCCTGGAGCTGCAGCATCGGCGCGGTCGGCGCCCCCTCGCCGCGGAAGGTGACCGCGCACGCGCGGGGATCGTCCGCGTCCGCCAGGATCTGCTGCGACGGCGTGAGCGGAGGCGCCGTGACGCTGCCCTGGGCCTTCGGAATCCGCTCTTCCGGCGTGCGATGGAGCCCCGCGAACGCCGCGACGGCCCCTCCGACGATGACGACGGCGACGAGCGCGCCGACGACTCCGGCTCGTGAACGCGACGACCTCCCCCCGGAGCGCATGTCAGGCGTCGAAGCCCTCGGCGATCATCTCGACGAGTTCCTCCCGTTCCTCGACGGGGAGGAAGGCCGCGGCGGCGGCGTTGAACTGGAAGGCCTCGAGGTCGTCGAGGTCGTACTCGAAGGTCTGCACGAGGAGGGCCAGCTCCCTGGTGAGCGAGGTGGCGCTCATGGTGCGGTTGTCCACGTTCACGGTCACCGCGAAGCCGAGCTGGTAGAGCAGGTCGAACGGGTGATCGGCGAGCGTCTTGCCCCACGCGGCGACGGCCCCCGTCTGCAGGTTCGACGACGGGGAGAGCTCCAGCGGGATCTCCCGGTCGCGCACCCAGCGCGCGAGGTCGCCGAAGCGCACCTGCACCTCGTCGCCCTCCTGCGTGACGACCTCGAGGTCCTCCGCGATGCGGACGCCGTGTCCGAGCCGGAGCGCACGACCGTCCAGCAGGGCCGAGCGGATCGAGGCGAGGCCCGCCGCCTCGCCCGCGTGCACGGTCACCGGGAAGAAGTTCTCGGCGAGGTAGTCGAATGCCGCGCGGTGGTCGGACGGCGGGAAGCCGTCCTCGGGTCCGGCGATGTCGAAGCCGACGGCCCCCCGTCCGCGGAAGTCCACAGCGAGCTCGGCGATCTCCCTGGCGCGGTCGGTGTGCCGCATGGCGGTCAGGAGCTGTCCGACGCGGATGCTGCGACCGTCCCGGTCCGCCGCGTCCTCGCCCTCCTCGATCCCCTGCTGCACGGCCTCGACGGCGTCCTCCAGCGAGAGACCGCCGGCCTGGTGCTGTTCCGGTGCCCAGCGCACCTCGCCGTAGATGACGCCGTCGGCCGCGAGGTCCTGCACGAACTCGCGCGCCACCCGGGTCAGTCCCTCCCGGGTCTGCATGACCGCGGTGGTGAGCTCGAAGGTCTTCAGGTACTCCTCCAGCGACCCTGCGTCGCTCTTCGTCGCGAACCAGGAGCCGAGCGCCGCCGGGTCGGAGGCCGGGAGGTCGAGACCGATCGCGTCGGCGAGCTCGATGATCGTGGCCGGACGCACGGCGCCGTCCAGGTGGTCGTGCAGCGACACCTTCGGCAGACTCCGCAGGGAGACGCCCTGGATGGCGACGTCGCCGTTCGCATCGATCGACATGGGGATCCTCTCGGTCGCGGGGTGTCCGTCCAGGCTAGCGCCCGGGCCTCACGCCGTGATGCGCTCGCGGACGATCGGACCCACGGTCGGCGCCTCGTCGCCGAGCTCCCAGGCCCCTTCGAGTGCCTCGATGGCCCGGGGGAAGCGCGCCTCGTCCGCCGCCGACAGGGTGAACAGCGGCTGCCCGGCGGCGACCCGGTCGCCCGGCTTCGCGTGCAGGTCGATGCCCGCCTCGAAGATCACCGGGTCGTCGGCCCGCGCGCGGCCGGCGCCGAGACGCCACGCGGCGATGCCGAAGGGGAGCGCGTCCATCCGGGTCACGACGCCGTCCGCGGGCGCCGTGACGACGTGCGTCTCCCGCGCGACCGGGAGGGCCGCGTCGGGGTCGCCGTCCTGGGCGCGGATCATCGCCTTCCAGGTGTCCATGGCGCGGCCCTCGTCCAGCGCCGCCTCCACGTCCGCATCGGGCCGGCCGGCCAGGGCGAGCATCTCCCTGGCGAGCGCGATGGTCAGCTCCCGCACGTCGGCGGGTCCCCCGCCGGCGAGGATCTCGACCGACTCGCGGACCTCGTTGGCGTTGCCGATCGCGCGGCCCAGCGGGACGTTCATGTCGGTCAGCAGCGCCGTGGTGGCGACGCCGGAGTCGGTGCCGAGCGCGACCATCGTGCGGGCGAGCTCGCGGGCGCGGTCGATGTCCTGCATGAAGGCGCCGGAGCCGAACTTCACGTCCAGGACGAGGGCGTCGGTCCCCTCGGCGATCTTCTTCGACATGATGCTGGAGGCGATCAGCGGGATGGCCTCCACGGTGCCGGTCACGTCGCGGAGCGCGTAGAGCTTCTTGTCGGCGGGAGCGAGACCAGAGCCCGCGGCGCAGATCACGGCCCCGACGTCACCCTGCATCTGCGCGAACATCTCCTCGTTGCTGAGCGCCGCGCGCCAGCCGGGGATCGCCTCCAGCTTGTCGAGCGTCCCGCCGGTGTGGCCGAGACCGCGGCCGCTGAGCTGCGGGACCGCCACGCCGAACGAGGCGACAAGCGGCGCGAGCGGCAGGGTGATCTTGTCGCCGACGCCGCCCGTGGAGTGCTTGTCCACGGTCTTCTTGCCGAGGGTCGCGAAGCTCATCCGCTCGCCGGACGCGATCATCGCATCGGTGAGCACGCGGATCTCGTCGCGCTCCATGCCGCGCTGGAAGATCGCCATCGCGAAGGAGGCCATCTGCGCGTCGGACACATAGCCGCGCGTGTAGGCGTCGACCATCCACCGCAGAGCGGGCTCGGGCACGACGCCCCCGTCGCGCTTGGCCCGGATCACATCGACCGCGTCGAACGGCTCGATGGCTCCCTGAGCCTGTCCAGCGGTCATCGTGCTTCCTCCAGGTCGCGCGGCCCGAACGCATCGGGCAGCACCTCGTCGATCGTGCGGATGCCGGAGACCGTCTCCAGCAGCATGCCGGGTACGGCGTGCTCGAACAGCAGCTGCCGGCATCGGCCGCAGGGCATGATGGTCTCGCCGTCGTTGTTCACGCACACGAAGGCGACGAGCTGGCCGCCGCCGGACATGAACAGGTCGCCCACGAGCGCGCACTCGGCGCACAGCGTGACGCCGTACGAGGCGTTCTCGACGTTGCAGCCGGCCACGATCCGCCCGTCGCTGACGAGCGCCGCCGCCCCCACGCGGTAGCGCGAGTACGGCGCGTACGCCTTGGTCATGGCCTCAGCGGCGACCTGGCGCAGCTCGTCCCAGTCGATGTCCGTCATGGTGATGGTTCCTTCTTCCCTGCGGGTTCTACGACTTGATGTACGGCTTGCCGCTGGCGGCAGGACCCCGGATCTGTCCGGCGAACCCGGCGACCGCGAGCAGCGTGACCACGTACGGCAGCATGAGCATGAACTCGCCGGGGATCGGCGTCTTCAGGATCGAGAGCAGGTTCTGCAGGTTCGTCGCGAATCCGAAGAGCAGGGCGGCGAGCGTCGCGCGGATCGGGTCCCAGCGTCCGAAGATCACCGCGGCGAGGGCGATGAAGCCGAGCCCGGCCGTCATCTCCTTGCCGAACTGCGGGACCGAGACGAGGGTGAAGTACGCGCCGCCGATGCCGGCGATCGCGCCCGCGAGCAGCACGTTCCAGAACCGCGTCGGGTTGACCCGGATGCCGACCGTGTCGGCCGCCTGCGGGTGCTCGCCCACGGCGCGGAGGCGCAGGCCCCACTTGGTGCGGTACAGGCCCCACGCGACGACGGCCACGGTGATGAACATGAGGTACACGATGAAGGTCTGGTTGAAGAGCACCGGACCGATGATCGGGATGTCGCTCAGCACCGGGATCTCGATGCGGGAGAAGCGCACCGGGGTGTTCAGTTCGGCCTCGTTCGGGGCGAGGAGCGCGCCGTAGAGGAAGCCCGTGAGGCCGGTGACGAGGACGTTGAGGACGACACCGACGATGACCTGCTCGACGAGGTACTTGATCGCGAACGCCGCCAGCACGCTCGCGACGAGAACGCCGCCGATCATGGCGCCGATGAGGCCCACGAAGGCGTTGCCGGTGATGCTGGACAGGAGCGCCGCCGAGAACGCGCCGAGGAGCAGCTGCCCCTCGATGGCCACGTTGACGACACCGGCCCGCTCGCCGATGACACCGCCGAGCGCGCCGAACACGAGCGGCACCGACAGCGACACCGCACCGAAGAGGAGGCTCGTGACGGGGACCAGGCCCCCGGCCGCGGCCCAGACGAGGAACGCGAAGACGGCGAGCACGCCATAGGCGACGATGAGCCAGATCGACGGCGCACGGTACGTCCATGCCCGGAGGAAGGCCCCGACCGTGAGGACGACGAGCACGGCGAAGACCACCCAGAAGGTCGGCGCGGTGGGCAGCCCCACGTCGGGGAGCTCGAAGGCCGACGTGCGGTCCCCGAGGCGGAAGGTGCTGGTGCCGCTGCGCGGCACGGCGAGGAAGAGCACCGCCAGCAGCGCGGTGACGACCGCGAGGCTGATCGGCGCCTTGAGGTGGCGCTCCCGGACGGTGGCGAGCTGCACCGTGCCGTCGGCGGCTTCGGTCTGCACGAGCGACATCATGCCGTCACCGCCTTCTTCGCGGCCTTGGCTCTCGCCTTGGCCGCCTTCTCTGCGTCGGACTTGGGGAGGAAGAACACCGTGCGCAGCAGCGGCGGCGCGGCGATGAACAGCACGACGAGCGACTGCACGACGAGCACGATGTCGACGGGGATGTCCTGCGCCTGCATCGAGAACGAGCCCGCTTTGAGGGCACCGAACAGGATTCCGGCCGCGAAGGTCCCCCAGGCGCGGCTGCGCCCGAGGAGGGCGACCGTGATGGCGTCGAAGCCGATGCCGGCGTCGATGGTCTCGGTGACGCCGGTGGTGACGGCGCCCTGGAGCTGGTTCATCCCGGCGAGGCCGGCGAGGGCGCCCGCGAAGAGCATCGCGTAGACGTAGACGCGCTTGACGCTGATGCCCGCGGCGCGAGCGGCGTGCGGGTTCTCCCCCACCGCGCGCATGCGCATGCCCAGCGAGGAGCGCTCGATGAGCCACCACACGAACACCGTCGCGATGACCACGATGACGAAGCCGAGATCCAGCAGCGGGAACTGCGGGCCGAGCAGGGTCGGGAACTGCGCGCTCTCCGGCGTGGCCGAGCCGAGCGCCTGGTTGGTCCCCGGCTTCTGCAGGAGCCCGGGCGTGCGGATCATCCACAGCAGCAGGTAGTACGCGATGTAGTTGAGCATGATCGTGAGGATCACCTCGTGCGCGCCCGTGCGTGCCTTGATGAGACCGGCGATGCCGCCCCAGAGCGCCCCGCCGGCGATACCGGCCAGCAGCGTGACGGGGAGGTGGAACCAGATCGGCAGGTCGAGGTTGAAGGTCAGCAGGGCCGCGATCGCGACGCCGACGAGCATCTGACCGCGGGCGCCGATGTTGAACAGACCGACGCGGAAGGCGAGCGCGACGCCCAGACCGGCGGCGATCAGCGGAGCCGCGAAGCCCAGCGTGTTCGTCAGCGGACGGATCTGCGCGGCGAAGTCGGCGCCGCGGGCGTTGAAGATCGCTCCGCGGAACAGCGCCTCGTAGCCGTTGTAGACCGCGTTCCAGGCCGCGACGAACGTGTCGCTCGGCTTGGCGAAGAAGTACCCGGAGGCCTTCTGCACGTCTTCGTTGGTGAAGGCGATGAGGATGCCGCCGACGATGAGCGCGAGGACGATCGCCAGGATCGTCGTGACGGCGCTGCCGCGGAGGATCTCCTTGAGGACGACGTTGCCGCGCGGAGGCGGGGGTACCTCGTCCGCGAGGCCCGTGCTGGGCGGGAGCTGCTCGGGAGGCAGCCCCTTCGTGACGTCTCCTGCACCGGGTGTCGCGCCGCTCACGCGGTCACCTCCGCATCGGCCGCTCCGGCCATCATGAGTCCGAGTGTCTCCCGGGGCGTGTCACCGGGGACGATGCCGACGATGGTGCCGCGGTACATGACCGCGATCCGGTCGGCGAGGGCGGCGACCTCGTCGAGCTCGGTAGAGACGACGATCACGGGGATGCCCGCGTCCCGCGTCTCGATGATGCGCTTGTGGATGAACTCGATCGAGCCCACGTCCACCCCGCGGGTCGGCTGCGCCGCGACGAAGAGCCGCAGTTCGCGGCTCATCTCGCGGGCGATCACGACCTTCTGCTGGTTGCCTCCGGAGAGAGTGCCCGCGGGAGTGTCCGGGCCCTGCGTGCGGATGTCGTACTCCGCGATGCGCTCCTTGGCGAAGTCCTCCAGGGCGCCGCGGCGCAGCGTCCCGGCCCGGCTGAACGCGGGATCGTCTGAGCGGTCGAGGATGAGGTTCTCGGCGACCGAGAATCCGGCGACGAGGCCGTCCTCGGTGCGGTCCTCCGGGACGAACCCGACGCCGGCGTCGAGGATGCCGCGGACGCTCTTGCCCACGAGCTCGGTGCCGTCGAGGATGACGTTCCCCTCGACGCGTGCGGCGAGGCCCACGATGGCCTCGACGAGCTCGGTCTGGCCGTTGCCCTGCACACCGGCGACGGCGAGGACCTCGCCGGGTCGCACGGTGAAGTCGACGTCGTCGACGACGATCGCTCCGGTGGCGGTGAGTACGCGGAGGTTGCGGACCTCCAGGCCGCCCTCGCCCAGCCGCGGAGCCTCCTTGTGCACGGTCAGCTCGACCGCGCGGCCGACCATCAGCGAGGCCAGTTCGGCGTTGGTGGCGGTCGGCGAGGCCTCCCCCACCACCCGACCGAGCCGGACGATCGTGATGCGGTCGGCGACCTCGCGCACCTCGCGCAGCTTGTGCGTGATGAAGACGATCGCGGTGCCCTCGTCTCGGAGCTGGCGCATGATGGCCATGAGCTCGTCGGTCTCCTGCGGCGTCAGCACCGCGGTCGGCTCGTCGAAGACGAGGACCTTGGCGTCGCGGGACAGCGCCTTGATGATCTCGACGCGCTGCTGCACACCCACCGGCAGGTCGCCGACGACGGCGTCCGGATCGATGTCGAACCCGAACCGCGCGGCGACCGCGCGCACGTGCTCGCGGGCCTTCGCGATGTCCAGCGTGCCGAGGCCCTTGGTCTGCTCGTGCCCGAGCATGACGTTCTCGGCCACCGTGAACACCGGCACGAGCATGAAGTGCTGGTGCACCATGCCGATGCCGGCGGCCATCGCGTCGCCCGGGCCGCGGAAGTGCTGCACGACGTCGTCGAGGAGGATCTCGCCCTCGTCGGCCTGATACAGGCCGTAGAGCACGTTCATCAGCGTCGACTTGCCTGCGCCGTTCTCGCCGAGGAGAGCGTGGATCTGACCGGGTTCGACCACGAGATCGATGTGGTCGTTCGCCACGAGGCTGCCGAATCGCTTGGTGATGCCGCGAAGTTCGAGCTTCATATCTGCACCTTATCCAGAAGAGTCACCGAGGAGAATCGTCGCCGCCCACAGTGCGGGGCGAGTGGCAGCCTGCGCCACTCGCCCCGTGCTGGGTACGGCTCCGACTCAGCGGGTGGGAGAGTTCTCGGACTCCACCGTGATGTCACCGGAGATGATCTGCTCCTGCAGAGCGGACAGCTCGTCCGTCAGGCCCTCGGGCAGGTCTGCCTCGAAGTCGCCGAAGCCGGAGAGCTTGACGCCCTCGTTCTCGAGCGTGCCGATGTAGGGCTCCGGGTCGAACTCGCCGGCGGCGGCCGCGAGCGTCGCGTCGCGGACGGCCACGTCGATGGCCTTCATGATCGAGACGAGCGTGATGTCGGCGACGCTGGGGTCAGCGACGGCGAGGTCGCTGTCGACACCGAGCATCAGCGTGTCCTTGCCGCTGTCGTTGATCGCCGCTGCGGCGCTCTGGTAGACCGGGCCGCCGACGGGGAGGATGACGTCGACACCCTGGTCGAGCACGCCCTGGGCGGTCTGCTTGGCCGTGTCGTTGGCGTCGAAGCCACCCGTGAAGGAGCCCTTCTGGGTCTCGGCGTCCCATCCGAAGACCTGGACGTCGGCCGACTTGTCCTCGTTGTACTTCTCGACGCCGAGCTGGTAGCCGTCCATGAAGACCGCGACCGACGGGATCTGCATGCCGCCGAAGGTGCCGACCTTGTTCACGCCGGCCTCCGCGGACCAGGCGGCCGCCGCGTAGCCACCGAGGTAGGCGGCCTGGGCGGTGTCGAAGACGAGGGGCTTGATGTTCGGCGCGTCGGTGGTGCCGTCGAAGTCGTTGTCGGCCCAGTCGTCGATGATCGCGTAGTCGATGTCGGGGTTCGCGAGCGCGGACTCGACCGTGGCGGCGGACAGCTTGAAGCCGACCGAGACGATGAGCGAGCAGCCCTCGGAGACGGCGGTCTCGAGGTTCGGCGCGTAGTCGTTGTCGTTCGCGGACTCGAACTCCAGCGGCTTGATGCCGAGCTCGTCGGCGGCGCTGTCCATGCCCTCCTTGGCCGACTGGTTGAACGACTTGTCGTTCCAGCCGCCGGCGTCGGAGATGAGGCAGGGCTTGAAGTCGGAGTCGACGGGGGCGGATCCGCCCTCGGACTCGTCGGTCGGCGCCTGACCGCAGCCGGCAAGAGCGAAGACGACACCGGCGGCGACCGTCGCGCCGAGCAGCTTCTTGGTGGTGGAGATGGTCACGGATGCCTCCCTCAACGAACCCGCGGCCATCGCGGATCGATCAAAGTTACCTAGTGTTTCGACGTTCGTGCACGTCGGCCCCGGGCGGCCGGGCCAATGGTTACAAAGCTGAAATCAACCCTGCCGATGAGCACGGACCGATGCTCATCAGAGCACGTCGCCCTGTCCGTTGAGTTTCAACGACTCCACCACGCCCTTCACCCGCTGCGCGTTCTCGACCGTCGTGACCAGGAGCGCGTCGGGGGTGTCGACCACGACGATGTCCTGCACGCCGACGAGGCTGATCACGCGGCTGGTCTGGCTGACGAGGATGCCGCTGGCCGCGTCGGTGAGCACCCGGGCGCGGGGTCCGAGGACGGCGAGGTCGTTCTTGCGGCCGTTCGTGATGAGCTTCGTCAGTGACGCGAAGTCCCCCACGTCATCCCAGTCGAAGTGCCCGGGGACCACGGCGAGGCGCCCGCGCCGCGCCGCCGGCTCCGCGACGGCGTAGTCGATCGCGATCTTCTTCAACCGCGGCCAGATGCGGTCGACGGCCGGCCCGCGGAGCTCCCGGTCGTCCCAGGCCTCGGCGAGCTCGAGCAGACCGGCGTGCAGAGCAGGCTCGTTGGCCGCGAGCTCGTCCAGCAGGACGCTCGCCTTCGCGATGAACATGCCCGCGTTCCACAGATAGGTGCGCTCGGCGAGGTAGGCCTTGGCCGTCTCCAGATCCGGCTTCTCGACGAAGCTCTCGACGAGGGCCGCCTCCCTGGCGCGCTCGACGACCAGCTCCGGCCCCTTCTTGATGTAGCCGAAGCCGACCGCCGGCTCGGTCGGCGCGATGCCGATCGTGCAGATGTAGCCCTCCCTCGCGACCTCGACGGCGTCGCGGACGGCGAACTCGAAGACCCGCGTGCCCCGGATGACGTGGTCGGCGCTGAACGAGCCGATGATGACGTCCGGGTTGCGCCGGTGCAGCACGGCCGCCGCCAGCCCGATCGCCGCCGCGGACTCGCGGGGCTCGGATTCCAGGAAGACGTTGAGGTCGGCGATCCCCGGCAGCTCCGCCTCCACCGCCGCCCGGTGCGCGCGCCCGGTGACCACCGCGATCCGGTCCGGACCGGCGAGCGGCTCCAGACGGTCCCACGTGTCGCGCAGCAGCGAATGCCCGGACCCGGTGAGATCGTGCAGGAACTTCGGGGCGTCCGCCCGGGACAGCGGCCACAGCCGACTGCCGATGCCGCCGGCAGGGATGACCGCGTAGAAGTCTTCGATCGGCTCGCTCATGCAGGCCAGCGTAGCGGCGGGCCCGACTTAGGCTCCCCTTCGTCGCCCGGGGCGTCCGCGCGGGAATAGGATGGACACCGATCGGGCGTGCCTGACCCTCCTCCAGGCCAGATGTGGACGAAGCAGCGCACGCGACCGAAACACATCGATCCAGGGAGGACGACCGTGTCCACAAGCGCTCGCTTGACACCGTCGATTTCGGAAACCACGTCCAAGACCCCCCGCGGCACCCTCTACCGGGGTCGCGAAGGCATGTGGTCGTGGGTGCTTCACCGCATCACCGGAGTCGCCATCTTCTTCTTCCTGTTGGTGCACGTGCTCGACACGGCGCTGATCAGGGTGTCGCCGGAGGCGTACGACGCGGTCATCGGCACATACAAGAACCCGGTCATGGCGATCGGCGAGGTCGTCCTCGTGGCGGGCATCGTCTTCCACGCCATGAACGGCCTGCGCATCATCGCCGTCGACTTCTGGTCGAAGGGCGCCAAGTACCAGCGCCAGCTGTTCTGGGGCGTGCTGCTCGTGTGGGGCATCATCATGGCCGGCTTCGTCCCGCGCCACCTGATGCTCGCGTTCGCCGGCTTCGGAGGAGGACACTGATGACCGCCCAGACCGTCGCCGCCCCCGCCCGTCGCCAGCGCGGCGTCAACCTCGAGAAGTGGGGCTGGGTCTTCATGCGCGTCTCGGGCGTCGTGCTCGTCGTGCTGATCTTCGGCCACCTCTTCGTCAACCTCATGGTCGGCGAAGGCATCCACGCCCTCGACTTCGCCTTCATCGCCGGCAAGTTCGCCACGCCGTTCTGGCAGTGGTGGGACGTGCTGATGCTCTGGCTCGCACTCATCCACGGTGCCAACGGCATGCGGACGATCGTGAACGACTACGTGACCAACCCGACCGCGCGCAAGGCGCTCGTCTGGGCCCTCGGCCTGGCCGCGGGCCTGCTCATCCTCCTCGGCACCCTGGTCGTCTTCACGTTCGACCCGTGCCTGGGTGTGACCGAGTCGAGCACGCTGTGGGAGACCTGCCAGGCGCAGGGCTAGAAGAAGAGGCAAACGAGAAGTGACTACCCAGACGCAGGATTCCGTCGTCCGTGACGGCGTGCACTACCACCAGTTCGACATCGTCATCGTGGGCGCCGGCGGCGCCGGCATGCGGGCGGCCATCGAGGCCGGCCCCGGCGCGAAGACGGCCGTGATCTCCAAGCTGTACCCGACGCGCTCGCACACCGGTGCCGCGCAGGGCGGTATGGCGGCGGCCCTCGCGAACGTCGAGGAGGACTCCTGGGAGTGGCACACCTTCGACACCGTGAAGGGCGGCGACTACCTCGTCGACCAGGACGCGGCGGAGATCCTCGCGAAGGAGGCCATCGACGCGGTCATCGACCTCGAGAACATGGGCCTCCCCTTCAACCGCACCCCCGAGGGCAAGATCGACCAGCGCCGCTTCGGCGGCCACACGGCCGAGCACGGCAAGACCCCGGTCCGCCGCGCCTGCTACGCCGCCGACCGCACCGGTCACATGATCCTGCAGACGCTGTTCCAGAACTGCGTCAAGCTCGGCATCAACTTCTTCAACGAGTTCTACGTGCTCGACCTCATCACCGTGAAGGACGCGGCGGGCGCGACGCAGATCGCCGGCGTGGTGGCCTACGACCTCGCCACGGGCGAGCTGCACGTCTTCCAGTCCAAGGCCGTGATCTTCGCGACCGGCGGCTTCGGCAAGATCTTCAAGACGACCTCCAACGCGCACACCCTCACAGGCGACGGCGTCGGCATCGTCTGGCGCAAGGGCCTCCCCCTCGAGGACCTCGAGTTCTTCCAGTTCCACCCGACCGGCCTCGCCGGCCTCGGCATCCTCCTCACCGAGGGCGCCCGCGGCGAGGGTGCGATCCTGCGCAACGCCTCGGGTGAGCGCTTCATGGAGCGGTACGCCCCGACGATCAAGGACCTGGCGCCCCGAGACATCGTCGCGCGCTGCATGG
Organism: Microbacterium sp. NPDC078814; assembly: GCF_040702645.1. Taxonomy (NCBI): domain Bacteria; kingdom Bacillati; phylum Actinomycetota; class Actinomycetes; order Micrococcales; family Microbacteriaceae; genus Microbacterium; species Microbacterium sp. NPDC078814. Next base: position 113,869 of record NZ_JBFBLT010000001.1, read on the forward strand.
TTCAGGAGGTCGCGGAAGGCCGCGGCGCCGGTCCCCACAAGGACTACGTGCTGCTGGACTGCACGCACCTGGGCGCCGAGGTGCTGGAGACCAAGCTCCCCGACATCACCGAGTTCGCCCGCACCTACCTGGGCGTCGACCCGGTCGTCGAGCCGGTCCCCGTCATGCCGACCGCGCACTACGCCATGGGCGGCATCCCCACGAACAACAACGGCGAGGTGCTCGCGGACAACGACACCGTCGTCCCCGGCCTCTACGCGGCCGGCGAGTGCGCCTGCGTCTCGGTGCACGGCGCCAACCGCCTCGGCACGAACTCGCTGCTCGACATCAACGTGTTCGGCAAGCGGTCCGGCCGCAACGCCGTCGAGTACGTCAAGACGGCCGAATTCGTCCCGCTGCCGGAGAACCCCGCCGGGTTCGTCTCCGACATGCTCGAGGGCCTGCGCAACAACCAGGGCACCGAGCGGATCGCGATCCTCCGCAAGACGCTGCAGGACGAGATGGACAAGGGCGCGCAGGTGTTCCGCACGCACGAGTCGCTGCAGCACGTCCTCGGCGTGATCGCGGAGCTCCGTGAGCGCTACAAGAACGTGCACGTCGACGACAAGGGCCACCGGTTCAACACCGACCTGCTCGAGGCCGTCGAACTGGGCTTCCTGCTCGACATCGCCGAGGTCGTCGTCTACGCCGCACAGAACCGCGAGGAGAGCCGCGGGGGACACATGCGCGACGACTTCCCGAAGCGTGACGACGAGAACTACATGAAGCACACCATGGCGTACCTCACGGGCGACCCGCACTCCTCCGACCCGAGCGACCACATCAAGCTCGACTGGAAGCCGGTCGTCTTCACCAAGAACGACAAGGGCGAGTTGAACTACCCGCCGATGGAGAGGAAGTACTGAGCATGTCGAACGCCATCGCCGAAGCGCCGGCCGAGACGACCGAAGACACCGGGATCCAGTCCTTCATCGTCACCTTCAACATCCGCCGGTTCGACCCCGAGGTCGACGCCGAGCCGCACTGGGTCGACTACGACGTGGAGCTCTACTCCACCGACCGCGTGCTCGACGCCCTGCACAAGATCAAGTGGGAGGTCGACGGCTCGCTGACCTTCCGCCGCTCCTGCGCCCACGGCATCTGCGGTTCCGACGCCATGCGCATCAACGGCCGCAACCGCCTGGCCTGCAAGACGCTGATCAAGGACCTCGACATCTCGAAGCCGATCTACGTCGAGGCCATCAAGGGCCTGCCGCTGGAGAAGGACCTCGTCGTCGACATGGAGCCGTTCTTCGCGTCGTACCGCGAGGTGCAGCCGTTCCTCGTCGCGAACTCCGTGCCGGAGAAGGGCAAGGAGCGCACGCAGTCCATCGCCGATCGCGAGATCTTCGACGACACCACCAAGTGCATCCTGTGCGCCGCGTGCACCTCGTCGTGCCCGGTGTTCTGGACCGACGGCCAGTACTTCGGTCCGGCCGCGATCGTCAACGCGCACCGCTTCATCTTCGACTCGCGCGACGACAACGCCGCGGTGCGTCTCGACATCCTCAACGACAAGGAGGGCGTCTGGCGCTGCCGCACGACCTTCAACTGCTCCGAGGCGTGCCCCCGCGGCATCGAGGTCACCAAGGCCATCGCCGAGGTCAAGCAGGCAGTCCTCCGCGGGCGTCCCTGACGCGCCGGCACAGGCAACCACGCGAGAACAGGCGGTCCCGGACGGGGCCGCCTGTTCTCGCGTCTGCGCCTGTTCTCGCTGAGGCAGGCCGGGCGCGCGAAGGCGGGGCCCGCGCTTGGGTAGGGTGGGGGCGTGTCCGAGCCCGGTTCGGCGACCGACGGTCGCCTCGATGCCGCGGTCGAGCGCGCGACCGCGCTGACCCGGCGCACCCTCGGCCTCTTCCCGGTGCGGGTGTGGCGGCACTTCCTGCAGCACAACGGCTTCCTGCTCGCCGCCGGGGTGAGCTATCAGGCGCTGTTCGCCATCTTCGCCGCGATCTACCTCGCGTTCGCCATCGCGGGCCTCTGGCTCGGCGGCAGTGAGGAGGCGGTGAACGGCCTCATCGACATCATCAACAACTACATCCCGAACCTCATCCTCGACGAGGGCGGCGTCTTCACTCCCGCGCAGGTGCAGGAGATCGCCTCGAACACCAGCGGGTTCCTCGGAATCACCGGTCTCATCGCCCTCGGCACGGTGATCTGGACCGCGATCGGGTGGGTGACCTTCTCGCGGCGGGCCGTGCGCGACATCTTCGGCCTCGAGCCCGACCGCCGCAGCTACCTCCTCCTCAAGGCGCGCGACCTGCTCGCCGCCCTGATCTTCGGCGTCGCGCTCATCGTCGGCTCTGCCCTCAGCTCCGCCAGCGCCGCGGTCCTCAGCTGGGTGCTGTCGCTGCTGGGCTGGGATGCCGGCTCCGACGGAGTCAACATCAGCATCCGGATCGGCACCGTCCTGGTGTCGTTCGTCCTGCTGACGGGAGCGCTGGCGGCGATGGTGCGCTTCCTCACCGGCACCTCGCTGCACTGGAGCACGATCTGGCCGGGAGCCCTCCTCGGCGGCGCGGCCATGACGGTGCTGCAGTTCGGGGTCGGGTTCCTGCTGAGCTACACGCCGTCGAACCCGCTGCTGGCGACCTTCGCGATCTTCGTCGGACTGCTGCTGTGGTTCCGGGTGAACGGGGTGGTCATGCTCGTCGCCGCCTCGTGGATCGCCGTCGCCGCCCAGGACCGCGACCTCCCGCTCCTGCTGCCGACCGAGGCCGAGCGGCGGGTGGCGGAGCACGCCACGCTGCTCTCCGCGGCACGGATCCGACTGCGCGACGCCCGCGCCGCGCGCGACGAGGCCCCGTGGTACCAGAGCTGGGCGGCCGGGCACGCCGTCCGCGCGGCGGAGGACGAGGTCGCACGGCTGGAGGCCTCCGCTCCCCCGCCCGCACCCCCGACCTCCCCTCTCGCGCAGCGCCTGCTCTCCGAGCTCGATCACCGTCAGAACCGCGATGTCGGCGGTGCTCGTTAGGCTGGAGGAATGCCTCACCTGCGTATCGCCTCGGTCAATGTCAACGGGATCCGGGCGGCCGCCCGCAACGGGATGAGCACGTGGCTGGACGCCGCGGACATCGACATCCTCACCCTTCAGGAGGTGCGCGGGCAGGACGAGCACGTCGAGGCCGCCCTCCCCGGCTGGAGCTTCGTGCACGACGAGGCCACGGCCAAGGGGCGCGCGGGCGTCGCGATCGCCAGCCGCCTCCCCGCGCTTGCCTCCCGGGCGGACTTCGGCCCGGAGGACTTCGACTCCAAGGGACGCTGGATCGAGGCCGACTTCCTGATCGGCGACCGTCCGCTCACCGTCGTCAGCGCCTACGTGCACTCCGGCGAGGCCGACACCCCCAAGCAGGACGAGAAGTGGAAGTTCCTCGACGCGTTCGAGGCTCGACTGGCGAGCCTGAACACCGACGGCGCCCTCGCCCTCGTCACCGGCGACCTCAACGTGGGGCACCGCGAGCTCGACATCAAGAACTGGCGCGGCAACCGCACCAAGGCCGGCTTCCTGCCGCGCGAGCGCGCCTACTTCGATCGCTTCCTCGGTGAGGCGGGGACGTCGGTCACCGGCGTCGACGGCTCGGTCGGCACGGGCCTGGGCTGGGTCGACGTCGGACGTCGCTTCCACGGCGAGGTGGACGGGCCGTACACCTGGTGGTCCATGCGCGGGAAGGCCTTCGACAACGACTCGGGATGGCGCATCGACTACCACCTGGCCACGCCTGCTCTCGCCGAGCGCGTCCAGGCGTACCACGTGGCCCGTGCGGCCGCGTACGACCAGCGCTGGAGCGACCACGCGCCGGTCGTCGTCGACTACACCTACTGACCCGGTTCCGGCCGCTCGGAGGGCGACGGATCCGACTCCCGGTACCATCCGCGGTACTCCAGCACGGTGCCGAGCATGGGGTTCACGGCGCGCATGTCGATCGTGCGCCGGCGGTGCTCGGCGTCCCAGCCGTCGACGAGGTCCACGCGCACGCCGAGCGGTCCGGGCAGAGCGAACCGCCGCCCGAACAGCCGCAAGGCGACCCGGACGGTACGCATCCGCAGGAAGCCCTCCGCCGTCACACTGCACTCCTCGATGAGCTCCACGCGGCCACGGGCGCCGAGGAGATTCCGCACCAGCCCCGGCCGCACGCTCACCGTCAGCCGGTCCACGATCCGTGCCGTCCGACCGGGGAAGAGGAACTCGCGGGTGGAGTCGAGCGTCGCGCGGCCCGTCGCCGCGCGCCCGGTCGTCGTGCGCAGCACGAACGGCACGTCCCGCCCCGACGTCGGCACCAGCAGACCCGGTCCCACGATCGGACGGGCGAGGGCCGCCCAGCGGCCGAACCGGCTCCCCGCGACCGCGAACACGCCCTCCGCGTGCCCCGCCGAGACGGGAGCACGGTACTGCGCGAGGATCTCCGGGTGGAGGCGCTCCGCCTCCGCGCCCAGGGCGTCGAGGAACACCTGTCCGCGTCTCAGGGGCATGCCGTCCGTCATGACGTCAGCGTAGGGGATGCGACGGCGCCGGGCACCGCGGCGCGGGCGCATAGGATTGACGGGTGAACAAGCCTCGCCTCTACTCCGGAATGCAGCCCTCCGCCGACTCCCTCCAGATCGGCAACTACATCGGCGCGCTCCTGCAGTGGCGGGAGCTCCAGACCTCGTATGACGCGTTCTTCTCCGTCGTCGACCTGCACGCCCTCACGGTCGCCCAGAACCCGGCCGAGCTGCGCGAGAAGACCCGCCGGACCGCCGCGCAGTACATCGCCGCGGGCATCGAGCCGTCGCAGTCGACGCTGTACGTGCAGTCGCACGTCCGTGCGCACGCCGAGCTCGCCTGGATCCTCAGCACGATCACCGGCTTCGGCGAGGCCGGACGGATGACCCAGTTCAAGGACAAGTCGGCCCGCTACGGCGCCGATGCGACCAGCGTCGGCCTCTTCACCTATCCGGTGCTCATGGCCGCGGACATCCTGCTCTACCAGACCGACGTCGTGCCGGTCGGCGACGACCAGAAGCAGCACGTCGAGCTCACCCGCGACCTCGCGGAGCGCTTCAACTCGCGGTTCGGCGAGACCTTCACGGTGCCGGTCCCGGTCATCCAGAAGGAGACGGCGCGCATCTACGACCTGCAGAACCCGACGGCGAAGATGTCGAAGTCGGCAGAGAGCGACGCCGGTGTGCTGTGGATGCTCGACGACCCGGCGAAGTCGGCGAAGAAGATCATGCGCGCGGTGACCGACAACGAGGGCACCGTGCGGTTCGATCGCGAGGCCAAGCCGGGCGTCTCGAACCTGCTCACCATCTACGCCGCGCTGACCGGACGCCAGATCCCCGCGATCGAGGACGAGTACGCGGGCCGCGGATACGGCGACTTCAAGAAGGGCCTCGCCGAGGTCGTCGTGGAGGAGTTCGCTCCGGTGCGCAGCCGTGCCCTCGAGCTCCTCGACGACCCGGCGGAGCTGGACCGGATCCTCGCCGAGAACGCCGCCCGCGCCGACGCCGTGGCCGATCGCACGCTGTCCGACGTGTACGACCGCGTCGGACTGCTGCGCCGGGTGTGAGCCGCGGCCGACCCTAGGATGGCATCGTGACCGACCCGCAGCTGCCCCCTCCGCCCGGCGCCGTGCCGCCCCTACCCCCGGCGACCTCGGTCCCGCAGGAGCCGGCATCCGGTGCGGTCCCGCCGCCCGCGTATCCGTCGACACCGCCGGCCGCTCCGGCACCGTACCCGCCCGCGTATCCGCCGGCACCCCCTGCCGCGCCTCCCGGGGCGTATCAGGTGCCTGTAGGTGGCTACGCGGCACCGTCCGGCTCGTACACCGCACCGGATGCCGCGCCGAAGCCCTCGGGGTTCCTCGGCCTGCTCGCTCTCGGCCTCTCGATCCTCGCGGCCGTCGTCATGCCGATCATCGGCGGCGTCAGCGCCTTCGAGGTCGGCCGCCGCATCCCGCAGGGCGTCAGCGGCTCCACGAGCGATCTCGGGTTCCTGTCCCCCGCGCGGGACCAGGTGCTGTGGACGGAGCTGTCCTTCTGGGCCGGCACGGTGTTCGGCATCGCCGCGATCGTGCTCGGCATCATCGCGATCCGCCGGAAGCGGGGGCGCGGAGCGGGCATCGCCGCGCTCATCGTCGCCGTCCTCGGCGCGATCATCTTCTTCGTCGCCGTCTTCACCGCTTTCGCCGTCGGCGGGGCGGCGGGGTACGCCACCTTCACCACCTGACGCGCCGCGCGCGCCGGAACCTCAGCGGGGGGCGTGGTGCTTCTGCTGTGCGGCGAGCAGTCCTTCGTCGACGAGGAGCTCGACGGCGTCGGCCGCGTCGCCCACGAGCAGGGGCAGGTTCGCGCGCTCGTCCTTGCCGAACGGGGAGAGCACCCAGTCGGCCGGGTCCTGACGCCCCACCGGGCGACCGATGCCCACGCGCACCCGGGGGAAGTCCGGGCTCGTGAGCGCTCGCGCGATGTCGCGGACGCCGTTGTGCCCGCCGTGGCCTCCCCCGGTCTTGAGCTTGACCGTGTCGAACGGGATGTCCAGCTCGTCGTGCACGACGACCACGTGATCGAGGGGGACGGAGTAGAACCGGGCGAGCGCCGCGACGGGCGTGCCCGAGACGTTCATGAACGTGTTCGGCTTCGCGAGCACGAGCTTGTCGGCGCCGGGGCGGAGCCAGGTCTCCACGACCCGCGCGCCCCCCTTGTGCTCCCGGAAGCTCTCGCCGCGGCGGGCTGCGAGCTCGTCGACGACCATCTGGCCGATGTTGTGGCGGGTCGCCTCATAGCGGGGTCCGGGGTTGCCGAGACCGACCACGAGCCAGGTCGCTGCCATTCCTCGTCCTCTCTCGCCGGAGCCGTCGCCCCGGTCAGGATACGACGGAGGGGACGCGATCCGATCGCGTCCCCTCCGTGATGAAGCAGGCGGAGATCACTCCGCGGCGGCCTCCTCGGACGCCTCGGCGGCACCCTCGGCGGACTCGCCCTCGGTCTCCTCGTCCTCGACCGGAGCGGCCGGGACGGAGATGGCGACCACGAGGACCTCGGCGTCGGTGAGGAGCGTCGAGCCCTTCGGGAGGGTGACGTCGGCGGCGGTGATGTGCGCGCCCTCCTCGAGACCCTCGACCGAGACCTCGATGTTCTCGGGGATGTGCGTGGCCTCGGCCTCGACCTGGATGGTCGTGGCGTCGAGGTTGACGATGGTGCCGGGAGCCGGCTCGCCGGTCACGACGACGGGGACGTCGATGGCGACCTTCTCGCCCTTCTTCACGACCAGGAGGTCGATGTGCTCGATGATCTGGTGCACCGGGTCCTTCTGCACGTCCTTGACGAGGGCGAGCTGCGAGGTGCCCTCGATGTCGAGGTCGAGCAGCGCGTTGGCGCGGCGGATGATCAGGGAGACCTGGTGACCCGGCAGCGCGACGTGCACGGGCTCGGTGCCGTGGCCGTAGATGACCGCGGGGATCTTGCCGGCGGCGCGCAGACGACGGGCGAAGCCCTTGCCGAAGCTGCTGCGCAGCTCGGCGTGGACCGTGGTGTCTTCAGACATGAGGTTCTCCTTCGGGCACGCAGCGAAGGCGCCGCGCGGTGGTCTTGGAATTGTGGACTCGAACGCGGACGCGTGAGGAAAGCCACCGGGCTTGCTTCGCCGCGTCGATCACGGACGTCCGCGCACGCGCAGAAGCGTCCCTCGCCGAGGTACGACTCCATGGTACCGGATGACCCGATAGGCTGAGGACACCGGTCCCCTCTGCAGAAATTCGGAGTACCTCCATGCTCGACGCCGCGTTCCTCTCTCACGTCCTCCTCTGGGTGATCGGCGCCATGTCGCTGTGCGCCGCCGTCGCGACCGGCGCCGCCCTGTTCTCCCTCGGCCGCTCGGGCTACCGCAAGGACTGAGCGTCCCCCGGCGCTCTCGTGATCGCGATGAGCGCCTTCCGGATCGCCGCCACCTCGCGCCTCAGCGGAAGCGCGGCATCGACGCGGAGCCCGACCTCGTCGTCCCGCAGCGGTTCCCACTCGTCGAGCTGGGAACCGAGCAGCGAGGCCGGCATGAAGTGATCGGGCCGATCGCCCAGCCGTCGTGCGAGCGTCTCCCGTGCCACGCCGAGCTCGACGAAGACGGCGTCCGGTGCCTCCGCCCTGATGGCATCCCGGTAGTGCCGGCGCAGCGCCGAACAGGCGACGACGATGCGCGTCTCGGCGGCGAGCGTCCGTCCGACCACGCGGAGCCACGGCATCCGGTCGTCGTCGTCGAGAGGGATGCCCGCCGCCATCTTCTCGACGTTGGTGAGCGGATGCAGGTCGTCCCCGTCCACGAAGCGCGCCCCGAGCTCCTCGGCCAGCGCCGCGCCCACCGTCGACTTCCCGGAGCCGCTGGGCCCCATCACGACGATGCGCACGCTCATGCCCGTCGCCTCCCGGCTCAGTAGAACTCGACCGTGTCGACCACTGCACGCAGCTCCCGGCCGTCGAGCAGCCGGGTGGCGTTCTCGGCGAACCTCCGTGCGATGCGCTCCTCCTCCTTCGAGCTCAGAGCCGCCGTGTGCGGGCTGACGAGGACGCGGGGGTGTGTCCAGAGCGGCGAGTCGGCGGGCAGCGGCTCCTGCTCGAAGACGTCCAGCCCGGCGAAGCCGACGCGGCCGTCATCGAGCGCGGCGAGAAGCGCCGTCTCGTCGACGACGCTGCCGCGCCCGACGTTGGTGAGGATGGCCCCGGGCTTCACGGCCCGGAGGACCTCCTCTCCGATGAGGTGCCTGGTCTGCTCCGTGCCCGGCAGCGTGACGACGATCGCGTCGACCTCGCCCACCGCGTCCACGAGCTCGTCGGGCGCGATGAGACGGTCGACGCCCTCGACCGCGCGGCCGGAGCGGCTGGTTCCCCACACCCGGGCGCCGAGCGCGTGGAAACGGCGGGCGCACTCCGCGCCGATCCCGCCGAGTCCGACGACGAGCACGGTCATCTCGTCGACCTGACGCATCTCCCAGCGGTCGGGCCAGGTGCGCTTCCGCTGGTCGTCGAGCAGCCGCGGGAGGCCCTTCGCCCCGGCGAGCACCGCGAAGAGGGCGAACTCGGCCAGCGTTCCGCCGTGGACGCCCGCGCTGGTGGTGAAGACGATGCGGTCGAGGTCGGCGCGGTCGAGTCCCGCCGCCTTGACAGTACTGCCGCCCCCGGCCGCCGTGGTCATGACCCAGCGCAGTCCCGGATTGGCGGATACCGTCCGCGCCAGCGCCTGCGGGTCGACATCGGGGATGCCGAAGAGCACGTCCGCAGAGTCGACGAGATCGTCGAACGCGCGCTGCTGTTCCGGGGTCCGGCTGAACTCCGGGTCTCCCGACCAGTCGGCAGGGCCGCGCATAGGAGGCACGAGCGCCGCATCGTGGACGACCTCGAGACGCGGCTCGAGCTCTTCGATGAGCCCGCACAGCTCCTCCGCCAACGGCACCGCGACGACGGCGCGGACCTTCTTCTCGGACTCCGTCACGACCGACTCCCTCCAGCTCCTGTGCTCTCCTCAGCGTAGAGGTCCCGAGCGTCCCGGCCGCCCGGCACCGCGGACGATGACCGGGTCGCGTCACGGGTGCGCCTCGATCCGCCCTACAGCGATACGCTGAACTCAACCCTTCTTCACGATCGAGGAGCCTTCCGTGCCCGAAGCATCAGCGAACATCGGAGTCGTCGGACTCGCCGTCATGGGGTCGAACCTCGCCCGCAACCTCGCGAGCCGCGAGGGCAACACCGTGGCGATCTTCAACCGCAGCTACGAGAAGACGCAGACCCTCCTCGACGAGCATCCCGAGGCGGGCTTCATCCCGGCGAAGACCTACCAGGAGTTCGCCGATTCGCTGCAGAAGCCGCGTACCGCCATCATCATGGTCAAGGCCGGAGCTCCGACCGACGCCGTGATCGACTCTCTCGTCGAGGTCTTCGAGCCGGGCGACATCATCGTCGACGGCGGCAACGCCTACTTCCCGGACACCATCCGCCGCGAGAAGGCCGTCCGCGAGACCGGCATCAACTTCGTCGGCGCCGGCATCTCCGGCGGCGAGGAGGGGGCCCTCACCGGCCCCTCGATCATGCCGGGCGGCTCCGACGAGTCCTGGGTCACGCTCGGGCCCATCCTGAAGTCCATCGCCGCGGTCGCCGAGGGCGAGCCCTGCGTGACGCACGTCGGCCACGACGGCGCCGGCCACTTCGTCAAGATGGTGCACAACGGCATCGAGTACGCCGACATGCAGCTCATCGCCGAGGCGTACGACCTCATCCGGCGCGGCACCGGCAAGACGCCCGCGGAGATCGCCGAGATCTTCGCCGAGTGGAACCGCGGCGAGCTGGAGTCGTACCTCATCGAGATCACCGCCGAGGTGCTGCGGCAGGTCGACGCGTCCACCGGCAAGCCGCTGGTCGACGTCATCCTGGACCAGGCCGGCGCGAAGGGCACCGGCGCCTGGACCGTGCAGACCGCGCTCTCCCTGGGCGTGCCGGTCTCGGGTATCGCCGAGGCGACGTTCGCCCGCTCCCTCTCCTCGCACCCCGAGCAGCGCGCGGTCGCCGCGGCGCTTCCCGGCCCGGACGAGGAGTTCACGGTCCCGGCCGACGAGATCGACGCCTTCGTCGAGGACGTCCGCCTGGCGCTCTACGCCTCCAAGATCGTCGCCTACTCGCAGGGCTTCGATGAGATCCGCGCCGGTGCCGCCGAGTACGGCTGGAACATCGATCTCGGTGCGATCTCCAAGATCTGGCGCGGCGGCTGCATCATCCGTGCACAGTTCCTGAACCGGATCGCGGACGCGTACGCCGAGACCCCCGACCTGCCGGTGCTGATGACGGCTCCGTACTTCGCCGAGGCGCTCACCCGCGGCCAGGCGGCATGGCGCCGCGTGGTGGTCACGGCGGCGCAGTCCGGCATCCCGGCTCCCGCCTTCTCGTCGTCGCTGTCGTACTACGACGGCATCCGCGCCGACCGCCTTCCGGCTGCTCTGGTGCAGGGTCAGCGCGACTTCTTCGGTGCGCACACCTACAAGCGCATCGACAAGGAGGGCACCTTCCACACGCTGTGGTCCGGCGATCGCTCTGAGATCGAGGCCGAAGACACGCACTGACCTCGGGTCTACGAAGGGCCGGGCACCGCAGGGTGCCCGGCCCTTCGTGCGTCAGACGAGGATGTTGTGGTTGCGGCGGAACACGTTCTGCGGGTCCCACTGCGCCTTCACCGCCCGCAGACGCGCGTAGCCGTCGCCGTCGTACATCCCGGACACCGCGTCCGGGCGCTCGCGGTCGACGAAGTTGCTGTACTCGGCGAGGCGGCGCCCGACGATCCGCTGCGCGTCGGCGGCGGCCTTCTCACGCTGCTGCTCGTCGAGCATCCCGGGGACGTCGAAGGCACCGGCCATGACGAACCACGTGGCGCTGCGCGCCGGGAAGGCCGTCTCCTCCTGTGGCACGTCGCCGAACGCCCCGCCGAGGGACCGGAGGAAGACGACCGAGGCGGGGTACTCCCGCCGATAGGCCACCAGCCGATCGATCGTCTCGTCGTCGAGGTCGGCGACGAGACCGTTCCCGCCGAGGAACCCGGGAGGGGCGGGGGCCTCGCCGCCCTCGGGCTGCGGCATCTCCATCAGGATGTCCCGGTAGGCGGGTTCGGTGATCTCCGTCGTGACACCGTCGAGCGCGGTGATCGGCGCGAGTTCCACGCGCAGCGCTTCCGGGTCGGGCCCCGCCCATACGGCGGTCAGCCGGGCACCGGCCGGCGCACTCGGGTCCATGGGCGGCACGTCCATGTACGTGACGGTGAGCTCGCGCGGGGCGTCGCGGAGGAGTTCGCGCGCGGCCCGGAGCACGGCGGTCGCGTCGCCGTCGACGACGGACTCGGCCAGCGCGATCCCCGGCAGGCGATGCGCGTCGAAGTCGAAACGGGTGACGATGCCGAAGTTGCCGCCACCGCCGCGCAGCGCCCAGAACAGGTCGGGATGCTGCGTGGCCGACACCTCCACCACGTCTCCGCTCGCGGTGACGACCTGGGCGCCGACGAGCTGATCGACGGCGAGGCCCCAGGCGCGCACCATCCAGCCGATGCCGCCGCCGAGCGTGAGACCACCGACACCGACGCTGGCCGTGTCGCCGGAGCTCAGGGCGAGGCCGTGGCCGGCGAGGGCTGTCGCGACATCGCCCCAGACCGCACCGCCACCGATGCGCACGGCGGTGCCGTCGACCTCGATCGAGGAGAGCTCCCCGAGTTCGAGCCGCAGACCGGGAACGGAGGCGTGGGACCAGGGCCCGTGGCCGCCGGAGACGACGGTCAGGGGGACCGCCTCCTGCGCGGCGGCGCGGACGAGCGCGGCGACCTCGGAGACGGTGGAGGGACGGTGGACGGTGGGCTGTGCGGATTCGACGTGGTCGACCATGAGCACACGGTAGACCCGGGGTCGGACATCGCGGAAGAGGGGCGGCCCACCGTCCGCCCCTCCCCCGCGCCGCCCGCTATCGGGTGATGTCCCTCACCGTCCCCTGCGTCAGACGCAGCCGTTTCGTCGCCCGCCGCGCCACCGCGGAGTCGTGCGTGACGACGACCATCGTGATGCCCTCCGCGCAGAGTCGCTCCAGCAGGTCGAGGATCTCGTCGCGCATCCTCTCGTCGAGGTTGCCCGTCGGCTCGTCCGCGAGCAGCACCCGGGGGCGCTTGACGATCGCCCGCGCGATCGCGACACGCTGCTGCTGTCCGCCGGACAGCTCCGCCGGACGATGGTCTCCGCGGTCCGCCAGGCCGACGTGGGCGAGAGCGGCGGCGACCCGGGTGCGTCGTTCCGCCGGGTCGATGCCGAGCGGCTCCAGGGCCATGTCGACGTTCTCCGCCGCCGTCAGCGTCGGGATCAGGTTGAACCCCTGGAAGACGAAGCCGATCTCCTGCGCGCGGATCCGCCCCAGCTCCGACGACGAGGCCGACGACAGTTCACGGCCGTCCAGCTGCAGCGTCCCGGAGGTCGGGGTGTCGAGCGCCCCCAGCAGCTGCAGCAGCGTCGACTTGCCCCCTCCGGTCGGCCCCTGGATCGTGACGAAGGCGCCGGGCATGATCTCCAGATCGACGCCGGTGAGTGCCGTCACCGTCCGTCCCCTCCGCGTATAGGTGCGGGTGACGCCCGTCGCCCGGTACAGCGGGGTCGCCGCCGACGGGGCCGGAACGCGGGCCTCGGAATCCGTCATCGTGGTCATCTCGGTCTCCTTCTCTCCTGTGTGGTTCGCGACGCCGCTCATACGACGGACCGCAGGGCCTCGGCGGGGCTCAGTCGCGCCGCCCGCCAGCCTCCGAAGGCGCCGGCGACGAGCCCGCCCAGCACCGCGAGGCCCACGGCGGCGACGAGCACCCAGGGGGTCAGCGGTGCCTGCAGCACGATGTCGGTGGCGGTCTCCGCGCCCGGGGCCATGCCGCCGGGGCCACCGAAGCCGCCTCCTCCCTCCGGGCCTCCGCCGACGGCCGCGGAGCCGGCGGCCACGGTCGGCTGCGCGACGGTGATGATCAGGATCCCGGCGAGGCCGAGCACGAGACCTGCCGCTCCTCCGAGGAGTCCCTGCACCATCGACTCCCCGGCGACCTGACGCACGACGCGGCCGTTCGACCACCCCATCGCCTTCAGGGTGCCGAACTCGCGGGTGCGGCGGCCGACGCCGGAGAGGGTGAGGAGCACCGAGAGCAGCACGGCGACGGCGAGGACGATGATCGACAGCCAGGTGCCGAGGTTCGTGACGAGCGCCGTCGCGTTCGAGAGCGAGCCGGACACGGTCGCGGCGAGCTCGGACTGCGAGGAGACTGTGGCGTCGGGAAGCTCCTCCGCCAGGTCCGTCTGCACCTCGTCGATGGACGCCGCCGAATCCGCCTGCACGTACACCGTGGAGATCACGTCCTCCACCCCGGCCAGCTCCTGCGCGGTGTCGAGCGGGAGGTAGACATCCGCCGGGGTGTCTGCGGCATCCGACGCCGACGTGAGGAAGCCGACGACCTCGACGTCGGAGCCCGCGACGTCCAGGGTGTCGCCGACGGCGATGTCCTCGCTCGCGGCGTACGTGCTGTCCACCAGCGCGACGAGCGCTCCGCTGTCATCGGTGTCCAGCCCACGCCCCTCGCCGATCGCGGCGGAGGCCAGCGGGCCGACCTCCGACGCGGACGGGTCGATGCCCAGGACGGTGAACGAGTCGATGCCGAAAGCACCGCCTCCACCCCCGCCGCCACCCTGCGGAGGAGCCTGGCCCTCCGCGGGCGCCTCGCCGCCCTCCGCACCGTCCTGCCCGCCGAAGCCGCCGCTCGGCAGCTCACCGGAGAAGGTCGAGTTCGTCAGGCTCAGCGCACCGGTCGCGGCGGCGACGCCGTCGGTACCGGCCACCGTGTCCAGCACCGCCGCATCGAGCGTCGTCCGGCCGAAGTCCGTGCGCAGGGTCGACTGCTCCAGGGTCGTGGTCTCGCCGTCGCTCTCCCCCGCGTCCTCGTCGAACTCGAACCGCGGCCCCGTCCCGTCGCCCGGTTCCCCGGCGGCACCCGTGACGGTGAGATCCGTCCCGACCCCGTACACCGCCGCGAGCGACTGCGCCTGGGCGTCGCGCACACCGGTCGTCAGGGCGTTCACCACGATCACGAGTCCGATCGCGACCGCCAGACCGATGGCCACGATCGCCGTCTGCTTCTTGCGGCCCGCGAGTTCGCGCCGCAGATATCGTCCGTACATGTCTCTCCTCCCGCCGCGACGATCGCGGCGCGGAACCGACGCTAGGGACGGCCGTTATGCGGATTCGAGGGACGGATGATGAGGGTTCTATGAGGCGGACATCTCCCAGAGAACCCATAGCCCGCTCCATAGAAATCACATAGGAAGTTCCGCAGAATAGAGGCATGACCAGCGACCTGCCCGAACTGCGCCGCCCCGACGGCTCCCCTCTGCGCATCCTCGCCGTGGACGACGAGCAGATGCTCACCGATCTGCTCGCGATGGCCCTGCGCATGGAGGGCTGGGAGGTGCGCACCGCCTCCTCCGGTCTCGAAGCGATCCAGGTCGCGAAGGAGTTCGAGCCGGACGCCCTCGTGCTCGACATCATGATGCCCGACCTCGACGGGATGGCCGTGCTCAAGCGTCTCCGCGAAGCGGGCAATCTCGTCCCCGTCCTGTTCCTGACGGCGAAGGATGCCGTGGGCGACCGCGTCGCCGGGCTCACCGCCGGGGGCGACGACTACGTGACCAAGCCCTTCAGCCTGGAGGAGGTGATCGCCCGGCTCCGCGCGATCATCCGGCGCACCGGACACGCCAGCGCCGACGACGGGCAGTCGATCCTCCGCGTCGCCGATCTCACGCTCAACGAGGACAGCCACGAGGTCGTCCGGGACGGCGTGGAGATCGAGCTGACCGCGACCGAGTTCGAACTGCTGCGCTACCTCATGCGCAACGAGCGCCGGGTGCTGTCCAAGGCGCAGATCCTGGACCGCGTCTGGAGCTACGACTTCGGCGGCAAGTCGTCGGTCGTGGAGCTCTACATCTCCTACCTCCGGAAGAAGATCGACGCCGGGCGCACGCCCCTCCTGCACACCGTGCGCGGCGTCGGCTACATGATCAAGGCCCCGCAGTGAGCGGAGCGACGGTGACGCGACGGCCCATGAGCCTGCAGACGCGGCTGATGACCGCGGTGATCGGGTTCGTGTCGCTGATCCTCGTCATCGTCGCCGTCATCACCAGCGCCACCCTCGGCAGCACGCTGGAGCGCCAGCTCGACGACGAGGTGAAAGGCTACGCGGTCACCATCCGGGACCAGTGGGTGTCGCGCTCCAACCCCTCGGAGGCGACAGCGGAGAACATCCTGTACGGCCGCGACGTCAAGGTGCCCGGCCTGCTGTTCTCCGTGGCCAGCCCGGTGGTGGGCCCGACGGGTCTCGTCTTCGACGACAACCGCGGCGACCTCACCAGTTCGTCCCAGACGCTCACGCCCGAGCAGTTGCAGAGGCTGTACGGAACGGTCGCACTCGGCACCCCTGCGACTGTCTCCTTCGACGGGCTCGGCTCGTATCGGATCTTCGCGACGACCGCGAGCAACGGCGTCGTCGTCGTCACCGGACTCCCGCGCGACGGAATCCAGAATCAGCTCACCCAGCTCCTCACCGTGATCCTGCTCGCGACGGCGGGCGGCCTGATCCTCCTCGCCCTGACGACGGCGGTCACGATCCGTGTCGGGCTGCGGCCGCTGCGGGCGGTTGCGGCGACAGCGACGAGGGTCGCCAATCAGCAGCTCGATCGCGGCGAGGTCAGCATCACCGAGCGCGTGCCGGCGAGCGAGGCCGATCCGCGGACGGAGACCGGGCTCGTCGGCGCCGCGCTGAACAAGCTCCTCGACCACGTGGACACGTCCCTCTCGGCGCGGCAGAAGAACGAGGAGCAGATGCGCCGGTTCGTCGCCGACGCGAGCCATGAGCTGCGTACGCCCCTGGCTTCCATCCGTGGCTACTCGGAGCTCTCGTTGCGGGCGCTGCGTCAGGCACCGGAGGCGACGAAGGAAGACGCGGTCATCGAGGGCACCACCTCCTCCCTGGAGCGCATCCAGGCGCAGTCGCTGCGCATGACGCGGCTCGTGGAGGACCTGCTGCTGCTGGCCCGTCTCGACGAAGGCCGTGAGCTCGTGTACGGCACGGTCGACCTCGCCCAGCTCGCCCTCGAGGGCCTCTCCGACGCGCGGCCGACCGCGGCCGATCATCACTGGAACATCGAGGTGCCGGATGAGCCGGTCACCGTCGTCGGGGATGCCGGGCGGCTGCATCAGGTCGTCGCCAACCTGCTGGCCAATGCCCGGACGCACACCCCCGCGGGGACCACGGTGACGTTGAGCGTGGCGCGGGAGGGCGATGAGGCCGTGCTGCGCGTGCACGACGACGGCCCGGGGATCGATCCCGCCCTCCGCGACGAGCTCTTCGCCCGGTTCGCCCGCGGGGACAGCTCCCGCGCCCGGCAGACCGGAGGGACCGGGCTCGGTCTCGCGATCGTCAAGGCCATCGTGGAGGGCCACCACGGCCGCATCTCGGTCGACAGCGAGCCCGGCGACACGACCTTCACGGTCTGGATCCCGATGACTCCTCCCGGCGAGACCCCCGACGCCTGACCCGGGGGTTCCTTCTACCCCGCTCAGCTGCACGACCGGAACCCGCCCGCACGACTGATCCGTTCACACCGTCGTGCACCCGTCCCCCCGTCGTGCAGGTGCCCCCCCGGTCGTGCACCCGTCCCCCGGCCGTGCACCCATCCCATCGGCACGATCCGGGGGCGGATGCACGACGAGACCGGGGATTCCGTCGTGCGGGTGTCGCGGGGTCGTGCAGGTCGCAGCGTCCCCGGGCCGACGGACGGAGGACGATCCGGGTCAGTAGCCGGCGAAGGCGTCCGTGGTGAGGGAACGGGCCTTCTGCAGCGCGGGCGCGAGGTCGGCGATGAGCCGCGGCGGCCCGGAGATGAAGGCGTGCCGCGCCGAGAGGTCCCCCACCGCGTGCTCCAGCGTCTCCGCGTCCAGGCGGGCCCCCTGCGCCCAGGTCCAGTGCGCGGGGAGGTCGTCCGGCTCGTCGCGGGTGAACACGACCGCTCGCACACCCGTCGCGGCGAGCTCGTCACGGAAGGCGAGCTCTTCCGCCGAGGACGCCACGTAGACGAGGACGATGTCGCGCCGCTCCCCCGTCGCTTGGAGCTGCCGGAGCTGCGACACGAACGGGGTTACACCGATGCCGGCCGCGACCATGAGCACCGGCTGCTCGCCGCGCGGGAGGATGAAGTCGCCCCAGGTTCCGGTCACGGCGAACGTCGCACCGGGCTCGGCCGCCGCGAGAGCCCGCTTGTAGCTCGACGGGTGCTGCTGGTCGCCGTTCTTGTACGCGATGCGAAGGGTCGGAAGGTCGGCCGGAGCGGACACGATGCTGAACTCGCGGCGCGTCCCCCGCGCGTCCGGCCGTCGGTGCGGCACGTCGAGCTCGAGGTACTGCCCGGGGAGGAACCGCACGCGGCCCTTCGCCCGGAAGGTGAGCTCCTGGGCGGTCGGCGTCACGGAGGTGCGGCTCTGGAGGACGAGACGCACGGACCCGCGGAGCGCGAACGCGAAGGCCACGAGGTTCCCGATGAGCAGAGCGCGCTCCTGCCCGAGCGTGAACAGACCGGCCACCGAGATCGGCCACCCCGCGAGCACGCCCACCACGACGGCGACGACGAGCTGCTGCCGACGACGCGGCGGGAGCGTCAAGGGCTCCGACAGCATGAAAGCGCCGAGGAAGAGGAACGGCGACTGGAGCACCGCGAACGACAGCGCCGTCACGACGTCGAAGGCCACGTCGAACTGCACGGCCTGCACCGCCTGCCGCACGATCGAGGTGGCGACGGCGACGACGAGGAAGAGCAGGACGACCCCGACCTTCTCCGTACGCCAGAGCACGGCGAGCCCGAGGAGGACGACGGGGATCACGAGCACCGGCGTGCCGACCCACCAGGAGGACGAGGTGCCGAGCCAGCTGAACGCCCCGAACGCCCCCAGGATCGACACGACCGCGGCACCGAACGCCGCCGGGTTGAAGATGTGGCGTCCTCGCCAGGCGATGAGGTACTTGGACACGCTGGCCACGGCACCGGCGATCGCGAGGCCGAGCAGTGCCGACGGCTCGATGCCGGGGCGCAGCACGAACAGCAGGATGAGGGCCGTGACGAGTGAGGACTCCACGCGCCAGGGCAGGCGGAGCAGGCGCTGCGCGACCGCGTCCACGGCCGAGATCACGACCGCGAGCACGAGGAAGGACGCCACCAGCTCCACCGGCGTCGGAGAGACGATCACCCCGAGCAGGGAGAGCACGAGCGCGATGAGCGCGAGGGCCGTCAGCGCGAACAGCACGAGACGGTACATCGACAGTGAGCCGAGCACGGCGAGGACGCGCTGGCGGGCGGCGGCGAAGGCGGTGGTCATGGTGTCCTGTCTCCCACGGTTCCGGCGGCTCGCGCAGGAGCTGCGGTGAAGAGCTCGGCCTGGCAGCCGGGCGAGCGCTGCACACGGCCGTCGGTGGTCATGCGCACCCATTCGACGCCCCAGCGGGCGGCCAGCTCCGGGCCGCCGTCGAAGAACAGCGCGGTGGCCGCGGCATCCGCCCTCATCGCCTCCGGGGCGAGTGCCCACGTCGCGGCCCAGGTGCGGACGGGCTGTCCTGTCCGCGCATCGAGCACGTGGTGGAGGCCCTCGCCCCAGGCCCGTCGATTGACGGCCGAGGCGCACAGCGCGCCGTCGGTGACCTCGACGACGCCGATCGCCTTCCGCGCATCGAACGGGTGCTCGAGAGCGACGCGCACGCCGGCGCCGCGCACCCGGATGTCTCCGCCGGCATCCACGACCACGTCCCCGGGGACGTCGGCCAGCACCGCCATCACCCGGTCGACGAGACGCCCCTTGCCGAGGGCGCCGACATCGAGCAGGGCGGGCGCAGGGGCGTCGATCGCCCCGGCGGACCACGTGAGCCGCGAGGTCCAGGACGCGGGAGCCGGGCGGGGATCGCCGGCCTGCAGCGAGTAGGTGGCGTCGTAGCCGAGGGCGACAAGGCTGTCGGCGACCAGCGGATTCACCGCACCGGCCGTGGCCGCGTCGAGATCGCGATAGGCGTCAAGCATCGGCCCCGCGTCCGGCGAGGACAGGCGACCGCCCGACCGGCCGAGACGCACCACGTCGGAGTCGTCTCGGAAGCGGGACCAGAGGCGATCGAAGCGCTCGATCTCGGCGGTCACGGCCGCGCGGACGTCATCCGTGAGCGCGGCACCGGTCTCGATCTCCCACCCGGTGCCGATCGCCTCGAATCGCCACTCCCCCATGAGGACGCCTCGCGCCTAGGCGGCGGCCTGCTCCTTGATGGAGGCCACGGCATCGTTGAAGCCGCCGCTCGTGAGCGAGGATCCAGCGACCCGGCTGACGTTCAGCTCGTCGATCGGCTTCCCTACGACCTCGTCGGCGATCCCGTCGATGAACTCGCCCTGGTACCGCTCGGTCTCCGGAGCCTTCGGGTCGCCGGTCACCTCGACCTCCGTCACGACGCCGTCGGCGAGGGTGAGCGTGACGGTGATCTCCTCCACCGTCTCCGGAGTCTGGTACGAGCCGTCGGCGGTGTACGTGCCGTCGGTGTAGGTGCCGGAGGCGTCACCCCCGCTCGAGGAGGACGAGGTGCTCGACCCCGCGGTCTCGTCGGTGCCGGTCGAGGTGTCTGCGGCGTCGCCGGTCGACGAGCATCCGGCGAGGACGAACAGCCCCGCGATCCCGAGAAGGGCGGAGCCCGTGCGGACAGAGGTCGGAACGGTCGTGCGGATCATGGGGTCCTCCGTGGTCGTCGTCGGTCGACTCTTCCGTCGATGACTCGACCGTAAGCACCAGGGCTATGCGCGGGCTGTGCCGTCCCGATGAGTTACGCGTCCCCGCCGAACATGCTCGTGACGGAGCCGTCTTCGAAGACCTCATGGATCGCCCGCGCGAGCAGCGGCGCGATCGGCAGCACCGTGAGGTTCTCCCAACGACGCGACGCGGAGAGCGGGATGGTGTCCGTGACGACGACCTCGTCGATCGCCGCGTCCTGGAGCCGCTCAGAGGCCGGGTCGCTGAAGATCGCGTGGGTCGCCGCGACGATCACGCGGTGCGCGCCGTTCGCCTTCAGCGCCTGCGCGGCCTTGACGATCGTGCCGCCGGTGTCGATCATGTCGTCGACGAGGAGGCAGGTGCGCCCCTCGACGGTGCCGACGATCTCGTGCACGGAGACCTGGTTGGCGACCTTCGGGTCGCGGCGCTTGTGGATGATCGCGAGCGGCGCGCCGAGGCTGTCCGACCAGGTGTCGGCCACACGCACGCGGCCCATGTCCGGAGAGACCACCGTGAGGATATCGCGGTCTTCCGGGGTGAGCGTGCGCTCGAAGTGGTCGAGGAGCACCGGCTTGGCGAACAGATGGTCGACGGGGCCGTCGAAGAAGCCCTGGATCTGGGCGGCGTGCAGGTCGACGCTCATGACGCGGTCGGCGCCCGCCGTCTTCAGCAGATCGGCGACGAGGCGGGCGCTGATGGGCTCGCGGCCGCGGCCCTTCTTGTCCTGACGCGAGTACGGATAGTACGGCGCGACGACGGTGATGCGCTTCGCCGAGGCACGCTTGGCAGCGTCGATCATGATGAGCGTCTCCATGAGCCACTCGTTGACCGGCTCGCCGAAGGTCTGCACGAGGAAGAGGTCGCAGCCGCGGATCGAGACCTCGAAGCGGGCGTAGATCTCGCCGGAGGCGAAGGTACGGTGCTCGACCGGAGCGATCTCGGTGCCGAGCGACGCGGCGACGGCCGCCGTCAGCTCGGGATGCGATCGACCACCCGCGATGACCAGACGCTTCTTCGTCTTGGCGACGAGGCCGGGGGCCACGCCGTTGTCGCGATCCAGGTCGACCGTCTTCTTCTTCCGGGCCATGCTCCGCCTATTCCGCCGAATTCTCCCGGGCCGCGGCATCCGCCGCGCCCGTCCCTGCTCTGTTCTTCTCGACCCACCCCTCGATGTTGCGCTGGGGGGCCACGCTCATGGCCAGGGCACCGGCCGGGACGTCCTTACGGACGACGGCGCCGGCGCCGGTCTTCGCACCAGGACCAAGCCTAACGGGCGCGACCAGCACCGTGTGCGAGCCGGTGTGCACCTCGTCGCCGATCTCCGTGCGGTGCTTGTTGACGTCGTCGTAGTTGGCGGTGATGGTGCTCGCCCCGAGGTTCACGCCGCGGCCGATCGTCGCATCACCAACGTACGACAGGTGCGGGACCTTGCTGCCCTCGCCGATCTCCGCGTTCTTCGTCTCGACGTAAGCGCCGATCTTGCCCTTCGGGCCGAGCACGGTGCCGGCGCGGAGGTAGGAGAACGGGCCGACGGTCGCCTCGGCGCCGATCACGGCCAGGGTCGCGTCGGTCCGGCGGACGACCGCGTCCTCCCCGACCTCGCAGTCGACGAGAGTGGTGTCCGGACCGATCGTCGCCCCCGCGGCGATCGTCGTCGCGCGCAGGATCTGCGTGTTCGGCAGGATCGTGACGTCGGGGGCGAGCGTGGCGTCGTCGTCGATCCAGGTGGTCGCCGGGTCGACGATCGTGACGCCCTCGAGCTGCCAGCGACGGACGATGCGGGCGTTCAGACGACGGCCGACCTCGGCGAGCTGGGCGCGGTCGTTGACCCCGAACGTGACCTCGACGTCCGACACGATCGACGCCGCGACCCGGTCGCCGTCCCGACGCACGAGGCCGGGCACGTCGGTCAGGTACATCTCGCCCTGGGCGTTGTCCACGCCGATCCGCGGCAGGTAGTTGCGCAGCGTGGCGGCGCGGAACACGTACATGCCGGCGTTGATCTCGCTGACCGCCGCCTCCTCCGCCGTGGCGTCCTTCTGCTCGACGATCCGGTCGACCGTGCCGTCGGCGTCGCGGATGACCCGTCCGTAGCCGGTGGGGTCGTCGACGAGGGCGGTCATGAGGGTGGCCGGGGCTCCGGAGGCGCGGTGCTCGTCGAGGAACGTGGAGAGCGTCTCGGCATCGGCCAGCGGGCAGTCGCCGGAGAGCACGAGCACATCGCCGTCGAAGTCCGCGGGCAGCGCGTCGACCGCGACCTGGACGGCGCGGCCCGTGCCCGGCACGTCGTCCTGGTCGACGAAGACCGCGTCCGGGTAGTCCTCGCGCAGCGCCGCCACGACCTGATCGCGCTCATGGCGCACGACCACCTCGATGTGCGCCGGCTGCAGACGGGTGGCCGTCGTCAGCACGTGTCCGACCAGAGGCCGCCCGCTGATCCGGTGCAGCACCTTCGGCAGGCGCGACTTCATGCGCGTGCCTTGGCCCGCGGCGAGGACGACGATGGCGAGGTTGTTCCCAGTCATGCTCCGCCGCCAGGACTCGAACCTAGACCTCACAGCTCCAAAGGCTGTCGTGCTGCCATTACACCACGGCGGACCGCGGCGCCCCGGGGCGCCGCCCGATAAGTCTGCCACGTCCCGGTGTCCGTTCCTGTGTGTGCGACCCGCGTCGCACCGGCCCGTCATCCGCCCGAAACACCGCTCTGCGATGCTGGGACGATGAGCCTCGTGATCGACCGTGTCACCGTCGCCACCCCCGAGATCGCGGCCTTCGTCGCCGCCCACCACGCGGAGATGGACGGCACCGCTCCACCCGAGAGCCAGCATGCGCTCCCGCTCGACCAGCTGCTGACTCCGCGCGTCCGGTTTTTCACGGGACGGGTCGACGGACGGATCGCTGCGACGGGTGCCCTCGCGGTCGTGGAGGACGGACATGAGGAGCTGAAGTCGATGCGCACCGATCCCGCCTTCCGCGGACGCGGGTTCGGGCGGACGATGCTCGGTCATCTCCTCGACGACGCCGGCGCGCGGGGCGTCCGGCGGCTCTCACTCGAGACCGGCCGCGACCCCTTCTTCGCCCCCGCGCGCGCGATGTACGCCGCCGCCGGGTTCCGCGAGGGCGCCCCGTTCGGCTCCTACCTCCCCGACCCGCACAGCGCGTTCCTCACGATGCTCCTCCCCGCGTCCTCCGCGGCCACGACGCCGCCGCACGCGATAATGAACGGATGAGCGAGGCGGATGAGGTCGATCGGATCGTCGGCGCGTGGAACACGCAGCGCCCCGACCTCGACTTCTCCCCCCTCGAGGTGCTGTCCCGCATGGACCGCCTCTCCCGACACCTCGACCGCGCGCGCCGCGAGGTGTTCCGCCGAAGCGACCTCGAACCGTGGGAGTGGGACGTGCTGTCGGCGCTGCGCCGCGCCGGGTCGCCGTTCCAGCTCTCCCCCAAGCAGCTCCTGCAGCAGACCCTCGTGTCGAGCGGCACCATGACCAACCGCATCGACCGTCTCGTCGGCCGTCGCTTCGTGCGCCGTGAAGCCGACCCGGCGGACGGCCGCAGCGTGCTCGTGACCCTGACCGACGACGGCCGGGTCCGGGTGGACGCCGCGATCACCCGCCTCGTCGACGCCGAGGCCGACCTCCTGCGCGCGCTCTCCCGCGCCGACCGGGACCGACTGGCCGCCCTGCTGCGGAAGCTGAGTCTCAGCTTCGACACCTGACCCGGACCCGGTGTGGTTCGGTCCGACCCTTCCGGCCTGTTCCGCCCGCACGATCCGTGCACGGCTGCCCGGGAGAAGTAGTCACCTGGTCGTGCATCCGGACCCGGGTCGTGCAGGCGTCACAGGACCGACCGGGCACGGATCGTGGGAACGGGCAGGTCAGGGTCCGAGGAGGAGGCGCCGGTTCTTGGCCGGGACGGTGTCGGGGAGCGTGCCGACGACCTCCGCGATCGACACCGCCTCGAGAGAAGCCCTCCAGGCCTCGTGGGCACGGCGCATGACGACGGCGAGTCCGCACGGCGCGGTGCAGTCCTCCGGACGGGCGGCGCCTCTCCCCTGCTGACGGAGCTCGCGGCAGATGTAGGGGTCGGCGGCGCCGTCCACCGCGGTGACGAGGTCGAGGATGGTGATGCTCTCGGGCTCCCTAGCCAGGCGGAAGCCGCCGCGGGGCCCCGTGCTCCCGGTGAGGATGCCGGCGCGGACGAGCTTCGCGAGCTGCTTCGAGAGGTACGGCCCCGGCACGCCGAAGTGCTCGGCGAGCTGTGCCCCGGACACCGTCGACCCCGCGGGGAGCTGAGCGATCACGGCCACGGTGTGCAGCACCCATTCCGAGGTCTCCGGGAGTTTCACTTGCCCATCGTATCCGGGCGCCCTATTGTGGACACACAATATCCATGATTGAAGGAGTGGGCATGCGCATCGCGGTCGCAGGAGGAACGGGCCGGATCGGGCGACTGGTCGTCGAGGAGGCCCGGCGTCGGGGCCACGATCCGCTGTCGCTCAGCCGCAGCGAGGGGGTCGACCTGACCGCGGGCGAAGGTCTCGCGACGCTGCTGCGCGGAGTGGACGCGGTCGTCGACGCGACGAATCCCCCGGTATCCGATGTGGCCGAGGCCGAGCGGGTGTTCACCACGCTCAGCCGCACGCTGCTCGCCGCCGAGGACGAAGCCGGGGTTGACCACCACGTGGCCCTCTCGATCGCGGCGCTCGATCGCGTGCGCGGGAACCCCCACTACGCAGGCAAACGCGCCCAGGAGCGAGAGGTCACTCGTGGCCCCGTTCCGTTCACCATCGTGCGGGCGACGCAGTTCCACGACTTCCCCGCGATGATCGCCGAGTGGAGCATCGAGGACGGCGAGGGCATCGTGCCCCCGCTGCTCCTGCAGCCCATCGCGCCCGCGGACGTGGCCGTCACCCTCGTCGACGCGGCGGAGTCGCCGGCGCTCGGCGGCTCGTTCGACATCGCCGGACCCCGCACGGAGGACGCCGTCGACATGACGCGCCGCACTCTCGCGGCGTGGGGTCGCGACCTTCCGCTGCGCGCCGCGTGGGAGGGTGCCGCACTCGGCGTCGAGTTCGCGGGTGAGGTGCTGCTTCCCGGCGACGACGCGCGCACGGCGGCGACGACCTTCGACGACTGGCTCGCCGCCGAAACCCGCTGACACCCCGCCGGTTCCGGGGCCTCCTGTCCGGCCCCCTCGCTCCGAATGCACGACCAGGGTTGAGACGTGGGACGAGAACCCCGGAACGGTCGTGCAGGCGCAACGGGATCGTGCAACCGAGGCAGGAGTGGCCGCGGCCCACGGACCCTGCCCGAGCGGTCGCCTAGGCTGGGAGCACCCGGTCGCAGCCCCGCGACCCCCGCTCCGAAGGCCGAGACATGGGCATGCCCTCCCCGCTTCCCGTGCGCGACGGGGTCGGCGCGACCCGGCTGCACGTGCCGATGACGGGTGCGTGGCCGACCATCGCCGCCTACATGGTCGAGCGGTTCTTCCACCTCGATCCGGAGCGGCTGCTCGTGCGCTTCGACCGCGGGGAGATCGTCGCGCGCGATGGCCGGCCGCTCTCCCGGGACACGCCTCTCGGCGCCGAGGAGTTCGTCTGGTACTACCGGGAGCCTCCGGTCGAGAAGGAGATCCCGTTCACCGAGGAGATCCTGCACCAGGACGAGCATCTGGTGGTGGTGGACAAGCCGCACTTCCTCCCCACCACGCCGGGCGGCAAGTACCTGCAGAACTCCACCCTCGTCCGGCTGCGCAATCGCCTCGGCAACCCGGATCTCACGCCCATCCACCGCCTCGACCGGGCCACGGCGGGGCTGCTGATGTTCTCCGCCCGCCCTGCCACCCGCGGCGCCTACCAGCTGCTGTTCGAGGACCGTCGTGTGGAGAAGGTGTACGAAGCGGTCTCCGCGCGCCCGGCGGACTGGGATCCGTCGCGGTTCCCCCTCGTCTACCGCAACCGGATCGAGAAGCTCCGCGGCCGGGTGTGCGTGCAGGTGGATGAGGACGGCGAGCCGAACTCCGAGACGCTCATCGAGGTCATCGCCGCCGACGATCGCGTCGTGCACACGCTTCTCCGTCCGCACAGCGGGAAGATGCACCAGCTCCGCGTGCACCTCGCCGCGCTCGGCCTCGGCATCCTCCACGACGGCTTCTACCCCGTGCTGGAGCCGGAGCGTCCGGACGACTTCAGCCGCCCGCTCCAGCTCCTCGCACGCGAGCTCCGGTTCACCGATCCGCTGAGCGGGCAGGAGCGCACGTTCACCACGTGCCGGAGCCTGCAGGAGGCCCCGGCACGCTGATCGGCCTCAGCGGCGCATGACCTTCCGCGCGAGCCGGGTGCCGAGAAGCTGCACGAGGTGGACGAACACCACGATGAGGATGATCGCCGCCCACATCACGAGCGGCTCGAACTGCCGGAAACCGTAGATCTGCGCGAAGGCCCCGAGCCCGCCGCCGCCGATGAGCCCGGCCATCGCGGTCATGTCGATGAGCGCGACGACGATGAAGGTGTAACCGAGGATGAGGGGGCCGAGCGACTCGGGGATCGCGACGGTGAAGAGGATCCGCCACGGCCCGGCGCCCATCGCCCGCGCCGCCTCGATCACGCCCGGCGACACGGAGACGAGATGCTGCTCGACGATGCGGCCGATCGCGAACGCCGCCGCGAGACCGATGATGAAGGCTCCGGCGGTGGTGCCGATGCCGCTGCCGACGACCAGGCGCGCGAACGGCTGCGCCACCGCCATGAAGATGACGAACGGGATCGGTCGGAAGAAGTTCACCACGAAGTTGATGAGCCCGGAGACGACGCGGTTCGGCATCAGTCCGCCGGGGCGCGTCACGTACAGCAGGACGCCCACCGCCAGCCCGAGGATCCCTCCGAGCACGAGCGCGAACGACGTCATGTACAGGGTCTCGAGCGCGGCCTGCCAGAACTCCGGCCACAGTTCGTTCAGACGATCCATCAGCGACCCTCCTCTCCGGCGATGACGGTGACTTCGACACGCTCCGCGATACGCGCCAGGGCCCTGTCGATCGCCGCGCGGTCACCCCGGATGGCGAGCGTGAGGTGGCCGAACGCACGACCCCGGATGTCGTTGATCCCGCCGTAGACGAGCTCGAAGTCGAGACCCGCCGAGGCGAGGTCGAGGAACACCTGGGCCTGCGACGAGTCGCCGTCGCGGAACGACAGGGTCACCAGGCGTCCGGTATGCCGGTCCCGCAGCACCGCGAGTTCCGACGGCGAGGGCACCCCCTTCACCACCGTGCCGACGAACCGCTGAGACGCCGGATTCCGCGGGGCGGAGAAGACATCGAAGACGTCGCCCTGCTCGATGACCCGCCCGTTCTCCATGACGGCGACGCGGGTGGCGATGGTCTGGATCACATCCATCTCGTGGGTGATGACGACGATCGTGACGCCCTGCTCCTCGTTGACGCGCTTGAGCAGGTCGAGGACCTCGTGCGTGGTCTGCGGATCGAGCGCGCTCGTCGCTTCATCCGCGAGGAGGATGGCGGGCTTGGTGGCGAGCGCGCGGGCGATCCCGACGCGCTGCTTCTGTCCACCGGAGAGCTGCTCCGGGTATGCCTTCGCCTTGTCGGCGAGCCCCACGAACGACAGCAGCTCGGCGACGCGCGCCTCGATGTCCGGCTTCGACCAGCCGGCGAGCTTGAGCGGGTACGCGATGTTGGCCTTGACGCTGCGCGAGGAGAACAGGTTGAACTGCTGGAAGATCATCCCGATGCCGCCGCGCACGGCGCGCAGCTCGCTCTCCTTGAGCGCCGTGATGTCGACGCCGTCCACCGTGATGGTGCCGCGGGTGGCCGGCTCGAGCGCGTTGATGAGACGCACGAGCGTCGACTTCCCCGCACCGGAGTATCCGATGATGCCGAAGACATCGCCCTTGTCGATGGAGAGGGTGAGGTCGTCGACGGCGACGATCTCACGATCGCCCTGGCTGCGGGAGGTATAGGTCTTGGAGACGTTCGTCAAAGTGACGATCGGCATGAGGTGCTCCGGTCTGGTTCTCGGGAAACGGAGAATCGGGCGGCGCACGAAGCGCCACCCGATTCTCCCTCATCGAACAGGGGGCAGATGACGCCCCGCGGCCGACTACTTCTCTGCGGCGTCCTTCTGGACCTTCTCCAGCGAGGCCACGAGGTCCTCCACCGGCGTGCGCAGCGCCACTGCGGTGTCGCCCGAGGACTCGAGCAGCCCCGCCTGCACATCCTCGTTCGTCTGGAAGATCTCGACGAGCTTCTGATACGTCTCGTTGTCCGCGTCCTCCGCACGCGCGGCGAAGATGTTGACGTACGGGAGGGCGTTCGGGTCCTCCGGGTCGTCCTGCGCGATCGCGTCGTCGAACGTCAGTCCGGCGTCCTCGACGAAGTCGTTGTTGATGATCGCGGCCGCGACGTCCGGGAGCGAGGTCGGGATGAGCGCACCTTCGAGGGCCGTCACCTTCACCTTCGACTTGTCGGCATCGATGTCGGCGAGGTCGGAGTACGGCGTGCCGCCGCTCTTGAGCTCGAGCAGGCCCGCCTGCTGCAGCACGTTGAGCGCGCGTGCCTGGTTCGAGGCGTCGTCGGGCACCGCGACCGTGTCGCCCTTCTTGATGTCGTCGACGTCGTCGTACTTCGTCGAGTACAGGCCGAGCGGGTAGATGGCGGTCGAGCCGATGGGCGTGAGGTCCGAGCCCGAGGCGTTGTTGTACTCCGCGAGGTACACGATGTGCTGGAACTGGTTGAGGTCGATCTCGCCCTCGGTCAGCGCCGGGTTCGGCTGCTCGTAGGACCCGAAGTCGACGAGCTCGACCGTGATGCCCTCGTCGGCGGCGGCCTCGACGAAGGGCGCCCACTGCGCGTCGCCCTTCCCGACGACACCGATCTTGACGGTCTCGTTCTCGGAGCCGCCGTCGCCGGAACCCGCGTCGGACGAGGTGGCGCACCCGGCGAGGGCGACGAACAGCGGGACCACGGCGAGCGCGGCGAGGGCGGAGGTGGTGCGGCGGGACATGATGAGGGTTCCTTCCTGGCGGGACTCGACAACGTTAGGCAGGAGGGCGCGCTGGCGCGGAATCGGGATGTCACACGGCGTCACAGCCGTGCGGGATCGGGTCAGTCGAACTCTTCGATGCCCTGCAGACGCACCTGCTCCAGGTCGAGACGGGCGGAGATCCGGCGGACCACCATGTCGTCCACGGTGCCGGCGCCGCGGAGCCCGAGCAGCACCTCGCGCTTGCGGTCGAGCAGCGCGAGCTTGAGCCGGGTGTGCTCCTCGTGCCGCACGAGCGGCGAGCGCTGGGCGAGGTCGACGTCGGCGGAGGTCGCGATCATCTGCAGCGTCGTGCCGTCCGTCGCCTCGGGGTCGGGGGCGGTCCCTGCCGACACCGCCACGTTACCCGCGTCCTCGTCATCGTCTTCGCGGCTGCGCGCCTCTCCCCCGGTGCCGTAGGGATCGGGGGCGCCGAGCATCTCGTCCAGCGCGTCGGCCTCGGCGTCGATGAGCGCCTGCTCCCGCGCGAGCGTCCGGGCGTTCGCGAACTCCAGCGCCTGGTACCCCTCGGCGCGCACCCGGTCGCGCACCTCCTGGCCGATGCCGTGCTCCGCGGCGAGGTCGTCGAGCGCTGCCAGCGCCGCACCCGAGATCGCCCGCTCGGCGAGCTCGTACTCCTCGTCCTCGGCATGGTCGACCGGGAATCGCGCCCACCGCACGAGCGCGGGGAGGAGAGGCGCCTGCACGAGGAGGCTGAGCAGGATCACCCCGGCGGTCACGAAGACGATCTCGTCACGCCCACCCACCATGCTCCCTGCGGAGACACCGGTCGGCACCGACAGCGCGATCGCCAGCGACACCGCGCCGCGCATGCCGGCGACCGTGGACACGAGTCGGGCGCGGGAGCGGGCGCCGCGCGGCGGGCGTTCGGCCGGGCGGCGCTGGAACAGCACGTTGAGGAGCTGGAACACGTACCGCACGGCGAAGAGCGTCGCCCACACGGCGAGCGTCACGAGCACCAGGCGGCCGATGGCGGCGGCGGAGATCTCGTGCGCGACGAACTGCACCTCGAGGCCGATGAGCACGAACAGCGCCCCGTTCAGCAGGAAGACGCCGAACGGCCAGGCCGCGTCGGCCTGTCGGCGCGAGGCCGCCGTCGTCACGCGCGGCGACACCCAGGCGACGATGAGTCCGGCCACGACCACGGCGAGCACCCCGGACGCGTGGACGAGTTCGGCGAGCAGGAACGCGGAGAACGGCACGAGCAGCAGCGTGACGTTGATGACGATGGTGGAGGAGATGCGGCGCAGCAGCAGCGTGGCCAGGGCCGCGACGACGATCCCCGCCGCGATCCCGCCCACGTACGACACCAGCACGTCCCAGGTGACCGAGAGCGGCGTGACCTGGCCGCCCAGCGCGAGGGACACCGCGATGGCGTAGAGCACGAGCGCGGTGCCGTCGTTGGTCAGGCTCTCGGCCTTGAGCTTCATGAACATCCGACGAGGCAGCAGCCGGCCGAGGGCGGCGACGGCCGTGGCGTCGGGCGGCGCGACCGCGGCCCCGAGGATGAGGGCGATCTCCCAGGGCATCCCGAACAGCACGCCGATGCCGGCCACCGCGAACGCGGAGGCGACGACGAGGAGCGTGCTCATCGGCACGATGTAGCGGAAGTCGCGGCGGATCGACCGCAGCGATGTCGTGAGGCTCTCCCAGAACAGCATCACCGGCAGGAACAGCAGCAGGACGGTCTCCGGCGGCAGCTGGACCTCGCGCAGCGGCGGGACGAATCCCAGCAGCAGTCCGAGGATGACGAGGACGAGCGGCAGCGCGAGACGCACGCGCGGGGCGATCAGGGTTCCGACGAGGATCGTGAGTCCGAGCAGGACGGTTACTTCGAGGCCTTCCATCGCTACTCCCAACAGTCGTGGGAGAAGGATATTCCTCCGTCAGCCGATCTGCTCCGTGAGTTCGAACCAGCGCAGCTCCAGCTCCTCGATCTCGGCCTCCTGCGCCGTGATCGCCTTCATCCGCTCGCCGAGGCCCGCATAGTCGGACTGGTCGTGGTCGGCGAGGGCGTGCTTGGCCGCGTCGACCTGCTGCGTGAGCTTCTGGATGCGACGCTCGAGGGCGGCGGCTTCCTTCTGCGCCGCCCGGAGAGCCGCGCCGTCGAGACCGCTCGCTGCGGGGGCCGATGCCGCCGTCGAGGTCGTCGAGGCGCTCTCGACGCGCTGCCGCAGACGAAGGTACTCGTCGACGCCGCCCGGGAGATGGCGCAGGCGCCCCGCGCCGTCCGGACCGGGAAGGATCGCGTACTGCTGATCCGTCACCCGCTCCAGGAAGTACCGGTCGTGGCTCACGACGAGGAGGGTGCCCGACCAGGAGTCGAGGAGGTCCTCGATCGCGGCGAGCATGTCGGTGTCCATGTCGTTCGTGGGCTCGTCGAGGATGAGCACGTTCGGCTGGTCGAGCAGCACGAGCAGCAGCTGCAATCGGCGCTGCTGACCGCCGGAGAGATCCTTCACCGGCGTCGAGAGCTGAGCCGAGGAGAACCCGAGCCGCTCCAGGAGCTGTCCTGGTGTGAGGTCCTGCGCCTTCGACCCGGCGCCGAGCGTGTACGACGTGCGCAGACCCGAGATGACCACGCGCACGGGGTCGTTCCAGTGCGGGAGGAGTTCGTCGAGGCGCTGCGTGAGCGTGCGCACCTGCACGGTCTTCCCCCGCTTGATCCGCCCCTCGGTGGGCTCGACCGTGCCGGAGATGAGCCCCAGGAGTGTGGACTTCCCGGCGCCGTTCACGCCGAGGATGCCCGTGCGCTCGCCCGGGGCGATCCGCCACTCCACATCCTTCAGCACGGTCTTCCCACCGGTTCCGGATCCCGCCTGGGTCCCTGAGCCTGCCGAAGCCTGGGTCCCTGAGCCTGTCGAAGGGTACGTCACCCCCACATCGAGCAGGTCGACGACGTCCTTGCCCAGCCGCGAGACGGCGAGCGACTGCAGCGAGACCTTGTCGCGGATCTCGGGCACGTCGGCGATGAGCTCGTTGGCCGCATCGATGCGGAACTTGGGCTTGCTGGTGCGGGCCGGGGCACCGCGGCGCAGCCAGGCGAGCTCCTTGCGGGCGAGGTTCTGCCGCTTCGCCTCGGTCGCCGCCGCCATGCGGTCGCGCTCGACCCGCTGCAGGATGTACGCCGCATAGCCGCCCTCGAAGGGCTCCACGATGCGGTCGTGCACCTCCCACGTCTCGGTGCAGATCTCGTCGAGGAACCACCGGTCATGGGTCACGACGAGGAGGGCTCCGGCGTTCGCGGGCCAGCGCTTCTTGAGGTGCCCGGCGAGCCAGGTGATCGCCTCGACGTCGAGGTGGTTCGTCGGCTCGTCGAGAGCGATGACGTCCCAGTCCCCGGTGAGCAGCTTCGCGAGCGACACGCGGCGGCGCTGACCGCCGGAGAGGGAGCCGACCTGCGCGTCCCAGGGAAGATCGGTCAGCAGCCCCTCGATCACGTCGCGGACGCGGGCGTCACCGGCCCATTCGTGCTCGGCCATGTCGCCGACCACGGCGGCGCCGATCGTGATGTCGTCGGGGAGGGTGTCGGCCTGGTCCAGCACGCCGATGCGGGTGCCGCCGCGGACGGTCACCCGACCGGAGTCCGGCTGCTTCGTGCCGGCGAGCATGCCGAGAAGGCTCGACTTGCCGTCGCCGTTCCGGCCGACGATGCCGATGCGGTCGCCCTCCTCGATGCCGAGGGTCACGGCGTCGAAGACGACGCGGGTCGGGTATTCGAGGTGCAGGGCTTCGGCCCCGAGAAGATGTGCCATGTCCTCTCCAGGGTAGTCGCGCCGCGTCGGACGGTCTCCCGGTCAGACCAGCGACGGGGCGAAGAGCTCCGGCAGCGCGGCGGTGAAGACCTCGAAGTGGCTGTACCAGACGGTGTGAGCGGCCCCGGGGATGCTGCGCACCGTGACCCCGCCATGCTCGAACCGCCGCGCGTCCTCGTCGGTGACCCAGGCACTGGGTTCCGCGCGGACGACGATGGAGCCGGGGGCGGCGGTCCAATGACCGTCCTCCCCGCAGGAGACGGAGGCCGCGGTCGGCGGATCGAAGCGCTCGGCCGCCCGCGCCTCGACCGTGGCATCGTCGACGGAGTAGAAGGGCCGGAGCCGGCGGAGCTCGGCGGGCGACATGCGCGCGCGGCGGTCGTGCTCGTACTGCGAGATGAGAGAGGCGCGGTCCTGGCCGCCCTGGAGGGCGAGCGGCGCGTCGACGTAGACCGCGAGACTCGGATCGAGGCGGGGCGCGGCGGCGGCGAGCACGGTGGCGCCGAAGGAGTGCCCGACGGCGACGGCGAGCGGGAAGGCCGCCCCGTCCCCCGCTGCGGAACCTGCCCCCGGAGGGAGCGCCGTCTGCGCGAGCGTGGCGACGACGGCGTCGGCCGCCGTCTCGATCGTGAGCTCCGGGTCACGCGGAGAGAGGCCGTGGCCGGGCAGATCGAGCGCGAGCACGCGGAAGCCGCGTTCCACGAGCAGCGGGACCACGCGGTGCCAGCTCTCGGCGGACCCCATCATGCCGTGCAGCAGCACGGCGACGCGGTCGCCCTCCCCGGCTTCGATGACGTTCAGGAGCACGGAGCCAGTCAACCACGGTCGTTATCCTTTCGTGATACGACTTTCGGCCATAATCCTTCGAATCTTCGTTCGAATGTCGGTGGTCGGTGATGGACTGCCGTCATGCCCGCACTGCTCGACGCGACCGACTCCCAGATGGCGATGCTCGCCGATCTGGTGGAGGGGCTGGAAGCGGCGGAGAAGACGCTGAGCAGCATGCAGGCGGCCCGCGACGGACTGCTCGCAATGGCGGGGCGACTGGCGGTCGACATCGCCCGGCAGGCTCGGCATCCGGACGGCGGCGACATGGCGATCCGCACGGTCGCCGCGGAGACCGGGGCCGCACAGCGCGTCAGCGACCGCACGATCGAGCGGCGGATGTCCGATGCGTCCTGGTTGGTCGAACGGTTCCCCGCCGTCTGGGAGGCTCAGGGCGCAGGGCGGATCAGCGCCGCGCATGCACGCGTGATCGTGGAGGCGGGGGCTCACCTCGATGACCCGGACGACCGTTCGCGTTTCGCGGCGGAGGCGATCGAGGTGGCCGCTGCGGAATCTCCGAACCGGATACGCCGACTCGTGCGCCGACTGGCCGACCGGTTCCGGGAGCGGACTCTCGTCGAGCGACATCGTGACGCCAGGGAGCTGCGCCGCGTCTGGGTGACCGATCTCGAGGACGGCATGGCCGAGCTCGGCGCGCGTGGCCCCGCGGCGCTCGTGCACGGGATGTACGACCGGCTCTCCCAGATGGCGCATGCCGTGCGGGAGGAGAACGCGCAGGCACGGCGTCGGGAGGCGGAGGAGAGCATCCTCGATGACAGGACCGTGGATCAGCTGCGCGCGGATCTGCTCGCCGACCTCGTCCTGACCGGCGCTCCGGCGGGGCATGACTCGGAAGAGGGGCTGCTCTCGGAGCTTCGGGCGCGCGTCGAGGTCACCGTGCCGGTGCTGACGCTGATGCACGGCGAGCTGATGCACGGGGAGCAGGGAGGGACGATGGACGGCACTCCGATCCTCGCCGCCGAGCTGGACGGGATGATCCCGATCGATCCGGCCACGGCCCGGCGACTGGCCGGTGCCGCGAGCGGATGGGATCGGGTGCTCACTCACCCGATCAGCGGGGCACTGCTGGCCGTCGACCGATATCGCCCGAGCGAAGACCTCCGCCGGCACCTGCAGGCCCGCGATCAACGCTGCCGCTTCCCGGGCTGCGGCCTCGCACCGCGGAAGTGCGACCTCGATCACAATCACGATGCGGCGCTCGGCGGAGAGACCGCGCACGACAACCTGGCGACCTTCTGCCGTCGACATCACATGCTCAAACACCACTCCCCGTGGCACGTCGAGCAGGGGCCGGGCGGCGTTCTGAAGTGGACGAGCCCCACCGGCCGGACCTACATCGACCGACCGCCGCCTCCGCACACCGTCACCTTCGCCGAGGAACCTCCGTGGTCTCCCGCCGTCAGCCCTAGAGTGGAGGGCATGTCGAGCCCCGAATCAGACAAGTCGGGGGCTGCCGGTCACACCGTCAGCCCCGCGAACCGCTGATCCCTTCGTCCGCCCTGCCGGCGGGCGCGCGCCGGTGAGCCGGGCGCTGACCGTGGTGACGAGAAGCACTCCTCTTCCCTCTCACCTCGGAGCACTCGATGCCTTTCGCCCCCCTATGCCCTTGCCCTGGCGGTCTTCGTCATGGGCACCTCCGAATTCATGCTCGCGGGACTCCTCCCCGCGATCGCGCACGAGCTCGACGTCCCGGTCGGCACGGCGGGCCTCCTCACCTCCGCCTTCGCGGTCGGCATGGTCATCGGCGCGCCCGCCATGGCCGCGTTCGCGCGCAGCTGGCCCCCACGCCGCACACTCGTCGCCTGCCTCGTGCTCTTCGCCGCCTGCCATGCCGTCGGCGCGGTGACGTCCCTGTTCGAGCTTCTGCTCGTCACGCGCGTACTCAGCGCCCTCGCGAACGCCGGCTTCCTCGCCGTCGCCCTGCGCACGGCGACCCTCCTCGTCCCCCGCGAGCGCACCGGACGAGCGCTCGCGGTGCTGCTCTCCGGGACGACCGTCGCCACCATCGTCGGCGTCCCTGTGGGCGCCATCCTCGGCACCGCGCTGAGCTGGCGGGCGACCTTCGCCGCTGTCGCGCTCCTCTGCCTCCCTGCGCTGCTCGGAATCCTCCGCGGCGTGCCGACGACGATCCCGGGCACGGAGCCCGACCCCGCCCCGGCACCACTCCCCCGGAAGGAACCGGCCCTCCGCACGGAGCTCGCGCTCCTGGGGACACCGCGCCTGGCCCTCGCGATGACCCTGGCGGCCCTGGTGAACGCGGGGACCTTCGCGGTCTTCACGTTCCTCGCGCCGATCGTCACCGAGGTCGCGGGCCTGCCCGACGCTGCGGTCCCGCTCGCGCTGGTCCTGTTCGGCATCGGCTCGTTCCTCGGCGTGACCATCGCGGGTCGGTTCGCCGATCGACATGCCGGTGTCCTCCTCGCGGTCGGCGGCCCGCTGCTCCTCGGCGGCTGGATCGTCCTGGCGGCGGTCGCGACGCAGCCGCTACCCCTGCTGTTCCTCGTCTTCGCGCAGGGCATGGCCTCGTTCGGCGTCGGAAGCACACTGATCACCCGGGTGCTGTATGCCGCCTCCGGCGCCCCGACCATGGGAGGGTCCTACGCCACCGCGGCCTTGAACATCGGCGCTGTGATCGGACCGGCGTCGGGAGCGTGGACCCTCGCGAGCGGGGCGGGCGCGCTCTCCCGCGTCGCTCTCGCGGCCACGCTGACGATGGCCGCGCTCCTCCTCGCCCTGGCGACGCGGCGATGGCAGCCCGTCGACTGAAGGCAGGACGGTGACGCGCCGCAACGGCGACGAGCCGCCCGGACCCGAGGGTCCGGACGGCTCGTCGTGTCCGATGTTCTCTGGGAACCCGGATGTTCGCGCTACGGCTTACTCGTACGACTTCACGATCTCGAGGAGGCTCGGGACGTTGGCGTAGGCCTCGGCCGCGTTCTCCTTGGTCACGATGACCGGCGGGAGCAGGTAGGCCGGGACGACCTTCTTGCCGTTGTCGTACTGGTCGGTGTCGTTGACGTCGACCTCGTCACCCTTCTGGAGCTGACCGACCATCTTGATGGCCTGCTCCACGAGCAGCGTGGTGTCCTTGTTGATCGTGGAGTACTGCACGCCCTCCATGATCGACTTCACCGACTCGACCTCGGAGTCCTGACCGGTGACCACCGGGACGGGCTTGCCGGCCTGCTGCGCCGAGGTGATGATGGCGCGGGCGAGGGTGTCGTTCGGGGACAGGACGCCGTCGAGCGTCTCCGAGCCGTAGCTCGACGTGAGGATCGAGTCCATGCGGCGCTGGGCGTTCTCCGGCTTCCAGCCCTCGGTCGCCGTCTGGGAGATCTCGGTCTGCCCGGAGACGACGTTCAGCGTGCCGTCGTCGATCTTCGGCTGCAGCACCTCCATCGCCCCGTTGAAGAACACCGCCGAGTTGGCGTCGTCCGGTGAGCCCGAGAACAGCTCGATGTTGTACGGCGCCTCGTGATCCGCGCGCTCGGCGAGCCCGTCGAGCAGCGCCTGGCCCTGGAGCTTGCCGACCTCGAAGTTGTCGAAGGCGACGTAGTAGTCCACGGCGTCGGTGTTCTCGATGAGACGGTCGTAGGCGATGACCGCGACACCCGCGTCACGGGCGGCCTCCACCTGCGTGGTGAGCTGCTTGCCGTCCTTGGCGCCGATGATGATGACCTTGGCGCCACCGGTGACCATCGCCTGGATCTGGTTCTGCTGCTCGGCGACCGTGTTGCTGGCGGGCGCGTACTGCACGTCCGCCTTGAAGCCGGCCTCTTCGAGACCGTCGGTGAACAGCTGACCGGCCAGGACCCAGTTCTCCGAGGTCTTGTCGGGCAGAGCGACACCGATCGTGGAGCCGGCGTCGAAGCCCGAGGAGGCCTCCTCGCCCGACCCCGAACCCGAGTCACCGCCGCGCTCCGAAGAGCAGCCGGTGAGGGCGAATGCGCCCGCGACGACAAGCGCTGTCGCCGACAGAAGGATCTTCTTCATGTGATCTCTTTCTCTGGTGTGTGCAGGTCCCGTCGCGCCTGCGTTGCGCGACGCGGCCCTTACTTTCCGCGCGTCTCCTCGACGGCGGGGGCTTCGTACTTCTGACTGGTGGGGTAGTTCGTCTTCGTGGGATCGAACGTGTCGGTGGCGGGATCCTGCTTGCGGCCGAGACGGCGCGTGAGGAAGCCGATGATCGACGGACGGCCCTGCTGCTTGTTCCACACGTCGACGCCGACGGCGAAGAGGAGCACGAGGCCCTTGATCATCGAGACGACGTCGGCACCGGCGCCGAGCAGCGCGAGGCCGTTGTTCAGGAACGCCATCACGAGACCACCGATGATCGAGCCGATCACCGTGCCGATGCCACCGGAGACGGCCGCGCCGCCGATGAAGACGGAGGCGATCGCGTCGAGCTCCCACCCGTTGCCGTCCTGCGGACCGGACGCGGTCGCCCTGGCGACGTAGATCATGCCGGCGAGCGAGGCCAGGACCGACATGTTCATCATCACGAAGAAGTCGACCCAGCGGTCCTTCACGCCCGAGAGGCGCGCCGCCTGGCGGTTGCCGCCGACCGCGTAGATGTGACGGCCGAAGACGGTGTTGTTCGTGATGAACGAGTAGAGGATGACGAGAGCGAGGAGGATGACGCCCGAGATCGGGAAGCTCGTGCCCTCGCGCCCGGTGGCGAACAGCCAGCCGGCGACGAGGATGACGGCCGAGATGAGGACGACCTTCGTCACGCTCACCCACAGCGGCGCCATGTCGGAGCCCATCTTGCGCTGGATGCGCCGGGTGCGGATCTCCCAGAAGACGATCCATGCGACGCCGGCGAGCGCCAGCAGCATGGTCGGGATGTTGAACGGAAGCGGCAGGGCGATCTCCGGCAGGTAGCCGGCGCCGATGATCTTGAAGCCCTCCGGCACGGGCACCGACTGCGAGTCGCCCACCGCCTGGTTCGCACCGCGGAAGAACAGCATGCCGGCCAGCGTCACGATGAACGCCGGCACCCCGACGTAGGCGACCCAGAATCCCTGCCAGGCGCCGACGAGCACGCCGACACCGAGACCGAGGAGGATGCCCAGCGGCCAGGGGAGGTTCCAGTCCTGCATGGCCTTCGCCACGACGATGCCCGTGAACGCGGCGACGGATCCGACCGAGAGGTCGATGTGCCCCATGATGATGACCATCACCATGCCGATCGCCAGGATCAGGATGTACGAGTACTGGTTGACGACGTTGATGAGGTTGCCGGAGGACAGCGTGAGGCCGGTGCCCTTGAAGATCCACGTCAGCACCTGGAAGACGACGAGGATGACGACGAGGCTGCCGAGGATGCCGAACTGACGGAGGGTCGACTGCCCTCCCCCGAACATCTTCGTGATGTCCTTGAAGTGGAAGCCGCGCTTCGCGGTGGTCGAGTCGGTGGTCATGCGGATGCTTTCTGGGTCGCGGACGTCATGCTGCGCATGAGGTCTTCGGGGGTCGCCTGGTCGGCCGGGATGCAGTCGGTGACCCGGCCTTCGAACACGGTGTAGATGCGGTCGGAGATGCCGAGCAGCTCGGGCAGCTCGCTGGAGATCACGATCACGCCCTTGCCCTGGGCGGCGAGCTCGTTGATGATCGCGTAGATCTCGTACTTGGCGCCGACGTCGATGCCGCGGGTGGGCTCGTCGAGGATCAGCAGGTCGGGGTCGGTGAACATCCACTTCGCCAGGACGACCTTCTGCTGGTTGCCTCCGGAGAGCTTGCCGACGCCCTCCTCCACCGACGGGGTCTTGATGCGCAGGGTCTTGCGGTAGCGCTCCGCCACCGAGAACTCCTCGCGGGAGTCAACGACGCCGTTGTGCGCGATCTTGGAGAGCTTCGCCGCGACGATGGACCGCTTGATGGTGTCGAGCAGGTTGAGCCCGAGCACCTTGCGGTCCTCGCTCACGTACGCGAGGCCGTGCTTGATCGCGGCGGCGACATCGGGGAGCTCGATCTCCTGGCCGTCCTTGACGAGCGTGCCGGAGAGGAACGTGCCGTAGGAGCGGCCGAAGATGCTCATCGCCAGCTCGGTGCGGCCGGCGCCCATGAGGCCGGCGATACCCACCACCTCGCCGCGGCGGACGTTGATGCTCGACCCCTTCACGACCATGCGCTCCGGGACGGTCGGGTGCTGCACCCACCAGTCCTTCACCTCGAAGAACACCTCGCCGATCTCCGGCGTGCGGTCCGGGTAGCGGCTCTCCAGCGACCGGCCCACCATGCCGCGGATGATGCGGTCCTCGTTGATCTCGCCGCGGGAGATGTCCAGC
The DNA here is from genome assembly GCF_040702645.1 of Microbacterium sp. NPDC078814. Classification (NCBI taxonomy): domain Bacteria; kingdom Bacillati; phylum Actinomycetota; class Actinomycetes; order Micrococcales; family Microbacteriaceae; genus Microbacterium; species Microbacterium sp. NPDC078814. The sequence continues at coordinate 154,215 of NZ_JBFBLT010000001.1, forward strand.
GTCTCCACCGTGCGGCCGTCGCGGATGATCGTGATCTCGTCGGCGATCTGCTCGATCTCGTTGAGCTTGTGGCTGATCATGATCGACGCGATGCCCTTGGCCTTGAGCCCGAGGATCAGGTCGAGGAGGTGCTGCGAGTCGTTCTCGTTGAGCGCGGCGGTGGGCTCGTCGAGGATGAGCAGCTTGACGTCCTTGTTCAGCGCCTTGGCGATCTCGATGAGCTGCTGCTTGCCGACGCCGAGGGTCTTGATCGGCACGTCCGGGTCCTCGTCCAGGCCGACGCGGGCGAGGAGCTCGATGGTGCGCTCCTTCTGCGCCTGCCAGTCGATGCGGCCGAAGCGACGGATCTCGTTGCCGAGGAAGATGTTCTCGGTGACCGAGAGCTCCGGGATGAGCGCGAGCTCCTGGTGGATGATGACGATGCCGGCCTGCTCGCTGGCCGCGATGTCCTTGAAGCGCTGCTCCTGGCCGTACAGGAGGATCTCGCCGTCGTACGTGCCGTACGGGTACACCCCCGAGAGGACCTTCATCAGCGTCGACTTCCCGGCGCCGTTCTCGCCGCAGATCGCGTGGATCTCGCCGGCGCGGACGGTGATCGAGACGTCGGCGAGCGCCTTGACTCCCGGGAACTCCTTGGTGATGCGGCGCATCTCCAGGATCGGGCCTGACACGGTCGGCAACGTTGCTGTGGTGCTCACGGATCTTCCTCGCGACGTGCGGTCACCTTCGATGTGACCGTTCACATCGGTATATCGTCGTCTTCCGCGGGAGCGGTGTCAAGTCCGCGGCGTGTTTTCGTGTCGCTACCGTGATGCAGCGGATTCGCGCGCCCGCAGGAGGGTCTGCAGCGGGCCGAACGCGGGGGCCTTCTCGCCCCGGATCTCGGCGAGGAGGATGCGAACGGCGCGCCGCCCGAGCTCGGGGAAGTCCTGGTGCACCGTGCTCAGCGTCGGCGCCACGTGCGCCGCGACCGGGATGTCGTCGAAACCGATCACGCTCACGTCATGCGGCACGCGCAGCCCGGCGTCGCGGAAGCCGTGCAGCAGTCCGATGGCCATGAGGTCGTTCGCCGCGAACACCGCCGTGAAGTCGCGCCGCAGCGAGAGCTCCTTGCCGGCGAAATAGCCGAAGTCGGCCGTCCAGTCCCCGCGGATCGGCGGGAACGTCGGCAGGTCGGCGTCGCGGAGCGCATCCAGATACCCGCGCATCCGGGACTCCGCCTCGATCCAGTCCTGCGGCCCGGCGAGATGGAGGATGTCGCTGTGCCCCAGCGCGATCAGGTGCTCGGTCGCCGCCTTCGCCCCCGCCACCTGGTCGGCGGAGAGGCTGACGCCGTCCGATCCCGAGGCGGTCTGCAGGGTCACGAAGGGCATCGTGACGTTCATGCCGCGCAGGACATGGAAGACCCGCACCTGCGGGGCGAGCACGACGATGCCGTCCACCTGCTCGCGCTCGAGCTGGCGCACGGCGTTGCCGATCGCCTCCGGAGTGGTCGCGGGGAGGTTGAGCGTGGAGACCGAGTACCCCTCCTCGCGCGCCGCGTCCTCGATGCCGGCGATCGACGACGTCGGCCCGAACTCGCCGATCGTCGCGGACAGGATGCCGAGCATGTTGGACTTGCTCGTCACGAGCGCGCGCGCCGCGAGATTGGGACGGTAGTCGAGCACGGCGATCGCGTCGAGCACCTTCGCCTTGGTCTCCGGGCGGATGCTGGGGTGATCGTTGAGCACCCGGGAGACGGTCTGATGCGAGACGCCGGCGAGACGGGCGACGTCGCGGATGCTCGGCATACGGGCACGCTCGGAGGAGGTGGACATCCAGCCTCCTCGCGTGTGCACGGTCACATGACTACTTCATTATGTCTGCGATGACCCGCCGGGTGCACCTCGACCGTGCGTACGCTCCTCGCCGCTCGGACGCGAGGGAATCGGGCAGACTCAGCCGATGATGCGGGCTCCGGGGACGGCGCCGTGCACGTGCAGCGGATCGAGACCGTCCTCGCGGAGGGCCGTCTGCACCGCCTGCGCGGACTCGGGATCCGCGCAGAGGAGGGCCACGGTGGGCCCCGAGCCGGACACGAGACCGTGCAGCGCACCGGCCGCGACCCCGCGTTCGATGGTCTGCGCCAGATCCGGTCGCAGGTCGAGCGCGGCCGCCTGGAGGTCGTTGTGGAGTGCATCGGCGAGCTGCCAGGCGTCTCCGGTGCGCAGCGCCTGCAGCACCGGGATCGGCACGTCGAGCGAGAGCGGCGGATCGTCGGCGAGAGCCCCCTCCTCCTCGCGCAGCTCGTCGAGCCGGGTGTACACGGCTGGCGTGGACAGCCCCTCGTCGCTGGTCACCAGCAGCCAGTCGAAGCGCCCGCGGGCGAGCGCCGGGTTCAGCTGATCGCCGCGGCCGGTGCCCACGGCGGTGCCGCCGTGCAGCGCGAAGGGGACATCCGCACCGAGCCGGGCCGCGAGATCGTGCAAGCGGGCCGCGGAGAGTCCCGTGCCCCACAGCGCGTCGCAGGCGACCAGGGCGGCCGCGGCGTCCGCGGAGCCCCCGCCCATACCGCCGGCGACCGGGACGCTCTTCCGGATCTGCAGCGCGACCCCTCCGGGGTGATCCGTCGCCGTCGCCAGCAGCTTGGCGGCCCGCATCGCGAGGTTCCGGTCGTCGAGCGGCACCGAGCCGTCGTCCTCCACCCCGGTCACCGTGATCGAGAAGTCGTCGGCGTCCCTGGCGATCACGTCCTCGTACAGCGACACCGCCTGGAAGACCGTCGCGAGGGCGTGATAGCCGTCGTCATGGCGCCCGCCGACACCGAGGTAGACGTTGATCTTTCCCGGCGCGCGCACGTGCACGGACCCGGAGGACGCGGCGAGGCTCATGAGCGGGTCACAGGTCCGACGAGGTCGCCCACAGGTTGACGTCGATGGCGCCGGCGAGCTCGTCGATGCGGCGGAGCTCCTCGTCGGTGAAGGCGGGACCGTCGAGCGCGGCGAGGTTCTCGTCGAGCTGCTCCGTGCGCGACGCGCCGATGAGCGCCGAGGCGACGACCGGGGTGCGCAGCGTCCACTGCAGCGCGAGCTGCGCGAGCGACTGCCCCCGGCCCTGCGCAACCTCGTTCAGCGCCCGGAGGGTCTGGACCGCGTCCTCGGACAGCTTGCCGTTCGGCAGCGAACCGCGCTGCTGTGCACGTTCGGCCGTGCCGTCGCCGAGGTACTTGTCGGTGAGCAGCCCCTGGGCGAGCGGGGTGAAGGCGATGGCGCCGAGGCCCGACTCCTCCAGGGTCTGCGTGAGGCCGTCCTCGATCCAGCGGTTGAGGATCGAGTACGCGGGCTGGTGGATGACCAGGGGCGTCCCCAGCTCCTTCGCCACGGCGACGGCCTCGGCCGTGCGCTCCGCGCTGTACGAGGAGATGCCGACGTACAGCGCCTTGCCCTGGCGGACGAGGGTGTCGAGCGCGCCGACGGTCTCGGCGATCGGGGTGACCGGATCGACACGGTGGGAGTAGAAGATGTCGACGTAGTCCAGCCCCATGCGGGTGAGCGACTGCTCGGCGCTGGCGAGGATGTACTTCCGGCTCGCGTAGTCGCCGTACGGTCCGGGCCACATGTCCCAGCCGGCCTTCGACGAGATGATCAGCTCGTCGCGGTACGGACGCAGGTCCTCCGCGAAGATGCGGCCGAAGTTCTTCTCGGCCGAGCCGTACGGCGGGCCGTAGTTGTTCGCCAGGTCGAAGTGCGTGATCCCGTTGTCGAACGCGTGACGCAGGAGCGCCCGCTGGTTGTCGAGCGGGATGTTGTCGCCGAAGTTCCACCAGAGGCCCAGCGAGATCGGGGGCAGGTAGAGGCCGGAGGCGCCCACCTGACGGTAGGCGAACCGTCCGTAGCGGCCCTCGTCGGCGGCGTACGGACGGTGCAGTTCGGGGACGTCGGGGCGGAAGCGGGGGGAGTCGGTCACCGTGCCAGATTAGCCGCTGACGCCGGAACCCTCGATCGCCGTTGCGTGCTGGGCGATCCGCTGGTAGTCGTCGACCGTGAGGTCCTCCCCGCGGGCGGTCGGCGCGACGCCGGCGGCGGTGAGCACCTCGGTTGCCGCGGCCGAGCTGCCGAAGAGGCCGGAGAGGGCCTGCCGGAGCATCTTGCGCCGCTGGTTGAAGGCCGCGTCGACGATGGCGAAGGTGTGCCGGCGCTCCTCCACCGGGCCGCGCTCGCCCTCGGAGCGGTCGAAGCCGACGAGGAGACTGTCCACGTTCGGCACCGGCCAGAACACCTGGCGGGAGACGTTCCCGGTGAGCTTCCACTCGCCGTACCAGGCGGCCTTGACGCTCGGCGAGCCGTAGATCTTCGACCCCGGCTTCGCGGCGAGCCGCTCGGCCACCTCCGCCTGCACCATCACGACGCCCCGCTGCAGGTACGGGAACGTCTCCAGGAAGTGCAGCAGGACCGGCACCGACACGTTGTACGGCAGGTTCGCGACGAGGACGGTCGGCTCCCCCGGCAGCTCCGTCACGCGGAGGGCGTCCGCGTCGACCACCGTGAGCATCCCCTCCGGCACGCCGTGCTCGTCGGCGGTCTGCGGCAGGCGGGCGGCCAGGCGGTGGTCGATCTCCACGGCGGTGACCGCGGCTCCCGCCTCGAGGATCGCGAGGGTCAGCGACCCGAGTCCCGGTCCGACCTCGACCACCCGCTCCCCCGGCTGTACACGGGCGGCCTGGACGATCTTGCGGACGGTGTTCGCGTCGACGACGAAGTTCTGTCCGAGCTTCTTGGTGGGGGTGACATCGAGCTCGGCGGCCAGACGGCGGATCTCGGTGGCCCCGAGCAAGGTGACGGTCATGGTCCCATTCTCCCGGATGACGGGCCGTGCCCGGTTCCAGGGTGATGTCCGTGATCATCGCTATCCTTCGGAGGTGCCCTCCCTCGGTGAACTGATCGCTCCGCGGCGCCTGGGCAGGGATTTCCGCTGGCTGCTCGCGTCGTCGTGGACGAGCAACATCGGAGACGGTGTGGCGCTGGCCGCCGCTCCCCTGCTCATCGCGTCGATGACGTCGTCGCCGATCCTCGTGGCCTCCGGCGCCATCCTGCAGTTCCTACCGTGGCTGCTCTTCGGACTGCACGCGGGGGCCATCGCCGACCGCTTCGATCGGCGGCGCCTGGTGATGACCGCCAACGCCGTGCGCGCCGTCGTGCTCGCGGCCCTCTGCGTGTTCCTCGTGACGGGAACCGCGAACATCGGGATCGTCCTCGCCGTCGCGTTCCTCTACGGCACCGCCGAGGTCTTCGTCGACACCGCGGGGAGCACATTGCTGCCGATGCTCGTGAAGCCGGCAGACCTCGGCATCGGGAACGCGCGCCTGCAGGCCGGGTATCTCGTCGCCAACCAGTTCGCCGGGCCTCCGCTGGGCGCGTTCCTCTTCGCCGCCGGGAGCGCATGGCCGTTCCTCGTCGAGGTGCTGTGCGTGACGCTCGCGATCGTCCTCATCTCCCGCATGGCCCGCACGCCCGTCCCGCCGCGGGAGACCGAGACCCACCCACCGGTGCACACCGACATCGCGGAGGGTCTGCGCTGGCTGTGGCGCAATCCGCCGGTGCGCATGCTCGTGCTCATCATCCTCGTCTTCAACGTGACCTGGGCCGCGCCGTGGGGCGTGCTCGTGCTCTACGCCACCGAGCACCTGCAGATGGGGCCCGTGGGTTACGGCGCGCTCACCACGGCGTCCGCGGCGGGCGGCATCCTCGCGACTCTGAGCTTCGGCTGGCTGGAACGGCACGTGTCGTTCGCGAGCCTGATGCGCATCGTCCTCTCGCTCGAGGTGCTCATGCATCTCGCGTTCGCGCTGACCACCACGGGCACGGTGGCCCTCGTCATCATGTTCTTCTTCGGGGCGTACGCCTTCGTGTGGGGCACGATCTCCACGACCGTCCGGCAGCGCCTCGTCCCCGCTTCCCTCCAGGGGCGCGTGGCCTCGGTCAACATGGTCGGCGTCTTCGGCGGCATGATCGTCGGCCAGGCCCTCGGCGGCGTCATCGCGCAGACCTGGGGCCTGACGGCACCGTGGTGGTTCGCCTTCGGCGGGGCGGCGATCACCCTGGTGCTGGTGTGGAAGCCCATCTCGCACATCGTCAGTGCCAAGCCCGTCGCCGAGACCGGGCCCGAGGACGTCGATCCGGAGGGTCAGCCGGCGAACGAGCCGTAGACCCGCAGCGTGTTCTCGGCGAGCTGCGCGGAGAGCTCGTCCACATCGAAGTCGAGCTCCGCGGCCAGGAAGCGCACCGTGAGCGGCACGAGGTACGGCGCGTTCGGGCGGCCCCGCAGCGGGACCGGCGTGAGGAACGGAGCGTCCGTCTCGACGAGGAGGCGGTCGAGCGGGGTGACCTTCAGCGCGTCGCGCAGGTTCTGCGCGTTCTTGAACGTCACGTTCCCGGCGAACGACAGGTAGTAGCCCGCGTCGGCGCACACCCGGGCCATCGCCTCGTCGCCGGAGAAGCAGTGGAAGACGGTGCGCTCGGGGGCCCCGACCCGCGTCAGCGTCTCCAGCACGGCCTCGTGCGCATCCCGGTCGTGGATCTGCATCGCGATGCCGTGCTTCTTCGCGAGCGCGATGTGCCCCTCGAAGGAGGCGAACTGCGGCGCACGGCGCTCCGGTTCGGTGCGGAAGAAGTCGAGCCCGGTCTCGCCGATCGCGCGCGTGCGCGGATGGGCGGCGAGCTCGTCGATGACCGCGAGCGCCTCGTCGAGGCGCCCCTCCTCCGCGTACGTCGGGGCATCGTTCGGGTGGATGGCGACCGCGGCGAGGACCCGGGGGTCGGACGCGGCGGCCTCGACCGCCCAGCGGGACGACTCGATGTCTCCGGACGCCTGCACGACGCCGATGACGCCGACCGCCTCCGCCCGGTCGAGCTGGGTTCTGAGAGACATGGGCTGGTCACCATCGGCGATCTCGAGGTGCGCGTGGTTGTCGTACACGGGCACCGCGAGGGGCTCCGGGGCCGCCGGATAGGTCCGGTCCTTGCGCCCGTCGCCCGAGCGCTCGCGCACGTAGGTCTCCGCCATGGTGTCCTGCCCGGATGTCAGGCCGTGGACTCCACGCGCGGGAACAGCGGGGCGAGGCCGTTGACGCTCGTGCCCGGCTTCAGCACGCCCCAGGCGCCCGCTTCGCGGATCGGTTGGTCCTGCAGCCGCCCGAGGGTCTCCGCGGCACCGAGCGCGATCCACAGCTTCTCGGTCGACTGCGGCATCACCGGCGACAGCAGCACGGCCAGCGCCCGCAGCCCCTCGGCGCACGTGTAGAGCACGGTGCCCAGACGCTCGCGCTGGTCCTCGTCGCGGGCGAGCGCCCACGGCTCGTTCTCGGTGATGTACCCGTTGAGCGCGTCGACGATGGTCCAGATCGCGGAGATCGCCTCGTCGATGCGGAACTGGCCGATCGCGGCGTCCGCCTTCGTCGCGGCGTCCGCGACGATCCTCTGGATCGCGAGGTCGGCCTCGGTGTACTCGGCCGCCGGCGGCACGATGCCCTCGAAGTACTTCTCGATCATCGCGGTCGTGCGCGAGGCGAGGTTGCCGAAGCCGTTCGCGAGCTCGGCCTGGTACCGCGCGGACAGGTCCTCCCAGGAGAACGAGCCGTCCTGGCCGAACGCGATCGCGGACAGGAAGTAGAACCGGTACGCGTCGGAGCCGAAGACGTCGGTGATCTCGGTCGGCGCGATGCCGGTGAGCTTCGACTTCGACATCTTCTCGCCGCCCACGAGCAGCCAGCCGTGCGCGAAGACGCCCTTCGGCACATCGAGCCCCGCCGCCATCAGCAGCGCCGGCCAGATCACGGCGTGGAAGCGCAGGATGTCCTTGCCGACCACGTGGTAGGCGGGCCAGCGGCGCGCGAAGGTCTCCTCGTCGGAGCCGTAGCCGACGGCAGTGGCGTAGTTGAGCAGCGCGTCGACCCACACGTAGATGACGTGCGACTCGTCCCACGGCAGCGGGATGCCCCAGTCGAAGGTCGAGCGGGAGATCGAGAGGTCTTTGAGGCCCTGGCTCACGAAGGAGACGACCTCGTTGCGCGCCGAATCGGGCCGCACGAAGTCGGGCTCGGTCTTGTAGAGCTCGAGCAGGCGCTCCTGGAACTCGCTGAGCTTGAAGAAGTAGTTCTTCTCCTGCAGCAGCTCGAGCGGCTTGGAGTGGATGGCGCAGACCTTCAGCCCCTCGAAGGGACCCGTGCCGTCGACGATCTCGGACTCCGGCTTGAACTCCTCGCAGCCCACACAGTAGAGCGCCTCGTACTCGCCCGCGTAGATGTACCCGCGGTCGTAGAGCCGCTGGAAGAATGTCTGCACGTTCGTCTCGTGCCGCTCCTGCGTGGTGCGGATGAAGTCGTCGTTCGCGACGTCGAGGGTCTTCAGCAGTGGGAACCAGCTCTCGCTGACGAGCTTGTCGACCCACTCCTGCGGGGTGACGCCGTTGGCGGCCGCGGCCCGCAGCATCTTCTGACCGTGCTCGTCGGTGCCCGTCAGCATCCAGGTGTCGTCGCCCGCCTGGCGGTGCCACCGTGCGAGCGTGTCGACGGCCACCGTCGTGTACCCGTGACCGATGTGCGGCACATCGGAGGGGTAGTAGATGGGCGTGGTGATGTAGAAGGAGTCGCCAGCGGGCATGGGGACAATTCTAGGTGCCCCCATGCCCGTGGTTACGCCGTGCGGCTCGTCAGAGCCCATTGCGGCGGGCGACCTCGCCGAGCCAGGCCAGCGAGGGCTTCGGGAACCGCTCGAAGGTCTCGTGGTCGAAGCCGATCAGCCCGAACGTGGGCCGGAAGCCACTGGCCCACTCGTAGTTGTCGAGCGCACTCCAGTGCTGGTAGGCCCGCACGTCGATGCCGTCGGCGATCGCGCGATGCAGCCCCTCCAGCGCGCCCTGCGTGTAGGCGATGCGCCGGCTGTCGTCGGCCGTGGCGATGCCGTTCTCCGTGACGAGCACGGGGACGCCGCCGCTGCGCTCCCACGCGCTCCGGACGCCCAGTTCGAGGGCCTCGGGGAAGAACTCCCAGCCCGTGAGCGTCGTCTCGACGTCCGGCGACACCGGCAGTGGCCCCTCCGGACCGATGAACGTGCGGGTGTAGGCCTGCACGCCCACGAAGTCGTCTCCGGCGGACTGCTCCAGGTACCAGTGGTCGCGCGGGTCGCCGTACGTCGCGAGCATCTCGTCCGCTCCCGGCTCGCCCGTGGAGTGGAAGGCCTGGGTGGCGATCGTCCAGCCCGCCTGCACCCCGGGAACCGTGTGCAGGATCTCGGACGCGCGCCGGTGGGCCGCCAGCAGAGTGTCCGCGACGCCGAGGTCGGGATTCGGCAGGCCGTAGGCGACGAGGTTCGCCGCGTCCTCGCCCCCGGCCAGCATCGCAGCGATGTTCGGCTCGTTGATGGTGCACACGTAGCGCACGCCGTCGAGGATCGGCAGCACGGTCTCCACATAGCGGGAGAACAGGTCCACCGCGTCGTCGGCACGCCAGAAGCCGTCCTTCTGGAACCACTGCGGCACCGTGAAGTGCATGAGGGTGACCGTCGGGTCCAGCCCGTTCTCCCTGGCGGTGTCGATCATGCGGCGGTAGTGGTCGAGCATCGCCCGCGAGACGAACCCGCGCTCCGGCTCGATCCGCGCCCACTCGACCGAGAACCGGTAGGAGTTCAGCCCGGCCTCGGCGAGCAGCCGCATGTCCTCCGGGTAGCGGTGGAAATGGTCGGCGGCGTCACCGGAGGGCTCGACCATGGGCGAGTCGGGGGCGTGTTCCATCGCCCACCAGTTGCTCGTGGTGTTGTTACCCTCCACCTGATGGGCGGCGGTCGCGGCGCCCCAGAGGAAGCCGTCGGGGAATGCGAGCACGGATGCGCTCCTCTCTCTTTCTTGCAGTCGTTCGGCGCGTCAGCGGGCGCGGGCGGGGTTCGGCACGGCGTCGAGCAGTTCGACCGTGTACGGGTCCTCCGGATGCTGCAGCACCTGGGAGGTCTCGCCCCGCTCGACGACGCGGCCGCTGTTGAGCACGAGGATGTTCTCGGTGACGAGCCGCGCGCTCAGCAGATCATGGGTGATGTAGAGCATGCTGATGCCCCACCGTTCGCGGAGGTCCTCCAGCAGCGCGAGCACGCCGGCGCGGAGCGACACGTCGAGCATCGACACCGGCTCGTCCGCGATGAGCACCTGCGGGTCGCTCGCGAGCGCCCTGGCGATCACCACGCGCTGCCGCTGCCCGCCGGAGAGCTGGTGCGGCAGCTTGGCGGCGAACTGCTCGACGGGCGTGAGGCCCACCGTCTCCAGCAGTTCGAGCACCCGGGCCCTGGCCTCAGCCCCGCGCAGCCTCGTGTAGTTCAGGACCGGGCGGGTGAGGGCGTACTCGACGGTGTGCAGCGGGTTCAGGGCCGCGTACGGATCCTGGAACACCATCTGCACGTCCTTGCGGAGGTCGCGGAGTCCTCGGCGCTTCAAGGACGCCACATCGGTGTCGCCGAAGCGGATGCGGCCGGAGGTCGGCTTCTCGACGCCGGTGAGCATCTTCGCGATCGTCGACTTGCCCGAGCCGGAGGCACCGACCAGCGCCAGCGCCTCCCCCGGCTCCAGGCGGAAGGACACGTCGTCGACCGCGACGACCGGATCCTGGCCGCGGCGCGGTGCCGGATAGCGCTTGGTCACGCCCTCCACCACGATCGCGGCGTCGGCCCGCCGGGCGTCCCGCGGAGACACGGTCGGCAGGGTCTCGGTGACGTCCGTACGGCTGCGTCCCTCCCGGCGACGGGTGCCGAGATCGACGAACCCGGGGATCTCGATCTTCTCGGCGCGCGGGTCGGCGTAGTGGCTCAGCAGCATCCGGGTGTACTCGTCCTGCGGGCGGTGCAGGATGTCCTGGCTGCGGGCGTCCTCCACGATGCGGCCCTCGTGCATGACCATCACCCGGTCGGTCGCCTCGAGGACGATCCCGAGGTCGTGGCTGATGAGGATCGCCGTGAAGCGCTCGGACCGCTGCAGCTCCTGGATCGTGTCCATGACCGCGTGCTGGACGAGGACGTCGAGCGCCGTCGTCGGCTCGTCGAACACCATCAGCTGGGGTTCGAGCGAGAGGGCGAGGGCGATCGAGGCGCGCTGCCGCATGCCGCCGGAGAGCTCACCGGGGTATCGGTCGAGCACCTCCGGCTTGAGCCCCACCTTGCCGACGAGCTCCCGCGCCCTGGCCTGGCGCTGCTCGGCGGGCACATGACCGTGCGCGGCGAAGATGTCGCGGAAGTGGTTGCCCACCGTCCGCACGGGGTTCAGCGCGTTCATGCCGGACTGCAGCACCATCGCGAAGCCGCCCTGCCGCTGACGCCGCAGTTCTTCGGCGTCGAGCTCGCGGATGTCGCGGCCGTCGAACAGGATGCGTCCGCCGCTGATGCGCGCCGGCGGCTTCTGCAGCCGCGTGAGCGCGAAGCCGAGCGTGGACTTGCCCGACCCCGACTCGCCGACGAGCCCGACGAACTCGCCGCGCCGGAGCGCGAACGACACGTCGCGCACGGCCGGCACCGGCTCCTGCCCCGGGGAGGCGTACTCCACGGACAGCGACTGGACGTCGAGGAGGATGTCGTCGTGCTCCATGGCGCTCATCGGCCCTTCCCTTCGCGGAGGCGCGGATTGGAGATGCCGTCCACGCCGAAGTTGATGAGTGTGAGGCTGAGGGCGAGCAGCGCGATGCACAGACCGGGCGCGAACAGCAGCAGCCACTGGCCGGTGAGCAGGGAGTTGGAGTTCTGCGCCCAGTAGAGCATCGTGCCCCAGCTGACGATGCTGGAGTCGCCCAGGCCGAGGAACTCCAGGCCCGCCTCGGCGAGGATCGCCGCCGTCGCCGCTCCGAAGAGGGTGCCGGCGATGATCGACGTCATGTTCGGCAGGATCTCGCGGAAGACGATCCGCGCCCTGCTGTCGCCGGAGAACTGCGCCGAGGTGACGAAGTCGTTGCCGCGGAGGGACTGGGTCTGGCTGCGCAGCACGCGGGCACCCCAGGCCCAGCCGGTCACGACGATCACGGCGATGATCATGAGGATGCCGCCGTTCTGCAGGTAGGCCGCGATCACGATCATCAGCGGCAGGCCCGGGATCACGAGGAAGAGGTTCACGATGAACCCGACGACCTCGCCCGCGAAGCCGCGCATGTAGCCCCAGCTCAGACCGATCAGCACGGCCACGATCGTGGAGAGGAGCCCAGCCGCGAAGCCCACGAGGAGGCTGACCTGGGCCCCGTAGATGAGCTGGCTGAGCACGTCCTCCCCGGCCGCGGTCGTGCCGAGCCAGTGCTCCCACGAGGCGTCGGCGTTGCGCGGGAACCCGTTCTCCTTCGGGCCGTAGGGAGCCAGGAGCGGGGCGAACACGGCGACGAGCACGAAGAACGCGAGGAGGCAGAGGCCGATGCGGGCCTTGCCGTTGGACCACAGGGTGCCGACCATGCGGCCGAAGGCGCGCCACGGGCTGGGCGCCGCGATGCGGGCGGTGGGGACCTTGACGGTCACGGTGCTGGGGGTGGGGTTCGGGGTCGTCATCGGCGAGTCCTCGGGTCGAGAACCCCGTAGAGGATGTCCACGAGGAAGTTGGCGATGAGCACGCTCACGGTGATCATCAGGAAGAGCGCCTGCATGAGCGGGTAGTCCTGCCCGATCACGGCGTTGAACAGCAGGTAGCCGATGCCCGGATATCCGAACACCTGCTCGACGAGGATCGAGCCGCCCACCACGCCGCCGAGCGTGAGACCGAAGCCGGTGAGGTTCGGCAGGATCGCGTTGCGGGCCGCGTAGCGGAGGGCGATCGTGCGGCCGCGGAGGCCGTTCGCCTCGCCGAAGGTGATGTAGTCCTCGCCGAGCGTGTTGATCATCGCGTTGCGCATGCCGATGATCCAGCCGCCGAGGGAGGTGAGCAGGATCGTCAGCGCCGGCAGGAACGCGTGCCGGACGAGGTCGACGATGAAGTCCCAGGTGAAGCCCGGGGTGGTCGTCGCCGAGTAGGCGCCGGTCGTCGGGAACCAGTGCAGCACGTAGCCGAGGAAGAACAGCAGCAGCAGCGCCGTCCAGAAGTACGGGAACGTGCTGAGGAACGACCCGGTCAGCGTCGGCAGGGAGTCCAGCCACGTGCCGCGCCGCCAGGCGGCCATCACGCCGATGAGGGTGCCGATCACGAAGGCGAGGATCGTGACGATGCCGACGAGGCCGAGTGTGTACGGCAGCGCGGTGGAGACCATGCTCGACACGGTCTGCGGGTAGAACGTGTACGAGACGCCGAAGTCGAGCCGGACGACCTGGCCGAGGTAGGCCACGTACTGGTCCCACATCGATCCGGTCGGCACTCCGAGCTGCGCCTCGATCGCGGCGCGCGTGGCGTCGGAGACCGGACCGTTCTGGGAGAGCTTCGCGATCGCGGCGTCGGCGGGAGAGCCGGGCATCAGTCGCGGGAGGAAGAAGTTCAGGGTGATCGCGGCCCACAGGGTGAGCAGGAACAGGCCGATCTTCTGGAGGACGTACTTCACTGGTCTCCCCCGTCCGTGCGCTTCAGGTGGGTGAAGATGCCCAGCGGCGCCGAATCGTAGTTCTGCGGGATCATGTACGGATCGTCCGCGGAGGGCCAGCCGGTGAACTTCGCGTCGTTGAACAGGCCCCAGATCCCGCCGTAGTACAGGCCGATCACGGGGACCTGCTCGTACACGATGCTCTGCAGCTCGTGCACGATCTCAGTCTGGCGGTCGGGGTCGATCGTGGCGCGGTACTCCTCCAGCAGGGCGTCGGCCTCCGGGGAGCGGTAGCGCTCGAAGTTGTTGGTCGTGACCTCGCCGGCCGGCACGTAGAAGTCGCTGGAGAGCAGGCTGTTGTAGGCCTGGTACACGTCGCCGTTGCCCATGCCGCCGATCGCCATCTCGAAGTCGCCGGTGCCGATCGCGCTCTGGTAGCCGGCGGGCTGCGGGAGCTTGAGCGACACCTTGACGCCGACGTCCGCGAGCTGGCGCTGCACGGTCTGGGCGGCGCGCGTCCAGTCGGAGTATCCGTTGGCGGTGGTCAGCGAGAACGCGAGCTGCTCGCCGTCCTCGCCGACGAGCTGGTCACCCTGCAGGGTGTACCCGGACTCGGCGAACGCCGCGAGCGCGGCGTCGCGGTCCTGCGCGAGCATGCCCTGGTCCGGGATCTCCGGGTCGAGGTACTTCTCCTGGTTGGGCAGGATGAGGCCGGTCTGCCCGGCGGGCTGCATGTAGCCCTCGGAGGCGGTCTCGGCGATCTCCTCCCGGTCGAGCGCGAGCGCGATGCCGCGACGGACGTTCACGTCGTCGAACGGGGCGACCTCGAGGTTGGGCACGAGCGAGATGACGCCACCCGGCGGGAACCACCAGGTGTTGTCGGGACTCGCCGCTCCCCAGGTGCCCTCGACGTCGGAGATGAAGGAGTAGGCCCAGTCGTAGCCGCGGGTCACGGTGTCGAGCTGGGTGTTCGTGGCCGGCAGGATGATGTGCTCGATCTCGATCTTGTCCGCCTGCCAGTAGTCCGGGTTGCGGTCCATCGAGTACTGCTGGTCGTTGTAGTTCCCGAGCACGAACGGGCCGGTGCCGACCGGCTCCTCGTTGCGCCAGGTGGCCGGGTCCTCCACGTCGGCCCACAGGTGCTCGGGGACGATCATGGTCTGCCCGAGGATCGAGAGCGACGGCGCGTCCTCGCCCTGGAGGTGGAACACCACGTCGTCGCCGTCGACCTCGATGCGGTCGATGTGCTGCCACGCGCCCTTGATGTCGAGCGAAGGCTCGTCCTTGATGAGCTGGAACGTGAAGGCCACGTCCTCCGGGGTGAGGGGCTCGCCGTCGCTCCACTCCACGCCGTCGCGGACCGTCATCACGATCGTGCGGGCGTCGGGCTGGGTCCACTCGGACGCGAGCCACGGGGTGAGTTCACCGTCGAGCGGGTTCACCAGGATGAGCGGCTCGTAGATCCACCGCGAGGCGGTCCGGGTGTTCGTGAGGTAGGGGTTGAAGTTCTGCGTGAAGAACGGGTTGCCCTTGTCGGCGTTGATGAGCATCGTGTCGTCGCCGATCGAGGGGTCGGGCTGCGAGCTGATCTGGATGCTGCAGCCGCTGAGCGCGACCGCTGCGGCCGCGAGCCCCACGACGGCGGCGCGGCGCCAGCGTCGGAAGGTGTGCGTCTCTGCCACTGGATGACCTCATGTCGTCTCTGTCATGAAGGGCGCCCCGGGGGGTGGGGAGTCCTGCCGGCCGAAGCCGTACACCAGATTGTAAGCGCATACATTTTGAATCGGCAACCCCGTGGCAAGCCAGGAGACCCTCCGGGGCGGCGCGGTCGCGTCGGCTCAGGAGGGGCGCGTGGAGCTCTCGCGGAGGAGGATCTGGAGGGGCAGACGCGTGGTGAGCGGCGGGGCGTCCGGCTGCTCCAGCCGTCGCGCGAGCACCTGCACCGCCGCGCGTCCGAGCTCGATCATCGGCTGCCGGATCGTGGTCAGCGGCGGCGACACCAGGGTCGCCGCCTCGATGCCGTCGAACCCCGTGACGAGGACGTCGTCCGGCACCCGCACGCCCGCCCCGCGGAACACGTCCATGGCCCCGAGGGCCATCTGGTCGTTGGCGGCGATGAGCGCGGCGGGCACGCCGTCGCGCGCGAGCCGCTCCCCCGCCCGACGCCCGGAGGCGCGGGTGAAGTCGCCCCGGAGGATGCGTACCGCTGCCGGGTCGCGCCCCGCGGCGGCGAGCGCGGTCGACACGCCCTCCCACCGCTGCTCGGCGTCGGGCGAGTCGGCCGGGCCGGCGAGGAACGCGATCTCCCCCTCCCCGACCTGGGACAGCACGTGACGGGTCAGCTCCCCCATCGCCTCGACGTTGCTCACCGTGACGTGGTCGTAGGCATCGCCCCGTGGCGGTCCGGACAGCACGACCACCGGGATACGGCGGGCCAGCCGGGCGAGCACGGCGTCCGGCACGCTGCGGGCGAGCACCATGAGCCCGTCCACGCGGCCGGCCATGTCGCGGACGGTGGAGCGGTCGGGATCGTCGCGGCCGACGCCCACCATGAGCACGAACCCCTGCTTCCACGCCTCCAGCTCGGCGCCGCGGAGGACTTCGTCGAGGAACAGCATGGAGGAGTGCGGCGCGTCCTGCTCGTCCGACACGACCGTGAACGGCGGGCGGGCGGCGGCGGACAGCACGTCGAGGGGCGGAGCGTCCTCGGCGGCGTCGAATCCCGGGAAGTACAGCCCCAGCACCCCGGTCCGGCGTTCGGCGAGACCCCGCGCGCTCCCACTGGGGACGTACCCCAGCGCGGAGACCGCGTCGAGCACCCGCTCCCGGGTCACCGGACGGACGGCCTCCGGCGAGCGCAGCACCCGCGACACGGTCGCGATCGACACTCCGGCGCGGTCGGCGACGTCGTACACCGTCGCGGCCTTGCTCACGCGGACTCCTCTCGCTCGCGGGTTCTGGTCCTGGTTCTGGTCCGGGTCCTGGTCCTGTCAGCGTAGGACAGTCTCCCCCGGTGCCCCCTCCCGCTCCCGCGCGCGGGCGCAGATTCGCGTCGGTGTCGCAGGGATGGGGCCAGTCTCTGCGACACGGTGCAGGTCTGCGACACGGTGCAGACCTGCGAGGGCGTGCGTGGACGGGCGGGTCAGGAGCGGAGGGCGCGGAGGGCTCCGTGCGGGCGGG
The DNA here is from genome assembly GCF_040702645.1 of Microbacterium sp. NPDC078814. Lineage (NCBI taxonomy): Bacteria > Bacillati > Actinomycetota > Actinomycetes > Micrococcales > Microbacteriaceae > Microbacterium > Microbacterium sp. NPDC078814. Next base: position 170,884 of record NZ_JBFBLT010000001.1, read on the forward strand.
AGCTGATCTCGCCCGGTTCGCGCTCGCGGGTCTCGGACCAGTGCAGCTCGAGACCGGCCGCGGCGAGCAGCGGGGACAGGGCCTCCGCGGTCCAGAAGAAGGAGGGGGCGACGGCATGGGAGAAGGCGACCCGGGGTTCGCCGACGAAGAAGCCGAGGAGCAGGCTCCCGCCGGGGGCGAGCACCCGGGCGAACTCGGCGAACACGTCCGGGAGCTCGGCCGGAGGCGTGTGGATCACGGAGTACCACGCGAGGACGCCGCCGACGGTGCCCGATGCCTGCGGCAGCGTCCGGAACGACCCGTGATGGAACGAGAGGTGCGGATACTGCGCCCGCGCCCCGTGGATGAAAGCCGAGGAGAGGTCGATCCCCTCGACGTCCCGCCCCTCGCCCCCGTGCAGGAAGGCCGTCCAGTGCCCGGGGCCGCAGCCCGCATCGAGCAGCCGCCCCGGGGTCTCCTCGCGCCACCGCCGGATGAGCTCGCGGTCGCGCGGATCCATCAGTCCCAGGTCTCCCGCGACCTCCCGGTACTCCGCGGCCCTCTCGTCGTAGGCGCGCGCGACCGGGTCCTGTCCGGCGGGAGGCCGCAGATCCGGGCTCATGCCGCAGCCGCCCCCCGCATCCCCGCAACCGGGGTGCGAATCTGCGACGGGGGTCACCGCGACCGCGCCGCCAGGGCCGCCTGATACAGATCCCGGGAGGACAAGCCCGTCAGGGCCGCGACCTCGGAGGCCGCATCCTTCAGGCGGGTGCCGTCCGCGACCAGGGCCTGCACCTGGGCGAGGGCGTCCTCCGGGGAGGCCTCCCGCCGCGGCGCCCCCTCGACGACCACCACGATCTCTCCCTTCACCCCGTCGGCGGCCCAGGCGGCGAGCTCGGACGCGGTGCCACGACGGACCTCCTCGTACAGCTTGGTCAGCTCCCGGCACACGGCGATCCGGCGGTCCGCGCCGAAAGCGGCCCCCATGTCGGTCAGGGTCGTCGCCAGGCGCGAGGGCGACTCGAAGAACACCATCGTGCGCGGCTCGGCGGCGAGGGCGGAAAGGGTCGCCCGGCGCTCCCCCGGCTTCCGCGGCAGGAACCCCTCGAAGGTGAAGCGGTCCGTCGGCAGCCCCGAGATCGCCAGGGCCATGAGCACCGCGCTGGGCCCCGGGATCGCGGTCACCGTGACCCCCTGCGCCACCGCCTCGGCGACGAGGCCGTATCCCGGGTCACTCACGGTCGGCATGCCCGCATCGCTCAGCACCACGAGGTCGGTCTCCGCGGCGAGCGCGGCCAATTCCGCGGCCTTCTGCTTCTCGTTGTGGTCGTGCAGCGCGATCAAGCGGGGCCGGTTGTCGATCGCGAGGGCCTGCAGGAGGCGCTGCGTCGTGCGGGTGTCCTCCGCCACGACGATCTCCGCGTTCTCCAGCACCTCCACGAGTCGCCGCGACGCATCGCCCAGGTTTCCGATCGGGGTCGCGGCGAGGATGATCACCCGCCCAGCTTAGGCGTGGACCGGCAGCGGGACCGGAGCCGGCATACCGGGAGCACAGGGCGGAGTGTGTCTAGGCTGGACCGGTGACCGCGCCCGAGCCCCTCCTGCCCCTCCCCGAGGAGCGGCTCACGCGCTACGAGCGACTCCGCGACCGCGTGCTGCAGGCTCCGGACTGGGGCCGGGCGATCGGCTGGCTGGCCCCGCTGCTGGTCACGGCCCTCGCGGCGGTGCTGCGCCTGGCGAACGTCGGACATCCGCACCAGCTCGCCTTCGACGAGACCTACTACGTCAAGGACGCCTGGTCGCTGTGGAGCCTCGGGTACGAGGGGGTGTGGGGCGAGAACGCGAACGACGCCTTCATCACCCTGCAGGAGCTCCCGCTGACGAACAAGGGCGCCTTCATCGTGCACCCGCCGCTCGGGAAGTGGCTCATCGCGCTGGGCATGGCCATCGGCGGCCCGGACAACAGCGCCGGCTGGCGTCTGGCGACCGCCGTCCTCGGTGCGGGATCGGTGCTGCTGGTCTTCCTCATCGCGCGACGCCTGACCGGCTCCGTCGTGGCGGCGACGGTGGCGGGGACGCTCCTCGCGATCGACGGCCTCAGCATCGTGATGAGCCGCATCGCGCTGCTCGACGGCATCCTCACCTTCTTCGTGCTGCTGGGCGTGCTGTTCGTGCTCATCGACCGCCAGCACACGATCCCCCTGCTCGAACGTCGGAACCCCGACGACGAGCACCCGCTGTGGGGACCGATCCTCTGGCGCCGTCCCTGGCTCGTCGCCGCGGGGCTCGCACTCGGCGCCGCCTCGGCGGTGAAGTGGTCGGGGCTGTACGTGCTCGCGGGCTTCGGACTCTTCGTCGTCATCACCGACGCCCTCGCCCGGCGCCGCGGCGGGGTCGTCGTGTGGCCGGCGTCCGCGGTCTTCCGGCAGGGGCCGGTGTCGTTCGTCCTCCTCGTCGTGCCCGCCCTCGCGGTCTACCTCGCGAGCTGGACCGGATGGCTGGTGACGGCGAACGGCTACGACCGCGGCAGCGACCCGAACCCGCTCATCGCCCTATGGAACTACCACGAGGCCATGCTCGGGTTCCACGTGGGCCTCACCCGCGGGCACCCGTACGCGAGCCCGGCGTGGGAGTGGCCCTTCCTGCTCCGCCCCACCGCGGTGTGGGTCGACAGCGACCCCACCGGCTGCGGCGTCGACCACTGCATCGGCGTGATCTCGGCGATCCCCAACCCGCTCATCTGGTACGGCGGCGTCGCGGCCAGCGTGTACCTGCTCTACCGCCTCATCCGCGGGTGGATCACGCGGCAGCCGGTCGGCCCGGCGCTCAGCCTCCCGCTCGTGGGGCTCGCGGTGACCTATCTGCCCTGGCTGATGTTCCCCGACCGGACGATCTTCCAGTTCTACACGGTCGTGATGATGCCGTTCCTCGTGCTCGCACTCACCGCCACACTGCGGATCATCGCCGGGCGCCGGGAGGACCCGCTCCCGCGCCGCCAGTCGGGACAGCGGACCGTCCTGATCTTCCTCGTCGTCGTCGTCCTCGTCTCGGCGTTCTTCCTGCCGCTGTGGACGGGGATGAGCGTTCCCTACGACTTCTGGCGCCTGCACAACTGGCTGCCGGGCTGGGTCTGACCGGCGTCTGACCGACCGGACTCCGAGCCCGGGTCAGGAGACCTCGTCGGCCAGGTGCTCCACGAGCGGGAGCACGCGACCCGAGAGATGCGTGCGCATCGCGATGGAGGACGCGGTCCGCGCGACCCCCGGCACGAGGGCGACCCGGTCCAGCACCTCCTGGAGGCGGGTCGCATCGCGGGCGACGAGCCGAAGCTGCATGTCGCTCGCGCCGGTCACCGTGTGCATGTCGACGATCTCCGGCACCGCGTCCGCGAGGGCGGTCGCGACGTCGTCATGCCCCACCTTCTGATCGATCTCGACGAGACAGAACGCCACGACGCCGTACCCGAAGCCGGCGGGGTCGATGCGCGGCACGATCGCCTCGATCACCCCACCCTCGTGCAGGCGCGCGAGACGGCTCGTGGCCGTCCCCCGCGCGATGCCCAGCCGGCGCGCGCACTCCAGGAGGGGCAGCTGCGGCGACTCCGTCAGCAGCCGGATCAGCGCGGCGTCGAGGCGATCGATCCGCACGTCACTCCTTGACGATGCCGGGGCGGGAGACACCCCGCGTCAGGCGGGCGACGACGAGCAACACCGCGGTGAGCCCGAGCGTGAGCAGCAGCTGGATGCGCGCAGCCGGGTCGATCATCGCGAGCGCGATCACGGCGGCGAGCAGCACGAGGCACAGCCACGACACCCAGGGGAAGCCCCAGAGCCGCATGGGCATCGCCTCGCCGGCACGGTCGGCCCGCCGGCGCAGCACGATCTGCGAGATCGCCGTCGCCGTCCAGATCACCAGCAGGGTCGACCCCACGACGTTCAGCAGCGCCGGGAGCACCACGTCCGGGAAGGCCCAGTTGAGTCCGACGGTCACGAAGCCGAAGGCCACCGAGGCGAGGACGGCGACGAACGGCACGCCCTTGAGGCTCGTCCGGGTGACGGACAGCGGCGCCAGCCCGCGTTCCCCCAGCGAGTACGCCATCCGGGAGGCGCCGTAGATGTTGGCGTTCATGGCCGAGAGCAGCGCGATCACCACGATGAGGTCCATCACGAGGCCGACGCCCGGCACGTTCAGGGTGTCCAGGACCGCCGAGAACGGACCGGCCTGCACGGCGGGGTCGTCCCACGGGAGCACCGCGACGATGACGAAGATCGAGCCGACGTAGAAGACGAGGATGCGCACCAGCACCTCGCGCACGATCCGGCGGATGTTGCGGGAGGGGTCGTCCGACTCGGCGGCCGCGATCGCGACGACCTCGGTGCCGCCGAACGCGAAGACGACGATGAGGAGCGCCGCGGCGATGCCCGTGATGCCGTGCGGGGCGAAGCCGCCCTCATCCACCAGGTTCGAGATGCCGGTCGCCGGCACACCGGGGATGAGTCCGACGATGGCGCACACGCCGACGACGAGGAAGGCGATGATCGCGGCGACCTTGATCGCCGCGAACCAGAACTCGAAACGGCCGTAGTTGCGCACGCCGAAGAGGTTCACCGCGGTGAGCGCCACGACGAACACGAGCACCCACACCCACGCGGGGATCCCGGGTACCCAGTTCGCCACGATCCCGGCCGCGCCGGTCGCCTCGGCGGCGATCACGACGACGAGCTGGATCCAGTACAGCCAGCCCACCGCGCTGCCGGCGCTGCGCCCCATGGCCTTCTGGGCGTAGGAGCTGAAGGCGCCGGAGCTGGGGCGGGCCGCCACCATCTCGGCGAGCATCGCCATCACGAGCACGACGATGCCGCCCGCGACGAGGTAGGAGATGAGCACGGCGGGTCCCGCGATGCTGATCGCCTGCCCGGAGCCGACGAACAGCCCCGCGCCGATCGCGCCGCCGAGCCCCATCATGGAGATCTGGCGGCGGGTGAGGCCCGGGTGCAGGCCCTTCGTGGTCGTCGTGGTGACGGGGACCTCCGTGGTCACGCGCCCACCTCCATCAGGTCGGAATCGTGGTCGGACTCGTGCGCGGCGTCGCCGGAGACCGCGAGGGCGGCTTCCACCCGGTCGATGTCGGCGGCGGAGCCGGACGAGATGCGGATGCCCTCGCCGGGGAAGGCGCGGGCGACCACGTCGCCGGCATGCAGGAGGGCGTCGAGTTCGGCGGTGCGCTCCCCCGCGGGGACCCAGACGAAGTTGGCCTGCGAGCGGACGGCGGGCCAGCCGGCGGCGGTGAGCACGGTGTACAGCCGATCGCGCTGCGCCACGACCTCGTCGATGCGGACGGCGAGCTCGTCCTCCGCGGCGAGCGAGGCGAGGGCCGCGGCCTGGGCGAGGTCGGTGACCCCGAACGGCACGGCCACCTTGCGCTGCGCCTCGGCGATCGCGGTGGGGGCGATCGCGTAGCCGATGCGGAGCCCGGCCAGGCCGTACGCCTTGGAGAACGTGTGCAGCACCGCGACGTGCGGGTGGCGACGGAACAGCTCGATCCCGGCGCCGCGGCTTTCCGTGCGGTCGAAGTGCACGTAGGCCTCGTCGATGACGACGAGGACGTCGTGCGGCACCGCGGCGACGAAGCGCTCCAGGGCCTCGGCGTCGACGACCGTGCCGGTCGGGTTGTTGGGGTTGCACACGAACACGAGACGTGTGCGCGGGGTGATCGCGGCGCGCATCGCGTCGAGATCGTGTCCGTGATCGGCATCCAGCGGCACGGCGACGGGCGTCGCGCCCGCGATCCGGACGAGCGAGGGGTAGGCCTCGAAGGACCGCCATGCGAAGACGACCTCGTCCCCCTCGCCGGCGACCGCGTGGATGAGCTGGGCGGCGATCTCCACCGACCCCGCGCCGACGGTCACCTGCGCCGGGTCAACGGCGTACCGGGCGGCGAGCGCCTCCCGGACCGCGGAGGCGCTCATGTCCGGGTAGCGGTGGATGCCGGCCACCCGGTCCTGCACGGCGCGCACGACGGAGGGCAGCGGCGGATGCGGGGACTCGTTCGAGGAGAGCTTGGAGGCACCGGCCGGGGCGGAGCGCCCCTGTCGGTAGGCGGGCACGGCGTCGAGACCGGCGCGGGCGGAGAGAGTCATCGTCAGAGCATCCTTGCTGTGATCCGAGAGGGGTCGCGTCACCCTAGAACGGATCGCGGGCGCTGGGCAAACCGTGCACTCGAAGCTGCGCATCGCGCGCACTCGACGGGCAGACGGACGCCGCGCGGTAGGCAGAATGCACAGCGCTGCGCCGGGGAGGGGCGCTCACCGTGCGCGCGAGACCGCGGCCGGATCGCTCACCGGCAGGCGGCACACGAAGGCGCGGCAGTCGTAGGCGCGCTCGGCGGTCGCCTCCTTGCCCTCGAACAGCTCGAACCCCGCGGCGCCGAACGCCGCGGCCTGCGCCGGCGTGACGACGGCGACGACATCGGCATCGGCTCCGCGGGCCGCGGCGGCGAGCGCCCCACCCGGATCCTCCGTCACCACGACGAGCTGCCGCGGCGCGGTGGCGAGTCCGGCGGCGACCCGGAGCAGACTGCCGTGGGCGAAGGGCTGGGCGAGCGCCCGGGCGGCGAGGGCCTCCACCCGCTCCACTGCTGCCGCGCGATAGCGGTCCCCCGCTCCCAGCCGCCAGGCGGTGAGCGCGGCCTGCGCGACCGCCGCCGTGTCCGAGGGCAGGTCGCCGTCGGTGTGGTCGGGCGAGGCGGCGATGCCCTGCGCGCGGAGCATCGGGTCGTCCCCCGCGGCGCCGTCCAGCGCTCCGTCGAGGAGGCCCAGGGCCGTGGACGCCGGATCGACGTCGCCGGTGGCCGCCGCGAGGGCGAACAGGCCCTCGGCGAGCAGCGCGAGGTCGGCGGCCGTGGCGACCGCGGCGGAGGCCCGGCCGTCCAGCGATGCCCGCACGAGCGCGCCGTCGGCCCCGCGGTTGGTGTCGAGCACGGCAGCGGCGGCCTCCGCAGCGGCGGCGATCCACGCGTCGTCGCCGAGCGCCGCCCCCGCCCGGGCGAGTGCCGCGATCGCGAGGCCGTTCCATCCCGTGATGACCTTGCCGTCCACGGCGGGCGGCTCCAGCGCCGCGCGCTCCGCGACGGGACGGAGGTAGTAGCCCCCCTCGCTGCGGGCCCCGTCGATCCACGATTCGGAATCCTGCGCAGCGCCGAAGCCGCCGCCCTCCTGCCGCAGCGTGCCGAGCAGGAAGCGGGCGATCCCGCGGGCGGTCTCCTCGTCGCCGGCGTCGAGCGCGACCTCGAGCAGCTGGGCGTTGTCGGTCAGCATGCGCTCGTAGTGCGGCACCGTCCAGTCACGCCGGGTCGCGTAGCGGAAGAACCCGCCGTCGGCGTCACGCAGATCTGAGGCCGCCATCGCCGCGAGGGCGCGCTCGGCCGCAGCCGCCGCCTCCGGTGCGGCCGCGCGGATGAGGGGCTCCTGGAGGAACCGCAGAGTCGTGGCCACCGGGAACTTCGGAGCTCCGCCGAAGCCGCCGAACTCCGCGTCCTCCCTGGCGACGAGACCGCGGGCGGCCTCCGCGAGGGCCGTGGCGTCCGGGAGGCTCGATGCCGTGGTCTCCGCCGCCTCGGCGAGCGCCGCGGTCACCGCGTCGGCGGACTCCTCGGCCTGCGCCCGTCGCGTCGTCCACGCCTCGCGCACCGCGGCCAGCACATCGCGGAACGCGGGCATCGGCGGTCGCGCCTCCGGCGGCCAGTACGTCCCCGCGTAGAAGGCGCGTCCGGTAGGCGTGGTGAACACCGTGAGCGGCCAGCCGAGGTTCTGCGTGAACGCCGACGCGGCGGCCATGTACGCCCCGTCGACGTGCGGATGCTCCTCGCGGTCGACCTTCACCGCGACGAACCCCTCGTTGATGCGGGCGGCGGTCTCCGGGTCGGCGAACGACTCGCGCGCCATCACATGGCACCAGTGGCAGGTGGAGTAGCCGATCGAGATCAGCATCGGCACGTCCCGGCGGCGCGCCTCGGCGAAGGCCTCCTCTCCCCAGGGGTACCAGTCGACGGGGTTGTCGGCGTGGGCCCGCAGATAGGGGCTGAGGGTGTCGGCGAGACGGTTCGTCATGCTCCCACGCTACGCCGGGCTCACCGGCTCCGGACCAGGATCAGCCGACGAGCAGCTCCGCGGGACGGGACAGGGTGTAGCCGACGAGCGGGAGGGCCCGCTCGGCCGCGAGCGCGATCCGCGCACGCAGCACGTCCGTCGCCACCTCGTAGCCGTCGAAGTCGGTCGTGCTCGCGTACACGCCAAGCGGGAGGGTGAGCGCCTGGAAGAACGCGAACAGCGGGCGCAGCTGGTGCTCGATCATGAGCGCGTGTCGCTCGCCGCCACCGGTCGCCGCGAGGAGCACCGGCGTGCCGACGAGGGCGTACTGGTCCACGAAGTCGAACAGGTGCTTGAACAGCCCCGTGAACGAGGCGCGGTACACCGGGCTGCCCACGATGAGCAGGTCGGCTGTCTCGATCGCCTGCAGCTGTGCCTCCACCTCCGGCGGGAGCTGGTCACGGGTGAGAGCACCCGCGAGCGAGGGTCCGACCTGCGTGAGCTCGATCAGCTGCGCCTCGACCGGGGCGCGCTCGGCGACCGCGGCGGTGATCGCACGGAGGAGGGCGGTGGTCTTGCTCGGCTCGTGGAGGGAGCCCGAGACGGCGACGACGCGGAGCGGAGCTGTCATGGGCTCGACGGTACCCACGCGGACGCCCCGTGTCGCGCGAAGCGACACGGGGCGTCATGGAACGGAGACGAGCCGCGGGCCGCGGGCTCGGGAGCAAGGCTCCGGTCAGTGCTGGCCCGGTGACGGCGTCAGTGCCGAGCACGCGGCCGGTATGAGGGCGGGATCAGTTGACCTCGTCCGGGTGCGAGCCCACGCGGCCGGAGCCGTCGAGCGGGTCGAGCGCGTCGATCGCGGCGATCTCGGCGTCGGTCAGCTCGAAGCCGAACACGTCGAGGTTCTCGCGCAGGCGCTCCGGACGCACCGACTTCGGGAAGACGATGATGCCCTTCTGCAGGTGCCAGCGCAGGACGGCCTGTGCGGGGGTCACGCCGTGGGCGGCGGCCGCCTCCGCGATCGCCGGGGTGCCGAAGAGGTCGTACTTGCCCTGGCCGAGCGGACCCCAGGCCTCGATGCGGACGCCGTTGGCCTCGGCCCAGGCGACCTCCTCGCGGCGCTGGTACGCCGGGTGCAGCTCGATCTGGTTCACGGCCGGGACGACGCCGGTCTCCTTCACCGTGCGCTCCAGGTGCGGCACGAGGAAGTTCGAGACGCCGATGCTGCGGGTCAGGCCCGCGTCGCGCAGCTCGACGAGCTTCGCGAACGCGTGGACGTAGTCGTCCTTCGCCGGGGTGGGCCAGTGCACGAGGTAGAGGTCGACCTGCTCCAGGCCGAGCTTCTCGAGGCTCTCGCCGATGGCGGCGCGGGGCTCGTCGTCGTGGTGGCGGTCGTTCCACAGCTTCGTGGTGACGAAGAGCTCCTCACGGGGGATGCCGGAGGACGCGATGGCCGCGCCGACGCCCTCCTCGTTGCCGTAGATCGCGGCGGTGTCGATGTGGCGGTACCCGATCTCGAGGGCCTCGCTCACCGCCTTCTCGGTCTCTGCCGGCGGCACCTTGAAGACGCCGTAGCCCAGCTGGGGGATGGAGTTGCCGTCGTTCAGTTCGAGTGCAGGAATGGTCATCCCCCCAGCCTAAGACCTGTGATGACAGGTGCGCCCGTGCGGATGACGAAAAGCGTCAGCGCCGAGGCACGGCGGCCATCGCGGCGGCGCCCTTTCCGACGAGGCGTTCCAGGGGACCACGTCCGACGAACATCGCCCACAGCGTCGTGACCAGCAGGAGCCCTACGGCGGTGAGCGCCCAGAAGGCGTTGTCCGCGATGAAGCCTCCGGGGCCGGCGACGAGGACGACGGAGACGACGTGCACGCTGTATGCCGTGAGCGGCATGGACCCCAGCGCGCCGAGGGGCAGCAGCGGCCAGCGCAGCGGACGGCTCAGGAGCAGGCACAGGGCGATCACCGCGAGGGCGAACCCACCGGAGCCCAGGATCTCGGCGGTGCCGCCGCTGTGCGGGTCGACGGCGAAGACCGCGCGGACCATGGAGCCGAGCGGATCCGTCGCGGCGAGCGCCTCGGGGTAGCTCTCCCAGCCGGACGGCGGCATCACATCGTCGGGGATGAAAGACGACGACAGGCTCTCGCCGGGAAGGATCTCGATGCTCTCGCTCCCGGAGGACGCGCTCGTCGAGGAGACGATCGATTCCGTCCCGCCCAGCCCCGCGCCCGCTCCGAGGGCACCCAGACCGTAGCCGATCGCGGCGAGGACCACGCCGACGACGAGGGCGACGACGGCCGTGCGCAGCTCCTGCACCCGGAGCCGGCCCAGAGCCATGCCGCCCAGCACGAGAGCCAGCCACACGGTGATCGGATAGGTGCCGTAGAGCACGAACCCGATGCCCGCACCGAACGGCTGCAGCGCCACCGCGCTGAGCAGAGCGAGCAGCGCCGGACCGGCGAGGGCGAGGACGGCGGCGCCGAGGAGCAGCTGCCGGGGCCGCCACCGCAGCACGGGGATGACCGCGACGTAGAGCAGGCCGTAGAGGGTGAGGATCACGGCGATCGGCGTGTTGAGGAGCTCCAGGGCGAGGCCGATCACGAAGATCACCGCGCCGCGGCCCACGAGGTTGAGGCGGATGCCCGGGAGGCGCTCCCGCTCCGGCAGCACGTCGCGCCCGGTCATGAGGGCGATGGAGACGCCGGCGAGCAGCGCGAAGAGGATCGACGAGCGGCCGTGCACGAGGTCGGTCCACGTGGTCGGGTCGCCCCACTCGAACGCCTCCGTCACGCCGACGTGGGCACCGGCCATGCCGAGGATCGCCAGACCCCGCGCGACGTCGAGACCGAGGATGCGCGGCGGCCGCCCGAAATCACGGAACCAGCGCACGGGGCGGAGAGCAGTCATCACCCGATGATCGTATGCGGCGATCGCGGCGACCCCGGTGTGCATCCCGGCATACGATGGAGGGCTATGTCCTCCCCCGTGATCTCCTACCCTCCGGAGCTGCCCGTCAGCGCGGCCAGGGACGAGATCGCCGACGCCATCCGCGACCACCAGGTCGTCATCGTCGCCGGCGCGACCGGATCGGGGAAGACCACCCAGCTCCCCAAGATCGCGCTGGAGCTGGGCCGCGAGCGCATCGCCCACACCCAGCCCCGACGGCTGGCCGCCCGCACGATCGCGGAGCGCGTGGCCGAGGAGCTGCGGGTCGAGCTCGGCACGCTCGTCGGATACAAGGTGCGCTTCACCGACAAGGTCTCCGACGAGACCCGGATCGCGCTGATGACAGACGGGATCCTCCTCAACGAGATCCACCGCGACCGGCTGCTGACGCGCTACGACACGATCATCATCGACGAGGCGCACGAGCGGTCCCTCAACGTCGACTTCCTGCTGGGCTACCTCGCCCGCATCCTCCCGGAGCGCCCGGACCTGAAGGTGATCATCACCTCCGCCACCATCGACCCGGAGAGCTTCGCGCGGCACTTCGCCGCCGCCGACGGCACCCCCGCGCCGGTCATCGAGGTGTCGGGGCGCACGTATCCCGTCGAGATCCGCTATCGCCCGCTCGTCGACGAGGACGCGGAGCAGGACGCCGCCGGCGAGCCGGAGGACGAGGTGAGCGCGATCGTCGCGGCGCTCCGCGAGCTCGACCGGGAGGCGCCCGGCGATGTGCTCGTGTTCCTGCCGGGCGAGGCGGAGATCCGGGACGCGGCCGACGCCGTGCGCGCGGCCTACGCCAAGGATCGTTCGCCCACCGAGGTCCTCCCCCTGTTCGGCCGGCTCTCCGCCGCGGAGCAGCACCGGGTGTTCGAGCGCAGCACCGTGGCCGGCGTCCGTCGCCGGGTCGTGCTCGCGACGAACGTGGCCGAGACGAGCCTCACGGTGCCCGGCATCAAGTACGTCATCGACACCGGCACCGCGCGCATCTCCCGGTACAGCAACCGCTCGAAGGTGCAGCGGCTGCCCATCGAAGCCATCTCCCAGGCCTCGGCGAATCAGCGCTCCGGGCGCGCCGGCCGTACGAGTGACGGCATCGCCATCCGCCTGTACTCCGAGGAGGACTCCGCGCGGCGTCCCGAGTTCACCGAACCCGAGATCCTGCGCACCTCCCTCGCCTCCGTCATCCTGCAGATGCTCGCGCTGGGCTTCGGCGACATCACCGCGTTCCCGTTCCTCACCCCGCCCGACTCCCGGGGTGTGAAGGCGGCGTTCGACCTGCTCACCGAGCTCGGCGCCCTCCGGCCGGCGCAGGGGCCGGACGACGGTCCCCGGCTCACCCGCATCGGGCGCGACATCGCCCGGATGCCGATGGACCCGCGGTTCGCGCGCATGCTCATCGAGGCGGGCCCTTCGACAAGCTCAAGGACCCAGCGGGGCTCAGGCCCTTCGACAGGCTCAGGGACCCAGGGGTCGGTGCTGCGGGACGTGCTCGCGATCGTGGCGGGGCTGTCCATCCAGGACGTGCGCGAGCGACCGGAGGACCGCCGCGAGGAGGCGGACCGGCTGCACGCGCGCTTCGTGGACCCGACGAGCGACTTCCTCACTCTCCTGAACCTCTGGAACCACCTGCGCGAGCAGCAGCGCGAGCTCGGCTCCAGCGCGTTCCGCCGGCTATGCCGCAGCGAGCATCTCAACTACGTGCGGGTCCGCGAGTGGTTCGACGTGCACCGCCAGCTCCGGACGCTCGTCAAGAGCCCCGACCGCGGGACGGAGCCGAGCGGCGCGGCCGATCCGGATGCCATCCACCGCGCGCTGCTCTCCGGCCTGCTGTCGCAGATCGGCGTCCTCGACGAGCGCACCGTCCCCGCGGGGAAAGCCCACTCTCCCGCCAAGGACGCCCGCCGCCGGATCACGGAGTACCGGGGCGCGCGGGGCATCCGGTTCTCGATCTTCCCGGGGTCGGGGCTGCGCAAGAAGAGCCCCAGGGCGGTCATGGCCGCCGAGATCGTGGAGACCTCCCGCACCTTCGCCCGCACCGTCGCCGCGATCGACCCCGCCTGGGCCGAGCCCCTCGCCGGCGACCTCGCGAAGCGCCAGGTCACCGAGCCGCACTGGTCCAAGGACGCCGGAGCCGCCGTGGCGTTCGAGAAGGTCACGCTGTTCGGGGTCGAGATCATCCCGCGCCGGCGCGTGCAGTTCGCCCGCATCGACCGGGCCGCCTCGCGCGAGCTCTTCGTCCGCCATGCGCTCGTCGAGGGCGAATGGGACCCGTCCCGCATCGACAAGCGGGTCAGTGCGTTCTGGCGCAGCAACGCCGAGCTCCGCCGTCGTCTGGAGAAGCTCGAGGAGCGCGAGCGGCGTCGCGACATCCTGGCCGGCGACGAGGCCGTCTTCCGCTTCTACGACGAGCGCATCCCCGCCGACGTGTTCGACGTGCGCTCGTTCGAGAAGTGGTGGCGCGAGGCGCTGACCGCGACGCCGAAGCTGCTCGTGATGCGCGAGAGCGACCTCATCGACGACGAGGACCGCGCCGACCAGCGCGAGTTCCCGACCCGGTGGACGCAGGGCGACCAGGTGCTCGGCCTCGCGTACCGGTTCGAGCCGGGCGCACCGGACGACGGCGTGAGCGTCGTGCTGCCTCTGCCGCTGCTCGCCCAGATCGAGGACCGCGGCTTCGACTGGCAGGTGCCCGGGCTGCGCGCTGAGCTCGTCACCGGACTGCTGCGTGCGCTGCCCAAGGCCATCCGGCGCCACGTCGTCCCCGCCGCCGACTGGGCGGAGAAGTTCGGGGCGGCGCTGGCCGACGAGGGTCCGGAGGCGCACGGCGGTCTCCCCCCGCGCACCCTGAAGGAGGCGCTCGCGCGGCTCGTGCAGCCGCTCGCGAACCAGGTGGTCACGGCCGCCGACTTCGACGATGAACGGGTGCCGGCACATCTGCGCATGAACTTCCGCGCCGTGGACGAGCGGGGACGCGTGGTCGGTTCGGGGCGCGATCTCCGGTCGCTGCAGGCTCAGCTCTCCGACCGCGCGCGCAGCAGCGTCGCCCGCTCGATCGCGCGCCCCGGGCGTGCGGAGGCACCGGGACCGCGCGGGGCGGAGCGCGTGGCCGCCGCTCCGGTCGAGCAGACCGGGCTGACGGCGTGGACGTTCGGCGACCTCCCGGCGGTCATCGACACCAAGGTCGCGGGCGGCGTCGTCCGGGGGTATCCGGCGATCGTCGATGCCGGCACGAGCGTGTCGGTGCGGCTCGAGGCGACCCCCGACGCCGCGGCCGCCGCCACGCGCGACGGCGTGCTCCGTCTCGTCCTGCTCGCGGTGCCCTCGCCATCGTCGTACGTGCAGCAGCACCTCACCAGCCAGGAGAAGCTCGCACTCGCCGCCTCGCCGTACCCGTCGGCGGCCGCGCTCATCGAGGACTGCCGCGCAGCCGTCGCCCGTCGCGTCATCGACGCGTCGACCGGAGGCGCCGACGGCCGGGACCGCGGCGTCGTGCGCACCGAAGCCGAGTTCGCCCGCGTGCGCGACGCCGTGTCGGCCGTGCTCGTCGACGAGCTCTTCGCCTGCGTCTCCCTCGTCGCCCGCATCCTCACGAAGGCGCGGGAGGTGGAGCGGGGCATCAAGGCGCAGAACGCGCTGGCGCTGCTCGGCCCGCTGAACGACATCCGCACCCAGCTCTCCGGACTGCTGCATCCCGGCTTCGTCGCGGCCGCGGGGGTCGACCGGCTCGCCCACTTCCCCCGGTACCTCGACGGCATGATCGACCGGCTGAAGACCCTCGCGAACGAGCCGGGCAAGGACCGCGCGCGGATGACGGAGTTCGAGCGGATGGCGGTGTTGTTCGCGGACGCCGGCGGCACGATCCCCCTCGCGCCCGACGCTCCCCCCGCGATCGTCGAGGTGCGCTGGCTCCTGGAGGAGTACCGGGTCAGCGTCTTCGCCCAGCGTCTCGGCACCGCGCAGCCGGTGTCGCCGCAGCGGATCACCAAGGCGCTCGCGGGGAAGTGACCCCCGCCGGGTAGCCTGAGGGCATGGCCCGCGCGATCGTCTACACCGAGTTCGGATCCCCCGCTGTCCTCCACCTGATGGAGGTGCCTGACCCCGTGCCCGTCCGCGGCGAGGCGCTGGTGCGCATCGAGGCGGCCGGCGCCAATCCCATCGACGCCAAGCTCCGCGGCGGCAAGCGCCCCTCCGCGCCGATCACCGAGCCGCGTCCGGTCGGGTTCGACGGCGCGGGAGTCATCGAGGTGCTGGGCGAGGGCGTCGACGGGTTCGAGGTCGGCGACCGCGTCGCGATCCGCGACACGCTCGGGACCTACGCCTCCGCCCTCGCGGTCGAGGCCGACAAGCTCGTGAAGCTCCCGGACGCCGTCACCGCCGCCGAGGGAGCGGCGATCGGCATCCCGGCCGGCACTGCCTATCAGTCCCTCCGCTCGCTCGCCGTGACGGCCGACGACGTGCTCCTCGTGCACGCGGGCTCGGGTGCGGTCGGCCAGGCCGCCGTGCAGTTCGCGGTCGCCTGGGGCGCGACCGTGATCGCCACCGCGAGCCCCGCCCGGCACGACCAGCTCCGCGAGCTCGGCGCGATCCCCGTGGCCTACGGCGACGGCCTGCTCGACCGCGTCCGCGCCGCAGCCCCCTCCCCCGTGACCGTGGTCCTGGACTGCGCGGGCACCGACGAGGCGATCGAGACCTCCCTCGCCCTGGTCGCCGACCGCGACCGCATTGCGACCATCGTCCGCGGTCCCGACGCCGCTGACTTCGGCATCCGGGCGTTCTCCGGCGGCTCCCCCGAGCCGCTCACGCCGCAGGAGCTGGAGTGGCGCGCAGAAGCGCTGCAGAAGACGGTCGACCTGCTGGCCGCGGGCGACTTCACCATCGAGCTCGGCCCGGAGCTGCCCCTCGCCGAGGCGGCGCGGGCCCATGAGCTCATGGAGACCGGCGCCGCCTCGGGGAAGATCATCCTCGTCCCCTGAGAGATCAGGCGGGAGCGACAGGGCGGCCGAGCGAGAGCATCAGCCGGTTCGCCCAGTTGAAGAAGGCCGCGCCGTGCACGACGTCCGCGATCTCCAGGTCGTCCAGTCCGGCCGCACGGAGGCGCGCGATGTGCGCGGCTCCGAACGCGCGGGGCGTGTCGGTCAGCGCGACCGCGGCGGCGACGATCGCGTTCCAGCGCTCCCCGAGGTCCGCGTCCACGCCCTCGGTGAGGAGCGCGTCGACGTCCTCCGGCCGCTTGCCGTGATGCGCCGCGAACCGGGAGTGCACCGACGCGCAGAACACGCAGCCGTTGCGGCGGGAGGCGGCGGTGGCCGCGAGCTCCCGCTCCGCGCGCGGGAGCCCCTCCGCGGTGTTGTAGAAGATGTCCTTGTCGACGAGGGTGCGTGCGCGGAGCACCTCGGGGTCGCGCGCGAGCAGCCGGAAGTACTCGTTCTTCGCGCGGGCGGCGTCAACGAGGCCATCGAGGTGTCGCGGGGTGAGATTTTCCTCCGCCAGCGGCGCGAGGTGCGGCGTCCAGCCGACCTCGGCGCGGGTGAAGGCGTCGGGATAGGGGGCGTCGTCGTGCCGGAGCACGGTGTCGGCGGCGGTCATGCGGCCTCCTCGTCGGTGTCGGTGTCGGTGTCGGTGGCTGTGGCGGTGGCGGTGAGCCCGGCGTCCTGGAGCACCCGCAGGCCGGTGACGACCCGCTGCTGGAAGGCGAGGAACGACACGAGCTGCGACAGCGTGACGATGCCGTCCGTCGACCAGCCGGCGTCGTGCAGGCGGCCGAGGTCGGCGCCTGATGCCTCGCGGGGGCGGAACACCAGCAGGTGCGTGTGCGCGAGAGCCGCCGCGAGGCGCTCCCCCAGGGCAGCCGACGCCGCCTCGGCCGGCACGTACCGCGCGCCGTCGGTGCTCTCGGCCTCCAGCCCGCGTTCGGTGTAGGCGCCGAACGGTCCGGTGGTCGCGGCTGCTTCGGCCTCTCGGGCGACGATCGCGGCGCGCTCCGGGTCGATCTCGCGGGCCCTCCCGGCGTAGAACTCCGCCGTGGGGTCGTCGGCACCGGCGAGAGCGGTCGCGAACGCCGCGATGAGCGCGCGCTCGGCGAGCGAGACGTGCTCCGCGGAGACCGGGTGGAACAGCGCGTCGAAGCTCGCCTGGAGCTGCTCCCTGGTCACGGGGCGGCGACGACGCAGCGCATCCAGCTCCGGCGTCACCCCCGTCAGCTGGTCGACGATGTCGGCGGTCATGCGTTCTCCTTCACGGTGGGGGTGTTCTCGGCAGTGCGGGTGCTCTCGGGATCCGGCGGGGTCAGCGCGTAGCCGAGGGCCGGTGCGACCTCGGTCGCGAACAGCTCGATCGAGCGCAGGACGTGGGCGTGCGGCGCGTCGACCGAGTGCACCTGGAATGCCACCTCGGTCGCGCGGTGCAGCGTGGTGTCGGCGGCGAGCGAGGCGGCGACCTCCTCGGGCGTGCCGAGATGGGTGTCGAGAGCGGCGATGAGGTCGTCGAGGTCGTTTCCGGGGATGGTCTGGCCCTGCCGACGGAAGCCTTCGGCCGCCCGCCGCAACCCGACCTCGGCGAACCGGAGCGCCTCGGCGCGGTCGTCCGCCACGAACACGGTGCGGGAGGCGGTGATGCGCGGGGTCGCCTCGGCGGGCAGCGCATCGAGGTAGGCGTCGATGATGGGGTCCTGCAGCGCGGACAGCGGCGCGTGCAGCCGGTCGTGGGGGCGGGGCTGCGTGCGGGACAGCAGCAGTCCGTGACCGTGGACGCCCGCCCGATGACCGCCGGGGGCCGAGAACGTCGCCTGCCAGATGCGCGCGGCCAGCGACCCCGCGTCCGGATACAGCGTGTTCCCCGCACCGATGTCCCGGCCTGCGAGAGCGTCGAGCAGCACGCCGAGCTTGCGGTCGTAGGTGGGCCCCTTGTCGCGCACGTCCTCCCCGAAGGGCGCGAAGGACGACGGGGTACCGCCGCTGCCGAGCCCGAGGTCGATCCTCCCGTCGGCGAGCAGGTCGGCCACCACGGCGTCCTCGGCCACGCGGACCGGGTCTTCGAGGGGCAGGGTGATGATCCCGGTGCCGAGGCGGATCCGCGAGGTGCGTGCCGCCGCGTGCGCGAGGAAGACGAGCGGCGAGGGCAGCCCGCCTTCCGCCGCCCGGAAGTGGTGCTGCGCCACCCACGCCCTCCCCACGCCGTACTCCTCGGCGTGCCGGATCTGCGCCAGGGCGAGGCGGTAGCGGTCGGCCGGGGACGCGTCGTCGAGGAGCCGCGTGAAGAACGCGACGGTGGGACGAGGGGTGGTGCTCATGCGAGGATCTCCGTTCGTCCGGGGACCGCGGCCAGCAGCTCCCGGGTGTTCTCGTGCTGCGGGTCGTGGAACAGCTCTTCGGTCGGCCCGTCCTCCACCACGCGACCGCGGTGCATCACGGAGACGGTGTGGCTGATGCGGCGCACCACGGCGAGGTCGTGCGAGATGAAGAGGTAGGTGAGTCCGAGCTCGGCCTGGAGCGCGGAGAGCAGTTCGAGGATGCGCGCCTGCACCGTCACGTCGAGCGCCGACACCGCCTCGTCGAGCACGAGGATCTCCGGGTCGACGGCGAGCGCCCGCGCGATCGCGACCCGCTGGCGCTGCCCGCCGGACAGCTCGCTCGGGGTGCGGCGGGCCGCATCGGCCGGCAGCGCCACGCGTTCGAGCAGCGCGACCGCCCGATCCCGACGCTCGGAGCGGGTCCCGATGCGGAAGTTGTGCAGCGGCTCGGCCACGATGTCGGCGATCTGCTGCCGTGGGTCGAGGGAGGCGAACGGGTTCTGGTACACGAGCTGGATCCGCCGCCGCAGCGCACGCAGTCGCGCCCCCTCGACGGCCGTCGCGTCCTCCCCCGCGAGCTCCACGGTCCCGGCGTCCGGACGGAGGAAGCGCGTGACCAGGCGCGCGGTGGTGGACTTGCCCGATCCGGACTCGCCGACCAGCGCATGGGTCGTCCCGCGCCGCACCCGGAAGGAGACGTCGTCGACCGCCCGGAAGCGCTCACGACCCGCGACCCGGAACTCCTTCACGAGGCCCGCGGCCACGATCTCCCACGGCTTCTCGGCGGCCACCGCCGCGGCATCCCGGAGGAACGGCGGCGCGTCCGGACGCCGGAAGCCGGTGGTGAAGGCGGGCGCGTCGGCGAGCAGCTGCCTCGTGTAGGGGTCTTCCGGCTCCGCGAGCACCTGCGCACTCGGCCCCTGCTCCACGATCCGGCCGTCCTTCAGCACCGCGATCCGCGCCGCCCGGTCCGCGGCGACGCCGAGGTCGTGCGTCACGAGCAGGATGCTCGTGCCGTCCTCGCGCTGCAGCTCGTCCAGCAGGTCCAGCACGCGGCGCTGCACCGTGGCGTCGAGAGCACTGGTGGGCTCGTCCGCGATGAGCAGCCGAGGGCGGAGGGCGATCGCGGCCGCGATGAGGACGCGCTGCCGCATGCCGCCGGAGAGCTCGTGCGGATACTGTCGGGCGCGCAGATCGGGGTCGTCCAGCCCGACGCGGTCGAGCAGCTCGAGCACGCGGGCGTTCCGGGAACGACGGTCGCGATGACCGTGCAGGCGCAGCACCTCGGCGACCTGCACGCCGACGGGGCGCACCGGGTCGAGCGACGTCGTCGGATCCTGCGGCACCAGCCCGATCTCCGAACCGCGGATGCCGCGGAACGCCCGATCCGACCATCCGGAGATGTCGAGGTCGCCGAGCCGGACGCGGCCGCCCTCGACCCGTCCGCCCTCGGGCAGCAGGCCGAGGAGGGCGTGCGCCGTGGTGGACTTGCCGGAACCCGACTCGCCGACCAGGGCGAGCGTCTCCCCCTCGGCGATGGCGAACGAGAGGCCGTGCACGACCTCGCTGCCGGCGTACGAGACCCGCAGGTCCGTCGCGGTGAGGACGGGTGTTGGCGCGGTCATCGGGTGTTCCTTCCGAGCCGGTGGCTGATGCGGTTGGCGCTGAGCACGACGGCGACCACCACGAGGCCGGGCAGCGCCGTGAGCCACCAGGCGGTCGCGATGTAGTTGCGTCCCTCGGCGATCAGCAGCCCCCACTCGGGGGTGGGCGGCGGGGCCCCGTAGCCGAGGAAGCCGAGGGTGGAGATGGCGAGGATGGCCGTGCCGAACTGCAAGGCGGCGAGCGCGACGATCGGGGTGAGGGCGTTCGGGAGCACATGCCGGCGCAGCACGGCGACGAAGGTGCCGCCGCTGCCGAAGGCCGCCTCGACGTACTCGGTGCGCCGCACCCGCGCCACCTCGGCGCGCATGAGCCGGGCGAAGGCTGCGACGCTGCCGAGTCCCACGGCGATCGCCGCGTTGACGGTGCCCAAGCCGAGCAGGATGATGACAGAGAGCGACAGCAGCAGCCCCGGGATGGCCAGCAGCACGTCGACGATCCGCATCAGCACGTCGTCCACGACGCCGCCGGTCGCGCCGGCGACGGCTCCGAGGAGCGTGCCGAGCGCGAGGCCGACCGTCACCGCGATCAGCGCACCCGACAGCGAGTGCACCGCGCCGTGGACGACCCGGCCGAACAGATCGCGGCCGAGCGCGTCGGTCCCGAACCAGTGCGTGGCGCTCGGGGGCAGGAGCTTGTCGGCGGGCACGCCGGTCAGCGGGTCGCCCGGCGCGAAGACTCCGGGGATCACCGCCCACAGCACCGCCACGGCGACGACCGCGAACGCCAGGTACAGCCCCCAGGCGCGGAAGCGTCGTCGCGGACGGGAGGCCGAGGCGGGAGCCGGGGCGGACGGCGCGGGCGGGGCACCGGGCGTCTCGACGGTGGTCTCCGCGATCACGGGAGCGGTCATGCGGGCACCTCCTGGGCGGGACGGACGGGGCGGGACCGGGCGGCGCGCGCCGCCCGCCGCTGCCGCGGATCGATCAGGGGCGTGGCGAGGTCGACGGCGAAGCTGATCACCACGAACCCCAGGGCCGACAGCAGCACCACCCCCTGCAGCACCGGGATGTCCTGGTTCGCGACCGCCTGCTCCGTGAGGCGTCCGATGCCGGTGCGGCCGAAGACCGTCTCGGTGACCACCGCTCCTCCGACGAGCTCTCCGAACAGCACCCCCGCGATGGTGAGCGTCGGGACGGCGGCGTTGCGCGCGACCGAGCGCGTGAGCACCCACGCCGGCGGCGCGCCCTTCGCCCGCACCACCGTCACGAACGGCTGCGCCTGCACCCGGTCGATGGAGCGGACCAGCACCTGGGCGAGGGGCGCCGAGATCGGCACGGCGAGCGTGAGGACGGGGAGGAACAGGCCGCTGACGGGGTCGGCTCCCACGATCGGCACCCAGCCGAGCCCGAACGAGAACACCTGGATGAGGAGGATGCCGAGCCAGAACACCGGCACCGCGACGAACAGTCCCGGCACCTGCCGCAGGCCGTCCCGCAGCCACGCGAAGGGGGCGAGCGCGGAGAGCGCCGCGATCAGCACCGCGAGCACGACAGCGACCAGGAGTCCGAGCGCCGCGAGCAGCAGCGTGGCGGGCAGCGCCTCGGCCAGCATCGTCCGCACCGGGGTGCCGTACTGGGTCGAGTAGCCGAAGTCGCCCGCCAGGAAGCCGAGACCCGCGTGCAGGTACTGCTCCCCCCACGGCACGTCGGCGCCGTAGGTCGCGCGGATGTCGTCGAGCTGCTCCGGCGAGAGCCCCAGGCTCGGGTCGGAGAACTTGATGAGGATGGCGTCTCCCGGCAGCAGCTGCAACAGGAAGAACGTGGCCGTGAAGGCCGCGATCAGCACGATCGCGGCCTGCCCGGCCCGTCGGAGGACGAAGGTCATGGGGTCACCGTGGTCCTCAGTGCTCCGCGAGCCACACGCCGGAGAACGTGGGGCGGCCGACCGACTCGAACGCGACGCCGTGCACGTACGTGGCCGCACCGTAGACCTGCGGCTCCTCGAAGAGCGGGATCACGTACGCCTGCTCCGCGATGTAGTCCTGCACGGCCTGCGAGGCGGCCACCCGCTTCTCGGCGTCCGGCTCGGAGGCGACGGCGAGCAGCAGCTCGTCGAGCGTCGCGTCCTGAGAGATGAGCACGTCGCGGTTCTTCGTGAAGTACTGGCTCTTGATCACGTCGAGGTCCGCACGGCCGACCATCGAGTGGTAGAACCCCGTCTTCAGCGGATCACGGGTGTCCTCCGCGTAGCTGCCCGCATCGCCGGGCTTGACGGTGAGCTCCACGCCGACCGCCGCGAGCTGCTGCGCCACGAGCTCCAGGGTCTGCTTCGACAGGGGCTGCGGCTTGGCCTCGTAGACCGTGATGGACAGCCGCTCGCCGTCCTTCTCCCTGATGCCGTCGGCGCCGGGCACCCAGCCTGCCTCGTCGAGCAGCGCTTCCGCCTTCTCCGGATCGTGGGCGTAGTGCGCGGACTCGTCCTTGTATCCCGCGGCCTGCGAGGACAGCACCGACGTGGCCACCGGGTAGTTCTCGGTGAACAGGGTGTCGACGACCTCCTGCGCGTCGACCGCGGCGATGATCGCCTGGCGCACGCGGATGTCAGACAGCAGCGGGTTCTCCGGGCGGAGGGCGATCGAGTTGTTCACGCCGCGGGTCTGCGGGGCGTACAGCGTGAATCCGGCGCCCTCGACGCGGTCCTCGTCGAACGCCTGGACGTAGCGGACGTAGTCGGCCTGGCCCGCGAGCAGCGACCCGATGCGGACGGAGTCCTCGGGGGTGACCAGCACGTGCACGGCGTCGAGGTACGGACGGCCGTCGTTCTCGGCGCTGTCCGGGCCCCAGGCGTAGTCATCGCGGGCGGTGAGGGTGTACTCGGTACCGAGCTTCTCGTCCGTGACGGTGAAGGGGCCGGAGCCGATGATGTTCTCCGCGTTGCCCGCGCCGAAGTCCTCGATCGTGCCGTCCAGGGTCTCGGGGGACAGCAGTCCCGAGTTGATGGTCGACGTCGCCTGCAGGAATCCGGGCGACGGCGCGCTGAAGCGGAACGTCACGGTGTCCTCGTCGACCACCTCGCTGCCGGCGTAGTTGTTGATGGCCTCGGAGACGGTGAGCCCGCGCTCGGCGTCGCCCAGCCCGTAGGTGTCGAAGTTCTTCGCCACGGCGGCGGCGTCCACGGGCGTGCCGTCCGAGAACGTCACGTCAGGGTTGAGGTCGAAGGTGTACTCCGTGGCGTCGTCGTTCACGGTCCACTCCGCGGCGATCCAGGGCTCGATCTCGAGCGTCTCCGGGTTCTGCCAGGTGAGCCGGGCGGCGATGTTGTTGACGATGCCGCCGTTCGGGTAGAAGCCGGCCTGCGGCGGATACAGGTTCGTGTAGGCCTGGTGCTCGAGGTAGGTGAGCGTGCCGCCGGAGACGGGGTCCCCCGCCGCGGCCGGGGTGTTCCCCGGGGCGGGCGAGCTGGCGCAGGCGGCGAGGCTGCCCGCCAGGACGAGCGGGACCGCGACGGCGGCGGTGCGGATGAGGCGGCGGTTCATGCGGAGGACTCCTCGGGTTCGGAAGGCAGGGTGTCGGGTGCGGGTGCAGTGCGGGTGGTGTTCACGGTAGGAAGCGGCGGGGTGCAGCGGCGAGGCCGCGGACTCCGGGTGTCGCGAGACGACACGCGTGGTCACGCGCCGACTCGCGACGTCACACGGAGGCGGTCGCGCAGCGTCTCCGCACCGGCCCCCTGACCGGTCTCCTCCGGGGTCCGGAGAAGACCGCGACGACGGAGCTCGGGGGCTGCGAGGCGGGTGAAGGCCTCGAACTGCCCGGGCTGGAACGCCGAGAGGACGTTGAAGCCGTCGGCGGCGCCCTCGTCGCGCCAGTGCGCGAAGTGGTCGGCGATCGTGCCGGCGTCGCCGACGACGAAGGCCGCAGGGACGGCGTGCGCGGCGACGAGATGCCGCCAGGTCGGGGCGTCCGGCGTCCCGACCCGGAGTCCGGCGATCCCCGCGAGCCGTTCGACGAGCGCGGCGCCCCGCTCCCCCAGGCGTGCGGCCTCGGCGACCGTCACCGGAGTGTCGAAGGCCGCGGCCCGCAGCGGGTCGTCGGCGGCCACCTCCAGCGCGTCGGCCAGAGCCTCCACCGTGCGGTTCGCCGGGAATCCGACGCGCTCCCGCTGCCCGCCCTCCGCGAGCGGGACGAGCTCCAGCAGCCGCCGGACGATCCGGTGGGCGGCGGCGTCGGACCCCGCGACGACGGGGAGCACCGGGGCGATGACCTTCAGCTCCTCCGCGGGACGGCCCGCCTCCGCCGCGATATCCCGCAGCAGCCGCCGCGTGGCCACGGCGTCGGCGAGGGTGGGGGCGGCGATGAGGGCGAGGTCGGCGGCGGTCGCCGCGAGCGCCCGCGACCGCGGCGAGGTCCCCGCGTGCACGATCGGGATGCGCCCCTGCGGCGGGCGGGTGACGTTGAGCGGGCCGGCGACCCGCACGTGTGCGCCCTGGACGTCGGCGGCGCGCAGCCCCCGGGGGTCGATGAGCACGCCGCGCTCGGCATCCGCGACCCAGGCGTCCTCGGCCCAGGAGTCCCAGAGCCGGCGCAGGGCGACGACGAACTCCTCCGCCCGGTCGTAGCGCGTCTCGGTGTCGGCGTGGGCCTCGCGACCGTGGTTCCCTGCGGCGCGCGGCTCGGCGCCGGTGACGAGGTTGATCCCCGCCCGGCCGTCGGTGAGGACGTCGAGGGAGGCCAGGGCCCGCGCCGTGGCGTACGGGTCGGCATAGGTGGTGTTGACCGTCGCGATGAGTCCGATCCGGGAGGTCACCCCGGCGAGGAACAGCACCGCGCTCAGCGGGTCGATGCGGGCCAGCAGGTAGGGATCGCGGAACTCCAGGTCGGGTCCGGTCGCGAGCCAGTCGCCGAAGAAGAGGTAGTCCAGGCCCGCGTCCTCCCCCTCCCGCGCGATACGGCGGAGGATGTCGGCGTCTCCCGCGGGGTCGCGGTGGGCTCCGGGGTACCGCCACCCGGAGGGGTAGGCGCCGAGGGTGCGCACCATGGCGCCGATCACGAGGGGTTCCGTCATGCCGACACGGTAGGACCGCGGCCGCCACCCGGGCCACGGGGCGGAAGCCGGAGGTCACCGGATGTCACAGACGGTCACATGCGCCACCCTCTACGCTGAGAGGATGACTGGACTTCGTTGGGGAATCCTCGCGACCGGCGGCATCGCCGGCGCCTTCGCATCCGATCTGCGCACGGCCGGCCTCGACCTCGTCGCGGTGGGCTCTCGTTCGCAGGAGTCGGCCGACGCCTTCGCCGCACGCTTCGACATCGCGCACGCGCATCCGTCGTACGAGGCGCTGGTCTCCGATCCCGACGTCGACATCATCTACGTCTCCACACCGCACCCGATGCACCACGAGAACGCCCGGCTCGCCCTGGAGCACGGCAAGCATGTGCTCGTGGAGAAGGCGTTCACCCTCAACCGTGCCCAGGCCGAAGACCTCCAGCGGCTCGGCGCCGAGCGCGGGCTGCTCGTGATGGAGGCGATGTGGACGCGCTACCTGCCGCACATGGTCCGCATCCGCGAGCTCCTCGCCGACGGCGCCCTGGGTGAGATCCGCGCCGTGAGCGCCGACCACACGCAGCAGCTGCCCACCGACCCCGCCCACCGTCTGAATGCGCTCGAGCTCGGCGGCGGCGCGCTGCTCGACCTCGGCATCTACCCGATCTCCTTCATCTGGGACATCCTCGGGGCACCGACCACCATCCGCGCCGTGGGGCGTCTGGTCGAGACCGGAGCCGATTCCGAGGTCGCCACCGTCATGATCCACGAAAGCGGGGCGGTCTCCACGAGCCTCTCCTCCTCGCGCGGTGCCGGCCCCAACGCCGCGAGCATCGTCGGCACCGAGGCCCGCATCGACATCGATCGGGTCTGGTACACCCCCACCTCCTTCCGCGTCGTGCGGCCTGACGGCACCGTGCAGGAGGAGTACGTCTCGGAGGTCGAGGGCCGCGGCATGCAGTACCAGGCGCTCGCGGCCGAGCGTCTGGTCCGCGACGGTCTCCTCGAGGGCGACATCCTCCCCATCGCGGAGAGCGTCGCCATCATGGGGGCCCTCGACGAGATCCGCGCGCAGATCGGCGTCCGGTACCCCGGTGAGGAGGACGACCGTGGCTGAGACGACCGACGCCCGCGTGGCGGTGTACCTGGACTTCGACAACATCGTCATCTCCTGGTACGACCGCGTCCACGGCCGCAACTCCTACGGCAAGGATCGCCAGCGCATCACGGAGCACCCGAACGACCCCGAGGTCGCCGAGCGGCTGAACCGGGCGATGATCGAGGTCGGCGCCATCATCGACTACGCGGCGTCCTTCGGCACGCTCGTGCTGACGAGGGCGTATGCGGACTGGTCGTCGCCGGTCAACGCCGAGTACCGCTCGCAGCTCGTGGCGCGCGCGGTGGATCTCGTGCAGCTCTTCCCGGCCGCGGCGTACGCGAAGAACGGCGCGGACATCCGGCTGGCGGTCGACGCGGTCGAGGACATGTTCCGCCTGCCGGACCTGACCCACGTCGTCATCGTGGCGGGCGACAGCGACTATGTGCCGCTCGCCCAGCGCTGCAAGCGCCTCGGCCGGTACGTGATCGGCGTGGGCGTCGCCGGGTCCACGGCGAAGTCCCTCGCTGCGGCCTGCGACGAGTTCGAGTCCTACGACTCGCTCCCCGGCGTGGCGCGTCCGACGAAGGCGGCACAGCCCGCCGTCGCCCCCGCGGTCGAGGTTCCGGCGGAGCCGTCCGCGCCGGCCACCGCGGACACGGGCGCCCCGAAGCCCAAGACCGCGTCGAAGTCGCGCGCGAAGGCCAAGACGAAGACCGCCGCCGAGGAGCCCAAGGTCGAGGAGAAGATCGACGACCAGGGCGAGGCCACACGGCTCCTGGAGCGCGCGCTGCGTCTCGGCCACGACAAGGCGGACGCCGACGAATGGCTGCACAGCTCCGCGGTCAAGACGCACATGCGCCGCATGGACCCGTCCTTCAGCGAGAAGGCCCTCGGCTACCGGTCGTTCTCCGACTTCCTCAAGTCGCGCGACGACATCGCCGAGCTCGAGGAGACCGGGCACGAGCGCCTGGTCCGCCTGCGGGAGCCCTGAGCACGGCCCGGGGACACCGGGCCCGTCACTGGTGGCGGAACGCGGCGTCGAAGGCGGCCGCGGGCGGCGGCCACAGCAGGGAGCGCACGAATCCGAGCGCCTCGGGCGCGCCGTGCAGGCGGTCCATGCCGGCGTCCTCCCACTCGATCGAGATCGGGCCGTCATAGCCGATCGCGTCGAGCACACGGAAGGCGTCCTCCCACGGCACGTCGCCGTGGCCGGTGGAGACGAAGTCCCAGCCGCGCCGGGGGTCGCCCCACGGAAGGTGCGAGCCGAGCACCCCGGCACGGCCGTTCCGCGGCCGCAGACGGGTGTCCTTGCAGTCGACGTGGTAGATCCGGTCGGCGAAGTCGACGATGAAGCCGACGGGGTCGATGTTCTGCCACATCATGTGCGAGGGGTCCCAGTTGAAGCCGAACGCATCGCGGTGGTCGATCGCGTCCAGGGTGCGGACGCTCGACCAGTAGTCGTACGCGATCTCCCCCGGATGCACCTCGTGGGCGAAGCGCACGCCCTCCCCGTCGAACACGTCGAGGATCGGATTCCAGCGGTCCGCGAAGTCCTGGAAGCCCTGGGCGATCACCGCCTCCGGCACCGGCGGGAACATCGCGACATAGGGCCAGATCGACGACCCGGTGAAGCCGACGACGGTGTCGACGCCGAGCTTCCTGGCCACCCGGGCCGCCCGCTTCATGTCCTCCGCCGCCCGCTGCCGGACACCCTCGGTCTCGCCGTCGCCCCAGACGTACGGGCGCAGGATGCCCTCGTGGCGGAAGTCGATGGGGTCGTCGCACACCGCCTGCCCGGCCAGGTGGTTGGAGATCGCGAACACCTGCAGCCCGTGCCGGTCGAGGATCTCGCGCCGGGAGGCGACGTAGGCGTCGTCCTCGTCCGCCCGACGGAGGTCCAGGTGGTCGCCGGACGCGGCGATCTCCAGCCCGTCGTAGCCCCACTCCGCGGCGAGGCGGGCCACCTCCTCGAACGGGAGGTCGGCCCACTGGCCGGTGAACAGGGTGACCGGGTGACTGCTCATGGATACTCCTTCGTATCGCGGGGCTTCGTGCGGCGGGCGGGGTTCAGGCACCGAGGGCGCGCAGGTGGGCGATGCTGCGGGCGGCGAGGTCGTCCTGACTGGCGGCGAGCGGTCTCCACACGGAGGCGGCGACGGCGATCGTCGCGTTCTCCCCCGTGAAGCTCTCCAGTCCCAGGGCGCCGCGGTAGCCGGCGTCGTCGAGCGCGCGGAGCATCTCCGGCCAGTCGGTGTGGTCGTCGCCCACGGCACCGCGGTCGCTGCCGCACACCTGCACGTGCGCGATGGCGGCGCCGGCCGCGCGGACCGCGTCGGCCGGCCGCTTCTCCTCGATGTTGAGGTGGTAGGTGTCGAGGGCCAGCCCCAGCCCGGCACCGAGCAGCGGCGCCAGCGCATCCAGACTCTGCGCCACGGTGTTCAGCACGCTGGTCTCGTAGCGGTTGAGCGGCTCGACGGCCAGCGTCACGCCGATCGCCGCGGCCTCCCTGGCGAGCGGAGCGAGGTTATCCCGGAGCTCGCCGACGACCTCCGCCCGTTCCGCCTCGTCCATGCGCCAGGTGACGCCGGTCGGCGCGTAGAAGGGTCCGGCGACGATCGAGGCCCCGAGCACGGCCGCGGCGTCCAGGCACGCACGGAGGTAGTCCTGCGTCGCGGCGACGTCTCCGGCGCGCGCGAGCAGCGAGCGACCAGGACCCATCGCGCCGACCACGACCGCGCCCATGCCGAGGCCGTCCAGCACGGTGCGGGCCCGGAGCGGATCCCAGTCGCCGACGCTCTCCAGCGGCAGCTCCAGGGCGTCGTAGCCCATCCGCGCCGCCGTGCGGGCGAGCGGCTCCAGGGTGTCGTCCGTCAGCGGAGACGTCCAGACCCAGGTGTTGACGGCGATCGTGCGGGGCATCGTTGTCCTTGTGATCGTACGGGTGCTCCCACCCTCCCACTCGGCGCGGGCCGAGCGGAAGGGCGGGAGCACACGGGGTTACGGGATCTGACGCTCCTGCCAGACCGTCGGGTAGCCGGGGAGGTCCTCGCCGCCGAACTTGGCGTAGTGGCCGTCGGGCATCCCCTCGTTCGCCGCGAGGTAGTCGTCCAGCTCGGCCTCGGTGATCGGCTTCTGCGGGAGCACCCACTCCTTCGGCACCTCTTCACCCGCGAAGATCATCTGCGCCGCGAGCAGCGGGGTGCGCCACTGGAAGTTCGAGTACACCGGAGCGAGGCCGGTGAGACCCGTGTCCTTCCACTTGCGCAGGAAGCTCATCTCGTCCTCGCCGGTCATCACCGGGTAGTCGGCTCCGGCGTCCTCGAAGGCCTCGATGGCGGCGACGGCACCGTCACCCGCGTCCATCCAGATGCCCTGCACGTCACCCTTGGCGAGCTCGTCGCTGATGATGCTCTTGATCTCGGCGGGGTCGGCACCGGTGAAGTGGTCGACGGCCTCGATCCCGGCCTCCTCGAACAGCTTCTCGGCTCCGGCCCAGCGGTGCTCCAGCACGTCGACGCCGGGGAGGATCCGGAGAGCCACGACCTTGTCGCCCTCTTCCAGGTTGTCGATGAGGAACTCCGCGGTGTCGATGCCCCAGGCGAAGCCGCCGATCGGGTGGATGAACGTGACAGGGCAGTCGGTGTTCACGCCGCGGTCGAACACGACCACCGGCTTGCCCGTCTCGCACGCCCGCTCGACCGCGGGGGTCATCGCCGCCGTGCTGTTCGGCGAGATGAGGAAGACGTCGCAGTTCCCCTCGGAGATGAAGTAGTCGATGTCGGCGATCTGGGTGTCGTCGGAGTCCTGCGCGTCGCGGGTCTCCATCTCGCTGATCGCGCCCGACTCCTGCAGCACCTTCAGCTGCTCGTTCATCGTGATCCAGCCCGTCTGCCGCCACGGGTTCGAGATCGAGGCGTTCGCGAAGCAGGCCTTCTTGGCGCCGGTGCTGGCGAACTCCGACGTGTCGACCATCTCGGCGTTGATGTGCTGCAGGTAGGGCTGGTCGGCGGGGCCCTGGGGGTCGACGCCGCGCTCCTCGTCCTGCTTGTCGAAGAGCTCCTGGTCGAACCACTCGGTGGTCTCGGCCGACTCCTCGGGGTTCTCCGACTCCGCCGGCGCCACGGACGGGTCGGTCGTGCACCCGGCGAGCGCGATGAGGCCGAAGAGGGCCACCCCTGCGGTGGCGATCTTCATCGATCGTCGCATTGCTAATCTCCTCTGGTTGTAGGGCTTGATGCGGTGGTGCGGTTCTCGGCGTTCTCGGTCCCCGCGGTCGAGACGTCCGTCGGCTGGGGACCGCGCCGGCGGCGGGCTCGGAAGGCGACCCCCGCATAGGCGACGGCCGCGATGATGATGACGCCCTGCACGGCGTCGCGGAGCGTGGATGGGACGCCCGCGATGTTCAGGAGCAGGAACAGCGCTTCCAGTGCGAAGGCTCCGGCCACGGCGCCGACGATCCACCCTCGTCCTCCGCCGAGCACGACGCCGCCGAGCACCACCGCGGTGATCGCGGTGAACTCGTAGCCGCGGCCGACGGACGGGTGCACCCCCGCGTACCCGACGAGCAGGACGGCGGAGAGGGTGGCCGAGAGGGAGGACAGCACGAACGCGCGGGTCGTGACCCAGGCCCGGCGGGCACCGGCGTAGTCCACCGCGCGGGCGTTGTCGCCGATCGCGATGAGGGTCTTGCCCAGCGGGCGCTTGGTGATGACGATGCCGAGGGCGAGCCAGGCGGCGAGCAGGAGGACGGCCCAGGGCAGGAACTCCAGCACGGGGAGGTCGCGGATCCCGCCGCGACCGATCTCCCGGAAGCTGTCGGCCGGGTTCCCCGTGGCCGCGCCGCCCGTCCACCACATCACGCCGCCGAGCAGGGCGAGCATCATGCCCAGCGTCACGATGAACGACGGCACCTTGAGCAGCGTCGTGAGGACGCCGTTCACGAGCCCGACGACCACGCCGAACACGATCATGAGCAGCAGGACAGGGAGGGTGCGGGCGTCGTCCTGGCCGACGAGGTTGCCGGCGATGATGACCTGCGCCGTGATGAGCGATCCCTGGGAGAGGTCGAACTCCCCCGCGATGATCACGAAGTACTGCCCGATCGCGACGATCGCGATGGGGGCGACGCGCTGCAGGTACCGCATGAACTGCCCGGGCTCGGCGAAGCTCGGGTTGAGCACGGCGACCGCGACGAGCAGGATCACGAGCAGCAGGAAGACCGCCCCGCGGGGGCTGACGAAGGTGCGCAGCGCGTTCATGAGCGTCCTCCTTCCCGCACGGAGGCGGTATCCCCGGCGCTGTCGACGGCGGCGACCTCGGTGGTCGGATCCGCGAGCTCGGCGGCCGCGACCGCCATGTCGGCTTCGGCCGCCTTCGCGGCGTCGTCTCCCCCGGTGCGCGTGCCGCCGGCGCCGAAGCGGGGACGACGCCGCACGATGGCCCGCCGGCTGTAGACGGCGACCGCGGCGACGATGACGATGCCGCGCACCACGTCCTTGAGGAAGGGATTCACCTGCAGCACGCTCATGACGTTGTCGACGACGGCGAGGATGGCGACGCCGCCGATGGTGCCCCAGATCGAGCCGCGTCCGCCGAGGAGCAGGGTGCCGCCGAGCACGACCGCGGCGATGGAGAGCAGCGCGTAGCCACCCTGCTGACCGACCGTCGGGCTGCCCACGCCGAGACGGCTGGCGAGCAGGAGTCCGGCGAGGCCCGCGAACACGGAGCACAGCACGTGCGCCCAGATCAGCGGGAGGCGGGTGCGCACGCCGCTGAGCCGAGCGATCTCGGGGTCGCCGCCGACGGCGTAGAGATGGGCGCCGGTGCGGGTGCGGTTCAGCAGCACCCAGACCAGCACGGCGAGCGCGATCATGATGAGCGTGGACACCGGGATCGGTCCGACGCCGGTCGCGCCGATGAGCTGGAACGCCCACGGGACCTCGCCCGCCGAGCCTTCGAAGTTCGTGTTGAGGATGCCCTGGAGGATCAGCCCGACGCCGAGCGTCGCGATGAAGCCGTTGACTTTGAGCACGGTCACGATGAGCCCGTTCACGAGCCCGATCCCCGCGCACACGAGGAGCGTCACGATCACGGCGAGCGGGATGTTCCCCGCGTTCCCGGCCATCATCGTCGCCGCGAGCAGGCTCGACAGGCTGATGACGTAGGTGACCGACAGGTCGAGCGAGGCCCCGAGCACCACGAGCGTCTGCCCGATGGCCACGAGGCCGAGCACGCTCATCCCGGTCAGGATGTCGCGGATGTTCCCCGGGCTGAGGAAGTTGCGACCGACCGTGGCGACGAGGATCGCGCCGACCACGAGCGCGAGCAGCAGGATGCCGAGCACGATGACGGTCGAGTCGATGCGGAGACGGGCTCCGGTGCGGCGGCTCATCGCGCACCCCCGTTCGTCGAAGGACCGCGGTCGGCGCCGGTGGCCGCCGCGAGGATCTCGTGCTCGGCCGCACCGGCCGGCAGCTCGGCGACGAGTTCGCCGTCATGCATGACGAGGATGCGGTCGCTCATGCCGATGACCTCCGGGAGCTCGCTCGAGACCATGAGCACGGCCTTCCCCTGTGCCGCCAGCTCGCGCATGAGCTGGTAGACGGCGTACTTGGCCCCCACGTCGATGCCCCGCGTCGGCTCGTCGAAGAGCACGATCTGCGGCTGGGTGAGCAGCCACTTCGCCAGCACCACCTTCTGTTGGTTGCCGCCGGACAGGAAGCGCACCTCCTGGTCGAGGCCGCGCGACGACACCTCCAGCGTGCGGAGCACCCCCGGCACCTCCCGGCGCGACGCCGCGGCGCGTCCCGCGAACACGTTCCGCACCACGAGCAGGGCGTTGTCGAGGATCGACTGTCCGAGCGCGAGCCCCTGCGCCTTGCGGTCCTCCGAGACGAGGGCGAGCCCGGCGCGCACGGCCGCGCGTGGTCCGCCGATCCGCACCGGCTTCCCGTCGATCCGCACGGCGCCGCGGGTGAAGGCCTGGATGCCGAACACGCCCTCCACCAGCTCGGTGCGCCCCGACCCCTGGAGCCCGGCCACCCCGACGATCTCCCCCGCACGGAGCATCAGCGACACCCCGTCCACGTAGGCGTTCCCGCAGCCGTCGAGCTCGAGTCGAGGCGCGCCGACCGCCGTGCCGGCCACCGGGTCGGGGAAGTACGACTGGATCGACCGCCCCACCATCCGGCGCACGAGCTCGTCGGTGGTCAGCGCCGCTGTCTCGTCCGTGGAGACGAGGGCGCCGTCCTTGAGGATCGTGATCCGGTCGCAGAGGTCGAAGATCTCCTTCAGCCGGTGCGACACGTAGATGACGGCGACCCCTCGGGACGTGAGCCGGCGGATGATCGCGTACAGCAGCTCCACCTCGCGGTCGCTGAGGGCGGCGGTCGGCTCGTCCATCGAGATCACCTGCGCGTCGAACGACAGCGCCTTCACGATCTCGACGATCTGCTGCTCGGCCACCGTCAGCGAGCCCACGCGGGACTGCGGATCGATGAAGGAGACGCCGAGATCGCTCAGCAGCTCCCCGGTGCGCACGTTCATGGCCCGGACGTCGATGAGCCCCGCGCGCCGCGGCTCCCGGCCGAGATAGACGTTCTGCGCGACCGTGCGCTCCGGGAGCAGGGTGAACTCCTGGAACACCGTGACGATGCCGGCGTCCATCGCCTGCCGCGGGTGCGCGTGGCGCACTTCCGCGCCGCGGTACGTGATCGTCCCCTCATCGGCCGGCTGCACGCCCGCGATGATCTTCATGAGGGTGGACTTGCCCGCGCCGTTCTCGCCGACGAGGCCGTGCACCTCCCCGGGCCGCACGTCGAAGTCGATGCCCTTCAGCACCTCCACGCCGAAGAACGCCTTGCGGATCCCGGCCACCCGCAGCACCGGCTGCGTCGTCGTCGCGGTCATGCCGGCACCTCCGTCCAGCGGCCCTCGTGGGCGGCGGAATCGAGCACGGCCTCGGTCAGCACGGCCGCGCGGTGGCCGTCGGCGAACGTCGGCAGTCCATCGGGGACGTCGCCCGCGATCGCGGCGTAGACGTCGGCGACGAAACCGTTGAAGGCATCCTGATACCCCATGGCATGCCCGGCCGGGACACGCTGCAGCCGGGCGGACTCCGGGTCGGCCGTGGCGGGGTCGCGCAGCAGCAGCCGCGACTCCTCGCGCATGCCGACCCAGAGCTCCTCCGGCCGTTCCTGCTCGAACCGCAGACTCTGCCGCGTCCCGTGCAGCTCCAGGGTGAGGGCGTTCTTGCGGCCCGCCGCCATCTGCGAGATGAGCAGCGTGCCGAGCGCCCCCGCCGAGGTCTCGACGAGCACGGCGACGATGTCCTCCGTGTCGACGGCCTGCCCGGCCCGCTCGGCGAAGACCCGGCGGGTACGGGCGCTCAGGGCGCGGATCCGGTCACCCGTGACGAACTCGAGGAGGTCGCACAGATGCGAGCCGATGTCGGCGAACGCGCGGGAGGCCCCGCCGGACGAGGATCGCACCCGCCAGTCGTCGTCGGTGGGCCGCAGCATCCAGTCCTGCAGGTACGAGCAGTCCAGCGTGAGCAGCTCCCCGGCCTCGCCGCGGGCGATGCGCGCCCTGGCCTCCCGCACCATGGGGTGGTATCGGTACACGAAGGGGACGGCCGCGACGAGCCCGCTCTCGGCGGCTTCCGCGGCGAGCGCGGCGGCGTCGGCGGCGGTCGTGGCGAGGGGCTTCTCGCACACGACATGCTTGCCCGCCCGCAGCGCGCGCAGGGCGAGGTCGGCATGCGTGGCGTTCGGGGTGCAGATGTGGACGACGTCGATGTCGTCGGCGTCGAGCAGCGCCTCCGCGTCG
Organism: Microbacterium sp. NPDC078814; assembly: GCF_040702645.1. Taxonomy (NCBI): domain Bacteria; kingdom Bacillati; phylum Actinomycetota; class Actinomycetes; order Micrococcales; family Microbacteriaceae; genus Microbacterium; species Microbacterium sp. NPDC078814. The sequence continues at coordinate 205,760 of NZ_JBFBLT010000001.1, forward strand.
TGCTCGGCGCGTGCGGCGCCGAGCAGCTGCGCGGCATCCCTCGCGCCTTGGGCGGACCGGGTGGCGACGGCGCGCAGCGCGCCGCCCGCGTCTCGGGCGGCCGTGCGGTGCACGCGGGCCATGAAGCCCCCGCCGAGGATCCCGGTTCGGATCGTCCCGAGACCGGTGTCAGTGACATCCGTTGTCATGGCGGCGAGTCTGACACAGCGGTCAGGACTTTTGCTAGCCCTTCGTCAAAAGTTGTTTGTAACGAATCTGAAGTCGCACAGCCGACTGCGAGAAGTGCTGTGCTTTACTGACGCCATGGTTGACGTGCTGAGGCCGCTCGCGACGCCCTCCCCCGGGACCGGCGAGATCTTCCAGATCCTCCGCGACGGGCACGCGCGCACCAAGGCGGAGCTCGCCGCCCTCACCGGCCTCGCCCGCTCCACCGTCGCCTCCCGGGTCGACGCGCTGCTGGCCGCCGACCTGCTCCGCCCCGCCGGTGAAGCGGTGTCGACCGGCGGTCGTCCTCCCGCCCGCGTGGCGTTCAACCCCCGCGCCGGACTCGTCCTCGCGGTCGACCTCGGAGCCACGCACGCGACCGTCGCCGTGGCCGACCTCGCCGGCGTGATCCTCGACGCGCGCACCCGCGCGATCGACATCGGCGACGGACCGGAGGCCCTCCTCGACGCGATCCTCACGGAGGGGACGGCCCTGCTCGCCGCGACCGCCGAGGGCCTTCCCCTCGTGGGCGTCGGCATCGGCGTCCCCGGCCCCGTCGAGCACTCCACGGGGCGCCCGACCAACCCGCCGATCATGCCGGGCTGGGACCGCTTCGACGTCCCCGGCTATGTGCAGCGCACGTTCGACGTCCCGGTCCTCGTCGACAACGATGTGAACATCCTCGCGCTCGGCGAGCAGGCCACGAGCTGGCCGCGGGTGGACGACCTCGTGTTCGTGAAGGTCTCGACCGGCATCGGCGCCGGCATCATCGCCGGTGGTCAGCTCCAGCGCGGTGCCCAGGGATCGGCGGGCGACATGGGCCACGTCCAGGTGCCGATGAGCGCCGGCTCGGGGCGGGAGCCGGGCGACGAACGGGATCTCGAGGCCCTCGCGAGCGGCTCGGCCCTCGCCGTCGCGCTGCGCGCCGAAGGCCACGACGTGCACAGCGCCTCCGACGTCGTCGACCTCGTCCGCGCCGGCAATGCGGCGGCCATCGAGGCCACCCGCCAGGCGGGTCGCGATGTCGGCGAAGTGCTCGCGACGGTCGTGAACCTGCTCAACCCGTCGATCATCGTGCTCGGGGGCAGCATCGCCCGCGCGGGAGAGCACCTGCTCGCCGGCGTCCGCGAGGTCGTCTACCGCCGCTCGATCCCGCTCGCCACCCAGCACCTCGCGATCGTGCAGTCGCAGGCGGGCGACCGCGCCGCGGTGCTGGGGGCGGCGATCATGGTCGCCCGCGAGGTGCTCTCCCCCGCGAACGTGGACCGCTACGTCGCCGCGAAGGGATCGAAGTCGGCGGGCAGCGCGCCCACCTGATCCAGCGTGCTCGCGACCTCCACGAACGTGCGCCGCGCTGCGGCCTCCTCGATCGAGAGGAGCGTGTCGAGCACGTGGTACCCGACGTCGCCGGTGGCGACGTGCGGTCGGTCCTCCGCGATCGCGCGCACCATGTCGAGCAGCCCGAGCCCGCGCCCCGCGAGCACCCCCTCCGGCGCGACATCGACGACCTCCTGCACCACCGGCTCCGGTGGCACGAAGTGCCGGGACAGCGGCCGGGTGATCGTGATCGGCCCGCCGAACGTGTTCGGGTCGGGGATGACGAGGGTGCCCTCGGTTCCCGTGATCTCCACGATGCCCTGCCGCACCAGCGGCGAGTCCGTGCTGTAGAGGCTCTGCGCCTGACCGCCGCCTTCGAAGTCCATCAGGACGCTGAGCGTGGACGGGATCTCGACCGGGAACTCCTCCCCGGCGCGGTCGCCGACCTGCACGCGGCGGGTCGGCGACCCCTGCAGCCCGAGGGCGGCCACGGCGGCCACCGGCCCGAAGACGTGGACCAGGGTCGAGACGTAGTACGGCCCCATGTCGAGGAGCGGCCCCGCCCCCTTCGCGTAGAGGAACGCGGGGTTCGGGTGGAAGATCTCCGGTCCCTGCCACTGGAAGGTCGTCTGACCGAACAGCGGACGCCCGATGTCGCCGCGGGCGATCGCGCGCTTCGCGGTCTGCACGCCGGGGCCGAGGACGGTGTCGGGCGCGACGCCGACACGGAGTCCGGCCGCTGCGGCCGTCTCCAGCAGGCGTCGCGCCTCCTCGCGGTCCACGCCGAGCGGCTTCTCGGTCCACACGTGCTTCCCGGCGGCGACGATCGCCTCCGAGACGGCGACGTGCGCGGCCGGGATCGTGAGGTTCACGACGATGTCGATGTCGGGATCGTCGAGCACGACCTCCACACCCCCGGCCCGCGGCACCCCGTACGCCGCGGCCTGCGCGCGCGCCCGCTCCTCGACGAGGTCGCCGATCGCCCGCACCACCACGTCCGGGAAGCGCGTGAGGTTCTGCAGGTATTGATCGCTGATGTTTCCGGCGCCGATGAGGCCGACGCCGACGACGCCACCCCCGCGCACCATCAGCGCGCGGCCTCGGCGTCGAGGAAGACCCGGCTGCGCTCGATGGCGTCGAACAGGTCACCGTCGTAGTGGTCGAACTCCACGATGGCGAGTTCGAGCGCGGGCGCGGCGGCGATGGCCTCCCGGAGCGGCACGGCCCCGTCGCCCGCGGGCACCTGATCGGCCGGCGGGTACGCGTCCAGCAGCGCGGGGTCGAGGGTGCCGTCCTTCGCGTGCACCGCGATCACGCGCTCGCCGAGACGCTCCACGAGGGCCACCGGGTCGACGCCGCCCCGGGCGACCCAGTACAGGTCGACCTCCAGCACGACGCGCTCATCGAGGTGCCCCGCGAGGATCTCCAGCCCGGTCACCCCGTCGAACACCGCCTCCAGCTCATGCGCGTGGTTGTGGTAGCCGACTCGGACACCGGCCTCCGCGCCGATCTCCGCCGCCTCGTTGAGCAGCCGGGCGGTCTCGACGATCTGGTCGACCGATCCCCAGCGCGCCGGCTCGGTGTAGGGATCGATCACCGTGTCCATGCCGAGCGTCTTCGCGGCCGCGAAGACCTCCGCGGGCGGAGGGACGGGAGCCGTGGTGCCGGAGCCGTCCGGGCGCACGAAGGTCGGGGTCGCGAGGAACGCATGCCCGGACGGGGCGGTCAGTCCCGCGGCCGACACGGCGGCGGCCATGTCGTCCGCCCGGCGCACGAAGTCGTAGGGCTCGACCGCGGTGAACCCGCGCGCCGCCACCGCGGCGAGCGTGCCCTCGAGGTCGGCCTCCAGCTGCTCGCGGATCGTGAACAGCTGCAGAGAGGTCTGGATCGTCATCGGTCGTGCTCCTCGGTCGTCGGTGACAGGCGGGCGTTGGGCGCCTGCACGCACGCTAGCACCGAATACCTCCAGGTGGAAGTTTCTTGTCGATAGACTCGGGACATGCCCGCCGCCCCCTCCGACGACTCCGGACGCCCGCGTCCCCGCGGGACGTACGCCAAGGGCATCGCCCGCCGCCAGGAGATCCTGGACCGCGCGATCGAGGTGTTCGCGGCCCGCGGCGCCGACCGCACGAGTCTGCGGGCGATCGCGAAGGAGGTGGGGGTGACGCATGCCGCCCTCACCCACTACTTCGGGTCGCTGGAGGAGCTGCTCGTCGCGGTCTACGTCGAGAGCAACGCCCCGGGACGCAAGACCGAGCCGGAACCCGCGAACCCCGTCGAGGGGATGATCCGGTCGGCCAGAGCCAACCGCGAGGTCCCCGGTCTGGTGCAGCTGTACTCCACGCTCGTCGCCAGCGCGCTCGAGGAGGGCCATCCCGCCGCCCGCGCCTTCGCGACCGAGCGCTTCGCCCGCCTGCGGGCCGACATCGCCGAGACGGTCCGCGAGCAGCAGACGGACGGGCGCATCCGGGCCGACGTCGATCCCCTCGCGGTCGCCGCCCTCGTCGTCGCGGCCTCGGACGGCCTGCAGACGCAGTGGCTGCTGGACGACACGGCTCCGCAGCACGAGGCCCTCGCCCTCCTCGACCGTCTGCTCCGCCCGGCGGACGGCGCGGGCCGGGACGGCACTTCCGCGGACTAGGCTCGAACCGTGACGCCCGTGCCGCAGTCCCCGTACGCGAGGGCCCTCGGCGAGCGCCTCGCCGAGCTTCACCCCCGACTTCGGACTTACTTCCAGGCGGTCCCGGACGGGATGGTCGGCGTCGGCGAAGGCACGTTCCAGCGCGTCGGCACGCCGCGACGCGTGCTATGGCCGCTCCTCCGCCGCCTCGAACGGCGCGGGGTGATCGCCGCACGTTGGGAACGCGACGTGCCGTTCCGCATCGAGAACCGCACCATCGCCTCCCGTGCGATCGCCGAGCGCACCTTTCTGTTCGCGAGCGGGCCATGGGTGATGCGCGACGCCGTGGCACCGACGCGGCACGGCCGCATCGTCGACGAGCTCGGCGAGCCCGGGCTTGTCGTCGCCTGCTTCGCCGTGGAGCCCCGCGCGGGCGCCCTGCACCTGACCAGTCGCGCGGTGGGCATCCGTCTCGGGCACTTCCGGCTCCGCATCCCGCGGATCGTGGCTCCCGTGGTCCGGCTCGTCGAGCGCTGGGACGACGAGGCCGGTCGTCAGCGGGTGCGCCTGACGGTCGACGCCCCGCTCCTCGGCCGCCTCTACGAGTACCGGGGCAACTTCGACTACGCCCTCGAACCCGATCGGAAGGACGACAGCGCATGAGCACGGACCGGGCGGTCATCGGCGGGGCCACAGGGTTCATGGGGCGATTCCTCACGGCGCGACTCCGGGATGCCGGGCGCGAGGTCGTCACGATCTCCCGCTCGGGAAGCGACCTCACCTGGAGCGATCAGGACGGCATCGACGCCGCCGTCGACGGGGCCTCGCTCGTGATCGGCCTCGCGGGCACGAGCGTGAACTGCCGCTACACGCCGCGCAACCGTGCCGAGATCTTCCGCTCCCGCCTGGACACGACCGCGGCCCTGAGCCGCGCCATCTCCCGCGCGGCCACCCCGCCGCCGCTGTGGATCAACTCCTCGACGGCCACGATCTACCGGCACGCCGAGGACCGGCCGATGACGGAGTCCTCCGGCGAGATCGGCACGGGCTTCTCGGTCGAGGTCGCCAAGGCGTGGGAGCGCGCCCTCTTCGCCGACGCGCTCCCCGGCACCCGCCGTGTGGCCCTCCGCACCGCCATCGTCCTCGGCGACGGCGGTGTGCTGGAACCGCTCCGCACCCTCGCACGGCTGGGCCTCGGCGGCCCCCAGTACGACGGGTTCTGGCCGGTCGGTCCCGCGCGCCGCGCCGCCGGCACCGCACACCTCCCCGGCGCCCGTCGCGGACGGCAGCGCTTCAGCTGGATCCACATCGAGGATGTGGCGCGCATCATCGAGTTCCTCGAAGAGACCCCCGCTCTGGACGGGCCGGTCAACGCCGCCTCGCCGCACCCCGTCGACAACGCCGCCTTCATGGCCACCGTGCGCCGCGTGCTGGGGGCGAAGGTCGGCCCGCCGATGCCGCGCTGGATGCTCGAGCTCGGCGCCATCGGCATCCGCACCGAGACCGAGCTCGTGCTCAAGAGCCGCTGGGTCCTCCCCGAGAAGCTCACCGCCGCCGGCTTCACCTTCCGCTACCCGGAGCTCGAGGAGGCCGTCCATGCCTCGTTCGCCGTCACGGACGCGAATCCCCGGACGCACGCGGCCTGACCCGGCGGGCGCAGAGGGGTCACCGCCAGACCGCTGACTCCGGATCGATGCCATGACGCCGGGCCTCGGCCTCGATGCTGCGGCGGAACCACTCCGCCAGCCCCGCGCGGATGCCGTCGTAGTGCGCCGCATAGCCGGGGTCGGCGACGAACAGCCGACCGAGCACGACCTGCATCTCCCTGCTCAACGGGAAGTAGGCCGAGAACACCGCACGGTGTCGCTCGACGAGCGCATCGGCGTCCGCCGTCCCGGGAGCCACACCGGCATCCATGGCCGTCGCGAGGGCGGACTCGAACTCCCGCATCGCGTCCGCGACCGCCTGCCATTCCCCGCATCGCGCGCCGCGGATCGCTCCGCGTACTGCTGCCACTGCACCGTGTCGCCCCAGCGGCGGCGCGCATCGAGCGGCCAGGACGGGTCCCAATCGGGCCCGAACACCGCGCGCTGCTCGCCCGCGCTCAGCATCAGGCCGCGCTCGTGGGCGGTCACCATCCGCTCCAGTTCAGCCTGCAGGTCGGTCAGGCGTGCGATCCGGGCCGCGAGCTGCTCCTGCTGCGCGCGCAGCGCGGTGAGGATGTCGGTGGCCGGATCGTCCAGCAGCCGGCGGATCGCCTCGAGGCCGAGACCGAGTTCGCGATAGACGACGATGCGCCGCAGGCGCTCCTGATCGACGTCCGTGTACACCCGGTATCCGGCCGCCGAACGCGCGGACGGACGGGCTAGACCGATGTCGTCCCAGTGATGCAGCGTCCGCACCGTCACCCCGGCGAGCGCCGCGGCCCGACCGACGGTCAGGTCCGCGGCGCCGCTGTCATCCGGCATCCACTCCTCCTCCGATCTCCGCCGTGTCCGCGGGCGGACGGATGCCCATCTCCGCGAGGGTGGCCGCCTCGACGCTCCCCGGCTCGTAGGGCTTCGCCGCCGTGAAGACGACGCGCACGTTCTCGGGGGTCACGATCTCCACATCCCGGGTGTTCCAGGGCGTGTCGATCGGATCCCCGACCGTGCCGGGACCCCACGCCCGGCAGGCCGCCACGAGCGGCTCGATCTGGCCGAGCACGCACGCGAAGCTGACCCGCAGGCCGGGTGCTGTCTCCTGTGCGGTCTCGCCCGGCACGAGCAGCACATCCTGGAAGACCCACCGCCGGAGGTGGACGATCCGCCCCGGCACCCCGAAGAGCTCGAAGAAGCCCAGGCCCCGCGTCCAGAACTCGACCGAGGCGGCGAGGTCCGTCGTAGGGATGGTGACGAAGGCGGGCATCCCGTAGATGCCCCGGAACAGCTCCGGTGCGACCGCGTCGGGGCCCGGCGCCGGCACCGGGCTCATCTCGAAAGCGTTGTAGTGATCAGTCATGCCTCCACGATCGGGCCTCACGCGGCGTCAGGGTCAAGCCGATTCCCGGAGCGTCGGGAACGTCCAGCTGCCGTCGAGCACCTCGGGGCGGGGGCGGTAGAGGCGGACGAGGTAGTTCCAGCCCTCCGTGATCGGGAGCACGTTCGGCACGCCCTCCGGATGGTCGCCGAAGCGGACGGTGATCGTGCCGGCGTCGTTGCGGACGCCGGTGATGTCGTTGATCGTGTAGGCCTCGCGATCGTTCGGCTCGAAGAAGCCGTCGGCGTTGTACACCGAGATCGACCAGAAGCCGTCGACGGGGACCTCGTCGACCGTGAGCTCGTAGCGGCCCACCGGCAGACGCGGATCGACGCCGATGTAGCTCGCCTCGGATGAGGGAAGCCCTCCCCAGCCCGCCGCCGTGCCGATGAGGTGCCGCACCGGGTCGACCTCGTCCTCGCTGCCGAACATGCGGTCGAAACCCCGCAGGTTCCGGGCCAACGCGAGCAGCGCCTGGCGGGTCTCATCGAGGCTGACGGTGTCGTAGTCCGGCATCGCGAAGGGCGTGGCCGATCCGCTGTGCAGCGCGATGCGGTCCTGCAGCGCCCCCACCTCCGCCACATCCGCCGGGTCCGCGGGGTCCACGAGGATGCGCACGGCCAGCACGACGTACGGCGTCCCGAACTGCGCCTCCGTCAGCGTGTGCTCGCCCGCCTCGTGGAAGATCGCATCCACATAGTGGTGCTCGTTGACGACCATCGCCGAGAGGTAACGGTCGCCGTGCTCCGGGATGCTGAACGTCGCGCCCTCGCTGATGTCGAGGACCGCGAAGCTGTACAGCGTGTCGCGGTTCAGCCGGATCACGGTCTGCCGGTCGATCGCGGCCGGAGCCCGGTTGTGCAGGAACCGGTCCACGCCCCCGGCCTCCTTCTGGAGGTCGCGCATCATGCGGTGGGTCTCGGCGAGGGCGAAGTTGTCGACGTTCACGAGGATGCTCATGACGGCATCCTGGCAGGCCGCACCGCTCGGCGGCTAGGACGACGGAAGAGCGTCGTCTCCCCGTTCCCGACGCCGCTTCTCGATCTCCTCGCGCAGCCGCCACTCCTCGATCTCCCGGTCGAGGTCCGCGATCTGCTGCTCGGTGGACCGGACGTCGACCGGCGGCGCGGGGCGTGCGACCGTCGTCGTCGGGGCCGCGGGGCGCTCGGCGCGCCGCATCCGCGGGAGCGGAACGCCACCCTCCCCGTACTCCCGCCCGAGCGCGAACCACAGCGCGCTGCCGATCAACGGCAGCAGGATCACGATGATGATCCAGACCATCTTCGGCAGGTGCTTCACCTGCGAGTCGTCGCGCGTGATGATGTCGATCAGCGCACCGATCATCAGCGCGATGACCAGGAGCGAGAACAGGAACGGCATGGGTTCAGAGTAGACGACGCACGGACGGGACCCGAGGGTTCACGGCAGCAGGTGTCCGGCGGCGCGGAAGAGCTCGTACCACTCCGGGCGGGTGAGCACGACGTCCACTCCGGCCGCTGCCTCCTGCACGCGGTGCGGTGTCGTAGTGCCGAGCACGACCTGCATCCCGGCGGGGTGCCGGGTGATCCAGGCGGTGGCGATCGCGGTCGGTGTCACTCCATGGACTCCCGCCAGGCGCTCGATCACGGCGTTGAGCTCGGGGTAGTCCGGGTGCCCGAGGAAGACGCCGCCGCCGAAGCCGCTCTGGTACGGAGACCAGGCCTGCACGGTGATGCCGTGGATCCGGCAGTAGTCCACGATGCCGCCGCCGTCGCGCCCGATGCTCTGGTCATGGCCCGCCATGTTCGCCGCCACCGGCTGCGCGATGATCGGCGCATGCGTAAGGGACAGCTGGAGCTGGTTCGCGACCAGGGGCTGCCGCACCGCGGTCTTCAGCAGCTCGATCTGCGACGGGGTGTGGTTCGACACCCCGAACGCGCGCACCTTGCCCGAGGACTCGAGGTGGTCGAAGGCGCGAGCCACCTCGTCCGGCTCGACGAGGGCGTCCGGCCGGTGCAGCAGGAGGACGTCGATGCGGTCGGTGCGGAGGGCCGCGAGCGAGCCCTCGACCTGCCCGACGATGTGGTCGTAGGAGAAGTCGAACATGCCCTGCGCCGGCACGATGCCGCACTTGGTCTGCAGCACGATCTCGTCCCGCTCCGTGGTGCTGAGCCGGAGAGCATCCGCGAATCGCGCTTCGCAGTGGTGCATCTCCCCGCCGTAGATGTCCGCGTGGTCGAAGAAGTCGATCCCGGCATCCCGTGCGGTCGCATACAGGCCGCGGATCTGCTCGTCGTCGAGGCTGTCGATGCGCATCATCCCGGCGATCAGGGCCGGAGCGGTCGTCGATCCGAAGGGTACGGTCTTCATGCGCCCACGCTACTTCATCGCCTCGCCCCGTCCCAGGCGCGGGCGCGCATCATCTCAGGGCGCGCAGGGCAGCAGCCGCGTGACGGGGACGTCGAGCACCCCCGCGATCCCCGCCACATCCTCCATCGTGAAGTCCGCGCGCTCCTCGAGGAGGTCGGCCAGCGCGGCCGGCGCGATCCCGGTCTGCTCCGAGAGCTCGATGAACGACACTCCGGCGTGCAAGCGAGCGGCCTCCACGGCCGATGCCATCAGATGACGCAATTCTGTCCCCATGCGCATACGGTACCGCCACGCACGGACACAGAGAGAGCCCTCAGCTACCAATATGACGGCATCCTGCTCTCGGTGCGCTGCTAAGGTGAGCCGGATGAAGACACCAGCCGAGCAGTTCAACGAGGCGGTCGGCCGTCAGATGCGGGCGGAGATCGCGGCGGCACGCAGCAGCATCGCCGCCATGGCGCGCGATGTGGGCATCGCCCGGAGCGCCCTCGACAACTACGTCACGGGCAAGCGCGCCATTCCCGTGCCGGTGGTCTACGCGGTGTGCGCCACGCTCGGCGTCGAGCCGCACGTCCTCGTGGCCCGCGCTGAGGAGCGTCTGGCCGCCGACGGCATGTCGGCGATCGTCACTCCCCTCCGGCGCCGCACCGATGTCGCCACCCCACGCGATAATGCCCGCGAGGTCGCCTTCGAATCCGGATCCACCCGCGAGACGGACACCGACGACCTCTACGAGTAGACGACACCGACCGGACGGAGGCCCATGCAGCAGCTTCTCCGTCTGGCCGACGAGTTCGGTCTCCGCGTGATCGAACGCACCGGTCTCACCCTCGGGGGCTTCCAGCCCGTCACGCGCACGATCCGGCTCGCCCCGGGGATGAGCAGGCGCACCGCCCGCAGCGTGCTCGCCCATGAGCTCGGTCACGCTCACCTCGGTCATCAGCCCACGCGGCAGGCGGCCCTTCGGGCTCGACAGGAGCGGCAGGCCGATGAGTGGGCCGCGCGACGCCTGATCACGCCGGCGGCGTACGCAGCGGCGGAGCAGCTCCGCGGCACACATCTGGCCAGCCTGGCCTTCGAGCTCGACGTCACGATCGAGATCGTCCTCGCGTTCCAGCGGGTGCTGCGCCGCGAGCACCTGGCCATCCCCGCCTGAGGGCCGGGCACAGCGGCCGACGCTGGTTGAATGACACCATGGCCTTCCACGTCGCCCCCGCCCCCGTCACTCTCACCGGCGATCTCGTCGAGCTCCGCCCTCTCGACCGGTCGCACGTCGACGGCCTCGTCGAAGCAGTCTCCGAGGGCGACCTGTGGAAGACCGCCTGGTACACCTCGGTTCCGGCACCCGACGGCGTCGCGGCCGAGGTCGACCGGCGCCTGAGCCTCGTCGCCACCGGCGAGATGGTGCCCTTCACGGCCTTCGACGCCGCCGGACGCGTGCTGGGACTGACGTCGTACTACGACATCGTCGCCGACGTCCCCCGACTGCACATCGGATACACCTGGAACCGGCCGTCCGCTCATGGCACGGGCACCAATGCGGAGTCGAAGCTGCTGCTCCTCCGCCACGCCTTCGAGACACTGGGGGTCTTCCGGGTCGGGCTGACGACCCAGTGGGTGAACTTCCAGTCCCGCGCCGCGATCGAACGACTGGGCGCGAAGCAGGACGGTGTGATGCGGGCCATGAGCCGCTATCGCAACGGCGCACTCCGCGACAGCGTGGAGTACTCCATCATCGAGCCGGAGTGGCCGGCGGTGCGGGCGAACCTCGAAGCGAGGCTCGCCCAGCGACGGTGAGCGCGGGGCACCGCCCCGCGGCGGTCACTCGGTCGGGCTGCCGGTCCAGTTCTTGGAGCGACGCGTGGCCGAACCGCGCTGGCGCATCGCGAACCCGAGAGCCAGCGAGACGAGCAGGATGCCGCCGACGAAGGTGAGCGCGGCGAGCGTGTCCGGCATCTCGTGGGCGATCCCCAGCAGCCAGAAGCCTCCGAGGAACATGATCATGAAGAAGAGGAAGCTGAGGATCACGGGATCTCCTGTCGTCGGTGCTCTACCAGGATAGCCCGGACCCGGAAAGGCCCTGTGCCGCCGCCCGCATCTCTGGTGGAGTCGGAGCATGGACACCTCCCTCACCGCCCTCGCGATCTCCTGCACCCTCAAGCCCTCCCCCGCGTCGTCGAGCTCCGATCTGCTCGCGCGTCAGCTGCTCGATGCCCTCGCCGAGCACGGGGTGACGGGTGACCTCGTCCGGGCCGTCGACCTCGACATCCGTCCCGGCGTGGAGAAGGACATGGGCGACGGCGACCAGTGGCCGGCCCTGCGTCAGCGCGTCCTCGATGCCGACATCCTCGTGTTCGTCACGCCGACGTGGATGGGACAGCACTCGAGCGTCGCCCAGCGCGTGCTGGAGCGCCTCGACGCCGAGCTCAGCGAGACGGACGAGCAGGGCCGCCCGATCCTCTTCGACAAGGTCGCGATCGCCGGTGTCCTCGGGAACGAGGACGGCGCGCACCACATCTCCGCGATCCTCTTCCAGGCGCTGAACGACATCGGCTACACGATCCCCGCGCAGACCTCCGTGTACTGGAACGGCGAGGCCATGCAGACAGTGGACTACAAGGACCTCGATGAGACGCCGGAGGCCGTGAGCTCTGCGATCGCGACCGCGACCCGCAACGCCGCGCACCTCGCCCGGCAGCTCACCGCGCAGGCGTACCCCGCCGAGTAGCGGAGGCGCTCAGTCGGCGGGACCGTCGACGACCTCGTCCACGAGGCTGATGCCTCCCGACGAGCTCGCCTCGACCATGAGGGCCTGGATCCACTTGACGTTCAGCTCCGGCGTCTCCGGCTCCGAGAAGGTGAAGCGCAGCGGGATCGACGGATGCAGCCAGATCGTCGAACGTCCCGGCACGTCGCCGTCGGGGTGCTTCCAGGAGAGCGTGAAGCTCTCGTTCCGGCGGAGTTTGGTCGCGATCGCGACCTTCAGATGGGTCAGGGCGCGGTCCTCGATCTGGATCTCGCTGCCGGAGCCGTACTGCATGGTTCCCATCCCCCGACTCTACGGCCCAGAGCGGGCGGGACGCGAGGAGCGACACTCGCGCGCGTCTCCGGTGTGCCCGTACGGCCGAGACGGCCGGAACCGCTCGCCGGGAGCGGCACGGAGGCGTCAGCGAAGGAGACCCGCGCTCACCGCGACGGTCATCCGGCGGCCCGACGCTGGAGGAGCTGGCGCACGTGCGCCTCGATCTCCGCGTCGTCGACGAAGCCCATGCGGGCGTACGGGGATTCCGCCGCTGCCGCCGGCGCTGCCGGGAGGCTGACGGGCGCTGCCGGCGCCATCTCCTCGGCGCGGGCACGGAGCGCGGCGACCCGAGCGGCCTTGCGGCGCTCCTCCTGCGCATCGATCTCGGCGCGAGCCGCCTGGGCGCGCGATCCCGTGACCGACACCATCGGCTCCGGGAGCTGGCGCGGGGTCCAGGTGGCGGGGCCCTGGTCGTGCAGGGCCGGAGCGACCCTCTCCGCGATGGTCTCGACGGCCGCGGGCTGCGGACGACGGGCAGCGCGCACAGCGACCGCGGCCATCCGCTGCAGGACGATGGTGGCGATGAGGGCTGCCACCCCACCGCTCCAGAGGAGCACCGCTCCCCCGGTGGCCAGGAGCTGCCAGATGCCGAGACCGACAGCGACGAGACCGAGGACGAGCGCGCCGGTAGCCGTCAGGCGCACGCGTCGGCGGGCCCGTGCGCGACGGATCACGGGATCGGCCCGCGTGGCGGCGAGTTCCTGGCGGAGGGCCTCGAGCTCCGCGGCTTCCCGCTGGGCCTGCAGCCGCTTCGCGAGCTTCTGCTGCGCGACGACGGTACGGGCGTTGAGCTCCATGTGCACCTCGCTGGGCGTCTCGCTCGTCTCGGCGAGGATCCGCAGCGCCTGATTGAGCCGCACGGCGTTCCGCTCGGCCGCGTTGTACTGGAAGCGCCCGCGCCAGGAGGGCAGCAGGTACAGCATCCACAGGAGCACGGCGACGAGCACGATCACTCCCCCGCTCAGCACCGGCCCGTCCATAGGACAACGGTAACGGCGGCGGACCGGCCGCGTCGTGCAGTCGGGGCGCGTGTCGCGGCGTGTCCTTCCGCAACGGGCGATGTCAGAGGCTGATGCGGTCCGCCGGCGGGATCGTCGCCGCGTGCGGCGGCACCTGTCCGTGGATCCACCGGGCGAGCACGCCCTGCGGAACCTCCTCCTGCGTGAGGGCGAAGGCGTAGTGGTCGCGCCAGTCCCCGTCGATGTGGATGTACCGCCGGCGCAGCCCCTCGTACCGGAAGCCGAGCTTCTGGACCACGCGAAGGCTCGCGGCGTTCTCGGGCCGGATGCAGATCTCCATACGATGCAGCCCGTACTCCGTGAAGCAGGCGTCGGTCGCGAGCGCGACCGCGGTCGGGGTGATCCCCCGCCCCGCGAAGCGCTCGCTCACCCAGTACCCGATCGTCGCCGAGCACAGCGAGCCCCGAGCGACGCCCCAGACGTTCAGCTGCCCGGCGACCTCACCGTCGTACTCCATGACGAACGGGTAGCCGCCGCCATCCCGGTACTGCTGGAGCAGCCGACGGATGCTGACCCGCATGTCGAAGGACACCGCCCCGTGCGGGATCGTCGCCTCCCACGGCTGCAGCCACGCGCGGTTCGCGAGCAGCTCCTGCTGCAGAGGCCGCGCGTCCTTCGTCCGGATCAGACGCAGCTCGACCGGTCCGTGCCGCATCCCCGTCGACAGCTCCACGCCGCACCTCCGACGACCGCGAGGCGCCTAGAGGCGCTCCGCGAAGTCCTTGAGCCAGGGGCGCAGCTCCGAGCCCAGGTCGTCGCGGTCGGCCGCGAGCTGCACGATCGCCTTGATGTAGTCCACGCGGTCGCCGGTGTCGTAGCGGCGGCCTCCGAAGACGACGCCGACCACGCCCGGTCCGCCGTCCGCCGTCGCGAGCTCCTGCAGGGCATCCGTGAGCTGGATCTCCCCGCCCTTGCCGGGCTCGGTCCGCTCGAGGATCTCGAAGACCGACGCGGGGAGCACGTAGCGACCGATGATCGCGAGGTTGGACGGGGCGTCCTCCTTCGCGGGCTTCTCGACGAGGCCCGTGACACGAACGGCGTCCGACCCCTCGATCGGCTCGACGGCGGCGGCCCCGTACATGTGGATGCTGTCCGGGTCGACCTCCATGAGGGCGATGACGGCGGCGCCGGTGCGCTCGTGCTCCGCGATCATCTCCGTGAGCAGCGGGTCGCGCTCGTCGATGAGGTCGTCGCCGAGCAGCACCGCGAACGAGCTGTCGCCGACGTGCGTCCGAGCGCGGAGCACGGCGTGGCCGAGACCCTTGGGCTCGCCCTGGCGGACGAAGTGGATGTCGGCGAGGTCGCTCGACTTCATCACGCGCTCCAGGCGACCGGTGTCGCCCTTCTCCATGAGCTTCACCTCGAGCTCCGGCACGGAGTCGAAGTGGTTGGAGATCGCGTTCTTGTTGCGCCCGATGATCACGAGGATGTCCTCGATCCCGGCGTTCGCCGCCTCCTCGACGACGTACTGGATCGCCGGCTTGTCGACGACGGGGAGCATCTCCTTCGGCATCGCCTTCGTCGCGGGCAGGAATCGTGTCCCCAGTCCGGCGGCGGGAATGACAGCCTTGATCTTCTCGTGAGCCATTCCCACAGCCTACCGGTGGGGGCCGCCCTAGACTCGGACCATGGCTAACGACGTCGAGCACGCCAAGCGAGCCCTCCGCGCGGAGCTGCGCGAGCGGCGTCAGCTGCTGTCCGATCCCCAGCGCGAAGCCGCTGCCACGGCGATCGGCGAACGGCTGGACGCCCTCGTCGACGAGCTCGGCGCCCGCTCCGTCTCCTGCTTCCTCTCCACCACCACGGAGCCGGGCACCAGGGAGTTCGTCACCCGCGCGGTCCGCCGCGGGATCCGGGTGCTCCTCCCGGTCACCCGCTCCGACGGACTGCTGGACTGGGCGGTCGCCGACGACACCGACGAGATCGCGGAAGGCCTGTACGGGCTGCCCGAGCCCACCGGCGAGGTGCTCGGGCCGATCGCCGTGAACGACGTCGACCTCATGATCGTCCCCGCCGCCGCCGTCGACCGCTCGGGGATGCGGATGGGCTGGGGCCGCGGCTACTTCGACAAGACCATCGGCTCCATGGAGAAGTGCCCTCCGGTGTACGCGGTGATCTATGATTCCGAGGTACTCGACGAACTGCCTCGTGAGGTGCACGATCAGCCGGTCGACGGCATCGTGACCCCGTCGCAGACGCTGCATCTGTCGCCTCGGCGACGCTGACCCGCAAGGACCGCCATGCCCACCTACGCCTATGCCTGCACCGCGTGCGGGCACCAGTTCGACGCCGTCCAGAGCTTCTCCGACGACGCGCTCACGGTCTGCCCCGAGTGCGGCGGCGCGCTGCGCAAGCAGTACGGCTCGATCGGCGTGACCTTCAACGGCTCCGGCTTCTATCGCACGGACTCGCGCGCCAAATCCGGGGGTTCGAAGGATGCTTCGGCATCATCGAAGTCGGATTCGACGACGAGCGCCAAACCGGCTGCTGCGTCGACTCCCGCCTCGAACTGAGGCCCAGTCGACTTGGGGGTTTCCATGCTCAAAGGTTTCAAGGACTTCCTGCTCCGCGGGAACGTCATCGATCTGGCCGTCGCGGTCGTCATCGGCACCGCCTTCACGGCGATCGTCACAGCGGTCGTGAACAGCATCATCAACCCGCTCATCGCGCTCTTCCTCAAGGCGGACGCCGCGGGGCAGTTCGGCATCCAGGTTCCGAACATCTACGGCGAGACCGTCACGTTCCCGATCGGCGACCTCATCTCGGCGATCATCAGCTTCCTCGCGGTCGCCGCGGTCGTCTACTTCGTCTTCGTCCTGCCGATGAACACGTTCAAGGCGCACGTCGAGGCACGCAAGGGCACGCCCGCCGAGGAGCCGGAGGAGGAGCCGGCCGCCGCGACCGAGGCGGAGCTGCTCGTCGAGATCCGCGATCTGCTCAAGACCCAGCAGGGTCCGCGCGGCGTCTGACCGCACCGCGCTCACGACCCACGGCTCTCCTCGGAGGGCCGTGGGTCTTTCTCGTTCCGGGTGCGGCCGCCTCAGTAGTGCGGAGGCACGTCGCGGAGGAGCTGGTCGTCGTTGGGACCCTTCCGATCGCCGGGGGCGGACCGGCGCGGCGTCTCACCCCCCGGGACCTCCGGCGCCGGGTCGCTGCCCTCGACGGGCGTCAGACGCGCCCGCCGGGAGCCCGGCACCCGGACGACCCGCTGACGCGGCTCGTCACGGCCGTCAGTCATTCCGGTGGTCGCCGAGGTCGAGGGGCTGCGTGTCGTTCTCCGCGCGCGGGGCCGACTCCGAGATGCCGAGCACCGTCGCGATCCGGGACGCCACCGTGCGCGGGTCGCTGTAGAGGTCGAACGCGTGCACGCGGACGTAGTGCCAGCCGAGGCGGCGGAGCACATGCGGGCGCAGCCGGAGCGTCTCGCGCAGCGACTCCCCCCGGGACTCCGGATCGGACTCGATCACGACGGCCTTGCCGTTGTGCTGCGCCACGAGCGGCAGGAGCCCCCGGTAGTCGACGTCGACGGAAGCGCCGAGACGCCGGAGCTCCCTGGCCAGTGCGAGCGTGAGCGGGTCGGCCAGATCCTCCAGGCGCGCATCGCGGGCGCGCGCCGCGAGACCGCCGAGGATCGACATGAGCGTGGCTGCGCCGTGCTCGAGACGCCCGTCGTCGAAGGCCGAGGGGCGGATGGACGAGACGATCACCATGGAGCGCCGCGCCCGGGTCATCCCGACGGTCAGCAGCCGCTCGCCGTCCGGCGTCGACAGGTCGCCGAAGTCGCTGAGGACGCGGCCGTGCTTGGTGAGTCCGAAGCCGAGCGAGAAGATGACGCGGTCGCGGCTCTCGGCGACGGACTCCTCGAGCGTGAGCACGGCGAACGGCTCCGCGGTGTCGCGGGCGACGAAGTCGGCGACGTCGGAGCGGCCGGCGAAGGCGGCGGTCACGGCGGCCCGCACGCGCTCCGCGTGACGGGTGCTGGCGGTGACCACCATGAGCGACTCCGTCGGGCGGTGCACGGCGTGCTCGACGACGAGCGTGACGACGCGGGCGACCTCGGCGTCCGGGCTCTCGACGGCGCCGGACACGGGATCGGGCGTCCCGGTGCCCCCTTCGACGTAGTCGACGGTGAGGCTGCCCCGGCCCAGGTACGACCCCGCCCACGGAAGGGAGACGATCTCGCCGCCGTAGAACGCGTCGTTGATGAGCTCCGCGAGGTCCTCACCGCCGGCACGGTAGCTCCGGGTCAGCGTCATCACGGGGAACAGCTCGGACAGCCGCTCGAAGACGGAGACCTCGTCGAACGGGACCTCCTCCTCCCAGTCCTCCGCGGGGTCGACCGCGATGCGGAAGGGAGAGGGCCGCTGCGTGACCGGGTCTCCGAAGGCGACGACCTGCCGGGCACGGCGGATCGCCGGGGCCGCCTCGGCGAGGTTGATGGCCGCGGCGTCGACGAGGAGCACGGTGTCGAACTCCACCGCGTCCGGGATCTCCGGGACGAGGTAGGGCGACGAGATCCAGACCGGAGCCAGGACGTCGACGAGGGTCGGCGCGGCGCTGACGACCTCGGCGGCCGTCGTCGCGGACTGCGTCAGGGCGCGGCGCAGGTTCTGCGACTGCTCGGGCTCGTCCACGATGGCGATGCGCCACTGGTTCGCGAGCTGCCAGGCGAGCAGCGGTCCCGCCATCGCCGCGTGCGCCTCGTCGACCAGCCGGAAGTCGCGCTCGAGGCGGTCGACCACCGCGGTGTTCGCTCCGAGCAGCGCGCGGTTGTCCTGCAGCGCGCGCTCGAGGAGGGACTGCCACCAGGCGAACTCGAGCTCGTCCCCCACCCGCGCTTCGGAGACATGGCGAACCGAGAGCTCGGTCAGCAACGGCTCCAGGCCGAGGAGGGCGAGCTTGTCACGCAGCTGCGCGCGCTCGACGAGGTTCTCGAAGACGTCGGACTTCGCGGCGAGACCCGCGAGCATGCGCACGAGTCGCGCGACCGGCAGCGAGGACAGCGGTTCGCGGCGGCCGAGTGCCGCGTCCAGCTCGGCCAGCTCGGCCTCCACCCGCTGCCAGGAGGCGAACACGTCGGCGAGGCCGAGCGGGATCTCCGGCGCGACGCCCGCGTCGACGTAGCGCTGCCACTGGGTGCGCTGGGTCTGGATGCGCAGCAGCGCCTCGTGCATCTCCGTCACGTGCACGCCGGGGCGGACGTACTCCTTGGCGAGGCGGCGGAGGCGGCGACGGTTCGCTCCGGACATCCCGGGTGCGTCCCGGCGGGAGCCGTGCGCCTGGATGAGCTCCCCGAGCGGACGCTCGAACACCGTCGGGCTGAACCGGTCGAGGGTGTCGCGGATGCCCTGCAGCAGCTCGAGGTAGTCGCCGAGCTCGTCGATCGTCGAGAACGGCCGCATGTGCGTCTGCGCGATGAGCTCGTAGCCGCGCTCCAGCAGGGCGGGCACGCTGACGGCATGGAGGCGCCCGGCGAGCTCGTGGGCGGCGCGGGCGGCCTCGGTGCTGCCGAAGGTGACGCCGTACCAGGGTGAATCGTTCGGTCCGACGCGGAACTCGCCGAGCCGTGCGGCCTGAGCCAGTGCGGCGGCCGCCTCGGTGCGATCCTTCGCGAGCCGGCGCAGGGCGTCCACGCTCAGTCGGGCGGTGGTCGACGGCGGGACCGGCAGGGACGCGAGACGGGTGAGGTGCCTGGTCGCGTCCAGGACGGAGGCGTCGAGGCCGGGGATCGGAACGGTCAGAGCGTCGCGATAGTCGCGGAGCACCGTGCGCAGCCGCACGAGCGCGTCGTCGACCTCGCTCACCTTGGGCGCGGTCGCCTTCTCGTTCCTGCCGATCGCACGGACGAGGTCGCGGCGCAGGCTCGCCGGGGACACCGCGAGGCTGTCGAGGCCGATGCCGGCGAGGCGGTGGCGCACGCCGTCGAGCGTCGACCGGCGGGCCGAGACGACGAGCACCTTCTTGCCGGCGCGGACGAGCTCGCCCAGCGCGTTGATGACGGTCTGCGTGCCGCCGGTGCCCGGCAGCGTCGCCACGGTGAGGGAGTGACCGGCGGTGATGCGGGCCAGCACCGCCTCCTGCTCGGCATCCGCGTCGAGGAGGAGCGTGTCCGAGGCGGGCGCGCGGTCGTCAGGACCGACGTGGTGCGGGACGGCGCGCGGTGCCGTGACCTGCTCGCGATCGCCGACGTGGCCGCCGAGGGCGTTGAGCACGGGGTGGTCGAGGGTGCCGCCGTCCTGGGCCATAGCGCCAGCGACATCGGCGAAGGTGGAGACGACGAGTCGAGGCTCGACGGAGAACGTCTCGATCGATCGGGTCAGACCGCGCAGGCTGTCGATCACCGGCTGCGGCTTGAAGATGCCGCCGTCGTAGGCGAGCGCCGCGAGGGCTGTCGCGTCGAGCGACAGCCCGAAGTGCTCGCGGGCGACCCGGACGAGCTCCGGATTCACCTCGAACGCCCCCTGCAGCTTGAGCTCGAAGTCGGTGTGATGGCGGCGGATCGCGAGGGGTCGCAGCAGGACAGGGGCCGCGAAGGTCGCCCCGCCGATGCGCCACCGCGCGACGCCGACGGCGAGGTGCACGGCTTCGATGCCGCGGACCGTGCGCAGCTCGGTGTTCTTGGCCGTGATGCGCTCGGCGGCCAGCCGCGCGGTACGCAGGCCCACCTCGTCGCGGAAGAGGTTGGAGAGGAGCGTCGACTTGCCGGTGATGAACTGCGGCAGGCTGCCCGGGTGCGCCTTGGAGATGTCGATGCCGGATTCCGGCCCGTCGCGGAAGCTGCTCAGCGGCGAAGGACCGCCCAGATCGGCGGCTTCGGCCCGCAGGCGCGTCCGCTCGGCCTCGGCGGCGTGCGCGATCCCGACTCCGGTGGACGAGTCGTGCAGGTCACCGAGGGACACAGCGTTGTCCACCGCTGTGCTGTTCGCAGACCTGCTTTCCCGTCGCCACACACTCACACCCTAGGCGCGACACCGTCGGAGATCGGTATCCACGGCGGGTTTCCGGTGAAAAACAGCCCGGCACCGCGCTCCGCCGACTACTCCTCCCCTCGTGTCCGCGCGCTGCCGTTCTCCACCGAACGCGGAACCGCTCCGTCTCGCGCCGTTCTGCGCCCGGATTCGGCGGCCAGGATGGGGACATGACTTTCCGCTATGACTTCGCTCCGACGCCCTTCGGCGACGCCCTCGCGGTCTTCTCCGACGAGGGCATCGTGCGCTTCGACCTCTCCGAGTCCGCAGACCCGCAGGTGCCGTGGCTGCTCGAAAGCGTCTCGCGGCAGCTCGGTGCCGTCCCGGAGCCCGACCCGGGCGCGGCCGACGAGCTCGTGTCGCTCCTGGACGCGTACTTCGACGGCGACCCCGTGCGCTTCGACGAGCATCTGCGTCTCGACTGGCGTCTCGTGGAGGGTTTCCACCGGGCCGCGCTGCACACCGTGTGCGACATCCCCTGGGGCCAGACCCTGAGCTACGGGGAGGTCGCGGTGCTGGCCGGCCACCCGGGGGCGGCGCGCGCCGTCGGGACGGCGTGCCGCCTCACGCCGTTCTCGATCATCGTGCCCGTGCACCGGGTCGTGCGATCCGACGGCTCCGCGGGGCACTACGGCGGCCATCCGGAGCGGAAGCGCTTCCTGCTGGACCTCGAGTCGCGATGAACCCCGCTCCTGGGGTGCGGGCCCGGCGAGTAGGCCGCCGGGCCCGCACCCGAGGAGGTCGCGTCAGTGGTCGACGGCCTTCTCCGCGCCGAAGCCGGTGAGCGAGCGCACCTCCATCTCGGCCGCCAGCTCGGGAGACTCGCGCCGCGTGCTGGTGACGGTCCCGAGCCAGCCGAGCGCGAACCCGAGCGGTATGGACACGATGCCCGGGTTGTTCAACGGCCAGACGGCGATGTCGATCCCGGGGATCATCGACGTCGGCGTGCCGGAGAACACGGGCGACAGGATGATGAGGATGATCGCCGAACCGAGCCCGCCGTACATGCTCCACACCGCGCCCCGCGTCGTGAACCGGCGCCAGAACAGCGAGTAGAGGATCGTCGGCAGGTTGGCCGACGCCGCCACCGCGAAAGCGAGCGCCACGAGGAAGGCGATGTTCTGCCCCTGTGCCCCGATGCCTCCGACGATCGCGAGGATGCCGATCACGATCACGGTACGACGCGCCACGCGGACCTCGCCGTTAGGATCGGGCTCGACCGGCTTCCCCGACGCGTCCTTCCGCCCCTTCTGGATGACGTTCGCGTAGATGTCGTGGGCGAACGACGCCGCTGCGGTGATGGTGAGTCCGGCGACGACCGCGAGGATCGTGGCGAACGCCACCGCGGAGATGAAACCGAGGAGCACCGGCCCGCCGAGCTTCAACGCCAGCAGCGGGGCGGCCGAGTTCACCCCGCCGGGTGCCGCGGCGATCACGTCGGCGCCGACGAGGGCGCCGGCGCCGTACCCGAGCACGAGGGTCAGCAGGTAGAAGCCGCCGATGAGCCAGATCGCCCAGACCACCGACCGCCGTGCCTCCTTGGCCGTCGGCACGGTGTAGAAGCGCATGAGCACGTGCGGCAGACCCGCGGTGCCGAGCACGAGGGCCATGCCCAGCGACAGGAAGTCCCACGGGTTGGCGCCGTACTGCAGACCGGGCGCCAGCACCGCCTCGCCCTTGTCGGAGTTGGCCACCGCGGCCTCCAGGAGGGTGTTCAGGCTGAAGCCGTTGATCGCGAGGACCCAGATCGTCATCGCCAGGGCACCGCCGATGAGGAGCACCGCCTTGACGATCTGCACCCAGGTGGTGCCCTTCATGCCGCCGATGAGCACGTAGACGATCATGAGGATGCCGACGACGGCGATGACGACCGACTGCCCGACGCGCCCGTCGATCCCCAGCAGCAGGGACACGAGACCGCCCGCCCCCGCCATCTGCGCGAGGAGGTAGAAGAAGCAGACCGCGAGCGTGGTGATCGCCGCCGCCATCCGCACCGGACGCTGCTTCAAGCGGAACGAGAGCACGTCCGCCATTGTGAATTTGCCGGTGTTGCGCATGAGCTCCGCCACGAGCAGCAGCGCGACCAGCCAGGCGACGAGGAATCCGATGGAGTAGAGGAATCCGTCGTACCCGTTGATCGCGATGGCACCGCAGATGCCGAGGAACGACGCGGCGGAGAGGTAGTCGCCGGCGATCGCGAATCCGTTCTGGGGCCCGGTGAAGGAACGACCGGCCGCGTAGTAGTCGGCGGCCGTCTTGTTGTTCCGACTGGCGCGGATCACGATGAACAACGTCACCGCGACGAAGGCGAGGAAGATCGAGATGTTGAACACCGGGTTGATGTCGAGGGCGACATCCTCGGTAGCCGTGCGGATGATGGTCATGCGTCCGCCTGCGCCTTCTCGAGTTCTTCACGGATCTCGGACGCCAGGGGGTCGAGCTTCCTATTCGCGAATGCGACATACGCCATCGTGATGGCGAATGTCGTCACGAACTGACCGAGCCCGAAGAGCAGCCCGACGGTGATATCCCCCCAGACGCGTTGCGCCATGAAATCGCGGGCGAATGCCGCCAGCAGCACGTAGACGAAATACCACACGAGGAAGAACGCGGCGAGGGGGAAGATGAAGGACCGCTGCGTCCGTTTCAATCTCAAGAATCGAGGGGATTGCTCGACGGCGACATAATCGATCGCACCGTTCTGAGGGGTCGGAACCTGTTCGCTCATGGGGCCTCCTTGCCACATGTCCGCTGCACGCGCGGCTGTCGCCGCCCGAGTGGTAGGGTCGACGCTACGAAACGGGGAACGGTGCCGTCACCCCCGAAAGTAGGTATTCGTGAGCTCTCCGATCACCGTCGAATCCGAGGCGGAGCTCGTCGCCAACGCGGTGCGCGAGCTCGCGCGGCGCACGCGCTTCCCCGTCGCTTTCGGCGGGCTGATCGAAGAGGGCGTCGTGAGCGTCACGAGCATCGTCGGGGCCCGCACCCGCGCTCTCGACGGGCTCCGCGTGCGCCCCGAGCGCGGTCTCGGCGGCCGCGCCATGATGGAGCTGCGCCCGCGGATGACGAGCGACTACGGCTCCTCCCGCCAGATCACCCACGACTACGACGTCTTCGTGCTCGGCGAAGGCCTGCGGACACTGCTCGCCCTGCCGATCGTCGTCCAGGGCCGCCCCCGCGGCGTACTCTATGCCGGCGCCTGGGCCGAGGAGAGGATCGGCGGCGTGACGACGGCACCGGCGATGCAGGTCGCCCAATCCGTCGCCGATGAGCTGCGCATCCGTGACGAGGTGCAGCGCCGTCTGCGGGCCGCGTCCCCGTCGCCCGCCGCCGTCGCGCCGGCCCAGCGCGAGGAGTTGCGGGAGAGCTTCGCGGAGCTGCGCAGCATCGCCGCCACCGTCGACGACGCCGGCATCCGCGCGCGGCTGGCGCAGGTCGAGCGCCGACTGCTGACCCTCGCCGGCGACGACCTCCCGACGACGACCGGCCCCGTTCCGGTCATCCACCTCTCCCCGCGCGAGACCGACGTGCTCGCGTGCGCCGCCCTCGGATCGACGAATGCGGAGATCGCCGCGCATCTCGGTCTGCGGGAAGGCACCGTCAAGGCCTATCTCGGCACCGCGATGTCGAAATTGGACGCGTCGACGCGGCATGCCGCCGTGACCAAAGCACGTCGCGCGGGTCTGCTTCCCTGAATCGGGCATTCTCCGCGACCGCGTCATACGGCGCCATGAAGGAGCGGCTTTTGTTGTGCGCATTCCCGCCGCCGCGATAAAGTCGCCGTCATGGCGAGACGAATTGTGCACCAGCTGGTCGACGATATCGACGGCACCGTCCTGGAGGTCGGAGAGGGCGAGACCGTGCATTTCTCGCTGAACGGCACCTCCTACGAGATCGATCTGAATTCCGCGCACGCCGAGGAATTGCGCCAGGCCCTCGAGCCGTACATCACGGCAGGGCGTCGGGCGGGATCCGGTGCGTCCACCGGCGGAGGGCGCTCCTCGTCCTCCTCCTCGTCGCGGAAGCGGCCCTCACGCAACCCCGAGGTCGCGGCGATCCGCGCCTGGGCGAAGGAGAACGGGTACACGCTCTCGGAGCGGGGACGAGTTCCGGCCCCCATCCTGGACGCGTACCGCGCCGCTCATTGATCCGGTCCCGCCCCACCTCACGGTCGGGCGGGATCTTCGTGTGCGCCCTGCGCGGCCCACGGCTCGTCACGCAGGGTGATCTCCTCCGTCATGTCCTGGAGGAACCGGATCACCACATCGCGCTCCGCCGCCGACAACCGCGCGGCCGCGTAGAAGCGCTTGGCCTGCTGCCGCCCGACCGTCTCCATCGCGGCGTGCCTGGTCTCCGGAGTGATCGTGATCGCGAGGGCCCGTCGGTCTGTGGGATGCGGCGAGCGCCGGATGTGCCCGCCCTTCTCGAGCCGGTCGAGCAGCTTCGTCGTCGCTGCGGTCGAGACCCCGAGGTGATGGGCGATCCCGCTGGGGGTCGCCACCAGCGACCGATTCGCGCACACGATCAGATAGTGCAGCGCCCGCATGTCGGTCTCGTTCAGCTGCATGTACCGGCGCGACGCCTGCGACAGCCGCTGCTCGGCGTCGCGCAATCCGCCGAGCGCCTCCATGACGCGAGCGATCTGCCGCAGATCCTCCGGCGCGACGCCGGAGCGGTCGATGAGCGTGCTGCGCGGATCGCTGGCCTCGACGTCGTAGATCGCGCCATGGGTCAGGTCGTCCGGCCCCGCGGTCGCCGGCGCCTCGGCGACCGGGGTGGTGCGGGGCTCGGAGTGCATGCGATCATGTTACACACCAACAGCTTCATGCTAAGTTGATATTTCGCCAGGTTAGCTAAACGACGAGAGGGCGCCATGGACAACGTCACACTCCTCGCCGAAGACGGGACTGCCGTCGGCATCCTGCCCAAGAGCGAAGTCCACACGACCGACACGCCCCTCCACCTCGCCTTCTCCTGCTACGTGCAGGATCGGGAGGGACGCCTGCTCGTCACCCGTCGCGCCCTCGGCAAGCGCACGTGGCCCGGCGTCTGGACCAACAGCTTCTGCGGGCACCCGCAGCCCGGCGAGGACATGACCGACGCGGTGCGCCGGCGCGGCTCCGACGAACTGGGCATCCAGGTGACCGAGATCCGCCTCGCCCTCCCCGACTACCGCTACCGCGCCGTGGACGCGAGCGGCATCGTGGAGAACGAGATCTGCCCGGTGCACGTCGCCGTGATCGACGGGCAGCCCGCCGCGAATCCCGACGAGGTGGCGGAGTGGGAATGGGTCGACGTGGACGACCTGCTCGCCGCGGTCATCCGCACCCCCTTCGCCTTCAGCCCCTGGCTCGCGGAGCAGCTCCCGCTCCTCCGACGACACGGAGAGGTCTGAGCCATGGCCGTCACAGTGACAGAGGAAGACCTCGGCACCCGCATCGAGGCGGTGCTGCGACGACGCTTCGCCGAGCGCGCGGTCGCCGCCGAGCACTACGGGGCGGAGTTCGCCGCGCTGTGGCACACCGCGGCCGAGCACGCTCTCGGCGGGAAGCTCCTGCGTCCGCGGATGCTCATGGACCTCCTGTCCGCGCTCACCACGGCTCCCCTCACGGCGGAGGACACCGCCCGGGCGATCGACGTGGCCGCTCATGTCGAGCTCCTGCACTTCGCGTTCCTCCTGCACGACGACGTGATCGACGGCGACCTCACGCGCCGCCGCCGCCCCAACCTCATCGGCTCCCTCGTCTCCCGTCGCCCCGATGCCGGTGGCGAGGCGGCGCTGCATTGGGGCCGGTCGAGCGCCATCCTCCTCGGAGACCTCCTCCTGTCCAGTGCCGTGCTCGGGTTCGCCCGCGCCGACATCCCCGCCGCGCGACGGGAGCGGCTCCTCGCCCTCCTCGAGACGACGGTGTTCGAGACCGTCGCCGGCGAGCACTCGGACGTGGCCCTCAGCGACGGCATCATCGCGGCCGACCTCCGCACCATCCTCGCCACGAGCGCGTCGAAGACGGCCGCCTATTCGTTCGTCCTCCCCCTCCGCGCGGCGGCCATCCTGTCGGGGGCGTCGACGGCAGCCGAGGAGCAGCTGACCGAGATCGGCGGCCACCTCGGCCTCGCCTACCAGCTGCAGGACGACCTGCTGTGCGTGTTCGGGGATCCGGAGACGCACGGCAAGGACCCCTATTCGGACCTCCGCGAGGGCAAGGAGACCGCGATCATCGCCTACGCGCGGATGACCAGCCACTGGCCCAGCATCGAGCTGCGGTTCGGGGCCACCGACCTGAGCGTCGAGGACTCGGCGGAGATGCGCGACCGCCTCCGCGAATGCGGTGCGGAGGGCTTCGTCCGCGGTCTCGTGGAGGAGCAGCTCGCCGCCGTCTCGACGGTGCTCGCGGAAGCGGAGGAGGCGGGCACGCTCTCGGCCGATGCAGGACGCGTCGTCCTCGCGCTCGCCGACCGGATCGAGGGCCGCAGCCGATGACCGCGACCCCCGCCGAGCATCGCGACGACGCGGCGCTGCGCCGCTTCAGCCGCACCGCCGAGATCGCGACCTCCGATGTGATCCGCACCTATTCGACATCGTTCGGCCTGGCCACCCGCCTCCTCGGGCGACGTCATCGTCAGCACGTCCGGAACATCTACGCGATGGTGCGCATCGCGGACGAGATCGTCGACGGCGTCGCCGCCGAGGCCGGACTCGACGCGGGCGCCCAGGCGGCCGCCCTGGACTCGTACATCGCGGAGACCCATCGGTCGATGCGGACCGGCTACAGCAGCGACCTCATCCTGCACGCGTTCGCGCGGACGGCGCGCGAGTGCGGGATCGGCGAGGACCTCACCCGGCCGTTCTTCGACTCGATGCGCGCCGACATCGCGGGCGACTCCGGCTTCACGGCCTACGACGCCGACGCGCACGCCGCGTACGTCTACGGGTCGGCGGAGGTCGTGGGGCTCATGTGCCTCCGAGTCTTCCTCCGCGACGCCACGCGGACGCCGGCCGAGCTCGAGATCCTCGAGCGCGGGGCTCGGCGGCTGGGAGCCGCGTTCCAGAACGTGAACTTCCTCCGCGATCTGGCCGACGACACCGACCGCCTGCAGCGCGGCTACCTCGGCGGCTCAGCTCGTCTCACCGATGCCGACCGCGACTCCTGGGTCGACACCGTCCACCGTCAGCTCGCCGACGCGAGAGCTGCGATCCCGCTGCTCCCGAAGGACGCCCGTGCCGCGGTGCGCAGCGCCCTCGCCCTCTTCGCCGCCCTGACCCGGAAGGTCGCGCGGACGCCGGCCGCGGAGCTGTACCGCCGGCGGGTCCGCGTGCCGGATCCGATCAAGGCGCTGCTCGCCGCGCGGGCCGTCATCGTCACGAGCCTGGAGCGGGACCGATGAGCCGCATCGTCATCATCGGCGCGGGCGTGGCCGGCCTGGCCACGGCCGGGCTGCTCGCACGCGACGGCCATGACGTCGTGGTCCTGGAGAAGAACGACCGCGTCGGCGGACGGGCGGGCACTATCGAGCGCGACGGCTTCCGATTCGACTCCGGCCCCTCGTGGTACCTCATGCCCGAGGTGTTCGACCACTACTTCGCGATGATGGGCACGAGCACCGAGGATCAGCTCGACCTGACGCTGCTCGACCCGGGGTACCGCGTCTTCCGCTCCCCCGAGTCCGGCGACGCCCCGGTGACGGTGCCCGCCGGACGGGACGCCGTCTCGGCGCTGTTCGAGTCGATGGAACCCGGCTCCGCCGCCGCGCTCGACACCTACCTCACCTCCGCCCACGACGCCGGCGCCATGGCAAGGAGCTACTTCCTCTACAACCCGTTCACCCGGACCAGGACGCTGGCCGCGCCTGAGGTGGTGCGCGCGCTCCCTCGGCTCTTCTCGCTGCTCGGCACGCGCCTCCAGGCCTTCGCCGCCCGCCGCTTCCGGACCCCGGTGCTGCGCCAGATCCTGGGCTACCCCGCGGTCTTCCTCGGCACCGATCCCCGGACGGCCCCGGCGATGTACCACCTGATGAGCGCGCTCGACCTCGACCAGGGCGTGCTGTATCCGCAGGGCGGCTTCTGGCGCGTCGTCGAGCGATTGGCGGCGCTGGCCCAGGATGCCGGCGCCCGGATCGTCACCGGCGCGGAGGTCACCGGGATCCGCACCCAGGATGCCGACGGCGCGACCCATGCGACCGGGGTCGGCTGGACGGACCGCGACGGCCACCAGCACGTGGAGGACGCGGACATCGTGGTCTCCGGCGCCGATCTGCACCACACGGAGACGGCGCTGCTGCCCCCGACGCTGCAGTCCTATCCGGAGTCCTGGTGGGCGCGGCGCACGAGCGGGCCCGGCGGCGTGCTCGTGATGCTCGGCGTCCGCGGCGCCCTGCCCGAGCTCCCCCATCACTCGCTCTTCTTCACCGACGACTGGGATGCGAACTTCGACGCGATCTTCGGTCGCACCCCTGCCGTCCCCAGCCCGGCGTCCACCTACGTCTGCCGCCCCAGCGCCACCGACGCCGAGGTCGCGCCGGACGGGTACGAGAACCTCTTCGTGCTGGTGCCGGTGCCGGCCGACGTCGATCTCGGGCACGGGGGAAGCGACGGCGCCGGCTCCGCGGCTGTCGAGAAGGCTGCGGACGCCGCGATCGACCTGATCGAGACGTGGGCGGGGATCCCCGACCTGCGGGAGCGCATCGTCGTCCGGGAGACCGTGGGGCCGGCCGACTTCCGCGACGACTACCACTCCTGGCGGGGCGGGATGCTCGGGCCCGCGCACATCCTGTCGCAGAGCGCGATGTTCCGCGCGCAGAACGCGTCCCGGCGCGTGCAGGGGCTGTACTACGCCGGAGCGACCACCGCCCCCGGTGTGGGCGTGCCGATGTGCCTTATCAGCGCCGAGATCGTGCTCAAGCGCATCCGGGGCGACCACTCCCCCGGTCCGCTGCCGGAGCCGGCCCCACGCCCGACGAGCGCGGAGCGGGCATGATGGGCGCGATCTACCTGGCCGCCCTGCTCGTCTCCCTCGGCTGCATGCTGCTGCTGGACTGGCGGTTCCGCCTGTTCTTCTGGCGCGATGCCGTGGCGGCGGCCGTCGTCACCGCCGTCGGCCTCGCCTTCTTCCTCGTGTGGGATGTGGCCGGTATCGCGGCGGGGATCTTCTTCCGCGGTGAGGCGGCGATCGCCACGGGCATCGTCCTGGCTCCCGAACTCCCTCTCGAAGAGCCGATCTTCCTCGTCTTCCTCGTCGTGTGCACGATGGTGCTCTACGGCGGCGCCGCGCGCGTCCTGGAGCGCCGCCGCGGCACTTCCGAGGCGGAAGGAGCGGCGCGATGACCTACCTGCAGCTGTCCGCCGTGTTCCTCGCCGTCGCCGTCCTCGCCGCGGTCGCGCTCGGCGTCGCCGCGCGCCGCATCCCGCACCTCGGCGCCCTCGCGCTGACCGCCCTCGCCCTCCTCGTGCTGACCGCCGTGTTCGACACCGTCATGATCGCCACCGGACTCTTCCACTACGCGCCCGGCCCGCTCGCCGGCCTGCACATCGGGCTCGCCCCGATCGAGGACTTCGCCTACCCGCTGGCCGGGGTGCTGCTGCTCCCCGCGCTGTGGACCGCGCTCCGCGGGCGCCGCTCCCGGACACGCGCCGCCGCCCGGACGGAGGAGCAGGCATGACCGATCAGACGTCCCGCACCGGGGGCCTCGGCCGCGACATCGCCCAGGTCGTCCTCTCCTCCCGACCGATCAGCTGGATCAACACCGCCTTCCCCTTCGCCGCCGCCTACCTGTTGAGCACCAGGGAGATCGACGCGACGTTCGTGATCGGGACGCTGTACTTCCTCATCCCGTACAACCTCGCGATGTACGGCATCAACGACGTCTTCGACTACGCCTCCGATCTGGCCAACCCCCGCAAGGGTGGGATCGAGGGCGCGCTGCTGTCCCCGCGGATCCACCGTGCGACGCTGTGGGCAGCGGCGGTCACGAACGTGCCCTTCCTCGTCTACCTGTTCGCGGTCGGCACTCCGGCATCCTGGCTGTGGCTCGCCGTCAGCGTCTTCGCCGTCCTCGCCTACTCGGCACCGGTGCTGCGCTTCAAGGAGCGGCCCTTCCTGGACTCCGTCACCTCGAGCACCCACTTCGTCAGCCCCGCCCTCGTGGGCCTCTCCCTCGCCGGAGCCCCCGTCACCACGACCACCGTCCTCGTCCTCGTCGCCTTCTTCCTCTGGGGCATGGCGGCCCATGCCTTCGGCGCCGTGCAGGACATCGGACCCGATCGCGAGGGCGGCATCTCGTCCATCGCGACCGTGATCGGCGCCAGGGCCACCGTCCGGCTCTCCCTCGTGCTCTGGACGATCGCCGGCGCCGCGATGCTGCTGACCCCCTGGCCCGGACCGCTCGCCGCCGTGCTGGCGCTTCCCTACATCGTCAACGCCGCGCCGTGGTGGAACGTCACCGACGAGACCTCGGCCGGCACGAACCGCGCCTGGCGCCGGTTCATCGCGCTGAACTACATCGCCGGCTTCCTCGCCACGATGATCCTCATCCTCGCCTGGGTCTCCTGACCCCCGCGCCGCCTCCCCCGCCACCGCTCCCGAAAGGACCCCCGATGTCCCGCCCCGCCCCCGCACCGACGCCGCCGACCCGCGCGCGCACCCGACGCCACTCCTGGCTGCGGGTGTTCCTGCCCGTCGCCCTCATCCTGGTGTGGCTGGCGGGCGCGTCCTTCGGCGGTCCGCTGTTCGGGAAGGTCGACGAGGTGTCGTCGAACGACCAGACCACCTACCTCCCGGAGTCCGCGGACGCCACGACCGTGCAGCAACTCCTCGGCGAGTTCACCGACAGCGACGCCATCCCGGCGATCGCGGTGTTCACCTCGGAGGAGGAGCTGACGCCGTCCGAGCTCGAGGCGATCTCCGACGCGGTGGCCGACGCGCCCGACGTGGAGGGCGTCGCTGACGACGTCTCCCCGGCGCTTCCGTCCGAGGACGGCCGAGCCGTCCAGGCCTTCATCCCGATCGACGGCGACGCCGAGCTCAGCGATGCCACCACCGCTCTCGGAGACGAGCTGCGCGCCGCGGTGCCGGACGGCATCACGGTCTACATCACCGGTCCTGCGGGCTTCACGGCCGACCTCGCCGCCGGCTTCGCCGGCATCGACGGCCTCCTCCTCGGCGTCGCCCTGCTCGCCGTGCTCGTGATCCTCGTCCTCGTCTACCGCTCGTTCCTGCTGCCGCTCGTCGTGCTCTCCACGAGCCTGTTCGCCCTGTGCGTCGCGCTCCTCGTCGTGTGGTGGCTGGCGAAGTGGGAGATCCTGCTGCTCAGCGGGCAGACCCAGGGCATCCTCTTCATCCTCGTGATCGGCGCCGCCACCGACTACGCGCTGCTGTTCGTCGCGCGGTTCCGGGAGGAGCTGCGGGTCGCGCAGGACAAGGGCGTCGCGCTCCTCGCCGCGTGGAAGGGGTCGGTCGAGCCGATCGTCGCGTCCGGGGGCACCGTGATCGCGGGGCTCCTGTGCCTGCTGCTCAGCGACCTGAAGTCGAACAGCACCCTCGGCCCGGTCGCGGCGATCGGCATCGTGTTCGCGATGCTGTCCGCGCTCACGCTCCTGCCCTCGCTGCTGCTGCTGTTCGGGCGCGCGGTCTTCTGGCCGCGGCGTCCCCGCTTCGAGCCCGAGGTCGTGGCCGAGGAGCACGGCATGCGCACCACCGGGCTGTGGGCGCGACTGTCCGGCCTCATCAAGAAGCGTCCCCGCGTGATCTGGATCGCGACCACGCTCGTCCTCCTCGCCGGCGCGGCAGGGGTCACCCAGCTGGACGCTCAGGGGGTGCCGCAGTCCGACCTCGTCCTCGGGGCCTCGGAGGCGCGCGACGGCCAGGTCGCGCTCGGCGAGCACTTCCCCGGCGGCTCGGGGAGCCCGGTCTCCGTGATCGTGGACGAGGACCGCCTGCAGGACGCCGCCGACGTGCTCCTCGCGAGCGACGGGATCGACGGGGTGACCGTCACCGCAGCCGATTCCCCGAGCGGGTCCGCTCCGGTGACGGCGGACGGGATCACGGCCGTCGGCCCTCCGGGGACCCCCGCTCCGGAGCCCACGACGGTCGACGGTCAGGTGCTCCTGCAGGGGACGCTGACGGACGCCGCCGACTCCGCCGCCGCGGCCTCCACCGTGCGCGAGCTGCGCGGAGAGCTCGACGACCTCGGAGCCGTGGTGGGCGGGGTGACGGCCACCACGATCGACACGAACGACGCGTCCATCCACGACCGCAACCTCATCATCCCGGTGATCCTCGTCGTGATCATGATCATCCTCATGCTGCTGCTGCGCTCGATCCTCGCGCCGGTGCTGCTGATCCTGACGACGGTGCTGTCCTTCGGCACCGCCATGGGCGTCTCGGCGCTCGTGTTCAACGGCGTCTTCGACTTCCCCGGCGCCGACCCCGCCGTCCCGCTCTACGGCTTCGTCTTCCTCGTCGCCCTGGGCATCGACTACAACATCTTCCTCATGACGCGGGTGCGGGAGGAGTCGAAGCAGCACGGGACGAGGGAGGGCATCCTCCGCGGGCTCTCCATCACCGGCGGCGTCATCACCTCCGCGGGCCTGGTCCTGGCGGCGACCTTCGCGGCGCTGTCGGTGATCCCGATCCTCTTCCTCGTGCAGCTCGCGTTCATCGTCGCGTTCGGAGTACTGCTTGACACTTTCGTGGTGCGCTCGCTGCTCGTCCCGGCCCTGGCCTACGACATCGGCAAGGCCATCTGGTGGCCGTCGAAGCTGTGGCGGCGCGGCCGGCCCTGACGCGTGCGGAAGCGGGAGTGCCCTCGACAGGATTCGAACCTGCGACCTGCCCTTTAGGAGAGGGCTGCTCTATCCTGCTGAGCTACGAGGGCGCGCAGCCCAGTCTACGGGACCAGGGCTGCGCGCCCTCGCGCCGTCCGTCAGGCGGCGAGGGCGAGGTAGGGCTCCCAGCGAGGATCGCTGCGCTCCACCCCGCGCACCGTCCATGCGGTGCCGTGCGGGGGGCGCGGCGTGAACCGCAGCTGCCACCGCATCTCCTGCGGGGTGCGGTTGCTCTTGAGGTTGTTGCAGCGCAGGCAGCACGCGACGAGGTTCTCCCAGGAGTCCGCGCCGCCGCGCGAACGCGGCAGGACGTGGTCGATCGTCGCGGCCGCCTTGCCGCAGTATCCGCAGCGATGACCATCGCGTCGCAGCACGCCGCGGCGGGTCACCGGGACGCGCCGGCTCGTGGGGACGCGCACGTAGCGGGAGAGGATGATCACCGCCGGGCGGTCGTAGACGCCGTGGGTGCCCCAGACGGGGTCGTCCTCGACGCGTTCGATCACCGTCGCCTTGTCGTTCATGACCAGGACGAGGGCTCTCTTGAAGGACACGATCGCCAGCGGCTCGTATCCGGCATTCAGGACCAGTGTGCGCATTCGTCATCCTCTCGATCCGCCGGGACGGCTTCCCGGCACTCTCGACTCACACGACGTCGTGCAGGAGGAAGAGCGTTCGCAGGGACGAGAAAAGGCGCCGTCTAGAGACGGCGCCTTTCGCGCGCGGCTGGACCGCGGCATTCCTGCGGGCAATGCCGAAGGACGTGACGACCGAGAGCGTCCATGGTTCGGATGCTCGGTGTACGCTCCATCAGCCTCTCCCGCCTGTATGACGACGGGTTCAGGCTAACCCATCCCGCGCGGACCGCGGCGAAACGGGAGGTGAATGACCGAGAACGTGTCCCGCTCAGCCGGCGTTGACGGAGAGCCAGGACATCGGCTCGACGAGGCCGCCGTTGATCCAGACCTCGAAGTGGAGGTGGTTCGCGGTCGAGCGTCCGGTGCTGCCCACGTAGCCGATCAGCTGACCGGCAGCGACCGTCTGGCCGGCCTGCACCTGGCGCGACCCGTACAGCATGTGCCCGTACGTGGTCTGCACGCGCTGGCCGCCCACGACGCTGTCGAGCATGACCGCGACGCCGTAGCCGCCGATGCTCTCGGCGGAGGCGCGCACGACGCCCGAGGCGGCGGCGTAGATCGGGGTGCCGGCCGGAGCGAGCATGTCGGCGCCGTTGTGACCGCCGCCCACAGTGCGGCTGACATTCCAGGAGCCGAGGGGCAGCGGATAGCGGACCTCGCCCGAGCCCGGAGCCACGAGCGCGTACCCCGCGGTGTTGAACGTGCCGGAGGAGGGCGTGGAGGCGGACGCGGCGGCGGCTGCGGCGCGGGCGGCGGCGGCAGCGGCCTCCTCGGCCTTCTTCTTCTCGATCTCCTCGGGCGTGGTGGCGCTGAAGGCACCGCGGACGAGCGGGGCGGCCGTGGCCTCCGAGGCGACGACCAGCGACTGCGCGTCGACGGCGGCGAGCTGCTGGACGGTCTGCGCGGTGGCATCCGTCGGCTTCGACGCCGCGTAGGCGGGGAGCGCGACGGCGGCGACGAGGGCGCCGACGGCACCGAAGATCGCCACCGACCGGAGAGGGGCTGCGATCTTCCGAACGCCGACCCGGGCGCCGGAGCGTCGGGCGGGTACTCGGTCTTCAGATGTCTTCGCGGTCGGTTCGATGTCTGCGGCCAAAACGTGGTCCTCCTGAGCCCTCGCACCTCGGGTGGCGCTGGCTCGTCGACACTCTCTGCCCCAGGGCAGGGATGCACTGCTCGGGTTCGAGCGCATCCCTCTCGGGAAGACGACGAGCCGGAAGGCGGATCTTCGCGGTTCGCCCCCAGCGGGCTTCTTCGCTGAGGACCTGACCGAGGTTACCGGAAGATAACGATCATGTCACCCTGGGAAACTGACAATCCTCGGTGAGCCGATCAGGCGGGCTCGCCGACGAGGAAGATGTGCGAGGCGAGCTCGACGGGGAGCTCCAGACCCTCCTCCTTGCCGTCCATCTGGATGAGCACATAGCCCTCGTTGAAGCGGAAGTCTCCACGCGCGCCAGGGACGACGCCCGCGTCACGCAGCTGCTCCAGGAGCTCGGGGTCGACCTGTGCCGGCTCGGCGAGACGGCGGACCGTCCCCTCGACCGGCTCGCCCGCGGCGTTCAGCCGCTGCACGAGGCCGATGACGCCCTCGTCGAAGGTGCGGGCGGGAAGGTCGCCGAGCTGGTCGAGTCCCGGGATCGGGTTGCCGTACGGCGACTCGGTGGGGTGACCGAGGAGCTCGACGAGACGGCGCTCGACCTGCTCGCTCATGACGTGCTCCCAGCGACAGGCCTCCTCGTGGACGAACGCCCAGTCCAGCCCGATCACGTCGGACAGCAGGCGCTCGGCGAGGCGGTGCTTGCGCATGACGTCGACGGCCTTGCGGCGTCCGGCGTCGGTGAGCTCGAGCGTGCGGTCTTCGGACACCACGACGAGGCCGTCGCGCTCCATTCGTCCGACGGTCTGCGAGACGGTGGGACCGGAGTGGCCGAGGCGCTCCGAGATGCGCGCCCGCAGCGGCACGATGTTCTCCTCCTCGAGCTCGAGGATGGTGCGGAGATACATCTCCGTGGTGTCGATCAGATCCGTCATGTGGCCCTCCGAAAGTTCTTAGGCAAGCCTACATTCCTCCGGCGACATCGGACGGGGCGCAGGCGGGAGGAACGGCGGCGCGATCCCCCTAGAATCTAGCCATGGCGATCGAGATTCCCCGTGACCTCCTGCCCACTGACGGCCGCTTCGGCTGCGGCCCCTCGAAGGTGCGCGGTGCGCAGCTCGAGTCGCTCGTCACGACGGGTGCCTCGATCCTGGGGACCTCGCATCGCCAGGCGCCCGTGAAGAACCTCGTCGGCAGCGTCCGCGAGCAGCTCGCCGCGCTCTTCCGCCTGCCCGAGGGCTACGAGATCATCCTGGGCAACGGCGGGTCGACCGCGTTCTGGGACGCCGCCGCCTTCGGCCTCATCGAGCGCCGCAGCCAGAACCTCGTGTTCGGCGAGTTCGGAGGCAAGTTCGCCAAGGCCGCCGCCGCTCCCTGGCTCGAGGCTCCCGACGTCCGCTCCGCCGAGCCTGGGTCGCGCAGCGCCGCCGAGCTCGTCGAGGGTGTGGACGTGTACGCCTGGCCGCACAACGAGACCTCCACCGGCGTGGCCGCGCCGATCGAGCGCGTCCACGCGGAAGGGGCGCTCACGGTGATCGACGCGACGAGCGCCGCGGGCGGCATCGACCTCGACATGGCGCAGGCCGACGTCTACTACTTCGCCCCGCAGAAGAACCTCGGCTCCGACGGCGGACTCTGGTTCGCCGCGGTCTCCCCCGCCGCGATCGACCGCATCGAGCGGATCGCCGCCTCGGGGCGGTACATCCCGGAGTTCCTGAGCCTGAAGCAGGCGGTGGACAACTCCCGGCTCAACCAGACGCTCAACACCCCCGCCCTCACGACGCTGCTGCTCCTGGACGACCAGCTCCGGTGGATCCTCGACAACGGCGGACTCGGCTGGGCCGCGGCACGCACGGCCGAATCCTCGTCGGTGCTGTACGACTGGGCCGAGGCCTCGGCCGTGGCGACGCCCTTCGTCAGCGATCCGGCGCACCGCTCGCCCGTCGTCGCGACCATCGACTTCGACGACAGCGTCGACGCCGCGGCGATCGCGAAGGCGCTGCGCGCGAACGGCATCGTCGACACCGAGCCGTACCGCAAGCTCGGCCGCAACCAGCTGCGGGTGGCGACCTTCGTCTCGATCGAGCCGGACGACGTGCGTCAGCTCATCCGTGCCATCGACTTCGTGCAGGAGAACCTCGGCGGCTGACCGCCTGGCTCACTCCTCTTCGTCGCCGGCGTCCGCATCGCGGGCGTCGGCGTCGTCGCCCTCGGAGCCCTCTGCCTCGTCGTCCTCGGCTTCGTCGTCCTCGTCGGATGCGTCGTCCTCGGAGTCGTCGAGCTCATCGATGTCCACCCCGTCGAGGTCGCCGGCGTGGAGGATGTCGGAGCCGTCCTCGTCGAGCTCGTCATCGTCGATGCCGTCGTCGTCGAGCTCGCCGTCGGCGTCCTCGTCGTCCGTGTCGGCCTCGTCGTCTCCGCCGCCGGCCGCGGCCGCCTCGGCCAGCTCGGCCTGGTGCGCGCGGTACTCGGCCAGGCGCTCCGCCCACGGCACCCATTCCGGAGCGAGCAGCGCGCCGTCGCCGGGGAGCAGCTCGACCTCGAGGACGGTGGGCTCCTCGTCGTCCACGCGGGCGACCGTCACGGTCCAGTACCAGCCGGGGTAGCCGGGGAGCCGGTTCTCGAAGCGGAGGGAGACGGATCCGTCCTCCTCCGGGATGAACCCGGCGGCCGGGCCGATCGTGGCGGCAGGTGTGATCTCGCGCAGAGCGGAGAGCGCGAGGTCGTGCGCCTCGACGAGACGCGCGTCGGCGTCAGGCTTCGAGGTCATCGGCGACCTTGCGCAGGACGGCCGCGATCTTGCGACCGTGGCTGGAGGAGGGGTAGCGGCCGCGGCGCAGATCGCCGCCGATGCCGTCGAGGAGCTTCACGAGATCCTCGATGATGATGGCCATGTCGTCGGCGGGCTTGCGCTTCGCCTTCGCCAGGCTGGGCGGCGCTTCGAGCACGCGCACCGACAGCGCCTGGAGGCCGCGCTTGCCGTCGGCCACGCCGAACTCCACGCGCGCACCCGCCTTCACCGCGGTGCCGGCAGGCATCGCGGAGGCGTGCAGGAAGACGTCCTGGCCGTCATCGCTGGCGATGAAGCCGAAACCCTTGTCTTCGTCGTAGAACCTGACCTTGCCGGTGGGCATGGGAGAACCTCGCTGGGATCGAAATGCAGAACGGGACGCGCTCGTGCGCGTGCCCCCAGCCTACCGGTCACGGGCGGATCGGAGCGGCTTCCCGGCGTGCGAGTAGGCTGGGGCGGATGAGTACGCAGAGCCGTGGACCGGAGGTCCCCATCCGTCGGATCGACCGCATCCTGGCGTTCACCGCGCTCGGCATCGCCGCGGCGGCGGTGATCTGCTTCTTCGTCATCATCATCGGCACGGCGCTGGGCATGGACCGGGCGGCCTTCGGCGAAGGACTGTGGCCCGTGATAGCCGCGATCCCCTACTGGGGTCTGCCGCTCGCATTCGTCATGATCATCGTGCTGCTGGTGATGAGCTTCGTGCGGAAGGGCCGCGCAGAGTCGCGTCGGTGAGGCCGCACCGATGAGCACGCACGCACGCCCGCTGGCCGATCACCTGGCTGCGGCGAGCGATGACGAGCTGACGGCGCTGCTGAGCGCACGGGGCGTCCGTCCGGATACCGGATGGCAGGACTTCTTCGACGCCGCGGAGGCGCTGCTGGAGCCGTCCTCGATCGCCCGAGTGCTGCCCGCTCTGACCGCCGCCGAGGCCACGGCGCTTCTCGATGCCGCCTCCGGGAGCGTCGTCGGCGCCGAGCGGGAGCGCCTGATCGCCCTCGCCCTCCTCCGCCCCGACGGCACCCCGCACCCGCCGGTGGCGGAAGCGGTCGCCGGGAAGACCCGCCCCGCGGTGCCGGACGAGACGGCGGCGCCGGCCTCCACGGAGTCCGTGGCCGCACACGCCGCCGAACGCGCCTTCACCACCGTCGGCGCGGTGGCCGACATCCTCCTCCTCGCCAGGGATCAGCCCTTCGCGCTGCTCATGGGCGGCGCCGTGAGCGCGGGGCAGAAACGCCAGCTCGCCGACGCCGGCCTCCCCGTCGAGAGCGTCGATCCTCTGGTGGCCCTCGCCGTCCGCGCCGGGCTCGCGACGCCGAGCGATCGACTGCTGCGCACGACGCCCGCCGCAGAGGAGTGGTTGCGCTCCCCCGCGATCGCACGCTGGAGCGTGCTGGCCACAGCCTTCCGCGACGCACTGCCCCGCGGTGTGCGCGCGGAGTCGGGAGGGTGGCTCCCGCTCACGCAGTGGCACCGCGCCCACCCCTGGGACCCGGCCTGGCCGGAAGACGCGGCGCGGCAGCTCGAAGGCGCCCGGCTCCTCGGTCTCGTCGCGGAGGACGGCTCCGAACCCGCCTGGTCCGAGGCCCTGCGGCGCGGAGCGGCGGCCGACCCCTCCGCCCTCGCCGCGCTCCTGCCCGCGGAGGTGGACCGGATCTTCCTCCAGAACGACCTCACCGCGATCGCCCCCGGTCCTCTGCAGCCCGCGCTGGACGTGCGCCTGCGCACCATGGCCCGCCGGGAGTCGGCCTCCCAGGCCTCGTCGTACCGGTTCACCGCGGAGTCGGTGGCGCACGCCTTCGCCGCGGGAGAAGACGAGGCCTCGATCCTGGAGTTCCTCGGCGGCCTCTCGCTCACGGGCATCCCCCAGCCCCTCGGCTACCTCGTCGCGCAGACCGGCCAGCGCCACGGACTCGTGCGGGTCTCCGTGGACGAAGAGACGGGGCGCACGCGGGTGGAGAGCACGGACGCGCACCTCCTCGAGGCCATGGCGGTCGACCAGTCGCTCCGCCCTCTCGGACTCACCGCGCACGTCGGCTCGCTGACGACCAAGGTCGGGCAGGACACGGTGTACTGGGCGCTGACGGATGCCCGGTATCCGGCGACCCTCGTCGATCGCGACGGCACCGTCGCGGTGCGGACGCGCCATCCGGCCGCCGTTCCCGACCACGCTCCCGCCCCCGACTACGGACCGCTGATCGCCCGGCTGCGCGAGCACCAGGGCCCCGACGCGGACGCCGCGTGGCTGGACAGGGAGCTGGAGGCGGCGGTGCGCGCGAAGGCCGTGCTGCGGGTGACGGTCGGCATGCCGGACGGATCCACCAGGGATCTCCTCCTCGAAGCCACCGGGATCGGCGGTGGTCGGCTGCGCGGCAGGGACAGGGCGGCCGATGTCGAGCGCACCCTGCCGGTGTCGAGCATCCGCGCCGCGACCGTCGTCCCGACCTAGGCCCCGTGCGGCCAGGGGCCGGTAGACTGGTCAGCTATGTCTGATGGCCCCCTGATCGTCCAGAGCGACCGCACCGTGCTCCTCGAGGTCGCCCACGCCGACGCCGAGAGCGCCCGTCACGAGCTCGCGATCTTCGCCGAGCTGGAGCGCGCCCCCGAGCACATCCACACCTACCGCATCACGCGCCTGGGTCTGTGGAACGCCCGCGCGGCCGGGCACACCGCCGACGACATGCTGGAGACGCTCGACCGCTGGTCGCGCTTCCCCGTGCCGCCCTCCGTCGCGGTCGACCTGCGCGAGACGGTCAACCGGTACGGGCGCCTGGTCATCGAGCGCGACGACGAGGGCGTGCTCATCCTGCGTTCGACCGACCCCGCTGTGCTGGCCCAGGTCGCGAACAACAAGCGCATCCAGCCGCTGCTCATCGGGCACCCCACGCCGGAGACCTTCGTCGTCGACGCATGGGCCCGCGGCCAGATCAAGCAGGAGCTGCTGAAGATCGGCTGGCCGGCCGAAGACCTGGCCGGCTACACCCCCGGCACGCCCCACGAGATCGAGCTGGCCGAGGACGGATGGACCATCCGCCCGTACCAGCAGGACGCGGTCGATGCCTTCTCCAAGGACGGCTCCGGCGTGGTGGTCCTCCCCTGCGGGGCGGGAAAGACCATCGTCGGCGCGGGGGCCATGGCCGCCACGAAGACCACGACGCTCATCCTCGTGACGAACACCGTGTCCGCACGGCAGTGGCGGGACGAGCTGCTCAAGCGCACCAGCCTCACGCCCGAGGAGATCGGCGAGTACTCCGGGCAGGCCAAGGAGGTCAAGCCCGTCACGATCGCGACGTACCAGATCCTCACGGCGAAGCGGAAGGGCGAGTACGCGCACCTCGCGCTCCTCGACGCCCTGGACTGGGGCCTCATCGTGTACGACGAGGTGCACCTGCTGCCCGCCCCGGTGTTCAAGCTCACCGCCGACCTGCAGGCGCGGCGCCGGATCGGCCTCACCGCGACCCTGGTCCGCGAGGACG
Organism: Microbacterium sp. NPDC078814; assembly: GCF_040702645.1. Classification (NCBI taxonomy): domain Bacteria; kingdom Bacillati; phylum Actinomycetota; class Actinomycetes; order Micrococcales; family Microbacteriaceae; genus Microbacterium; species Microbacterium sp. NPDC078814. Next base: position 247,158 of record NZ_JBFBLT010000001.1, read on the forward strand.
GCCGCGAGGGCGACGTGTTCAGTCTCATCGGCCCCAAGCGCTTCGATGCCCCCTGGAAGCAGATCGAGGCGCAGGGGTTCATCTCCCCCGCCGCCTGCTTCGAGGTGCGGGTCGACCTCCCCCCGGCGGACCGCCTGGAGTACGCGGCGGCGACCGACGACGAGCGCTACCGGCTCGCGGCCTCCGCACCGGCGAAGATCGATGCGGTGCGCGAGCTGATCGCGGCCCACCAGGGCGAGCAGATCCTGGTCATCGGTCAGTACCTCGACCAGCTCGACGCGCTCTCGCAGGCGCTCGACGCCCCGCAGATCACCGGATCCACCCCGGTCGAGGAGCGCGAGGAGCTGTACCGGGCGTTCCGAGAGGGCGACATCTCGCTGCTCGTGGTGTCGAAGGTCGCGAACTTCTCCATCGACCTCCCCGAGGCGTCGGTCGCCATCCAGGTGTCCGGCTCGTTCGGCTCCCGGCAGGAGGAGGCCCAGCGGCTCGGGCGGCTGCTCCGCCCCAAGCAGTCCGGCCACACCGCGAGCTTCTACACGCTCGTGGCCCGCGACACGATCGACCAGGACTACGCGCAGAACCGGCAGCGGTTCCTCGCGGAGCAGGGGTACAGCTACACGATCATGGACGCCGAGGCGATCGCCGCCTGAACAGGGTCGCGGCGCTCAGCCGTGCATCCTCCCCGGGAGGAGATGCGTCCCGCGGGCGACGGCGGCGGGCGACGCGGTCCGGGTGATCCCTCTCCGGCGCGCCCAGCGGTCTGCGACGACGGCGAAGACGAGCATCGCCGCGGCCGAGCCCAGGAGATCCACCGGCGACCCCGAGGTGGCGTTCGCATCGACCACGGCGACGGAGCCGAGCAGGAAGATCATCAGGTTGTTCACGATGTGCAGCGCGATCGCCGCCTCCAGCCCGCCCGTCCGCCACGTGAGCCAGGCGGCGACGACGGCGAAGAGGCCGACGCTCGCCGCACCCCACACGTCGTAGCCGTGCCCCAGCACGAACAGCGGCACCGGCAGCAGGATCGCGAAGGCGGGGTGCCGGAGCCAGGTCCCGACGAGCTGCATGAGATAGCCGCGGAAGACGTACTCCTCCGCGGCGGCCTGGAACGGGATCAGCACGAGCAGGAGCACCACCATGAGCAGGAGCCCGGGGTGGGAGAAGTCCGGTGTCACCGCATCGCCGAGGGCCGCCGACCAGCCGAGCACCACGGCGAAGTAGACGACGAACACCGCGGACGCCAGCCCGAGGGTCCGACCGAGCCAGTCCATCCGCAGCCGCCCGGTGACCGACGACAGGAGCCCGACGCCTCGTCCTTGAACGACCCGCGAGGCCAGGAGCAGGGCGGGGATCATGAGGATGAGCGGGAGCACGAGCGCCACGAGGAGCCACGGACGGTCCAGCTGGAAGTACGCGGTGGTCCGGAACAGCATCTGCAGCTCGGCGCCCCACCCGGGCACCAGGGCCGACACGACCACGAGCGGCACGACGACGAGCACGAGGATCGCGAGGTAGAACGCGATGCCCAGGAGGCCGGTGAGCAGCGGCTTCCACCACCGGGGGCGCGGGCGGAGGAGCGCCAGACGGTGGTACTCGAGCCCGCGCTCGGACACCTCGGGGGACGGCGCGGACGGGGTGACGGGGGCGGCGGTGGCGTCCTCGATCGAACTCATGCCTCGATCCTCCCCCGGGCCGCCTGTGCGGCACATCCACCCGCCGACGGATCGACCGCATCCACGCCGTTCCGCAGGATAATCAGCCCGCGCATGGCCGAAGTCACCATAATGGGGTCATGACTGCTGCGCGCATCCTGGTCGTCGACGACGAGCCCAACATCCGCGACCTGCTCTCCACGGGTCTCAGCTTCGCCGGGTTCCAGGTGAAGACGGTGGCCAACGGCGCCGCCACGATCTCCGCCGTCCTCGAGGAGGAGCCGGACCTCATCATCCTCGACGTCATGCTCCCCGACATGAACGGGTTCAGCGTGACCAAGCGCCTCCGCGGCGCCGGATTCACCGCCCCCATCCTCTTCCTCACGGCCAAGGACGGCACGGAGGACAAGATCGAGGGCCTGAACGCCGGCGGCGACGACTACGTCACCAAGCCGTTCAGCCTGGACGAGATCGTCGCCAGGGCCCAGGCCATCCTCCGCCGCACGATGCAGGCCGACGAGGAGTCGATCATCCGCGCCGGCGAGCTCTCCATGGACCAGGACACGCACGACGTGCACGTCGGCAAGGAGCCGATCGACCTGAGCCCGACCGAGTTCAAGCTCCTCCGCTACCTCATGCTGAACCCGAACCGGGTGCTGTCGAAGGCGCAGATCCTCGACCACGTCTGGGAGTACGACTTCAACGGCGACGCCGGCATCGTCGAGAGCTACATCTCGTACCTGCGTCGCAAGATCGATCCGCACACGGAGGAGTCGCTGATCCAGACGAAGCGCGGCTTCGGGTACATGCTCAAGGTGGGCAAGACGGTCTGAGACCGTCGAGCCCGCACCCGCCGTCCCCGGACGGCATCGCCGCCGCACGAGGGAGGACCGCATGGCGCACAAGCCGGATGCGGTCACCGCCTGGTGGCGGCGCATCAGCCTCCGTGCCAAGGTCACCGGCGTCACGGTCGCCGTGCTCGCCCTCGGTCTCCTCGTCGCCGGGATCGGGACGGTGCCGCTGCTGCGGAACGCCCTGGTCGAGAACATCAACGCGCAGCTTCCGGCACTGGTGACCAGCGACCTCGTCGACCGGTACTTCGACACCACGACCATCGACGGCGTGACCACGTACACCCCGCGGGACGAGAAGCCCCGCGACTTCTCCTTCGCGATCTACGATGCGGAGGGCGCCCTGCGTGCGACGGCCCCCAGCGCCTCCGGTCGTGCCCCGGTCTTCCCCGCGGAGTACTCCCTGTCGGACGCCCAGGCGAACGAGGATCAGGTGCTCGCCCTCGAGGACACGGACGGCCGGGTCTACCACGCCGCCGCGGCCGTCGTGCAGCAGGAGGGCGACCCGCTGAGCATCCAGATGGTGGCGCTCCCCCTCGCCGAGGCCGACCGCATCATCAGCCAGTACTTCGGGATCTACATCACCATCGCCCTCATCACGATCCTCGTCGCGGCTCTGCTCACCCGCGGACTCGTGACGCTGACGTTCCGCCGGCTCGGGCAGGTCGAGCAGACCGCCATGTCGATCGCCGCCGGCGACTTCCGGCAGCGGCTCACCGACCTGGAGCCGACCACCGAGGTCGGGCGCCTGAACGCGGCCATCAACACGATGCTCGATCGGGTGGATCGCTCCCTGGCCCAGCGCGATCGCACCGTGCAGCACATGCGACGCTTCATCGGCGACGCCAGTCACGAGCTGCGCACTCCGCTCGTCAGCGTCCGCGGCTATGCCGAGCTGTATCGCATGGGCGCGATCAAGGGCGAGGAGGACACCGCCAGGGCGATGGAGCGCATCGAGAAGGAGGCGATCCGCATGGGCGTCCTCGTGGAGGACCTCCTCGCGCTCGCCCGACTCGACGAGGAGCGCGAGCCGCAGATCGTCCCGCTCGATCTCCGCCCCATCGCGCGCGATGCCGCCCTCGACGTGCGGGCCGCAGCTCCGGGCCGCACGATCTCCGTGATCGACCGCACGCTCGAGAACGTCCCGACCACACCCATCCGCACCCCGGTGGTGCCCATCGCCCCGGAGCCCGCGCCGAAGCCGCGCCCCCGTGCCACCCTGTCGCGCCTTCGTCGCCGCGCGCGGCCGCAGGAGCAGCCGCCGGCCATCGACTTCACCGAGGTCGCCGACATCCCGGTGCGTACACCGCCGATCGTGCTCGGCGAGGAGAACAAGGTCCGTCAGGTCGTCACGAACCTCCTGGGCAACGCCCGCCGCTTCTCCCCCGAGGACAGCCCGATCGAGATCGTCGTGGACTCCGACCGCACGGCGGGCACCGCGAGCATCTCGATCGTCGACCACGGCGAGGGTGTCCCGCCGCAGATCCGGGAGCAGATCTTCGAGCGGTTCTGGCGAGCCGACACCTCCCGCGCGCGGGAGACCGGCGGCTCCGGCCTGGGACTGGCGATCGTCGCCTCCATCCTCAAGGCGCTCAACGGCGACATCGCGGTGTCGGAGAGCCCGGGAGGCGGCGCCACCTTCACCGTCACGCTCCCGCTCGCCCCCGCGCGCTCGACCCCGGAGCATCTCCTCGAGGACACGCAGCCGCTGGAGCGGCTCGACGACCTCCCGTAGGCACTCGCTCCTGCACAGATCTCTCGCGGCGCGTCCCTTCTCCCGGCTTCCGGACCGGACGCGGTCTCGCCTCTCCGACGGCGCTGCAGCCCCCGTACCGTCGGAGCTTCCTCGAAGGGAGATCCCATGACCGTCTTCACCGTCGACACCGACGCCGTCCACGCGGCAGAAGCCGCGACCCGCGCCACCATCGAGCGCCTGCGCGCCGAATCCGCCACGCTCATGTCTCAGCTCCGGCACCTGCAGACCGCGTGGGTCGGCACGGCCTCGGCCGCCTTCCAGAGCTGCGCCGAGGAGTGGCAGGGCGCCCAGCAGCACGTCGAGCTCGTCCTGGACGGTATCGGCACATCGCTCGGCGCCGTGGCCACCCAGTACGCCGAAGCGGATCAGTACTCGGCGAGCCTCTTCCGCTGAGGGACGCAGAAAGCCCCCGGCCGGAGCCGGGGGCTTTCTGCGTGAGACGGGGTCTCTGAACCTCTCAGAGGATCAGAAGTCCATGCCGCCCGTGGGGTCACCCGCGGGAGCAGCAACCTTCTCGGGCTTGTCGGCGACGACGGCCTCGGTCGTGAGGAACAGGCCGGCGATCGACGCGGCGTTCTGCAGCGCGGAACGCGTGACCTTCGCCGGGTCGATGATGCCCTGTGCGAACATGTCGCCGTACTCGCCGCTGGCGGCGTTCAGGCCCTGGCCCGCGGGGAGCTCGGAGACCTTGTTGGCGACGACGCCCGGCTCGAGACCGGCGTTCAGCGCGATCTGCTTCAGCGGAGCCTCGATCGCGACGCGCACGATGTTCGCACCGGTCGCCTCGTCGCCCTCGAGCGAGAGAGCGTCGAGCGCCTTCGTGCCGGACTGGATGAGCGCGACGCCACCACCGGGGACGATGCCCTCCTCGACGGCTGCCTTCGCGTTGCGGACGGCGTCCTCGATGCGGTGCTTGCGCTCCTTGAGCTCGACCTCGGTCGCCGCACCGGCCTTGATGACGGCCACGCCACCGGCGAGCTTCGCCAGGCGCTCCTGCAGCTTCTCGCGGTCGTAGTCGCTGTCGGTGTTCTCGATCTCGCGACGGATCTGCGTGACGCGACCCTCGATCTGGTCGGCCTCGCCGGCACCCTCGACGATCGTGGTCTCGTCCTTGGTGACGATGACCTTGCGCGCACGGCCGAGCAGGTCGAGCGTGGCGTTCTCGAGCTTCAGGCCCACCTCTTCGGTGATGACCTGGCCGCCCGTGAGGATCGCGATGTCCTGCAGCTGCGCCTTGCGACGGTCGCCGAAGCCGGGAGCCTTGACGGCGACCGACTTGAAGATGCCCTTGAGCTTGTTCAGCACGAGCGTCGCGAGAGCCTCGCCCTCGACGTCCTCGGCGATGATGACGAGCTCCTTGCCGTCCTGGATCACCTTGTCGACGATCGGCAGGAGGTCCTTGATGTTGGAGACCTTCTGGTTCGCGATGAGGATGTACGGGTCCTCGAAGACGGCTTCCTGGCGCTCCGGGTCCGTGACGAAGTACGGGTTCAGGTAGCCCTTGTCGAAGCGCATGCCCTCGGTGAGCTCGAGCTCGGTGCCGAAGGTCTGCGACTCCTCGACGGTGACGACGCCCTCCTTGCCGACCTTGTCGATGGCCTCGGCGATGAGCTCGCCGATCGCGGGGTCGGCGGCGGAGATGGAGGCGGTCGCGGCGATCTGCTCCTTGGAGTCGATCTCCTTCGCCGTGCTCAGCAGCTCCTCGGTGATCGCGGCGACGGCCTTCTCGATGCCGCGCTTGAGGGAGATGGGGTCGGCACCGGCCGCGACGTTGCGCAGGCCTTCGCGGACCAGGGCCTGGGCGAGGACCGTGGCGGTCGTCGTGCCGTCACCGGCGACGTCGTCGGTCTTCTTGGCGACCTCCTTGACGAGCTCCGCGCCGATCTTCTCGTACGGGTCGTCCAGCTCGATCTCCTTGGCGATGGAGACACCGTCGTTCGTGATCGTGGGGGCGCCCCACTTCTTCTCGAGCACGACGTTGCGACCACGCGGGCCGAGGGTCACCTTGACCGCGTCGGCGAGGATGTTGAGGCCACGCTCGAGGCCGCGGCGGGCCTCCTCATCGAAGGCGATGATCTTTGCCATGAGTTTTGTCGTCCCTCCTGGACGTAGACGGTGGGTTTAGCACTCAGAGTGAGAGAGTGCTAACGCCATTCTGGCACTCGACACCATCGAGTGCAAGCCGTGCGATCCGAGAGGGATACGGGCGTCAGGGCGCGGGAGTCTCGGGCACCGACGCGGCCCGGTCGACGCCGATCACGATGGTGAGCTGCTTCTGGCCGTCCTCGGTCTGACCCGCGTAGTAATCGCTCTGCTGCACCTCGGCACCGCCGATGACGCCGGCGAGGCCCATGGCCGCCTCCTCGTCCTCGGCGCTGACGTAGTAGACGGTCGTCGTGGCGAAGTCGTCGCTCTCGCTGTCGCTGGCGAGCACCGTGTCCGCCGCCCAGCCGGCGTTGATGAGGGTGTCGCGCATCTGGTCGTCGAGGCCGTTGTCCGGGGTCGCGTTGAGGATCAGCACCGAGTAGGTCGGGTCGATCACCCCGGTCTCCTCCGGCGTGGCGACCGCGGACGGCGCGGCATCGGGGAACAGCTCGATCCGCCCCATGACGGCCAGGGCGCCGAAGATGCCGGCGATGATGAGCACGAGGGCGGCGACGAACGACCACAGCAGCACGACCCAGCCGTTCATGCCCGGGGCTTCGGCGCGGTGCGCTCCTACGCGTCCGGTGGAACGGGGGACCTCGTCGAAACGGTCACGGGGGGGCTTGGACACCCCTCGATGCTAGCGGCACGTCCCTGGCAAACCGGTCCGCGACGGGCCCGATCCGTGCGGTCGGCGTCCGCTCAGCCGGTGAAGCCGGGGATCCGCGCGGCCCGTCTGGCGCCGCGGGCGTCGCGGAGCCGACGCAGCCGCCGCACGAGCATCGGGTCGAACTCGAGCGCGGCCTCGGAGTCGATCAGCCGCCCGAGCAGCTGGTAGTACCGCGCCGCGCTCATGCCGAGCCTGCTGCGGATGACCTCCTCCTTCATGCCGCCGTGGCGGGGCCAGGCGGCCTCCAGGGCGAGGATCGCGCGATCGCGCTCCGTGAGGTGGTCTGCGGACATGCCCTCAGATTAGGTCGTCGGACGGCGATCCCCGGCGCGCCACTCCCACCACGCGCCGAGCGGATCCGCGGCGGCGCGCACGCGGCCGTCGTGCGCGACGACGAAGCCCGGCCAGGTCTCCACGGCGACCGGCGGCTCCCACACGTCGAGGAGGCCGGGAGGGTCGATCGTGACCCAGTGCGCCGGCAGTCCCGCGATCGTGGCGACGAGCTCCGTCCGCTCCGCCCGCGGGATGTGCACCAGCACCCCCGGGGTCGTGATGACCAGAGTGGCGTCCGCCGGAGCCGACGCCGCCAGATCGTCCAGGTGGGCGGCCGCGTCGCCGGCGACGAGGAGCGGAGGGTCGGCGGCGACGATGTCGAGCGCGGCGGTGATGCGCTGCTCCCTCCCCTCCTCCCCCGGCCACACGAGTGCGCGGAGCCAGCGCCGGTCGTCGGCGGCCGCCGCGTCCAGCGGGGCGAGGTCGATACCCGCGCGCCACACGACCTCGGGCAGGCGCAGCGGCGGCAGGTCTCCGGACACGGTGCTCTCCAGCAGCACCGTCGAGGGGCCGTCGAGCGGATCGAGGGCGCGGCGGACGCGTCCTTCTCCGTCGGTGAAGCGGAACGAGTAGCGATCGGGGTAGAGGCACAGGCCCGCCGCGGCGCCGATCTCCAGCAGTGCGATCGGCCCGTCGATCTCGGAGAGCACGGGCAGCAGAGCGGCGGTCCGCAGAGGTTCGTTGGTCTGCAGGGCGCGCCGGGTGCACTCGGCGACGAGCCGGTCGGCCCGCGCGAGGACGAACTCACGCCACTCCCGGTACGGTCCGTGACCGGCGCCGAGCAGGCGGGACACGGCGAAGACGAGGGGCGGCTGGCGTCGGGTCGGCGGGATCCGTCGCAGAAGCTCCCTGATCTCCGGGTCGGCGGCGACCCCGGCCGCCCACTCCGCGTACAGCGCGCTGCGCCCAGGAGCCTCCGTCGCCGCGAATCGGGCATAGCGCTCCTGCACGGCGTCGGTCATGCGTCCATTCTGACGCGAAGCGCCACCGACGCCCTCGCACGAGGGAGAATGGAGAGGACTCAGGAGGACACGATGCCCTACAGCGTGAACAAGACCGAAGACGAGTGGCGCGACGAGCTCGGCGAAGAGCAGTACGCCGTGCTGCGCCAGGCGGCGACCGAGCGCGCCTGGACGGGTGAGCTGCTCGATGAGGAGCGCGCCGGCCTCTACACCTGCGGCGCCTGCGGTGCGGAGCTCTTCAAGAGCGGCACCAAGTTCGACTCGGGCTGCGGCTGGCCGAGCTTCTACGAGTCGGTCCGGCCGGATGCGGTCGAGCTGCTCGAGGACGACAGTCTCGGCATGGTGCGCACGGAGGTCCGCTGCGCGACCTGCGGTTCGCACCTCGGCCACGTCTTCCCGGACGGCTTCGGCACCCCCACCGGTGACCGCTACTGCATGAACTCGATCGCGCTGAACTTCACGCCCGACGAGTCGTGAGCGCCCTCGACGCCGTCCGCGCACGGCAGTCCTGGTCGAAGGTCGGCGACACCGCGCCGGGGCGCGAGGAGCTGGTGACGTTCGTCGGCGCCGCCGGCCGCGTCGCCGACCATTCCTCGCTGCGCCCCTGGCGTCTGATCGAGCTGCGCGGCGCGGACCGCGAGGCGCTCGGTGCCGCGATCGCCGAGGCTCAGGGAGACGCGGAGCCGTCGACGAAGCCGCTGCGGGCTCCGCTCCTCATCGCGGTGGTCGCGAGCTACCGTCCGAGCGAGAAAGTGCCGCGCTGGGAGCAGGAGGCGGTGGCCTCCGGCGTCGCGCATGTGCTGAGCCTGCTGCTCGATGAGGCGGGGTGGGGCGTCATCTGGCGCACCGGACACTACACGCGCTCAGAGCCCGTGGCGCGCATGCACGGGCTGGGCCCCGACGAGGAGCTCCTCGGCTGGCTCTACGTCGGCGCGAAGCCCGAGGGCAAGAGTCCCGGCAGGCGCAAGACGGTCGACGCCCGCGCGCTTCTCACCCGGCCGCCGAAGCTCTCTCCGGAGGAGCGGGCGGCAGCCGAGGCGGCGGCGCAGGAGGCCGAGAGGAAGAAGGCCGAGAAGGCCGAGAAGAAAGCCCGCAAGAAGGCGAAGAAGAAGGCGAAGAAGAAGGCGAAGAAGGCCGCGAAGAAGAGCCGCTCCTAGAGCCGGCGTCGACGCCAGGGCACCGCGACCAGCACCGAGCCCACCGCCACGATGACCATCGCGATCACCTGCCACAGCGCCGGTCCCGCCTGCGCCGGCCAGAGCAGGTCGATCACGACGGACGTCACGAGCTGCCCGAGCACCGATCCCAGCCCCATGAGCAGCACGCCCGTGTGCGCGACGATGAAGGCGCCGAGCAGGATGTAGCCCGCACCGAGGAAGCCGCCGAGGTAGAGCCAGGGCTCGGTCGGCAGCGCGGCCGGCCACCCCCGCACGGCGACGCTGATGCCGGCGGCGACCGCCAGGACCAGGGTTCCCGCGATGAAGCTCATCAGGGTGGCGGCGATCGGCGACTGCACGCGCTGGGCCAGCCGACCGTTCGTCGCGGCCTGCCAGGCGATGCCGACACCGGCGGCGAAGGGCAGCACTAGCATCCACAGCGGGGCGGTCGCCAGCACATCGCCCGAGAGGGAGATCCCCACCGCGGCGAGCGCGAGCACGCCGCCCATCACCCGGCCGGGGGTCACGGCCACGACGCCCGCCGGCCCGAAGCCGATGCGGTCGAGGACGAGGCCGTGCAGGGTCTGCCCTGCCACGACACCCACCGTGAAGAGGGAGACGCCGAGGATGCCCGCCGTCAGCCCCTGGGTGGAGACGGTGAGAGCGCCGCAGGCTCCGCCGAGGAGCATCCAGAACGGGATGCTCCGGTCGCGGATGCCGCGACCGAGGCGCGCAGCGCCACCGCGCGCCGAAGGCAGGAAGGAGATGACGACGGCGAGGGCCACGAGCCCCACCGCGAAGGACAGGAAGCCGGCGACGATGCCGTTGTCGACGCGCACGCCCAGGACCCCGTTGATGCGCGCCTGGATCGCGGTCATGACCCCGATCGCGACGGCTCCCCCGAGCGCCAGAGGGGCGGGGAGGCGGCGGGCGGGAGTCACCTCTCGACACTATCGGAGCCTCCGCGGGCACCTGTCCTCCACGGCGCCGTCCTCCCGGAGGACGATCGCACCGCACCGGGGAATCGTCCTCCGGGAGGACGCGCCGCGCCCCGACGGTCCGTAGCGTGGGGACCATGATCACCGCAGAAGGCCTCACCAAGAGATTCGGGGACAAGACCGCCGTCGACGGCGTGTCCTTCACCGTGCAGCCGGGGACCGTCACCGGCTTCCTCGGACCGAACGGCGCAGGGAAGTCGACGACCATGCGCATGATCGTCGGGCTGGACCGTCCGTCGGCCGGCCGGGCGACCGTCGCCGGCCAGGAGTATCGCAAGCTCCGGGCGCCCCTCACCGAGGTCGGCGTGCTCCTCGATGCCAAGGCCGTGCACACCGGTCGGACCGCACGCGACCACCTCCGGGCCATGGCCGCCACGCACGGCATCCCGACGTCGCGCGTCGACGAGGTCATCGAGCTCGCCGGCATCGGCGCGGTCGCCCGCAAGCGCGCCGGGAAGTTCTCCCTCGGCATGGGGCAGCGCCTCGGGATCGCCTCCGCACTGCTCGGCGACCCGCACACCCTCATCCTCGACGAGCCGGTCAACGGCCTCGACCCGGAGGGCGTCCGCTGGGTGCGACAGTTCGTCCGGCATGCGGCCTCCGAGGGCCGAACGGTCCTGCTGTCCAGTCACCTCATGAGCGAGATGGCGCAGACCGCGGACCACGTCATCGTGATGGGACGGGGCAAGGTCCTCGCCGACGCTCCGCTGGCCGAGCTGGTGCGCTCCTGGACGACAAACCGCGTGCGCGTGCGGACACCCCGCCCGACCGACCTCGTGGCCGCGGTGGGCGGTCCGGACGTGGAGATCGTCAGCGCCGCTCCCGACCTGCTCGACATCGCGGGGCTCCCGGCAGCGCGCATCGGCGACCTCGCCGCGGAGCGCGGGATCCCGCTGCACGAACTCACCCCGACCACCGGGTCCCTCGAAGAGGCCTACCTCGCCCTCACCGGCGACGCCGTCGAGTACCGCACGAAGGAGCTCTCATGACCGCCGCCCCCGCCGTGACGACCCCGGCCCTCACGCCCCCTGCCGTCGACTCCGGTCGGCGCCTCACCTTCGCACGCGCCGTGCGCGGCGAGGCGATCAAGCTCATCACCCTCCGGTCGACGTGGTGGTCCATCGCGATCGCCGCCGTGCTGACGATCGGCATCGCCGTCCTCATCGCCCAGGCGATCGATGCCCCCGGGTTCGACCCGATCCAGGCCGTCGTCATGCCGATCCAGTTCACGATGCTGCTCGCCGGCATCATCGGGGCGATCTCGGTCACCGGCGAGTACTCCACGGGCATGATCCGCTCGACGCTGACCGCCGACCCGATCCGCGGGTCCGTGCTGCTGGCGAAGGCCCTCGTGCTCGCGGGCTTCCTGTTCCTGTCGTCGCTGGTCATCTTCGGCGCCGCGGCGGCCGCCGTGTCCCCCGTGGTCGCAGGACGGGAGCAGCGCATCGACTGGTCGGACCCCGCGGCCTCCGTCCTGCCGATCGTGGTCGCCTCCCTCGCCATGGCCGTCTTCGCGCTGATCGGCGTGGCCTTCGGCTTCATCCTGCGCTCGGGTGCCGGAGCGATCGCGGCGACGGTCGGTCTGCTGTTCGTCCTGCCGATCGTCGCGAGCTTCTTCGCGATGGCGGGAGAGGCCTGGGCCTGGGTGATCGACGCCTCCGCTTACCTCCCCGTCGCCGCCGCGCAGAGCGCGATCCTGCCCGGTGACACGGCGACGCTGGATGCGCCGGTCGCCTTCCTCACCCTCGGCTGCTGGGTGGTCGGCGGTCTGCTGGCCGCGTGGGCCGTCCTTCGCACGCGCGACGCGTAGGAGACCGGGTGCCGGCGAAGCGACGCGGAACGGACACGGTCCGGGAGGACGAGGGGCTGCGGCTCCCTCGTCCTCCCGGCGTGTTCCGGCGTTTCTGGGCGCGCCATCCCGTCCTCGCCGACGTCCTGCTCACCCTGCTCTGTATCGTCCTCACGATCACACCCGCCGCGCGCGTCGACGATGCCGACCGCGGCCCCGTCGGGCTCGTGCTCGCCGCCCTGCTGCCGCTCTGCGTGGTCGCCGCCTCCGCCACCCTGCTCTGGCGCCGACGGAAGCCGTGGCTCCCGGCGATCGCGGCGATCCTGCTCGACGTCTTCCTCCTGTTCACCGCGCTGCCGGGGAGCAGCCCGCTGCTGCTGTTCGCCGGCTACTCCCTCGCCGTCTACCGTTCCACCCGTGCCGCGTGGACCGCTTTCGGCATCGGCGTCGCCGCCAGCGCCTCGGGAGCCGGGCTTCTCCTCTGGGCCGGCGTCTTCACACTCCAAGAGGCGGTCAACGCCCTGCTCGGCACGGTCGTGCTCGGCCTGATCGGCACCCTGATCGGCGCGAACGTCGGCAACCGGAAGCGCTACCTGGACGCCGTCATCGACCGCTCCCGGCAGCTCCTCGTGGAGCGCGACCAGCAGGCGCAGCTCGCCGCTGCGGCGGAGCGGGCGCGGATCGCACGCGAGATGCACGACATCGTGTCGCACTCCCTGACCGTGGTCGTGGCGCTGTCCGAGGGAGCGGCCGCCACCCCGGACCGTGAACAGGCGCGCGCGGCGGCCACCTCTGCGGCGGACACCGCCCGCAGCGCGCTCACCCAGATGCGGGCGATGCTCGGGGTGCTTCGGGACGACGACGCCCCGATCCTCCTCGCGCCGGTCTCGCCCGCATCCCCGCAGGAGACCGTCGCGGCCGCGCAGCGGACCGGGTATCCGGTGACCCTCGCCACCACCGGCCACGCGGACGTCTCGTCCGATGTCGCCCACGCGCTCGGCCGGATCGTGCAGGAGGGGCTGACGAACGCGATGCGGCACGCGCCGACCGCGACCGCCGCATCCGTGCGACTCGAGTACACGCCCGCGTCCGTGGTCGTCGAGATCGTCAACGACGGCGTCGCGGGCTCTCCGGGCGAGGGAGGCTTCGGTCTCCGGGGTCTCCAGGAACGCGCCGCCCACGTCCACGGCACACTGGAGTCGCGGCCGGACGGTGCGGGCCGATGGATCCTTCGCGCCGTGCTGCCGACAGAGGAGGAGAACAGATGACATCACCCATCCGCGTGCTCCTGGTCGACGACCAGGAGCTGATCCGCCTGGGGTTCCGCATGGTCCTCGAGGCGGAACCCGACATCGTCGTCATCGGGGAGGCCGCCGACGGGAGGGCGGCGATCGCACAGAGCGCCGCACTCGCCCCCGACCTCGTGCTCATGGACATCCGGATGCCGGAGCTCGACGGGATCGCGGCGACGACCGCCATCGTCGGCGCGCATCCCGAGACGAAGGTGCTCGTCCTCACGACCTTCGATCTGGACGAGTACGCCTTCGGCGCGATCCGGGCCGGTGCCAGCGGGTTCCTCCTGAAAGACGCCCAGCGCCAGGAGATGCTCTCCGCCGTCCGTGCCGTCCATCGTGGAGACGCCGCGCTGGCGCCCCGGGTGACCCGCGTGCTGCTGGAGCACGTCGGCTCGCAGCTCGGAACCAGCGCTCTCGACGAGGTCGACGACGCCGGGTACCGCTCCCTGACCGAACGCGAGCGCGAGGTGTTCGTCGCGATCGGCCAGGGGCTCACGAACGCCGAGATCGCGGCGTCACTCTACGTCGGCGAGTCCACGGTGAAGACGCACGTCGGGCGGATCCTGGCGAAGCTCGGGGCGCGGGACCGGATCCATGCCGTGATCCTCGCGCACCGGCTCGGCCTCGTCGGTCGGTGAGAGCGGGTCAGCCCTGCGGCGGCGTCCAGGCCGACACGCGGTTCAGGCGCTCGACCTCCTCGGTCGACAGCTCCAGCCGCGCTCCGGCGAGCAGATCCGGCACCTGATCCACCGTCCGGGCACTCGCGATGGGCGCGACCACGGTCGGCTGCGCACGCAGCCAGGCCAGGGCCGTCGCGGCGACCGAGGCGCCGTGCGTTCCGCCGATCTCGTCGAGCGCGTCGATGATCCGCAGTCCCGCCTCGGTGGCGTACTTCGCAGCGCCGGCGGCCCGCGGAGACCCCTCTCCCCCGGCGTCCGTCGAGCGGTACTTGCCGGTGAGGAAGCCGCTCGCCAGCGCGTAGTACGGCACGAGGCTCAGCCCGAACTCCTCGGCGACGGGGATGATGGTGTCCTCGACGTCGTTACGGTGGACGAGGTTGTAGTGCGGCTGGACGGCGACCGGTCGCGCGACGCCGAGGCGGTCCGCGATATCGATCCACTGCCGGATGCGGTCGGCGGTGTAGTTGGACACCGCCACGTGCCGGACGAGCCCGTCCGTGACGAGGGCGCCGAACGCCTCGACCGTCTCCTCCAGCGGCACGGACTCGTCGTCGAAGTGGGCGTAGTAGAGGTCGATCTCGTCGACGCCGAGGCGAGCGAGCGACGCCTCCGCCGCGCGGCGCACGTTCCCCGCCGAGAGACCGCGGAAGGCGGGGTGCTGGCTGACCTTGGTCGCGACGACGACGCCCTGGGGCTTCCGCGCCGCGAGCCACGCTCCGATGATCGTCTCGCTCTCGCCGCCCTCGTTGCCGGGAACCCACGCACTGTAGGAGTCCGCCGTGTCGATGAAGTCGCCACCCCCGTCGACGAAGGCGTCGAGGACGGCGAAGGAGGCGTCACGGTCGGCCGTCCAGCCGAACACGTTGCCGCCGAGGGCGAGAGGGAAGACGTCGAGGTCACTGGAGCCGATGCGGGTCATGTCCGAGACAACCGCGTCGAGCGGCGCGAACATTCCCGCGGTGACGCGAAAAGATGCGCAGGTGGCCGGGGCGGGGTGCCGACCACCTGCACCCCAGTAACATAACACCCTCCGAAGTGATACGCGATATGCGGGCGTGCGACAGCGCGGCACGCAAAGGCACCGCGATCACGCGGAGGGGTCCGTCAGAGAGAGCCGACTACGGGACTCGAACCCGTAACCCCCGTATTACAAGTACGGTGCGCTACCAATTGCGCCAAGTCGGCGGATGCCATCACAGCTTAGCGATGGCCGGGACGCTCGACGGACTACTTCGCCGGCGCCGAGGTGGCGGTCGGGGTGGGCGTCGGAGACGTCGACTCGTAGTAGGCCTCGCTGGCGACGGACATGACGAACGTCGACAGCTCCTGCGGGTCGTCCAGCGCCCCGACGTACGCCTCGCCGTTCACGACGATCATCGGGGCGGCAGTGAGCACGAGGTCGTCGGAGCCGGGGAGCGGCCCCTCGAGCGCGCGGGTCGTCGCCTCTTTCGCCCAGCTGACGTAGTCGCCGTCCTGGATGCACGAGCGCACGGTCTTGGCGTTGTCCACGCCGACGGCACCCGCGAGGTTGGCGAGCTCCTCGTCGGACATCCCGTCGCTGCCCACATCGGGCTGGTCGTCGAGGAGGTCGTGGTTGAACGCGTAGAACTGGTCCGGCGAGTGCGTCGCCACGCAGGCGGCGGCAGCGGCGGAACGCAGCGAGTACTTCGTGCCGTTGGAGCTGGCGGTGAGCAGAGCGACCGGGTGGTAGCTGACGGTCGCGGCGCCGTCCTCGATCCACTGGGCGAGCAGACGGGCGTTGGCGCGCTCGAACTTGCCCGCGTCGGGCGAGAGGTAGTCGACGTAGACGTGGACCTCGACGGCGCCGGCCGCGGACGGCTCGGGCGACGGCGTCTCGCTGGCCCCGGCCTCACTGGGCTCGGGGTCCGGTGTGGGGGACGCGGTGCCGGCGATCGCGGCGGAGGCGATGTCCGTCACCACGACGCCGTCCGCCTCCATGCCGCTCGGGCTGAGCTGCGGCTTGGACGTCTGCGAGGTCACCGCGAGCGTCACGGCGGTCCCGATCGCACCGACCGCGATGATCGCGACCGCACCGATGATGATCCGTCGCATGAGACGCGCCCGCGACTGCTGGGCGTGCACCTTCTGTGCCTTCTCCCGCACGGCCTCGCGCGAAGTGCGAGGGGCAGGGACGTTCGGCGTTTCGTCGCTCGACATCGTTCCTCTTGAGTCTCAGGGGGTCCGGGTTGGCCCCGACCACCGTCGGGCGGTGATCGCCGCTGCGCACGGCCGGGTTCGATGCTAACCAGTGAGGCTGAGAAATACCCAGGTGCGGCCGTTCGTGCCATACTGATCCCGACCCGATGGAGGGTCACGGCGGGTCGCTCCGCCGCTTCATTCACTACGGATCGTCCGGCACGTACCTGCCGGTGAAGGAGAAACACGATGGCATCTGTGACTTTCGACGAGGCCACCCGCCTGTACCCCGGCGGCACCCGTCCGGCTGTCGACAAGCTCAACCTCGAGGTGGGAGACGGCGAGTTCCTCGTCCTGGTCGGTCCTTCCGGTTGCGGTAAGTCCACCTCCCTCCGCATGCTCGCCGGCCTCGAAGAGGTCAACTCCGGCCGCATCCTCATCGGTGACCGCGACGTCACCGACGTGCCGCCGAAGGACCGCGACATCGCGATGGTGTTCCAGAACTACGCGCTGTACCCGCACATGACCGTCGCCGAGAACATGGGCTTCGCGCTCAAGATCGCCGGCGTCGGCAAGGAGGAGCGCGCCGCGCGCGTCCTCGAGGCCGCGAAGCTCCTCGACCTGGAGCAGTACCTCACCCGCAAGCCGAAGGCCCTCTCCGGTGGTCAGCGTCAGCGTGTCGCCATGGGTCGCGCCATCGTTCGTCAGCCCCAGGTCTTCCTCATGGACGAGCCCCTGTCGAACCTCGACGCCAAGCTCCGCGTCCAGACCCGCACGCAGATCGCGTCGCTGCAGCGTCGTCTCGGCGTCACCACGGTCTACGTCACGCACGACCAGACCGAGGCGCTCACGATGGGTGACCGCATCGCCGTGCTCAAGGACGGTCTGCTCCAGCAGGTCGGCTCCCCGCGCGACCTGTACGAGAAGCCGAACAACGTGTTCGTGGCCGGCTTCATCGGCTCCCCCGCGATGAACCTGTTCAGCGCCGACCTCGCCGACGGCGGCGTGCAGTTCGGCACCGAGGTCGTGCCGCTGGACCGCGACACGGTCGGCCGCGCGTCGGGCTCGCAGGTCACGGTCGGCGTCCGCCCCGAGGACATCACGGTCGGCCCGGCCGACGGTCGCGGCCTCTCGGTCGTCGTCGACCTCGTCGAGGAGCTCGGCGCCGACGGCTACCTCTACGGCCACACGGAGATCAACGGCAAGCGCACCGACCTCGTCGCCCGCGTCGACGGCCGCAACCACCCGAACGCCGGGGAGACCGTCACCCTTGCCGCGAACCCGGGTCACGTGCACGCGTTCGACCTCGAGTCGGGCGACCGCCTGAACGACAAGCCGGTCGTCTCGGCCTGATCGGACACTCCACCGCGGCGCGGGCTGACTTCGGTCGCCCGCGCCGCGTCGTTTCCCCGGCACCCTCAGGAGCCCCCATGCAGGAATCCCTCCGGATCACCGCCAAGACGGTCGACCCCGGTCTGCTCGCTCTGCCCTGGTCGACGCCTCTGGAGAAGTGGCCGTCCGAGCACATCGTCTCGCTGCCCAAGGGCCTCTCCCGCCACCTCGTGCGCTTCGCGGATCTCTCCGGGCGCGTGGTGGCGGTGAAGGAGACGACGACCGAGATGGCGCGCCGGGAGTACGAGATGCTCGGCAACCTGTCGCGACTCGACGTGCCGTGCGTGGAGCGCGTCGCGGTGATCGCGGGGCGCACCGACTCGTCGGGGGCGCCGCTCCCCGCGGCATTGGTCACCTCGCATCTGCGCTTCTCGATGCCGTACCGGGCCCTCTTCACCCGGGTGCTCCGCCCGGACACGGCCACGCGCCTCGTCGACGCGCTCGCCCTGCTGCTCGTGCGTCTGCACAACGTGGGCTTCTACTGGGGAGACGTCTCGCTCTCGAACACGCTGTTCCGCCGGGATGCCGGGGCGTTCGCGGCGTACCTCGTCGATGCGGAGACCGGCGAGCTGCACGAAGAGGGCCTCACCGACGGTCAGCGCGCCTACGACCTGGACCTCGCGCGCACGAACATCGCCGGGGAGATCATGGATCTCGCCGCGGGCGGCCGCCTGGAGCACGGGGTCGACGCCGTCGCCATCGCGGACGGCATCGTGTCGTCCTACCGCTCCCTCTGGGCCGAGCTCACCGCGCAGGAGTCCTTCTCCGCCGCCGAGACGTGGCGCATCACGGAACGTGTCGAGCGGCTCAACGCCCTCGGCTTCGACATCGACGAGATGTCGATGTCGACGACCGCCGACGGCACGGTCGTGGAGATCCAGCCCAAGGTCGTCGATGCCGGGCACCACCAGCGCCGCCTCATCCGCCTCACCGGTCTCGACGTCGAGGAGAACCAGGCCCGGCGGCTCCTCAA
Source organism: Microbacterium sp. NPDC078814 (assembly GCF_040702645.1). Taxonomy (NCBI): domain Bacteria; kingdom Bacillati; phylum Actinomycetota; class Actinomycetes; order Micrococcales; family Microbacteriaceae; genus Microbacterium; species Microbacterium sp. NPDC078814. Next base: position 265,968 of record NZ_JBFBLT010000001.1, read on the forward strand.
CGACCTCGACGAGTTCCGTGCCCGCTCCACCAAGCAGTGGGCGGACGAGGAGATGTACGCGCACGAGTGGCTCACGCGCGTCTTCGAGCCCGTCGTCCGCGCGATCCCCTACGACCTGCGCGCCAAGCTGGAGCCGGCCGAGGTGTTCCACCAGGTGCTCGAGCACCGTTGGTACCTGTCGCAGGCGCAGGGACGCTCGGTCGCCCTCGCGGAGGTGCTGACGAGCTACATCAACGATGTGCTCCGCCACCGGCGCGACGAGGCCACCATCATGGGGCCGCCGACCGAGACGATGGGCCTCCCCGTCGTCACCGGCACGCTCGCGCTCGGCGACGACGACGAGGTGGACTGGCGCGACCTCGTCTGAGACCGTGCCCGCCGGTCGGCGCCGCGCCGGGCGGCGTCAGTAGCCGACCGTGAACCGCTCGCGGTGGTGGTTGCCCTGCTCGATCTCGTCGACGATCGCGACGGCGAAGTCCGCCCCGGAGATGTACGACTTCCCGTCCTCGTCGCGGACGAGGACGTCACCGCCGTCCCGGTAGTGTCCGGTGCGCTCCCCCTCGGCCCACGGCCCGAAGACCTCGGCAGGGTGCACGAAGACCCAGTCCAGGCTCTCCGCGGTGCGCTCCAGGAGCGCGAGCGAGTCGATGCCGACCTGCGCCTCGTGCTTGTACTCCTCGGGGAACCCCTGATCGAACAGTCGGGGGCCACCGGGCGCGACGAGGCTGCCGCCCGCGCCGCCCACGACCCCGAGCCGGGTCTCGGTGCCGTCGAGCAGCGCGACCACGTTCGTCAGCGCCTCGAGGACACGGTCCTCCATGTCACCGCGCGGCGAGAGCGCGGAGACCACGGCATCGGCACCCGCGAACGCCTCGGTCAGCGTCGCGGGGTCGAGCGCGGACCCCTGCACGTACGCCGCACCCGCGACCGGATCCGCGGGGGTCGAGCGCGAGATGGCGACGACCGCGTGATCGCGGCTCACCGCCTCCGCGACGATGTGGCGCCCGGCGTAGCCGGTTCCTCCCAGGACGATGATGCGGGCCATGCGTGTTCCTCTCGGTCAGTCCGCGGCGCGGACGGTCGCGACCTGGTACAGCGCGACCGAGGCCGCGATGCCGGCGTTCAGCGACTCGGTCGCCGCGGAGATGGGGATGGAGACGATCTGGTCGCAGGTCTCGGTCACGAGGCGGGACAGGCCCTTGCCCTCCGAGCCCACGACGATGACGACGGGACGGTCCGCCAGCTCCAGCGCGGGCAGCGAGACGTCGCCGTCACCGTCGAGCCCGAGCACGAACACGCCCTGCTTCTTGAACTCCTTGAGCTGCGTGGTGAGGTTCGACGCCAGGGCGACGGGGATGCGCGCCGCCGCGCCCGCACTCGTCTTCCACGCCGCGGAGTTCACACCGGCGGAACGGCGCTGCGGCAGAATGATGCCGTGGCCGCCGAACGCCGCCGTCGAGCGGATGATCGCACCGAGGTTGCGGGGGTCCGTGATGCCGTCGAGGGCGACGAACAGCGGCGTCTCGCCGCAGTCGATGACCTGCTCCAGGAGGTCCTGCGGGTGGGCGTACTCGTACGGCGGCACCTTGAGGGCGACGCCCTGGTGCACGCCGTCGAAGCCGGCCATGCGGTCGAGCTCCTGGCGGGTGACCTCGAGCACCGGGATGTCGCGGTGGGTCGCGATCGACAGCATCTCCTTGACGCGGTCGTCCATCTCGACGCGCTGCGCGATGTACATCGCCGTCGCCGGGATCTTCGCGCGCAACGCCTCGAGCACGGAGTTGCGGCCGGTGACCGTCTCGGTGTCGGTGGTGTTGTCCTTCGACCGGGCGCTGCGGTTCGGGTTGCCGCCGGACGCGGGGCGCCCACCGGGCTTGCCCTTGCCGCCCGCAGCCGCGTAGCGCTCGGCCGCGGCCTTGCGCTTACCGGCGGGGTGCCACGCGCGGTCCTCCGCCTTCGGCGTGGGCCCGCGACCCTCGAGCGCCTTGCGCCCGAGACCGCCGGTGCCCTTGGTCGGGCCCTTCTTGTTTCCCTTGCTCGCGCCGGGGCGCCCTGGCTTAGCCATCGATACTCCAATGAGTTCCGGCCGGAGTGTCCTCCAGCGTGATTCCTGCGGCGGCGATCGCGTCACGGATGCGATCCGCCGCCGCCCAGTCCTTCTCCGCGCGCGCGGTGGCGCGCTGCGCGATCATCTCCTGCACCAGCGCGTCCAGCGCCGCTGCCTGCGCGCCCCCGGCGGCGCCCGATCCCGTGCGCGGGTCCAGACCGAGGATCCCGGTCATGGCGAGCACCGCCCGCGCCGCGTCCAGGGCCGTGTCGGTGTCGCCCGCGTCCAGCGCCGAGTTCCCGCCCCGCACGCTCTCGTGCACGACGGCCAGGGCCTGCGGCACGCCGAGGTCGTCGTCCAGCGCCTCGACGAAGGCCTCGGGCAGGCTCCGCGCGACCTCGGCACCGATCTCCTCGCCGGCCGCGCGGAATGCGCGATCGAGGAAGGAGCGGATACGGCCGAGCGCCGCGTCCGCCTCCGCCCAGGACGATTCCGAGAGATCGAGGCTCGACCGGTAGTGCGCGGCGGCGAGAGCGTAGCGCACGACCAGCGGATCCCGCTCCGCGAGCACGTCCCGCGCGAGGGTGAAGTTGCCGAGGGATTTCGACATCTTCTGGCCGTCGACGGTCACGAGGCCGTTGTGCACCCAGTAGCGGGCGAAGCCGTCACCCGCGGCCGTCGACTGCGCGAGCTCGTTCTCGTGATGAGGGAACCGCAGGTCGAGGCCGCCGCCGTGGATGTCGAACTCCGCGCCGAGGTACCGCTTCGCCATGGCCGAGCACTCGATGTGCCAGCCCGGACGCCCCGGCCCCCACGGCGACGCCCAGGTCGCATCGGCGGGCTCGTCGGGCTTGGCCCCCTTCCACAGGGCGAAGTCCTGGGGGTTGCGCTTGCCCCGCGGGTCGGCGTCCTGCGCCGCCTCCATCGCGTCCACCGACTGATGGGTGAGATCGCCGTAGGACGGCCAGGAGCGCACATCGAAGTACACGTCGCCCGACCCGTCGGGAGCGGGATACGCGTGGCCCCGGTCGATGAGCAGCGCGATGAGCTCCTGCATCTGCGGGACGGAGGCCGTCGCCCGCGGCTCGTACGTGGGCGGCAGGATGCCGATGCCGGCGTAGGCCGCGGCGAACTCCTGCTCCATCCGGTAGGCGAGCGCCCACCACGGCTCGGCGTCCGTGGCGTTGGCGAGCACCTTGTCGTCGATGTCGGTGACGTTGCGCACGAAGGTCACGCGGCCGTGGCGGTGCGTCAGCCAGCGGCGCAGGAGATCGAAGCTCAGGGCCGCGCGGACGTGGCCGATGTGCGGGCCGGACTGCACGGTGGGTCCGCACACGTACATCGTGATGTTCTCGGGATCGAGAGGCACGAAGTCGCGCAGCAGCTGTGCGCGGGTGTCGTAGAGGCGGAGAGTCACCGCTCAAGCCTACTCGGCGGGCGCTGAGAGACTCCGCTCCGGTCGCGGGATGACGACCGCGACGGCCGTGACCGCGATCCCCTCGCCCCGTCCCGGGAAGCCGAGGCCGTCGGTCGTCGTGGCCGTCACGGCCACCGGAGCGCCCCCGAGCGCCGCCGACAGAGCAGCCTCGGCCTCCCCGCGTCGTCCGCTGAAGCGCGGGCGGTTGCCCTGGAACTGCACCGACACGTTGCCGATCGCGAAGCCCGCCTCCGCCAGGAGCTCCGCGGTGCGGGAGAGGAAGACATCGGCGTGCGCCCCCGCATACTCCGGGTGAGCGGTGCCGAAGTGCTCGCCGATGTCGCCGAGCCCGGCGGCGCCGAGCAGGGCGTCGACGATCGCGTGGGCGACCGCGTCCCCGTCCGAATGCCCGGAGAGCGCGGGCTCCCCCGGCCATTCCAGCCCGGCCAGCCACAGCGGCCCGTCGCCACCGAAGGCGTGCACGTCCGTGCCGATGCCCACACGGGGTGCGCCCCCGACGGGAGTCGACGGCCGCGCCGCCGAGGCGGGCGATCCCGACGACGTCGCGACGAGGAGGCGGGCGCGCTCCAGGTCGGCGGGAGTGGTGATCTTGAACGAACGCTCGGAACCCGGCACCAGGCGCACGGTGTTCCCGGCCGCGGCGAAGAGCGCGGCGTCGTCGGTGTACTCGGCACCCCGGGCGGTCGCCTCCGCGTACGCCGCTTCCAGCAGCGCGCGCGGGAAGCCCTGCGGAGTCTGCGCGGCCGCGAGCTCCGCACGATCCACGGCACCGACGACGAGACCGTCCGCGACGCGCTTGAGCGTGTCCACGACAGGCAGGCTCGGCACCGCACCGGCATCGGCGACCACGGCCGCCGCCACCGCGTCGATGACGCCGGGCGGCGTGAGGGCGCGCGCCGCGTCGTGCACGAGCACCGTCGTGACGTCCCCCCACAGGGCGGCGAGCCCCGCGGCGACCGACTCCTGCCGCGTCGCCCCTCCGGTGACCACGCGGCCCAGGTCGGCACGATCGCCGGCGGCCTCCCGCAGCTCCGTCTCCGCGTCGCCTTCGTAGCCTGCGGGCGCGACGACCACGACCTGCAAGGGCGCCGCCGCGAAGACGCCGTCGAGGGCGTGCCGCAGGATGGTGCGGCCGTCGATGCCGACGAACGCCTTGGGCGCTCCGGCCTCGAGACGGGTGCCGGAGCCGGCGGCGACGACGATGATCGCGGTATGCGGGACGGGGAGGATGCTCACAGCTTCACGTTACCGGCGGAGACGACAGAAGGCGGGTGCCGCAGCACCCGCCTTCCGTGAAGGACGTCTCAGGACGCGAGGACCTCGTCGAGCAGTGCGCCCGCCTTGTCCTCGTCGATCTTCTCGGCCAGGGCCAGCTCCGAGATGAGGATCTGCCGGGCCTTGGCCAGCATCCGCTTCTCACCCGCGGACAGGCCGCGGTCCTGGTCGCGGCGCCAGAGGTCGCGCACGACCTCGCTCACCTTGATGACATCGCCGGACGCGAGCTTCTCCAGGTTCGCCTTGTACCGGCGCGACCAGTTGGTGGGCTCCTCGGTGAACGGCGCGCGCAGCACCTCGAACACGTGGTCGAGGCCCTCCTTGCCGATCACGTCGCGGACGCCGACGAGGTCGACGTTCTCGGCCGGGACCTCGATGATGAGATCGCCCTGCGTGACGTTGAGCTTCAGGTATTTCTTCGTCTCGCCCTTGATGACGCGTTCCTTGACCTCGATGATGGTCGCAGCGCCATGGTGCGGATAGACGACGGTCTCGCCAACCTCAAAAAGCATAAAAACATGTCCTTTCGGCAACCTCAAGGATACCACAGGGGATATGCGCTAAGGTTCGCGCTTCCTGTTCCCAGCGGCTCCTCGACTTACCCATAGAATGGGGAGGGATATCCCGTCGGACCTCAGGAGGACCCGTGAAATCGCGCCTTGTCGCGTCTGCCGCCATCAGCGCCCTCGTTCTGCTCGGCGCGACCGGGTGCACGTTCATCACGCCGCAGTCGACGAAGATCGAGTACGCGGCCTCCGACGGCGTGAACGTGTCGGACGAGGACGGCCCCATCGCCGTCCGGAACGCCCTCATCATCGCGAACGAAGACGGCACGGCCGGGAACTTCGTGGGCGCGGTCGTCAACCCGACGCAGGACCGCGCCACCCTGACGGTCTCCCTCGAGGGCGGCGAGCCGTTCATGATCACCGTGCCCGCCGGCGGATCGGTCAGCCTCGGCGCCGACCAGGAGCCGGTGGAGATCGTCGGCCTCGACACCATGCCCGGCGCCACCGTCGCGATGCACTTCCAGTCCGGCGACTCCGCGGGTGTGACCACGCAGGTGCCCGTCCTCGACGGCACCCTGCCGTACTACTCGGACCTCGCTCCGCAGGACTGAGTCCGCAGACAGACAAGAGAGGCCGGCACCCACGGGTGCCGGCCTCTCTTGTGTGCGGTCACCCCTCGAAGCGATACCCCAGGCCGCGGACGGTCACCAGCATCACCGGTTCGCTCGGGTTCTCCTCGATCCGCGAGCGGATGCGCTTGATGTGCACGTCGAGCGTCTTGGTGTCGCCGAAGTAGTCACTCCCCCACACCCGGTCGATGAGCTGGCCGCGCGTGAGCACCCGGCCGGAGTTGCGCATCAGCACCTCCAGCAGCTCGAACTCCTTCAGCGGCATGTTGATCTGCTCGCCGGCCACCGCCACCGTGTGCCGATCGATGTCGAGCGAGACGCGCCCGCCCTCGAGCACCCGCTCGTCGAGCTCGGCCTCCGCCTGCACCACCCGCCGCAGCACCGCCCGCATCCGGGCGAGCAGCTCCCGCGACGAGTACGGCTTGGTGATGTAATCGTCCGCGCCGAGCTCGAGCCCCACGACGATGTCGACCTCGGAGTCCTTCGCCGTCAGCATGATGATGGGCACGGCCGACGTGGACCGGATCTGCCGGCACACCTCGGTCCCCGGCATGCCGGGCAGCATGAGGTCGAGCAGCACGATGTCGGCACCGCGCTCCCGGAACGCCGTCAGCGCACCGGGGCCGTCCTCGGCGATCTCCACCTCGTAGCCCTCGCGGCGCAGCAGGTAGGCGAGCGGGTCGGCGAGGTCGGGCTCGTCTTCGACGAGAAGGATGCGGGTCATGCGGTCTCTCCGTTTCGGACGCGCGTCGCCCCGGTGGCGGGGACGGCCTTGCGCGCGCGCTTCTTCTTGCTCTTCTTGCCCTGCCCGGTGTTCGCGGGGGCGTCGATCCGGGGCAGGCGGATGGTGAACGTGGACCCGCGGCCCGGGCGCGACCACAGCCGCACCTCTCCTCCGTGCCGCTGGGTGGCGTGCTTGACGATGGACAGCCCGAGGCCGGTGCCGCCGGTGCGCCGGGAGCGGGCCTCGTCCGCGCGGTAGAACCGCTCGAAGATGCGCTCGCGGTCGGCCTCCGCGATCCCGATGCCCTGGTCGGAGACGGCGATCTCCACGACGTCGTCGTCGGCCTTCACCCCGACGCCCACCCGGGAGCCGCGGGGCGAGTAGACGATGGCGTTGGCGATGAGATTGCCGACGGCCTCGATGAGGATCTGTGCGTCGCCGCGGACCCAGACGCCGCGGTCTCCACCGCGGGCGAGCTCCACACCGGCGGAGTCGGCCTGCACGACGTGGGCTTCGATCGAGGAGGCGATGACCTCGTCGATCGAGACCGGGGCGACCTCGGTCAGCCCGTCCTCCGCCTGCAGCCGGGACAGACTCATGATGCGTCCGGTGAGCTGACCGAGACGGCCGGCCTCCGCCGAGATCCGCGACGCGAATGCCCGCACCTGGGCGGGGTCGTCGGCGGCGGACTCGATGGCCTCGGCGAGCAGGCTCACGGCCCCGACGGGCGTCTTGAGCTCGTGGCTCGTGTTGGCCACGAAGTCACGGCGCATCTGGTCGAGGCGCTCCTGCTCGGTCACGTCGCGGATGATGAGGAGCACGAGGCGCGTGCCGATGGCGCTCGCCCTGGCCGACACGAGGCGGGGGTCGAGGCTGAGACCGCCGCGGGTGATGCGCAGCGACTCGGTCGCCGTCTCCCCCGTCGACCGGACGCCCCGCACGAGTTGCCGGAGCTCCGGATTCTCGAGCGTCGATCCGACCTCGATCCCGAACCGTGCGGCGGCTTTCGACGTGGCGAGCACGAGGCCGGAGACGTCGACCACGCACGCGGCGTCGTCCATGCTGCGCAGCACGTCGGTGATCCCGGGCGGGATCGCCATCGACGTCTCCTCCTCCGCCCGCGCCCGCGCCCGATACGCCCAGACGACGAGGAGCGAGAGGCCCACCCCGATCGCCAACCCGATGGCGAGGGAGGACAGCGCGAGCTGCGGCAGGGTCATGACTCCAGCGTAGAGCGCGTTCACCGTCGATCCGGCGGGTTTCCGCGCCATCCCGGGGAGCGGAGACGTACTATTCACTCGCTGGGCACCGTTCGTTAACCTTCGGAGCAGACAATCGCTTCAGGCCTGCGCGCGCGCAGTGCTCTCCCCGCGGACGCCCGCCGCCCCGCGCTGGACCGTCAGCCGGGATCCGAATGAAAGGTTGCGCCCACCATGCGCGAAGTCTTCCACCAGTCCCTCGAGGACCTGCAGTCCCGCCTCGTCGAGATCGCCGAGCTCGTCACGGTCTCCATCGACAAGGCGACCCGCGCGTTCGCCACGAGCGACGTCGCGCTGGCCGAGGAGGTCATCGCCGACGACGCGAAGATCGACGAGCTCGCCGTCGCGCTGGACGAGCAGGCCATCGAGATCCTCGCCCGACAGCAGCCGGTCGCGCGCGACCTCCGGATCGTCGTCACGGCGCTCCGCGTCAGCGCGTCCCTGGAGCGGATGGGCGACATGTCCGAGCACATCGCCCAGCTCGCCCGCCTGCGCTTCCCGGAGCGCGCGATCCCGAAGGGCCTGAAGGGCACGTTCGTGAAGATGGGCGAGCTGGACGTGGAGATCTCCCGCACGCTCACGGAGCTCCTCCGCACCCAGGATCTGAAGTTCGCGGACGCGATCCGCAACGCCGATGACGACGTCGACGAACTGCACGCCAGCGTCTTCGAGAAGGTGCTGAGCGACAACTGGAAGGGCGAGGCCGTCGCCACGGTCGACGCGACACTCGCCAGCCGCTACCACGAGCGGTTCGCGGACCACGCGGTCGCCGTCGCCAAGAAGGTCGTCTACCTCGCGACGGGCGACTGGCACGTCGAGGAGGAGGACATCGCCCTCGCGGTGGAACAGCAGGAGCAGCTCGGCCACGCCTGACCGAGACCCCGCCTTATCGTCGAGACCCCCTGCTGCAGTCGCCTGCAGCAGGGGGTCTCGACGTGAAACCGGGGGCTCGGTTACTTCTTGCCCTGGGCGGCCACGGCCGCGGCACCGGCGGCGGCGGCCTCCGGGTCGAGGTACCGGCCGGGACCCGTCGGCGCGTTGTTATCGTCGAGCTCGTACACCAGCGGAATGCCGGTCGGGATGTTCAGGCCGGCGATGTCGTCGTCGCTGATGCCCTCGAGGTGCTTGACGAGGCCGCGCAGCGAGTTGCCGTGCGCGGTCACGAGGACGGTCTTGCCGGCTTCCAGATCGGGGACGATCTCCGCGTCCCAGTACGGCAGGAGGCGGTCGATGACGAGCTTGAGCGACTCCGTGCGCGGCACCTCGCCGTCGATGCCCTCGTAGCGGGCGTCACCCACCTGGCTGAACTCGCTCGCGTCGTCCAGCGGGGGCGGCGGCACGTCGAACGAGCGGCGCCACAGCTGGAACTGCTCCGGACCGAACTCCTCGAGCGTCTGTGCCTTGTCCTTGCCCTGCAGCGCCCCGTAGTGGCGCTCGTTGAGCCGCCAGGAGCGCTTCACCGGGATCCACAGCCGGTCGGCGGCGTCCAGCGCGATGTCGGCGGTCTGGATCGCCCGGCTCAGCAGGGACGTGTGCAGCACGTCGGGCAGGATGCCGGACTCGGCGAGCAGCTCACCGCCGCGACGGGCCTCGTTCTTGCCCTGCGCGGTCAGGCGGACGTCCACCCAGCCGGTGAAGAGGTTCAGTTCGTTCCACTCGCTCTGGCCGTGGCGGAGCAGGATCAGGGTGCGCTTCGCAGTCATGTCGCCAGTTTATCCGGGGCGCGGAGCGGGCACAGCGGCGGAGGAGGGAGGATGGACGCATGGCGTCATCTCCCCTCGGTCGGCCGACCCGCGGCACGACAGGGACGAACCGGCTGCGTCGGAACGACCGGTGGATCGCCGCCTCCCCTGCCTTCCGACGCGCGGCCGACCCTCTCGTCGTCGACCTCGGTTTCGGGGCGAGCGGGGTGACCGCGTTCGAGCTGGCCGCCCGACTGCGACGCGCGCGGCCGGATGCGGAGGTGCGCGGTCTGGAGCTCGACCCGGACCGGGTGGCCACCGCGGAGCAGCAGCTCGCCGAGGTCCGGGCCGGCCGCACGCCCTTCCCTGCCGATCTTCGCGTCTCCTTCGCCCGCGGCGGGTTCGAGGTGCCGCTCCCGGGCGGTCGTCGGCCCGCCGTCATCCGGGCGATGAACGTCCTGCGGCAGTATGACGAGGCCGAGGTCGCCGCCGCCTGGCGGACGATGGCGCACCGCCTCGCGCCGGACGGGCTCCTGGTGGAGGGCACCTGCGACGAGATCGGGCGCGTGGCGAGCTGGGTCGATGTCGATCCCGGCGGCACGCCGCTCCGCTTCACCGTCTCCCTCCGCCTGCGCGGGCTCGAGGTCCCGAGCATCGTGGCGGAGCGGCTGCCCAAGGCCCTCATCCACCGCAACGTCCCCGGCGAGCGCATCCATGCGCTGCTCGTCGACCTGGACCGGGAGTGGGAGCGCGCTGCTCCCCTGTCGACCTTCGGGGCCACGCAGCGCTTCCTCGCCGCGGTGACCGCGCTGCGCGCGCAGGGCTGGCCTGTGCAGGGCGGGCGGAGCCGGTGGCGGCTGGGCGAGCTCACCCTGCCGTGGGACGCCGTGGCACCGGCCTGACCAGGGTCCGGTGTCTCAGACCCCGGCGTCGCGGGGGTCGGGCGCCGTGGGTCGGCGGGACAGCCGCGTCAGGCGCGGGATGTCCGCGGTGGCGCCGGCGTCGGCCGGGACGATGATCTGCTGGGACGCGGCGATGTCGATCCCCTCGGCCCGGACGACGAGATCGCCGATCGGGGCGCGACGGGACAGGAGGGCGAGGGCGATCGGCCCGTCCTCATGATGCCGCGCGGAGGAGGTGATGTGCCCGACCTCGTCATCGCCCGCGAACACGGGGGCTCCGGGTTCCGGAAGCACGGCGTCGCTGCCGTCGAGCTGGAGCAGGGCGAGCCGCCGCGGCGGATGACCGAGGTTGTGCACCTTCGCGACGGTCTCCTGCCCGCGGTAGCAGCCCTTGTTCAGGTGCACGGCGCTGCGGAGCCAGTCCGACTCGTGCGGCAGCGATCGCTCGTCCACCTCGGCCGCCCACCGCGGGCGCCAGGCGGCGATGCGCAGCGCTTCGGCGGCGAGGAGTCCGGCGGCATCCTCCCGATCGAGCTCCGCGGCGAGCGCCCGCGCCGCCGTCCCGGGCACGATGCCGACCCGCCAGGCGAGGTCGGCCCCGGGGTGCGCGGCCACGTCGGCGTACTGATGGCCGCCGACGGCGACCTGCTGCCACGGGTCGACCCAGATCCGCGCGTCGTCGAGGCCGCGCACGCGCTCGGCCGCGGGTCCGCCGTCGACGAAGCCGAGCAGCGCGAGGTCGGGGCGCAGCTCGACCGTGGCCTGGGTGCGGAACTTCATCCGCGTCAGCCACGTCGCGAGCCCCTCGGCATCGCCGGCATCCGCCAGGAGCCAGGTCGAGGTGCCGTCGTCGAGGACGCCGGCCGCGTGCTCCACCCGTCCCTGCGGATCGAGGACGAGGAGCTCGGTGCTCTCCCCCGCGCGCAGGCGACCCACCGCCTGCGACGTGATGGAGTCGAGCCAGGGGAGGCGTTCGGGACCGGACACCTCGATGACCGTCCGGTCGTCGAGGGGCGCGATCGCCGTTCCGGCCGCGAGGCGGCGCTGCTCCCGGAACGGATCACCGAAGTGGGCGATCCCGCGCTCCCCCGCTGTCGCGCCGGGGACGCCGTCGAAGACGCTGGTGCTCACCGTGTGCTCCGTTCAGACGCGGGCGAGACGCGCCGAGGCGTGCGCCCGCAGAGGTGTGCCGAGGGCGGCGATGTCCCACGCCCACAGCAGGTGCCCGTCGACGAGTCCGTACATCCGCGAGGCGGAGCCGTAGTCCTTGGCACCGGCGCCGCGCACGATCGCGTCCGACGCGAGGTCGACCCGCGGTCCGTTGATCTCGCCGAGGTAGTACTCGAGCATGCCGTCCGAGCGCGCCAGCGACACCTCGAGCGGGAACGCGCCGTTGTCCGACCGCAGCGCCTCCACGTCGTCGACCGTGCGGGTGACGGGGGTCGCCGTCGGCGGCAGCAGCGCCGGTCCCGCGTCGGTCGCCGCGGCCGGACGCGCCAGACGCCAGAAACCGGACTCGGCGGTCAGCGGGACGGCGGGCGCACCCTCGTCACCGACGAAGGTCGCCGTGGCCGCGTAGTTGAGGAACGGTCCCCCGTCGTGGCTGAAGCTGACGCGATGCGTGAACTCGCCCTGCAGACGCTCCTCGCCGACCGGGTAGTCGATCACCCCGGAACCCTCCCACACGCCGATGAGCCACGCCAGCGGGGCGAGGTCGGCGGGAAGGTCGGTGGGGAGTTCGATCATGTCGTCAGCGCTGGCCGCGGAAGAGGTTGCGCAGCACCACGGCCGACACGAAAACGATCGCGAGGCTCGCCAGGCCGAGCAGGCCGATGAAGAAGATTTCGAGCGCCATGATGTCCATGACCTCCACCTTACCCCCGGCGATCCGGGTCAGGAGGGGATGAGGGCGGCCAGGCCGAAGCCGACCGAGATGATCCCCATCAGCAGCAGCGCACCGGTCACGCTGCTCGCGACGCGGAAGATGAAGCCCTGCGTGCGCCCGTACCAGAGCTGCACGGCGAAGGACAGCAGCACCACCGCCCCGAAGCCGACCAGCATCCAGGGGATGCGCCACTCCTCCGGAGCGAAGATCCCGATGACGATGCTGCCGACGAACGCGGTCGCCCAGACCGCGATGACGCCGGTGAAGGCGTTGCGGGGCGCGAGTGCCGGTTCTGACATGTCTCCATTCTTGCGCATCGGTGGCCGCTATCATGGCGGCACGGCGTCGATCCCCCGCCGGTGAGGAGTGCGCGTGGCCCTGGTGCTGGTTCTGACCAATGCTCCGCTCTCGGAGCAGGTGCTGCCCGCCCTCGAGCTGCTGAGCCATCGCACGCGGCAGATCCCGGCGGAGCCGGCGCAGCTGATCAATGCCCCGGAGTACGACATCGTGATCGTCGACGGCCGCCACGACCTCGTCGGGGCGAAGTCGCTGTGCCGACTGCTGCGGGCCACCGGACAGGACGCACCGCTCCTGCTCGTGGTGACCGAGGGCGGCATGAGCGCGCTGTCGGGCGAGTGGGGCATCGACGACGTCCTGCTGGCGACGGCCGGTCCCGCGGAGATCGACGCACGCGTGCGTCTGGCGCTCGCACGACGGGACGAGGTCGCCGAACCGGCGCGCGTGCAGGCCTCCGGCGTCACGATCGACGAGCAGTCCTACTCGGCCAAGCTCCACGGGCGGCCGCTGGACCTCACCTACAAGGAGTTCCAGCTCCTGCACTTCCTCGCCACCCACCCGTCCCGGGTGTTCACCCGCGAGCAGCTGCTCAGCGAGGTGTGGGGGTACGACTACTTCGGCGGCACCAGGACCGTCGACGTGCACGTGCGACGGCTCCGCGCCAAGCTCGGCGATCAGGAGCAGATCATCGGCACCGTGCGCAACGTCGGGTACCGCTTCAACGTCTACGAGGACGACAGCCTGGTCGGCTCGCGCTGACCGCCGTTCACACGCCCGACACCTGCCGGTGCTTAGATGTACCCCATGATCGATCCCGCACTCGCCGACGCCGGACTCGGTGACGCCGAAGACGACGACTTCGACGACGCCGTCGAGGCGCCGGACTCGCAGCTCCCCGACCATCGCTACCTGGACCGCGAGCTGAGCTGGCTCGCGTTCAACCAGCGGGTGCTCGAACTCGCGGAGGACCCGTCGCTGCCGGAGCTGGAGCGGGCGAACTTCCTGGCCATCTTCGCCAGCAACCTCGACGAGTTCTTCATGGTGCGCGTGGCCGGTCTCAAGCGGCGCATCATGACCGGTCTCGCCGTGCCCACCAACATCGGACGCTCCCCCGTCGACGCCCTCGCCGATATCTCGCGCGAGGCGCACGCCCTCCAGCTCCGCCACGCGGACGCCTGGACGAAGCTCGTCCGCCCCGCCCTCGCCGACTCCGGCATCGAGATCACGGAGTGGTCGGATCTCACCGACGACGAGCGCAGCGCGCTGTCCGACTACTTCGGCGCACAGGTCTTCCCGGTGCTGATGCCGCTGGCGGTCGACCCGGCGCACCCGTTCCCCTACATCTCCGGGCTCTCCCTGAACCTCGCCATCCGCATCCGCAACGCGCGGACCGGCCGCCAGGAGTTCGCCCGCCTCAAGGTGCCGCCCATGCTGCCGCGCTTCGTCGAGGTGCCGTCCACCGGCGAGATCAAGCGCTTCCTCCGCCTCGAGGAGCTCATCGCCAACCACCTCGGCGACCTGTTCCCCGGCATGGAGGTGCTCGACCACCACGCGTTCCGCCTCACCCGCAACGAGGACGTGGAGATCGAGGAGGACGAGAGCGAGAACCTCATCCAGGCGCTGGAGGCCGAGCTGCTGCGCCGCCGGTTCGGGCCGCCGATCCGGCTCGAGATCACCGACGACATGGACGAGGTCACGATGGACCTCCTCGTGCGCGAGCTCGACATCACCGACCAGGAGGTCTACCGCCTCCCCGGGCCGCTCGATCTGCGCGGCCTCTTCGATCTGTCGCGCATCGATCGCCCCGATCTGCGGTACCCGCCGCACCTCCCCACCACCGCGGTGGCCTTCCAGCCGACGGGCTCCAACACCCGTGCGGACATCTTCAAGGCGATCCGGAAGTCCGACGTGCTCGTGCACCACCCGTACGAGTCCTTCACCACGAGTGTCCAGGCGTTCCTGGAGCAGGCCGCCCGCGACCCGCACGTGCTCGCCATCAAGCAGACGCTGTACCGGACGTCCGGCGACAGCCCCGTCGTGCAGGCCCTCATCGACGCCGCCGAGGCCGGCAAGCAGGTGCTCGCGCTCGTCGAGGTGAAGGCCCGCTTCGACGAGGCCAACAACATCGTGTGGGCGCGCAAGCTCGAGAAGGCCGGCGTGCACGTGGTGTACGGCCTCGTCGGGCTCAAGACCCACTGCAAGCTCGCCCTCGTGATCCGCGAGGAGGAGGGCAGACTCCAGCACTACTCGCACGTCGGCACCGGCAACTACAACCCGAAGACGAGCCGCATCTACGAGGACTTCGGTCTGTTCACCGCCGATGCCCAGGTCGGCAAGGACCTCACCCGGCTGTTCAACGAGCTCAGCGGCTACGCGATCGAGAAGAAGTTCAAGCGTCTGCTCGTCGCCCCGCTCCACCTCCGCAAGGGCCTCGTGCGGCTGATCGACGCCGAGCGCCGGATCGCCGAGTCGGGCAAGCCCGCGCACATCCGCATCAAGGTCAACTCGATGGTCGACGAGGAGATCATCGACGCCCTCTACCGCGCCAGCGCCGCAGGGGTGAAGGTCGACGTGTGGGTGCGCGGAATCTGCAGCCTGCGGCCCGACCTCGACGGGATCAGCGACAACATCACCGTCCGCAGCATCCTCGGCCGCTACCTCGAGCACTCGCGCATCTTCACGTTCGAGAACGACGGCGACCCGCAGGTGTACATCGGCAGCGCCGACATGATGCACCGCAACCTCGACCGGCGCGTCGAGGCCCTGGTGCGGGTCACCGACCCCGCGCACCTCAAGGAGCTCACCGCCTTCTTCGACCTGGCGATGGACGATCGGACATCGTCGTGGCACCTCGGCCGCGACGGCGTGTGGGAGCGCCACGCCGTGGATTCCGACGGCAAGCCGCTCACCGACCTGCAGGATAAGACCATGGGGATGATCCAGCGACGTCGTCGGGCGCGGGCGGTTCGATGACGGCGCGGCAGGTCCAGCTCCCGCCATCCGCGGCCGACGCGAAGTGGGCGGACAAGGCCGTGTACGCGGCCGGCGCCGTCGTGTGGCGCCTCGTCGACGGCAAGCTGCGGATCCTGCTCATCCACCGCACGAAGTACCGCGACGTCACCCTGCCGAAGGGCAAGGTCGACCCGGGCGAGATGCTCGCGGAGACCGCCGTCCGCGAGGTGCACGAGGAGACCGGCATCCGCGTGGCCCTCGGCGTGCCGGTCGGGATCAGCCGCTACCACCTCGCGTCCCGCAAGCAGAAGGTGGTGCACTACTGGGCTGCCGAGGCGACGGACGCCGCGATCCGCGCGTCGACCTTCGTACCCAACCGCGAGATCGCCGCCCTCGAGTGGGTCAGCGTGAAGAAGGCCCGTGCCGCGCTGAGCTACCCCGTCGACCTCGAGATCCTCGAAGCGTTCGCGGCCCTCGTCGACGACGGCGTGCTGCGGACCTTCCCGGTGATCGCCCTCCGGCACGCGAAGGCCCTTCCCCGTTCGGAGTGGGACAAGGCGGACGCGGCCCGGCCGCTCACCGACCGCGGGAAGCGCCAGGCCAAGGCCATCGTCGGACCGCTCCGCGCTTTCGGCGTGCGCAAGATCGTCACCAGCGACGCGGTGCGCTGCGTGCAGACGGTCACGCCGCTCGCCAAGGCCCTGGACCGCAAGCCGGTCCTCACCGAGAAGATCAGCCAGGACGCCTGGGAGGACGGCGTCGCCGATCTCCGCTCCGTCGTCGGCCGCCGCATCCGCGCCGGCAAGCCCGCCGTGCTCTGCAGCCACGGCCCGGTGCTGCCTGCGCTCCTCTCGGAGATCGCCCTCGCGACCGGCACCGTGCACGGCTCGTACGTCGGCAGCGCCGCCGATCTGGAGACCGGCGCGTTCTCCGTGGTGCACGTCTCGGCGACCAATCCCGGCTCCGGCATCATCTCGATCGAGACCCACGCCCCCAAGGTTTGACCCTCCCTCGTTCGAATCGCGCACTTCGCTGCATCTCGGCCGGGGATGGCGCAGATCGGGCGATTCGAAACGGAGGGGGCCGCGCAGTGACGGGGATCGGCTCCAGAGAGTCGCCGGTCGTTCACCTGCCGTTCACCTGCGCGGGAGAGTCTCGTTAACCGTCGCCCCTAGCGTCACTGTGTGCCCTGCACCGGGCCCCACCCCTCCAAGATCGAAGGATCCACAGTGAAGATCTCCCGAATCGCACGAATCGGCGCCATCGGCGCCGTCGCCGCTCTCGCCCTCGCCGGCTGTGCCGCGAACGAAGGCGGAGCCGGCGGCTCCAGCGAAGAGCCCTCGGAGTCCACGCTCTCCGGCACGATCGACGCGACCGGCGCGTCCTCGCAGACCGCAGCCCAGGAGGCCTGGGTCGCCGCCTTCCAGACCGCCAACCCCGACGTGACGGTCAACTACGAGCCCACCGGCTCCGGCACCGGCCGCGAGAACTTCCTCGAGGGCGGCAGCAACTTCATCGGCTCGGACCGCGCGTTCAACGACGAGGAGCTCGCCGCCGGCGGCTTCGGCGCCTGCACCACCGACGACATCGTCGAGGTCCCCCTCTACATCTCCCCCGTCGCCGTCGCGTTCAACCTCGAGGGCATCGACACGCTGAACCTCGACGCCGCCACGATCGCGGGCATCTTCGCCGGCACGATCACCAACTGGAACGACGAGGCCATCGCCGCCCTGAACGACGGCGTCGAGCTCCCCGACCTGGCGATCTCGCCGGTGCACCGCTCCGACCCCTCGGGCACGCAGGAGACCTTCGCCAAGTACCTCAGCGCGACGGCCCCCGACGTCTGGACCTACGAGGTCTCCGACGAGTGGCCGATCCAGGGTGGCGAGGCCGCTCAGGGCACCTCGGGTGTGAAGCAGGCCCTCACCGCCGGCAACGGCGCGATCGGCTTCCTCGACGCCTCGCAGGCGGACGGCCTCGGCCAGGTCGCCGTGGGCGTCGGCGAGGACTTCGTCTCCTACTCGGCCGAGGCCGCCGCGAAGCTCGTCGAGGGCTCGCCGCTCGCCGAGGGACGCGGCGAGGGCGACCTCGTCTTCGACGTCGACCCGGCCGCCGCCGCGGACGGCGCCTACCCGATCGCCCTGGTCAGCTACCTCATCGGCTGCGAGCAGTACGAGGACAGCAACGTCGCGGAGCTCGTGAAGGAGTACTTCACGTACATCGCGAGCGCCGAGGGCCAGGACGCCGCCGCCGAGAACGCCGGCAGCGCCCCGATCTCGGACGGCCTGCGCGAGCAGGTCCAGGCCGCGATCGACCTCATCCAGGTCGGCTGATCCTGCCGATCCACTGACGACGGTGCCCCCGCGTCCCCGAGCGGGCGCGGGGGCTCCGCCAGGTCAGCACCCGATCCATCTCCACCCGGCCCGAAACAGGGAGATCATGAGCACGACCGCGCAGGAGCCGACAACGGCACCGGCACCGACACCGGCGCCGCCCACACCGATCAAGGCCAAGCAGCGCCTCGGCGACCGGGTCTTCTCCGGCACCGCGCTGGCCGCCGGCATCATCATCCTGATCGTGCTGGCGCTCGTCGCCGCCTTCCTCATCATCCAGAGCCTGCCGGCCTTCCAGCTCGACACCACCGACAACCACATCCTCCGGGGCGAGTCGTTCTGGGTGTACGTCTGGCCGCTCGTCTTCGGCACCCTCTGGGCCTCGTTCATCGCCCTGCTGATCGCCGCCCCGATCGCCATCGGCATCGCGCTCTTCATCTCGCACTACGCCCACCGGCGGCTCGCGTCGTTCCTCGGCTACATCATCGACCTGCTCGCCGCCGTGCCCTCCGTGGTGTTCGGCCTCTGGGGCGGCCTCGTGCTCGCCCCCATGCTCCAGCCGATCTACGTGTGGCTCAACGAGAACGCCTCGTGGGTGCCGTTCTTCGGCGGGCAGGTCTCCGCGACGGGCAAGACCATCCTCACCGCCGCCCTCGTCCTCGCCGTGATGTGCATCCCGATCATGACCGCCATCTGCCGCGAGGTCTTCCTGCAGACCCCCAAGCTCCACGAGGAGGCGGCCCTCGCCCTCGGCTCCACGCGCTGGGAGATGGTCCGCATGGCCGTCCTCCCCTTCGCCCGCGGCGGCATGGTGTCGGCGGCGATGCTGGCCCTCGGCCGCGCGCTCGGCGAGACGATGGCCGTGACGATGGTGCTCTCCCCCTCGGCGGTCGTCAGCTTCCTCGTGCTCACCGCCACGAACCCCACGCCGATCCCCGCGAACATCGCCCTCGCCTTCCCGGAGGCGCACGGCACCGGTGTGAACACGCTGATCGCGACCGGCCTCATCCTCTTCGTCGTGACCTTCGCGGTCAACGCGCTGGCGCGCTGGATCGTCGCCCGCCGCGCCGAGTTCTCGGGAGCGAACTGACATGACCGCCCTCACCAGCGCTCCGCCCGCCGCGAGCACCACCGCCCTCACCTCCGGCCGCCTGCCGAAGTGGGCTCCGTGGGCCCTCCTCGGCGTCTCGTTCGTCGTGTCCGCCGCCGTCTTCGGTGTCGCCGCTGCCGGCTCGGACACCCCGCTCGCCGACTTCAACATCGCGGGCACCGTCGTCGTCGGCATCCTGCTCTACATGGTGATCATCACGGTGATCTCCTCCATCGCGGAGAGCCGTCGCAAGGCCGTCGACCGCCTGATGACGGCCCTCGTCGCCACGGCCTTCCTCATCGCCCTGCTGCCGCTGATCTCCCTGCTGTGGACCGTGGTGGCGAACGGCCTCGAGCGCTTCGACGCCGAGTTCTTCACCTACTCGATGCGCAACGTCGTCGGTGAAGGCGGCGGTATCGTGCACGCCATCTGGGGCACGGTCCTCATCACGCTGACGGCCACGATCATCTCGGTCCCGGTCGGTCTGATGACCTCGATCTACCTGGTCGAGTACGGCCGCGGCAAGATCGCCAAGGCCATCACGTTCTTCGTCGACGTGATGACGGGCATCCCCTCGATCGTCGCCGGTCTGTTCATCTACGCGGTGTTCGCCCTCCTGATCCGTCCCGGGATCTCGATGGGCTTCATGGGCGCTCTCGCCCTCGCCGTGCTGATGACGCCTGTCGTGGTGCGCGGCAGCGAGGAGCTGCTCCGGATCGTCCCGAACGAGCTGCGCGAGGCCTCCTACGCCCTGGGCGTGCCGAAGTGGCTCACGATCCTCAAGGTCGTCCTGCCCACCTCGATCGCCGGCATCATGACCTCGGTCATGCTCGCCATCTCCCGCGTGATCGGCGAGACCGCCCCGCTGCTGCTCACCGCCGGCTTCACGCAGAGCCTCAACACGAACATCTTCGACGGTCAGATGATGACCCTCCCGGTGTTCGCCTACAACCAGTACATGAACCAGGGCACGAGCCCGGACGCCGCCGTCGCGCGCGCCTGGGCCGCCGCCCTCACCCTCATCCTCATCGTCATGGTGCTGAACCTGCTCGCCCGCCTGATCGCGAGGCTGTTCGCCCCGAAGGTCAACGGCCGCTGAGCGCCCGACCACTCAGAATAGGAATTCACGTGTCCAAGAGCATCGAAGTCAACGACCTCAACGTCTACTACGGCAACTTCCTCGCGGTCGAAGGCGTCTCCCTCGACATCCAGCCGCGCAGTGTCACGGCCTTCATCGGCCCGTCGGGCTGCGGCAAGTCCACCTTCCTCCGCACCCTCAACCGCATGCACGAGGTGATCCCCGGAGCCCGCGTCGAGGGCGAGGTGCTGCTCGACGGCAAGGACCTCTACGGCGCCGGCGTGGACCCGGTGCTCGTGCGTCGCCAGGTCGGCATGGTGTTCCAGCGGCCGAACCCGTTCCCCACGATGTCGATCAAGGAGAACGTGCTCGCCGGCGTGAAGCTCAACAACAAGCGCATGTCGAAGAGCGAGCAGGACGACCTCGTCGAGAAGTCGCTCACCGGCGCGAACCTGTGGAACGAGGTCAAGGACCGCCTCGACCGTCCTGGCTCCGGGCTCTCGGGCGGCCAGCAGCAGCGTCTCTGCATCGCCCGCGCGATCGCCGTCTCCCCGGAGGTGCTGTTGATGGACGAGCCGTGCTCCGCCCTCGACCCCATCTCGACCTACGCGATCGAGGAGCTGATCGGCGAGCTCAAGAACGAGTTCACGATCGTCATCGTGACGCACAACATGCAGCAGGCGAGCCGGGTCTCCGACAAGACCGCGTTCTTCAACATCGCCGGCACCGGCAAGCCCGGAAAGCTCATCGAGTACGACGACACGACGAACATCTTCACGACCCCGTCGGTGCAGGCCACAGAGGACTACGTCTCCGGCCGTTTCGGCTGACCCGCACTCTCTTCGGTCTTCGGGCCCGGACGCCTCGCGTCCGGGCCCGTTCTCGTCTCCGTCCGTCCCGCCGGAGGACTCAGTCGCGCGGGGAGAGGAGGTAGGCGTTGAGGTCGTCCGTGAGGGCGGCGTCCACGGCGACCGGCGTGCCGTCGATCGCGGTGATGGCGGTCGCGAGACGCACGCTCGACACGAGCCATGCGGCGTCGGCCCGCGTCAGATCGGCGGCGGGAATGCGGTCGTACCCGACCTCGAAGCCCCGCGCGAGAAGGTGGTCGTAGACGCTGAGCTGCGTGGTGCCATGCAGGATCCCGCCGTTCGGGGCCGGGGTCGTGAAGCGGTCGCCGAAGCGCAGGATGAGGGAGGCCGTCGGAGCCTCCAGCACGAAGCCGTCGCTCGACAGGAAGATCGCGTCGTCGGCTCCGCGGCGCTTGGCCTCGCGCAGGGCCGCCATGTTCACGGCGTAGGACAGCGTCTTCGCTCCGAGCAGCAGCCAGGGCGCCCGTTCTGCCGCGCCGAGGTCGTATCCGCGGTCGAGGGTGACGACTTTGACGCCGTTCCGCCGTACCGCCGCGAAGTCCGCCGCCGGAGCCGCCGTGACCCAGGCGGTCGGCGTCGGCCCGTGCTCGACGCCGCGACTGAGGATCAGTTTGATGACCGACTCCCCCGCGTCGAGCTGTGCGGCGGCCTGCTGGATCGCCTGCCGCCACTGCTCCTGGTTCGGCACCGGGAGGTCGCAGAGTCGCGCCGAGTGCGCAAGGCGTTCCAGATGCGGGACGACCTCCTGCGCATGTCCGTCGATCACGCCGATAGACTCGAACACGCCGTCGCCCCGTTGCGTGCTCAGCTCGCCGACACTGAGGGCGGGGGCCGCGGCGTCCACCTGCGTGAACGTGTCGGCGTAGTCGGCACGCTGCTCGTCGGCGGCGACGGGATCGATCATGAGGGCGAAGCGACGGGTCATGTCACCGAGCCTAGGCCGCCGGGAATACCCACCGCGTCCTCGCGTTACACTGGAGTGGCCGGGCCGCATAACCCCGGGCTCCAATTTTCGCCGCTGCGAGCGGCCTTCCGCCGAGAGGCGTTCTTGCGGCCCGGTCTTTCTCTGTCCGGACGCCGTCCCGCCCGCTCGGACTCAGGCCAGGGCGCCGGTGCGCCACAGGGCCGCCGACGCCGCGAGGTCCTGGGCATAGCTGCTCAGCCGCAGCGCCCGCGTGGTGAGCTCGCTCGCCCGGGCGGGCTCCGTGGGCTCGTAGTCGTCGGCGGTGTGCGTCGCCCCCGAGGCCTGGACGCGGCAGAACGCCGCCGCCCGCTCCAGCGCCACGGCGAAGTCGCCGCGGAAGGCGCCGCGCAGGATCGTGTCGATGAGCGCGACGAGCTCGTCCGGGCTCGCCGGCACGGGCGCCCCGGCGACCACGGCGTCGGCCGACGGCAGCTCGACCCGTCCCCGGTCATAGAGAAGGGCCGCGGTGCGCGGATCGCCGTGGATCGCGAGCTGGAGCACGTACAGCCGCCACAGCGACCCGGGGAGGGTGCGCGACGGCGCCTTCGACCACAGCTCCGCGATCTCGTCGATGCCGTGCTCGCTCGTGAAGGCGATCAGCCGCTCGACGCTCGCCCCGCTCTCGTCCTCGCGGACGCGGGTCAGCAGCGCGGAGGCGGTGGCGTGTGCGACACGCGTCTCCTCGGCGGGATCATGGGCGCCGACGATGTTGTCGAACGCGCTCGTCGGACGACGCACGGGGCGGTGGTGCTGCTCGGGCATCCCTCCAGGGTACGCCCCGCCTCCGACGCTCAGGCCGTCGGGATGACGATCACCGGGTCGGTCGTGGGGAGCCCGGACGGCGATCCGCCCTCCTGCTCGACCGTCACCGCGATGGCGTCGCCCGCCTGCATCTCGCCCTCGAGGAGCGCGGTGGCCTCTCCGTCGTCGACGTCGAACACACCCGCGGCGATGGGATCCTCCCCGCGCACGAACCACAGCTCATAGGTCTTGCCGTCCGCTACCTCGGGCAGTCCGTCCGTGACGAGCACGGCCTTGCCGACCGAGCCCGACCAGTGCGCCGTCGCCGTCGCGCCGTCGTCGAGCTCGACCGTCGCCGTCTGCGCGTCGCCCGCGGATTCGATCTCCTGCAGCGCGACGACACTCGCCGGGCGGTTCAGCTGGTCGTTCAGAGCGACCGCACCGATCCCGACGCCCACGAGGAGCGCGAGGCATGCGGCGAGCGCGAAAGCGAGCCGGGTCCAGCGGCGAGCCGGAGCGGGAGCGGCGGCACCGGAGGCAGGGCTCTCGTCCGCGGGTCCGTCGGGCTCGCCCGAGTCGGACGAGGATTCCGCGGCGCCGCCCTGCGGAGTCTGGGCGATCTGCGCGAGCAGAGCCGCACGGATGCCGGCGGGCGGAGCGACCGGGGCCACGCCGTCGGCGAGGAGAGCGGCCGTCTGGGCGTCGGTGTCGTCCTGCGCCGCCCACTCCGGGTGCTCGGTGAGGGCACGGCGGTACCGGCGCTCGTCGTCCGCCGAGAGCGCGTGGAGCGCGGCACCTGCCGCGAGTTCCGCGAAGTCCTTCTCGTTCATGCCGTCACCCCCATCGCCGTGCGGAGCCGGGTCAGCCCGTCTCTCATCCGTGTCTTGATCGTGCCCAGCGGTGCTCCCACGAGCGCCGCGATCTCGTTCTGACTGTAACCGCCGTAGTAGGCGAGGACGAGCGCCTCCCGCTGCGCCTCCGGAAGCCCCGCCAGCGCCGCGACGACCCGCTCTCCCTCGATCCCCAGCTCCACCCGTTCCGCCACGCTGTCGTGCGCGACGCCGAGGTCCTTGAAGCCCGCGCGTACGTCCCGGTCCGCACTCGACTGCGAAGCCCGCACCCGATCCACGGCCCGGCGATGCGCGATGGTCATCACCCAGGTTCGTCCCTGTCCCTTGTTCGGAGCGAACCGGGAAGCGGATTGCCAGATCTCGAGGAACACCTCCTGCAGCACTTCCTCGCTCTGCGCGCGGTTCACGAGGACGCGCAGGATGAGGCCGAACACACGGGAGGAGAGGGAGTCGTACAGCGCAGCGAAGGCAGCCTGATCACCGGAGGCGACGCGGACGAGGAGGTCGGCGACAGCATCCTGCGGCGCCGTCCCGTCCTCGGGGACGTCCATCCCATCGATGACCATCTCCATAAGCATGCCGTATCTCCTCCCTCTTCCCGTGCAGACGTCACCCGAATGTGAACGAATACACCTCGACGCCGGTGGGGACCTCGAGCGTGAACGTGCCCTTCTCGATGTCGTCCTGCTCGAGCAGGCCGTAGGAGCGTGGCGTCCCGTCGATCCGGATCGTCTGCGCGTTCCCGTCGGCGTCGGTGACCACCACCTCGCCCGACCCCGCGACGACCATGCGCACCTCGGCCGCGCGATACTGCAGCCGGATCCGCGCGTCCTCAGCGGTCGGCGTGACGTACTGCGTGTCCACGGTCCAGTCGCCGTCCAGGGCGAAGCTGTCGTCGGGCTGGTCATCGGGGAAGCGGAAGCTGCCGTCGCCGCGGCGGTACTCGTCGCCGCCGCCGTAGTTGACGTCCTTGGAGGAGCCGAGGAAGGTCTCCCGGGTCGTGGCTCCCACCTCAGGGGTCTCGTCCTTCACGTCCGTGGCGGCGGGCAGCTCGACGTCGGGGTCGGCGTCCTGCAGCAGCTCCCGGATCATCGCCTCGGTGGCGGCGTAGTTGCCCTCGCCGAAGGAGATGTGGCGGACGGTCCCCTCCGCGTCGATGAGGTAGTGCGCGGGCCAGTACCGGTTGCGGTAGTTGGTCCAGGTGGAGAGGGTGTTGTCGAGAGCGACCGGGTACTCGATGCCGAAGTCGCGCGCGCCCGCCGCGACGTTCCCCGGATCCTTCTCGAACGCATACTCGGGCGAGTGGATGCCGATCACCTGCAGCCCCGCGTCCCGGTAGGCCTCGTCCCAGGCCACGACGTGCGGGATGGAGCGCTGGCAGTTGATGCAGGAGTACGCCCAGAAGTCGATGAGGACCACCTGTCCGCGCAGGTCTTTCAGGTCGATCGCCTCCCCGTCCGGGGTGTTGAGCCACTGCTGGATCCCCTTGATGGAGGGCGCCGTCCCGCAGGACTCAAGCTCGGTCGCGCCGTTCGTGCACTTGTCGAGGTCCTTGTTCTCCTCGTTCACCAGGCCGCCGAGGTCGAGGGCGTCCTGCACCTGCTCGGAGTCAGCGATCTGCTCCTGCAGCGGCGCGGTGTAGTCCGGGAGCAGACGCTGCAGCGCCTGCGGCACGTTGAAGACGAGTCCCACGGCGAGGGCGATCATCGCCACGCCGGCGGCGATCCGCAGCGCGCGCTCCTTCGTCCGGAAGGCCCGGATGCGCTCGATGACGCTGCGACCCGCGAGTGCGAAGACCAGCAGCGGCACCGCGACGCCGATCGCGAAGGAGACGGTGAGGAGCACGGTGCCCACGCCGATCTGCCCCGTGGAGCCGGCGACGATGATGGCCGCGAGGACCGGGCCCGCGCACGGGACGAACACGGCCCCGAGAGCGAGGCCGACGCCGAAGCCGTTGCCGCGGTTCTTCACCTCGCGCTGTCCGAAGCGCTGGAACGGCCGCTCCAGGATGTGCTGGAACCGCGGCACGATGAGTCCCACCCCGATGACGACCAGCACCGCGATGCCGACCCAGCGGATGATGTCCTGCGGCAGGTTCAGCAGGCCCAGCAGGAGCGACCCGGCGAGCGTCACGAGCGTGAAGCTCAGCACGAGGCCGGCGATGACGAAGTACGGGCGGCTGCGCTTGGCCGGCACCGCCTCCCCCTCGTAGGACGCCGACTGGGCACCGCCGGTGAGGAAGATCACCGGGAGCACGGGCAGGATGCACGGCGAGATGCCGGTGATGAGCCCGCCGAGCAGGCCGATGATGATCAGGTCCATGAGGTCCTCGTCTCTGTCGGGTGCTGTTCGCGCCGACCCCCCGCAGCGGATTGGATCGGATCCGATTTCGGAGAATCTCGAAATTCCTCCCATCCGATCCGCAGAGGCTTCCGAACAGCCCTCGACGCCACGGAGAGGCCGTGGCCGGAGTTTCGAAGGAGCTCGACATGTTCAGCACCAAGAAGAAGGTCACCGCAGCAGTCACCCTGGGTCTGGCGAGCGCATTCCTGCTCTCGGCATGTTCCATGGGCAGCGGAACAAGCACGGAGGAGTCGTCGGAGCCGACGACGCCGGAGACGTCGGAGTCGACGCCGATGGAGATGGACCCCGCGGCGAACCTCGTCGGCCCGGGCTGCGCGGCGTACGCGGAAGAGGTCCCGGACGGCGCCGGTTCCATCCAGGGCATGTCCCAGGACCCGGTAGCGGTCGCGGCCTCGAACAACCCGATGCTGACGACGCTCGTGTCGGCGGTGAGCGGTGAGCTGAACCCCGACGTGAACCTCGTCGACACGCTCAACGGCGACGAGTTCACCGTGTTCGCGCCGGTCGACGACGCCTTCGCGAAGATCGACCCCGCGACCATCGAGACGCTGAAGACCGACAGCGACCTCCTCACCTCGATCCTCACGTACCACGTGGTCCCCGGCCAGATCGAGCCGTCCGACATCGAGGGCATGCACACCACCGTCCAGGGCGCCGACCTCGAGGTGACCGGCAGCGGTGACGAGTGGATGGTCAACGACGCCAACGTCATCTGCGGCGGCGTGCAGACCGCGAACGCGACCGTGTACCTCATCGACTCGGTCCTGATGCCCCCGGCTGAGTAAGCCAGGGACGGTGCCGGCGACCCGACCGGCACACGGCCTCCCCTGTTGTCAGGAGGGACACGGGGCAGGTGAAGGGGCCGTCGGCGGCTGTGGCGCCGACGGCCCCTCGTCGTGCGCCCCCTAGACTGGGAGCACGGGCCTCTAGCTCAGTTGGCAGAGCATCGGACTTTTAATCCGCGGGTCGTGGGTTCGAGCCCCACGGGGCCCACCGCATCCTCAGTCGTCGCCGCCGACGTTCCCGGCGAGCAGGTCGTCGCGGATCCCCGCGACGCCGTCCGGCAGCGTCTCGCCGTGCATCACGAAGTCCGGCGCCTCCGGGCTTCCCCCGATGCCGCAGACGGCGACGTTGTCCTGACCGTCGATCGTCTCCGGGACGGCCACGAACCACACCGCCGACTCCTCCAGCCACTCCGTGGTCGCCATGTCGGCGAAGAACGTCGCATCCGGCGAGATCGAGCGGATCTTCTCGGTGCAGAGCGACACGAGCTGCCCCTTCGCGAAGGTGCCGGCGGCCGGGGGCGAAGACGTCTCCGTGGGCGTCGGGGCCGTGGTCGGGGCGGGCGAGGACGACGGCGTCGCCGAGGCGCTGGACGTCGCGGTCGGCGTCGGTTCCGGAGCGGGTGTGCAGCCCGCGAGCACGACCAGCACCGGCAGGAGGAGGAGAGCAGGACGGAGGCGCATGTCTGGATCGTATCGACTCGACCGCGCCGCCCCGCGCCGACGCGGCCCTGCTGTATCACCGTCGCCGACGGCTGGCCACCCCCTGGCGAGGTCTGATGCGGTGGGAGAGGGTCGAGGAGTCCCCGGAACAGGGCGACTTCCCACCGAAAGGACGGACCATGACTCTCACCGGAAACCGCGTGGCATTCCTGGCGACGGACGGCTTCGAGGACAGCGAGCTCACGAGCCCCTGGGAGGCGGTGACGACGGAAGGCGCGAGCGCCACGCTCATCGCCCCGGACGGAGCGGCGATCACCGGCAAGAACGGTCACGAACAGGCCGTCGACCTGAAGGCCGCGGACGCCAGCGCCGACCAGTTCGACGCGCTCGTGCTGCCGGGCGGCGTGGTGAACGCCGACCACCTCCGCATGGATCAAGCCTCCATCGACCTGGCCCGCGCGTTCTTCGAGCAGCACAAGCCCGTGGGCGTGATCTGCCACGGCGCCTGGATCCTCATCGAGGCCGGTGTCGTCGACGGTCGGACCATCACGAGCTACCCGAGCCTGAAGACCGACCTCCGCAACGCCGGCGCGAGCTGGGTGGACGAGGAGGTCGTGGTCGACGAGGGTCTCGTGTCGAGCCGCACCCCCGATGACCTCCCGGCGTTCAACGCCAAGCTCGTCGAGGAGATCGGCGAGGGCAAGCACGCAGGGCAGACCGCCTGACCCTCAGCTGACGCGCGCCCGATGGCGCCGCACGGCCGCCCGGTTCGCGCACCTCACGGAGCAGAACCGCTGGCGGCCGTTGCGCGTCACGTCCGCGACGACGTTGGTGCACGGCGGCGCGTCACAGCGCCCGAGTCGGTTCATCCCCCGGGTCACGAGGTGCAGCGCCGTGCCGAGGTTGATGATCGCGCGCAGCACGAAGGGCAGCGAGCGCACGTCGTCCCGGTAATGCAGGTGCCAGCCCTCGTCATCGTGATTGGTGAGCCGCGGATAGGCACCCGCGGTGGCGAGCTGATCGTTGAGCAGGGCGGCCCGCGCATCAGGGTCCGGCTCATCCACGATGGCCAGCCAGTCGTCGATCACGGCGCGCACCTGCGCGTGGTCGTCGGGGGCCGGCGGAAACGTCTGCGTCATCCCGAGCGCGAGCGACCGCTCCTCGATGCCCGCGCGATCGACCGGCCAGTCATTCGCGAGGGAGGCCGCGAGGAGCACCGCGTATTCACCGTAAGGGTTGAGATGCATAAGACCATTACATCACGCTGGTCCCATGACCTCCTCCGACACCCTCCCGATCCCCCGGCTCGCCTCCGCCGCCGACACCCACGAGCACGCCTGGCTCGTGGAGTCGCGTCACCCCACCAGCGGGGGCGTCGTCGTCTACGTCCGGTGCGCGGGCTGCGACTCCCGCCGGGTCGACCTCGCCACGCATGCCCCGATGCCGCCGGCCGCGCTGAGCCGGGCCGTGGTCACGCCGTCAGCGCGATGAGCTTCCGCACCGTGCGGAGGTTGCGCGCCGTGCCGGGAACCCCGAGCGCCCGGTCCAGCACGGCCTTCGTGAGCTTCGTCGTGTGCACCCCTCCGGGGGCGTAGTCGATCCACAGATCATGTCCGACCAGGGCGAGACGCTCCCCCGGCACCAGGCGCTCGTGCAGGGCCTCGAGGGCGCCCGCGGCGGGAGCGCCCTCGAGGAACATCGCGTGCACGAGCTTCAGCTCCCCCTCCGGGAAGGGCTGGGCCGCTTCGGACTCGGCGAGCTCGGTGTGCGTGCGGTGGATCACCGGAGTGTCGACGCCGAACTCCGCCGCGATGAGCGCACGGACCGACGCGCAGGCAGCCGCGGGTTCCCGCGGCGTCGCGCAGAGGATGTTGCCGCTCGCGATGTAGGTGGAGACGTCCTCCAGGTCGGTCGCGGCGGCGAGCACCTCCCGCAACCGCGCCATCGGCACGCGGCTGCGTCCGCTGACGTTGACCGCGCGGAGGAGGAGGACGCTGCGGCTCACGCCTCCGAGCTCTCGAGGAGCTCGGCACCGGCGTGCGCGAGCTCGGCGAGGGCCGCGGCACTGGGTTCGGGCGCGACTCCGGCGACCAGGTCGGTGAGGACGCGGACGTGGACGCCGTGGGCGATCGCATCGAGTGCGGAAGCACGGACGCAGTGGTCCGTGGCGATGCCGACGACGTCGGCCGTCACGACGCCGGCCGCGCTCAGCACCGCGGCGACCGTCGCCCCGTCGTCGGTCACCCCCTCGAACATCGAGTAGGCCGGACGGCCCTGCCCCTTGCGCACGTGATGGGTGACGCCGTCGGTCACGAGCAGCGGGTCGTAGTCGGCTCCGGCCGTGCCGGCGACGCAGTGCACGGGCCAGGAGTCGGTGTAGTCCGGGGTCGTGGAGAAGTGGCCGCCGTTGTCGCCGTCGGGATCGTGCCAGTCCCGGGAGGCCACGACGACCTCGTAGTCGTCGGCGTGGGACGCGAGGTAGGCGGAGACGGCGGCGGCCACCGCGTCACCGCCCGCAACCGCGAGCGCACCGCCCTCGGTGAAGTCGTTCTGCACGTCGACGATGAGAAGCGCTCTGCTCATGCTCCGAGCGTACGCCCCGCGGCCGGGCCCGGAGACGAGGAAACCCCCGGGACCACGAGGGTTCCGGGGGCTTTCCTGAGCCGCTTGTCAGAATCGAACTGACGACCTTTTCATTACGAGTGAAATGCTCTGCCGACTGAGCTAAAGCGGCGTGCGACGCGTGAGCGGCGCGATCACCGATATTACCCTGTCTCGCGCTCGCTCGCGAATCGAGGCTCTCTCACTCGCAGCGCAGGCCGTCTTCCGGCACCACGTCTTCGAGGAGGAACGCCTCCACCGCCTCGTCGACGCAGACGTTGCCCTTGTTGTAACCGGTGTGGCCCTCCCCCACGCGGGTGATGAGGACGCCCTCGGAGAGCTGGTCGGCGAGCGACTCCGACCACTCGTACGGGGTCGCGGGATCGTTGGTCGTGCCGACGACGACGATGGGACCCGCGCCTTCCGCCGTGATCTTCTCGCGGGTGCCGGTGGGCGGATACGGCCACACCTCGCACGGGTCGGGTCCCGACCAGTACGGAGCGATGGTCGGCGCCCCCTCCGCGATCTTCTTCTCCGTGGCCGCCTCGGCCGCAGGGTCGTCCTCGACCGGGTAGTCCATGCAGTTGTACGCGCGGAAGGCCTCGGTCGAGTTGTCGATGTAGGTGCCGTTCTCCCGGCCGTTGTAGAAGTCGGCGAGGCGGAAGGCCGTCGACGGGTCGCCCTGCAGCGCCTCGTCCAGGGCCTGGGTGAGGATCTCCCAGCTGTCCTCCGAGTACAGCGCCGCGATGATCGCCGTCATCAGGGAGTCGGCGCCCATGAGCCGGCCGTCACCGTTCTTCAACGGCGTGCGATCCGCGCTCGCGAGCAGGGCGCCGAGATCGGCCATCGCCTCGTCGACCGTCCCGCTGAAGGGGCACGAGCCGGAGTCGAGGCAGCTCTGCATGTAGGCCCGCAGGGCCGACTCGAAGCCGAGCGCCTGCGTGGCACCGACCTCGAGACCGGGGACGGAGGGATCGATCGCCCCGTCGAGCACGAGCCGTCCGGCCTTCTCCGGGTAGAGCTTGGCGTAGGTCGCGCCCAGGAACGTGCCGTACGAGTACCCGAGGTAGTTGAGCTCCTTGTCGCCCAGGACGGCGCGGAGGAGGTCCATGTCGCGGGCGGCGTTGACCGTGGTGATGTACGGGAGGATGCCCCCGCTGTTGGCGTCGCACGCCTCTCCGAAGCCGCGGGCGGAATCGAGCAGCTCGGTCTCCCACTCCGGGGTGCCCCGCGGCGCCGAAGGGATGCCGTAGAGGTACTCGTCCATCTCCTTCGCGTCGTAGCAGGTGACGGCGGTGGAGGCGCCGACCCCGCGCGGGTCGAAGCCGATGACGTCGTAGTTCTCGATGAGCGCCGGACCCACCGCGTAGTCGAGGCTTCCCTGGATGAGGTCGACGCCGCTGGAACCGGGGCCACCGGGGTTCGTGAGCAGCGAGCCGATCGCCTCGCCCTCGGCCCGTTGCCGCACGACGGCGAGCTCGATCTCTCCCGCTCCGGGGTCGTCCCAGTCGAGCGGCGCGGTGACGGTCGTGCAGTCGAAGCCCGGACCGCACTCGGTCCAGTCCAGCTCCTGGGAGTAGAAGGGAAGCAGATCTTCCGAGACACCCTCGGTGTCCGGGGTCTTCTCCACGGCCGGCTTCGAGGACTGCTCCGGGATCATGGCGTAGAGGCACCCGGAGAGCACGACCGAGGCGGCGGCCAGACCGGCGATGAGCGCCGCGGAGCGACGGAGGCGGGGCAGGGATCGAGTCTTCACGGTTTCCTCCCGCTCGTGACGGTCACGAGCAAACTCTCGAGTGCGAGCAGCGGGGCGACGTTGCGCTCCAGCGCCTCACGGGTCTCAGCCAGGTGGTCGAGCACGACGAGCGTACGCTCGACGCTCCAGGCGGCGGCGAGGGCGGCCAGCTCGGCGTGCAGCTCGCGATTGATGAGATCGTCACCGCGGCCGTACTGCAGCATCACGACATCGCGGAAGAGCGACTGCAGATCCGTGAGGACGCGGTCGATGCCGTCCCGCAGACTCCGCGTCGCCCGCTTCTTCTGTTCGTCCTCCAGCGCGGACACCTGGGCCCGCAGCGCCGGAGGCACGGCCTGCCCTTCGGCGACCCCGACGGTGCGCAGGAGCGCGGCGCGTTCCGCCGCATCCCGCTCGGCCGTGAGTGCCTTGGCGTCTTCCGTCGCCGCCTGGATGATGCGCCCGGCGACCTCGACCGCGTCGTTGACCCCGCGCACGCCCATCACGGCGCGGAGCGTCTCGTCGCGGCGTCGCCGGGCGGCGTCGTCGGTGGCGAGTCGCTGGGCCATGCCGATGTGGCGCTGCGCGTGTCGGGCGGCCTGCTCGGCGACGGCCTCGTCCACGCCCGTGCGGAGGCTGATGAGGCGGGACACGTCCACCACGTCGGGTTCGCGGAGTCGGAGCGACCGCACGCGTGAGCGGATGGTCGGGAGGAGGTCGGCCTCACTCGGCGCGCAGAGGATCCAGACGGTCTGCTCCGGCGGCTCCTCCAGCGCCTTGAGCAGCACGTTGGACGTGCGCTCCACCATCCGGTCGGCGTCTTCGACGACGATGACCCGATAGCGGCCGGCGGACGGGGCGAAGTAGGAGCGCTCGACGAGGGCCCGTGCTTCGGCGATGGTGATGATCACCTTGTCGGTGCGCAGCGCCGTCACATCGGGGTGGGTGCCGGCGAGGACCTGGCGCATCGTGGCCTCGTCGTCCGGCCCCTCGGCGATGAGCGCCGCGGCGAAGGCATAGGCGAGCGTCGAGCGTCCGGATCCCGGAGGGCCCGTGATCAACCAGGCGTGCGAGAGCGCGGCCGGATCGGCCGAGGCGGCGCGCAACGTCTCGACGGCGGCCTCCTGCCCCCAGACATCGGCCCAGGGAAACGGCGGGGCGAGGGTCGAGGGCATGCACTCAGCCTAATCGGGACCGCCGACGCTCCCACCACCCGCTGACGGGCCGTGCGTCCCGTCGGGCGAAGCCCTCTCTGTGGAGGATCAGTCGAAGAGCGCCGAGACGCGGGCGCGGATGCGATCGGCGATGCGCTCGGGTGACGCCGCGGCGTCGATCACGAGGAACCGGGCGGGCTCCGCACGGGCCAGTTCGAGGTAGGCGTCGCGCACACGGGCGTGGAAGGCCTCCTTCTCGGCCTCCAGCCGGTCGAACGGCTTGTCGGCCGAATCGAGGCGCGTGCGCGCGGTGGCCGGATCGAGATCGAGGAGCACGGTGAGATCCGGAAGAGCACCCTCCGCAGCCCACAGTGAGAGGTCGCGGATCTCCGTGGCGTCCAGGACGCGTCCGGCGCCCTGGTACGCCACCGAGGAGTCGAGATAGCGGTCCTGCAGCACGATCTCGCCGCGAGCGAGCGCGGGGCGCACCACCGTCGCGACGTGGTGCGCGCGGTCGGCGGCGTAGAGCAGCGCCTCCGCGCGCGGCGCGATGTCACCGCGGTGGTGGAGCACGATGTCTCGGATGAGCTGCCCGACCTCGGAGCCGCCCGGCTCCCGGGTGCGCACGACCATCCGACCGCTCTGCTCGAGCCACGTGGCGAGGAGGTTCGACTGGGTCGTCTTCCCGGAGCCGTCCCCGCCCTCCAGCGTGATCCAGAGGCCGGGGCCTGCGGTCACGAGTCCGCCTTCTCTGCCGCCTTCGCCGCCGCGTTCGCGGCCCGGGTCGCCGCTGCCTTCTTGGCCGCCGCCGAGCGGGCTGCCGACGTGGTCGACGTCTTCGCCGCCGTGGACTTCTTCGCCGTGGAGGCCTTCGCCGACGTCTTCTTCGCCGGCGCCTTCTTGGCCGGAGCCTTCTTCGCGGGAGCCTTCTTCGCCGCTCCCCGCTTGGGTGCCGGACCCTTGGCGCGCTTGTCCGCGAGCATCTGCACGGCGATCTCGAACGTGATGTCGTCCGGGGTCTGTCCGCGCGGGATGGTGACGTTCGTCTCACCGTCGGTGACGTACGGGCCGAAGCGGCCGTCGCGCACGCGGATGGGCTTGCCGCTCACCGGGTCGGCGTCGAACTCCGCCAGCGCGCTCGACGCCCGGCGGGCGCCGTACTTGGGCTGCTGGTAGATCTCCAGCGCCTGTTCCAGCGTGACGTCGAAGATCTGCGACTCGCTCTCCAGCGACCGGGAGTCGGCACCCTTCTTCAGGTACGGACCGAAGCGGCCGTTCTGCGCGGTGATCTCGTCGCCCGACTCCGGGTCGACGCCGACCACGCGCGGCAGGCTCAGCAGCTGCAGCGCGGTGTCGAGGTCGATCGTGTCGACCGACATCGAGCGGAACAGCGAGGCGGTGCGGGGCTTGGGCGCCGCTTCCTTCTTCGCACCGCGCTTCCCCTTCGCGCTGGGTGCCTGAGCCTGTCGAAGGTCGACGACCTCGCCGGTGGCCTCATCGACGACGGCGTCGTCGGAGACCGGATCGTTCTCCTGCACGTAGGGGCCGAAGCGTCCGTCCTTGACGACGACGACCTTGCCGTTCTCCGGGTTCACCCCGAGGACACGGTCGCCGGCGACCGGCGCGTCGATGAGCTCCTGGGCCTTCTCCGCCGTGAGCTCGTCGGGCGCGAGATCTTCGGGGACGTTGACGATGCGCGGCTTGGCCTCCGGATCCTTCGGGTCCGTCACCTCGAGGTAGGGGCCGTACTTGCCGAAGCGCAGCGTCGCGGTGTCGGTGATCCGCGTCGAGTTCAGCGCGCGGGCGTCGATCTCGCCGAGGTTGTCGACGACCTGGCGCAGACCCACGTGCGAGTCGGAGCCGAAGTAGAACGACTTCAGCCACTCGACACGGTTCTGCTCGCCGCGGGCGATGGTGTCGAGGTCGTCCTCGAGCGCCGCGGTGAAGTCGTAGTCGACGAGCTCGGCGAAGTGCTCCTCGAGCAGACGCACCACGCTGAACGCGAGCCACGTCGGCACGAGGGCCTGGCCGCGCTTGACCGCGTACCCGCGATCGAGGATGGTCTCCGGGATCGTGGCGAAGGTCGAGGGTCGGCCGATGCCCTTCTCCTCGAGCACCTTCACCAGCGAGGCCTCGGTGTAGCGCGGCTTCGGCGTGGTGCGGTGACCCTTCGCCTCCGCGGCGGACACGGCCAGCTCGTCGCCGACGGAGACGGCGGGCAGGGACTGGTTCTCCGCGGCGTCGGCGTCGCTGCGCTTCTCGTCGCGACCCTCCTCGTACGCCTCGAGGAAACCCTTGAACGTGTAGACCGTGCCGGAGGCGGTGAACTCCGCCGTCTGGCCGTCCGCCTCGACCGCGATGGTGACGGTCGTCGTCTCGTACTTGGCGTCCGACATCTGGCTCGCGACGGTGCGCTTCCAGATCAGGTCGTACAGCCGCTGCTCCTCGCGGTCGAGCTCGCCGGACAGCGAGGACGGCGTGCGGAAGTTCTCCCCCGACGGGCGGATCGCCTCGTGCGCCTCCTGGGCGTTCTTGCTCTTCGACTTGTAGACGCGCGGCTTGAGCGGCACCGCGTTGTCGCCGTAGAGAGCCACGGCCTGACTCCGGGCCGCCTGCACCGCCTGGGTGCTCAGCGCCGTGGAGTCGGTACGCATATAGGTGATGTACCCCTTCTCGTAGAGGCGCTGGGCGACGCTCATCGCCTGCTTCGCGCTCATCGAGAGCTTGCGGCCCGCCTCCTGCTGCATGGTGGAGGTCGTGAAGGGCGCGTAGGGGCTGCGGGTTCCCGGCTTGGCCTCGACCTTGGTGACGGTTCCCGCCCCGGCGGCGTCGACGGCGCGCGCAAGGGTCGCCGCCTTCGCCTCGTCGAGGACCACGACCGCCTTCTTGAGCTTCCCGGTGTCGTCGAAGTCGGAGCCGCGGGCGAGCTGGCCGCCGTCCACGCGCACCAGGCGGATGCGGAACGACGTGCCGGTCGCGGCCGCATCGGCGTCGACGTCCCAGTACTCCGCGGAGACGAAGGCCATGCGCTCGCGCTCGCGGTCGACGATCAGGCGGGTCGCGGCGGACTGCACGCGGCCGGCCGAGATCCCGGTCTTGACCTTGTACCAGAGCACGGGCGAGACGTCCCACCCGTAGAGGCGGTCGAGGATGCGGCGGGTCTCCTGCGCATCGACGAGGGCGTGGTCGAGTTCACGGGTGTTGCCGACAGCGGCCTGGATCGCGTCCTTGGTGATCTCGTGGAAGACCATGCGCTTGACCGGCACCTTGGGCTTGAGCGTCTCCAGCAGGTGCCAGGCGATGGCCTCGCCCTCGCGGTCCTCATCAGTGGCGAGCAGGACCTCATCCGCGTGCTTGAGCGCGCGCTTGAGCTCGGCGACCGTCTTGGTCTTGCGGTCCGACACCACGTAGTAAGGGTCGAAGCCGTTGTCGATGTCGATGGAGTACTTGCCGTACGCCTTCTTGTCCTCGGCCGGGATGTCCTTCTTGTCGGCGAGATCGCGGATGTGGCCGACGGAGCTGAGCACCTCGTAACCGTCGCCGAGGTATCCCTGAATAGACCGCATCTTCGTCGGGGACTCGACGATGACGAGCTTCTTGCCTTCAGCCAAGGGGCGTCCTTTCTTCGAAGCACACCATACACACCGCTATCAGGGGTCGTTCACAGCGGGCGAGGGGTAGAGCCGCCGTCATGGTTCCTCGGGTGGCCCGGCACGAGCGCGGGAGACGGCAGCGAGTCCAGCGTACGCCGCCTCCACCGACACGGTCGCCACATACCCTTCCAGCGAACAGCTCGTCAGGGCCGCCCCGCTCGCCGCGGCGACCCTGGCGGCCAACGCACAGGGCTCGTCCGCCGTCGGCACCGCGCCGCTCGCGGCATCGGCGGCGGCGAGCGCGGCGGCGTCGGCCGCGCCCGCCGCACGCTGTGCCGTGACCGCCGCACCGCCCACCGCCGCGAGACCGACGGACAGCGTGGCGCTCACCACGAGGAGCGCGGCCGCGAGCGCCGACCCCGCCATCAGCGGCCCCCGTCCAGGGCGCAGCTCGAGGCACGCAGCGGGACGCTGATGACCGCTCCGAGCGACACCCGGAGCGTCGCCGTGGCGCACACGAGGTCGCCGGCAGGGGCGAACGCGGTACCGGCACCCGGGATCGCCTCGTGGACGACCCGGGCAGCCGCCGCCGCGTCCTCGCCACGACCGAGCAGTCGGGCGGCGTCGGCGGCAGCATCCTGCAGCGCGACCTGCCGCGACGCCGCCAGGAGAGCTCCCGCCCCCAGCAGCAGCACCAGCACGATGGCCGGCAGCGCCAGGGCGAGCTCCGCCGCGACGGCACCGCGGTCGCCCCGCCACCTTGCCGGTGCCGCGGTCGCGCGAGCGTCGTGTCCGCCGTGCGTCATGACACGGTCAGGGCTCGACGGACGAGACCGGTGAGGATGCCCCGCACCTCGTCCGAGCGCATGATCGCCACGAGCAGACCGGCGAAGGCGACCGCGGCCATGGTGGTGATGGCGTATTCGGCGGTCGCCGCGCCGGTGTCGTCTCCGAAGAGCGCCCTGGCGCGGCGCCGGTCCAGGGTGGGGAGCGTGTCGTTCATCTTCGTACCTCTTTCTTTGTCGGTGATCACGGAAGGGTCAGGTCGGCAGCGGCGTGGAGGCGAGCACACTGAGCAGGAGGGGCGCCACACCGAGCAGGAGGAACGCCGGCAGCGTGCAGACGCCGAGCGGAAGCAGCAGGCGCGTGGAGAGACGCGCGGCGCGGAGACGCCCGTGCACCCTGGCGCGATGCCGGTCCTGCGCCGCCGCCGCGCGCAGCAGCTCAACGGCGGGGACGCCGGCCGCGCGGGAGAGCTCGAGCACCTGGCCGACGCGGTCGCGCTCGGCGGGGTCGACGACGCCGGTCTCGGTGACGAGCGCGACGGCGCGGTCGATCGGTGCGCCGCCGGCGAGCGCCACCGCGACGAGTTCCGCGGCCATGCCCGGCGTGCCCGGCGCTGGGCGTGCTTGGCGCAGCAGCCGCCGTATCCAGAGCCGAGCGGCCGCGACCAGCAGCAGCCCCGCGACGACGCATACGCCCCCGAGCGGGTTACCGATGATCGCGCCCAGGGTGTCGAATCCCAGCGCGGCGCCGAGCAGCAGACCGGCCAGCGGCATCCACAGCAGCAGTCGCGCCGTCCCCGCAGGCTCGGCGAGAGCCACTCGGACATCGTCGGCCGCCGACGCGGCATCGCGCAGCGCCTCGGCGATGGTGCGGAGCACGTCGGCCAGCGGTGCCCCCACCGTCGTGGCGACCTCCCACGCCGCCGCCAGCTCCGTCCACATGCCACCCTGCGCCTCGATCGCGGACACCAGCGGCATGCCCTCGCGCGTTCGTTCGAGCACCGCCGTCGCGGCGGGGTCTCCCGTGCCCGCGAGGTGCCTCCAGGCGACGAGGGGGATCGCCCCGGCCTGCAGGAGCACCGCGAGCGTCTGGACGGAATCGGCGACATGCGGACCGGCCGCCGACGCCGGACGCGGCACACGGAGCGTCACCACGGCTCGACCTCCTCGATCGTCAGGCGGTCGCCCGCGAGCGCGAGACGGCCGGCCTTCGCGATGCGTCGGATGCCATCCCGAGCCCGCTCCAGGTGCAACACGATGGTGAAGGCACTCACCGCCTGACGCGCGAGCGCTACCGCGTCCATGCCGGCGAGCGCTCCCAGGGCCTCCAACCGCGCGGGGACGTCGGCCAGACCGCTGGCGTGCAGAGTGCCGGCGCCGCCGTCGTGCCCGGTGTTGAGCGCGGTGAGCAGCTCCCGCACCTCCACTCCTCGGCATTCGCCCACCACGAGGCGGTCGGGCCGCATGCGCAGGGACTCCCGCACCAGCCGCGCCAGATCGATCTCACCGGCGCCTTCGAGGTTGGCCTGCCGGGCCTCCAGAGCGACATGGTGCGGATGCCGGGGCCGCAGCTCCGCGACGTCTTCGATGGTGACGATGCGCTCCTCGGGCGGGACCTCCGACAGCAGGGCCGACAGCAGCGTCGTCTTGCCGGAGCCCGTGCCCCCGGTGAGGAGGAGGTTCGCCCGGTCGCGGACCAGCGCGCCGAGCCATCGCCGCTGCCGCGGGTCGAACGCTCCGCGCGCCGCGAGCGCATCGAGGTCGGCGGCATGCACGCGAGGGACGCGGATCGACAGGGCTGTGCCTCGCGCCGACACCGGAGCCAGCGCGGCGTGCACCCGGACCCCGGACCCGAGGCGGACGTCGACGCACGGCGTCTGATCGTCGAGGTGTCGCCCGCCGATCGCGACGAGCGCCACGGCGAGCTCCCTGACCTCCCGCTCCGTCGCCCGCCACTCAGGAACACGTACCGCGCCCCTCCCCCTGTCCACGAACAGCGCGTCCGCGCCGTTCAGGAACACGTCCGTGACCTCGTCGTCGATGAACGGCGCGAGCGGGGCGAAAGCCGCCTCACTCCGGAGGGCCTCCTGCGGCGAGCGTGGCGCCGCGCGCGTCTCGGACGAGCGCGGCTGGATGACGAATCGGTCAGGCATACGGCGACGGTAGGCCGCAGGCCGCCCACCTGGACCGCGCGGTGCCCGGGCTCCCGCGGCGCGTGTGCACAAGCCGGCGCCGTCTCCCGCAGTGGAGGAGCCGATCGCGATGCGAGCGCGGATCGGGAGCGCTCCCATAAGAAAGGGCGGCACCTCACGGGGGGAATGAAGTGCCGCCCACGGCGGCTCTCGATCGGGGGAATCGGGCACGCCAAGGCCGGAATGAGATTTCGGCTGTCGTCGAGTGTACGCAAGGCGACCGTCCTGACAAAACCCACGCGACTACTGACTTTCGGCAGTATTCGACGGTGGGGGCCGGGGATAGATTCACCCTGACCTGGTCGCACTCCCCCTGCGGCCATGCCTGCACGACCCGAACGCCGCAAAGGAGCGCCTGCCGATGAGCAGTCAGATCGATCACCTTCTCGACGAGACCCGGCGCTTCGCGCCGTCGGAGGAGTTCGCCGTCCAATCCGTCGCCTCGAAAGAGCTCTACGAGCGCGCCGCCGCGGATCGCGAGGGCTTCTGGGCCGATCAGTCGCGCGAGCTCGTGCACTGGCACAAGCCCTTCACCCAGGTCCTCGACTGGAGCAACCCGCCCTTCGCCAAGTGGTTCGACGACGGCGAGCTCAACGTGGCCTACAACTGCCTCGACCGGCACGTCGAGGCCGGCAACGGCGACCGCGTGGCGCTCTTCTGGGAGGGCGAGCCCGGCGACAGCCGCCGCATCACCTACGCCGAGCTGACGGACGAGGTCAAGCGCGTCGCGAACGTGCTCGAGGGTCTCGGCATCGGGCAGGGCGACCGCGTCGCGATCTATCTGCCGATGATCCCCGAGGCGATCGCCGCGATGCTCGCCGTGGCGCGCGTGGGCGCCATCCACTCGGTCGTCTTCGGCGGGTTCAGCGCGGACAGCCTGCGCTCCCGGATCGACGACGCCGGCGCCAAGCTCGTCATCACCGCGGACGGCGGGTACCGCAAGGGCCGCGTCTCCGCGCTGAAGCCGGCGGTGGACCAGGCGCTGGCCGACCGCGGCGAGGGTGAGCAGCAGACCGTCGAGCACGTGCTCGTGGTCAAGCGCGGCGAGAACGAGGTGGAGTGGACGGAGGGCCGCGACCTCTGGTGGCACGACGTCGTCCCCGCGGCCTCCGCCGACCACACGGCGCAGGCGTTCCCCGCCGAGAACCCCCTCTTCATCCTGTACACCTCGGGCACGACGGGGAAGCCGAAGGGCATCCTGCACACCTCCGGCGGCTACCTCACCCAGGCGGCGTACTCGCACAAGAACGTCTTCGACCTGAAGCCGGAGACCGACGTCTACTGGTGCACCGCCGACATCGGCTGGATCACCGGACACAGCTACGTCACCTACGGTCCGCTCGCGAACGGCGCGACGCAGGTGCTCTACGAAGGCACGCCCGACACCCCGCACCCCGGCCGCTGGTGGGAGCTCATCGAGAAGTACAAGGTCTCGATCTTCTACACGGCCCCGACCGCGATCCGCTCGTTCATGAAGATCGGTCGCAGCGTCCCGCAGAAGTTCGACCTGTCCTCGCTGCGCGTGCTCGGCTCGGTGGGCGAGCCCATCAACCCCGAGGCCTGGATGTGGTACCGCGAGGTCATCGGCGCCGGCACGACCCCGATCGTCGACACGTGGTGGCAGACCGAGACCGGCGCGATCATGGTGTCGGCACTCCCCGGCATCACCGCGACGAAGCCCGGCTCCGCCCAGGTGCCCCTGCCCGGCATCTCGATCGACGTGGTGGACGAGCAGGGCGTCGAGGTCGGCAACGGCAACGGCGGGCTCCTCGTCATCACCGAACCGTGGCCGAGCATGCTGCGCGGCATCTGGGGCGACCCGGAGCGCTTCCGCGAGACCTATTGGGAGAAGTTCGAGAAGCAGGGCTACTACTTCGCGGGTGACGGCGCACGGCTCGACGAGGACGGCGACCTCTGGCTGCTCGGACGCGTCGACGACGTGATGAACGTCTCGGGTCACCGCCTGTCGACCGCGGAGATCGAGTCCTCCCTCGTCGCGCACGAGGCCACCGCGGAGGCCGCCGTCGTCGGCGCCTCGGACGAGACCACGGGTCAGGCGGTCGTGGCGTTCGTGATCATCAAGGAGAGCTACCTCTCCGCGCACGACCCGGCGGGACTCGCGCAGCAGCTGCGGCTCTGGGTGGGCGAGCAGATCGGCGCGATCGCCCGTCCGCGTGACGTCTACATCGTCGGCGAGCTGCCGAAGACCCGCTCCGGGAAGATCATGCGGCGTCTGCTCCGCGACGTGGCCGAGGGTCGCGAGGTCGGCGACACGACGACGCTCGCGGACACGGCCGTGATGAGCATCATCTCCGCCCAGGTCAAGTAACGCGAGACCCCGGGTTAACGTCGAGACCCCCTGTTGCAGACGTCTGCAGCAGGGGGTCTCGACGTGTGCCCGGGGTCTCGGGGCCGGGCGCGGGAACTACGCGAGGCGGAACGTGACCTCGACCTCAACGGGGCTGCCGAGCGGGAGCTCCGCGACGCCGACGGCAGCACGCGCGTGCCGGCCCTCCTCGCCGAAGATCTCGCCGAGCACCTCACTCGCGCCGTTGATGACGCCGGGCTGTCCGGTGAAGCCCTCCGCCGAGCCGACGAACCCGCCCACCCTGACGACGCCCGCGATGCGGTCGACACCGCCCGCGACATCGGCCGCGGCGGCCAGCGCGTTCAGAGCGCACGTCCTGGCGTAGGCCTTCGCGTCCTCCGCGGACACCTCCGCGCCGACCTTGCCGGTCGCGGGGAGGGCGCCGTCGACGAACGGGAGCTGGCCCGACGTGTAGACGAGGCCGCCGTGCACGACCGCCGGCACGTAGGCGGCGACTGGAGCGGCGACGGCGGGCAGCCCGATGCCGAGCTCGGAGAGGCGGGCGGCGATGCTCATGCCTGGCCTCCCTCGAACTGGCGCGAGGCCTCGGCGGCGGCGGCGAGACCGGCGTTGGTCGAGCCGTCCGTGGTCACGGGGCGCTTGAAGTAGGCGACCAGACCGCCTTCGGGGCCCTGCACCACCTGGACGAGCTCCCAGCCCTGCTTGCCCCAGTTATTGAGGATGGCCGCGGTGTTGTGGATCAGCAGCGGCGTGGTGAGGTACTCCCACGTGGTCATGGCACTCCTGTCGATCAGGGCGCGTCCAGGGCAGACCGGGCCGCGCTCGTCAAAGCCGGTATTCAGGGAACTCCCCTACGATCAAGCGTATGCCCCAAAAGAACCGCACGGTGAAGGGCGTGCTCGGCGGTCTCGTCGGGCTCGTCGGACTGAGCGCCATCGCCGGTCTGCTGGTCACCGCCAGCGTCACCCCCGTCCTCGCGATGACCGGCGTCGCCGGCACCACGGCGCTGACCATCTTCGATGAGCTGCCCGAGGTGCTGAAGGTCGACACTCCCATGGAGCAGTCGACCATCTACGCCACGAACCCCGAGGGCAAGCCGGTCGTGCTGGCGTCGTTCTACGAGCAGAACCGCGTCCCGGTGAAGTACGAGGAAGTCTCGCCGGTCCTCTACGACGCGATCCTCTCGAGTGAGGACAAGAACTTCTACACCCACGGCGGGGTCAACCTCGGCGCGACGGTGAAGGCCCTCGTCGACAACGTGCGCGGCACCTCGAGCCGTGGCGCCTCGACCATCAGCCAGCAGTTCGTGAAGAACGTCCGCATCCAGCAGTGCGAGCAGAACGTCAGCACCGCCTCCGAGACCTACGCGGACGAGCTGCAGCAGTGCTGGCAGGACGCCACCAACGCGTCGGGCGTCGACGGCATCGAGCGCAAGCTCCAGGAGATGCGCTACGCCATCCAGATCGAGAAGGACTACTCGAAGAACGAGATCCTCCTCGGCTACCTGAACATCGCGAACTTCGGCGGCACGGTCTACGGCATCGAGGCCGCGTCGCGCTACTACTTCTCCACGTCCGCCAGCAAGCTCAGCGTCGCCCAGGCCGCGACCCTCGCCGGCATCGTGCAGAACCCGAACACCTACCGCATCGACAAGCCGGAGGGCACGTACACGACCAAGGACGGCGTCGCCCACAACTCCGCGGAGGACGGCTACAAGGACGCCAAGGACCGTCGTGACTACGTCCTCGGGCGCATGCTCGCCGACAAGAAGATCACCCAGGCCCAGTACGACGAGGCGATGGCCTCGGCGATCGAGCCGGCGATCACCGTTCCCGTCCAGGGCTGTGCGGCGGCCGGGCGCAACGCCTACTTCTGCCAGTACGTGAAGTCGATCATCGAGAACGACGAGGCCTTCGGCGAGGACATCCAGGACCGTCGGGATCTGCTCCGCCGCGGTGGCCTGAAGATCTACACGTCGCTCGACTTCCGGGTGCAGGACCCGGCCGCCGAGGAGATGGCCAACGTCGCCCCGGCCAACTTCGACAACAAGTACTTTGGCGCCGCGGGCGTCTCCATCGAGGTCGGCACCGGTCGCATCCTCTCGATCACCCAGAACACGATGTTCTCGGAGACGCCGACCACCGATCAGGCGTACTCCTCCCTCGTGTTCGCCGGTGACCAGAAGTACGGCAAGTCCGGCGGCTTCCAGGTGGGATCGACGTACAAGCTGTTCACCCTCATCGACTGGCTCGAGAAG
Source organism: Microbacterium sp. NPDC078814 (assembly GCF_040702645.1). Taxonomy (NCBI): domain Bacteria; kingdom Bacillati; phylum Actinomycetota; class Actinomycetes; order Micrococcales; family Microbacteriaceae; genus Microbacterium; species Microbacterium sp. NPDC078814. The sequence continues at coordinate 309,945 of NZ_JBFBLT010000001.1, forward strand.
GGGCACTCCGTCCGGGAGAACCTGAACGGCACCGTGCAGACCAATCTGCGGATCCCCGTCTGCGGCAGCCCGCAGGCGACGAACACGGCGGAGATCGGCAACTTCGGCCGCAGCCGCGGCTACCCCGGCACCCCGATGACCTTCACGGCCCAGTCGCTCAACAGTGGCTACTTCGCCATGGCGGCCAAGCTCGACGTCTGCGACATCAACAAGGTCGCCGACAAGATGGGCGTCACGCTGGCCAACGGCAACAAGGTCACCGAGGAGAACGTGCCGTACGACGTGCTCGGCCCGAAGAACATCTCCCCCATCGCGATGGCCAACGCGTACGCCACCGTCGCGAGCGGCGGCACGTACTGCACGCCGCGCGCGATCGACAAGGTGATCGACGCGGAGGGCAAGGAGCGCGAGCTTCCCAAGGCCTCGTGCACCGAGGGCGTGCTCGCCCCGGAGGTCGCCGCGACCGCCGCCTACGCGCTCCAGGGCGTCATGGCCGGCGGAGGCACCGGTGCCAGGGCCAACCCGTTCGACGGCACGCCGCTGATCGGCAAGACCGGTACCCACGACCTCTGGTCGACGATGATGATCGAGTCGAGCACCAAGGTCGCGACCGCGGTCTGGGCCGGCCGGTCGAACGGCAACCACGACAACGTCTTCAACGTCTGGACCGGCAGCCACCTCCTCAACGAGGTGCGCTATCCGCTGGCGAGGGCGGCTCAGCACGCGGCCAACATGGTCTACGGCGGCGACGCCTTCCCGCAGCCCGACGGCAACCTCATCCGGCAGATCCGGGTGGACGTGCCCGATGTGGTCGGACAGACGGTGGAGGAGGCGACGGCCACCCTCGAGCGTGCCGGGTTCACCGTCTCCGTGGGCGACCCCGTCGACAGCGACAAGGCGACCAACATCGTCGTCGCGCAGGATCCCAGTGGTCAGGCTCCGTCGGGCGCCACCATCACGATCTCGCCGAGCAACGGCGACGGAGCGACCGTCCCCGACGTCACCGGCCAGTCACCGACCGCCGCGAACGCCGCGCTGATCGCAGCCGGCTTCACGTCGGTCGAGCGCGCCGGATCGTGCAACGCGGACGATGCCAAGGTGACCTCGACCGACCCGGCCGCGAACACCGCGGCCACGAAGTCCACGCCGATCAGGGTGACGTGCAAGTAGGCGCGCCCCGCGCGGCACACCCGGCCCTCATCGCGCTCGGCGCGGTGGGGGCCGTCGGTGCGGCCGCTGCGGTGTGGGGCATCGGGATCGAGCGCTACCTGTTCACCGTGCGGGAGGTGACGGCGGAGGCCCTTCCCGCCGGCGCGGAGCCGCTGCGCATCCTGCACCTGTCCGATGCGCACATGGCGCCCTGGCAGCGTCGGAAGCAGGACTGGCTCGCCTCGCTCGCCGAGCTTCAGCCCGACCTCATCGTCAACACCGGCGACAACCTCGGTCACGAGGACGGGCTGCAGGGGATCCGTCGCGCCTTCGCTCCCCTCGCCGGCATCCCCGGTGTGTTCGTGCACGGGTCGAACGACGTCAACGTCCCCACGCCGCGCAATCCTCTGCGCTACTTCGCGGGCCCGTCTCAGAAGATCCGACAGCCGGCGCTGCTCGACACCGCCGCGATGGACGACTACTTCACGGACGAGCTCGGCTGGGCCGATCTGAACAACGCCGCGGCTCGGCTGACCGTCCGCGGAGCGCCCGTCGATCTGTTCGGCGTGAACGACGCGCATCGCGACTGGGATCGGCTGGACGTGCTCCCCGACGCCCTGGCCGGCCTCGGTCCCCGCCCGGACGGTGCTCCCGTGCTGGGGGTGACGCACGCCCCCTATCAGCGGGTGCTCAACGGCTTCGTCGACCTCGGCGCGGACGCGATCCTCGGCGGACACACGCACGGGGGCCAGGTGTGCCTCCCGGGATACGGCGCGCTCGTCGCCAACTGCGACATCCCCCTCAAGCAGGCCAAGGGGCTGAGCACCTGGACGCACGACGGGCGTTCGGCGCCGCTGAACGTGAGCGCCGGCTGCGGACACTCGATCTACGCCCCCGTGCGCTTCGCGTGCCGCCCCGAGGCGACGCTGCTCACCCTGACCCCGCGCGCCTGAGCCCGTACGACACGGGCGCGGATCCCCGTGCCGACGGCTCCCGCACGGCGCGCCACGCGGATGTGCGCGCTCGATTCGGTGCTGGAGGCATTTCGCTGTAGACTCGGAGGGTTGCAAAACGGGGTGTGGCGCAGCTTGGTAGCGCGCTTCGTTCGGGACGAAGAGGTCGCAGGTTCAAATCCTGTCACCCCGACCAGTGACACGAGAAGGCCGCCCGCAGGGGCGGCCTTCTCTGTATCGGGATGTCGTGCGAGAGGGGAACGCATGGGGAGGCTCCTGCCGCCGCCGCGTCGTTCGACGCGCATCTGGGCGCTCGCTCTCGGGCTGCCGTTCCTCGCCGGCATCGCGTTCCTTACGCTCACGCCCGCGCGGGTGGAGCAGACGATGCCCTCCGTGGTGGACCTCGCCCTCGGCGCACTCCACCGCGTCGGCTGGACGGGCCTCGACTTCACGCGCCTCGAGATCCTCGCGAACGTCATCGTCTTCGTCCCCGTCGGCATCCTCGCGTTCCTGCTCCTTCCCCGCCGACTCTGGCCGCTGTCGCTGCTCGTGGGCCCGACCCTCTCGCTTGTGATCGAGACGGCGCAGTACCTGGCCCTCCCCCACCGCGCCGCGACCGTGAGCGACGTGCTGGCCAACTCCACCGGGGCGACGATCGGCATCGTCATCGCGGTGTTCTGCACGCTGCTCGCCACCACACCCTCCTCCCGGCCGCGAACACCTACAGTGGAGGCATCATGACATCGCCCTCTCTCGTCGCCTTCGACCTCGATGACACGCTCGCGCCGTCCAAGGGCACGATCGACCCGCGGATCGCCGCGCTCCTGAACGAGCTGCTCCAGTCCGTCGACGTCGCCATCATCTCCGGGGGCAACGAGGCGCAGTTCCGCACGCAGGTCGTCGCGCAGCTCGCGGACGCCGACCCGGAGGCGCTCGCCCGCCTGCACCTGCTTCCGACGTGCGGCACGCGATACCTGCGGCATGACGGCAGCGACTTCGTAGCCGTGTACGCCCACGACCTGAGCGACGAGGAGAAGTCCGCCGCCCTCACGGCCCTCCGCGAGGAGGCGGAGCGCCTCGGGCTCTGGGAGACCGAGCCCTGGGGCGAGATCCTCGAGGACCGCGGCTCGCAGATCACGTTCTCGGCCCTCGGCCAGCAGGCACCGCGTGACGCGAAGCACGCCTGGGATCCGACCGGCGCGAAGCGCGGCGCCCTGCGCGATGCCGTCGCCGCGCGGCTTCCTGGCCTCGAGGTGCGCTCCGGCGGCTCGACCTCCATCGACATCACCCGCGCCGGCATCGACAAGGCGTTCGGCATGCGACAGCTCGCCACGCACACCGGGATCGAGCTCACGGCGATGCTGTTCTACGGCGACCGTCTCGACGAGGGCGGCAACGACTACCCCGTCCTCGCGCTGGGCGTGCCGTCGGTGGCCGTCGAGGGCTGGGAGGACACGGCGGCCCGCCTCGAGGCTCTCCTGCCGACCCTCTCCACCCGGGTCTGACGCGCACGTTCGCACGACGTCGACCCGCCTGCACGACGGGACGAGCGAATCCGTCGTGCAGGCGTGGTCTGGTCGTGCAGGTGGGTCAGTGCACCTCGACGCCGGCCGCGCGGGAGACGGGCACCAGACGGGTGAGCTGGGTCACGTGTCCGGGCTCGAGCTCCGCGAGGGAGGCCACGCCCAGCAGCCGCATCGTGCGCTCGATCTCACCGCGCAGGATGGCGATCGTGCGGTCGACGCCCTGCCGTCCCCCCGCCATGAGGCCGTAGAGGTAGGCGCGGCCGATCAGGGTGAAGTCGGCGCCGAGCGCGACGGAGGCCACGATGTCGGCGCCGTTCATGATGCCGGTGTCGATCATGACCGTGAAGTCGTCGCCGACCGCACGACGGACCTCGGGCAGGAGGTGGAACGGGATCGGGGCGCGGTCGAGCTGGCGCCCGCCGTGGTTCGACAGCACGATGCCGTCGACGCCCGCGTCCCGCAGGCGCACGGAGTCCTCGATGTTCTGCACGCCCTTGATGACGATCTTGCCGGGCCAGATGTCGCGGATGACGGCGAGGTCGTCGTAGCTGATCGTCGGGTCCATCGCCGCGTCGAGGAGCTCGCCCACGGTGCCGCCGGTCGTGCTCAGCGACGCGAACTCCAGCTTCGGGGTGGTCAGGAAGTCGAACCACCACCAGGGCCGCGGGATGGCGTTGATGATCGTGCCGAGGGTGAGCTGCGGCGGGATGCTGAAGCCGTTGCGCTTGTCGCGGAGACGGGCACCGGCGACCGGGGTGTCGACGGTGAACTGCAGGGTGTCGAAGCCGGCGGCGGCGGCGCGGCGGGCGAGCTCGTACGAGATCTCGCGGTCGCGCATGACGTAAAGCTGGAACCAGTTCCGTCCGGGCACGGGGCCCTGCGGCTCCCGGACCGTCGCCGCCTTGACGTCCTCGATCGAGGTGGTCCCGAGGGTGGACAGCGTGAACGGGATGCCCGCAGCGGCCGCGGCTCCGGCACCCGCGACCTCGCCCTCGGTCTGCATGAGCCGGGTGAAGCCGGTCGGCGCGATGCCGAACGGAAGCGCGGACGGACCGCCGAGGATCTCGACGGTCGTGTCGACGTCCGGCGCCGGCTTGAGGATGCCGGGGTGGAACTCCACGTCCTGGAACGCCTGACGGGCGCGGCTCAGCGAGAGCTCGCCCTCGGCCGCGCCGTCCGTGTAGTCGAAGGCGGCCTTCGGTGTGCGGCGCTTGGCGATCGTGCGCAGATCGTCGATGGTGAGCGCGGCGTCGAGACGGCGCTTGCGCCCGTCGAGCTCGGGCTTCTTGAACTTCATGAGCTCCAACAGCTCGGCGGGGTTGGGGAGCTGGCGCTGGACCATGTTCTGCCTCTCAGTTCTGCGGGGTGATGGCGCGGGTGAGGCCCGCGGCGGTGTAGTAGCCGGTGATGTGGGCGCGGACCAGGCGCCGGGCGGTGTCGACCTCGCCCGCGTCGATCGCCGCGACCAGTGCACGGTGCTCGGACCGCAGGCGGTCGGCCATGCGGTCCCAGTCGTCGACGGTCGCCGCGCCCGCGAGCACGTACGACTCGATGGCGGAGCGGAGGCCCGCCATCATCGCCGCGATGACGGTGTTGCCGCTGCCCTCCGCGAGGGAGAGGTGCAGCTGCGCGTCGAGGGCCAGGAACTCGGCCGGAGTGAGGGCGCCGTCGTCCATGGCCGTGAGCAGCTCGTGCGCCCGGTCGGTGTCGCGGTGGGTGGCGCCTGCCATCGCCTCCACGACCGCGTCCTCGAGCACGAGTCGCGTGCGGACGACGTCATCGAGCGGGAAGCCCTGCGCGGCCACCTGGAGCCGCAGGAGCGCCGACATCCCGCCGGTGGGGGTCGCGATGACGATGGCGCCCGCCTGCGGCCCGGAGCCGGTGGCGGTACGGATGAGGCCGAGCACCTCGAGCACCCGGAACGCCTCCCGCACACTCGACCGCCCGACGCCGAGGTCGCTCGCGAGGTCCCGTTCGGACGGCAGCCGGTCCCCCGGCCCGAGACGACCGTCGAGCAGGTCACGCTCGATGTGCTCGAGCACGAGTCGCCATGCCCGCGCCGGCTGCTCCGTCATCCCGCCTCCTGTGGTCAGACCACAGGTTAGCGCGTGTGGTCAGACCACGCAATGCGGTGATGCGGCGCGCGCGACCCACCCCTCTTCGTGCGTCCCGGCCCGGTGCGTACGCACGCAGAGGGGTGGGGCGACCGGAAGGGGGTGGGTCGGCGGGTCAGCCGAGACGGCCGCCGGACTCCTCCAGATAGCAGGTGCCACACAGCGACTCGTAGGTCGTGAGCTCGGGCGAGGCGGAACCGTCGGCGCCCTCGTCGATCGCGACCTGGTCGCCGTCGAACACGAAGCGGCCGCCGACCACGCGGCCGTTGAACACCGCCTTGCGCCCGCAGCGGCAGATGGTCTTGAGCTCCTCCAGGGAGTGCGCGATGGCCAGGAGCCGGGCGGAGCCGGGGAACGCGTGGGTGCGGAAGTCGTTGCGGATGCCGTAGGCCATCACCGGGATGCCGTCCTCCACCGCGATGCGGAACAGGTCGTCGATCTGTGTCGGCGTGAGGAACTGCGCCTCGTCGATGAGGAGACAGGCGACGTCGATCGGGCCGGTCGGGAGGAGCTCCTCCTCCGTGGACCGCTGCATCCGCTCGCGGTGGACCGCGAAGAGCGCGCGCACGTCATCGTCCGGACCGACGAGGAAGTCGACCGGCCGCGTGACGCCGAGGCGACTCTCGATCTGCCCCGCGCCCTTGGTGTCGATCGCGGGCTTGGCGAGGAGCACGTGCTGGCCGCGCTCCTCGTAGTTGTAGGCGACCTGCAGCAGAGCGGTCGACTTGCCCGAGTTCATCGCGCCGTAGCGGAAGTAGAGCTTCGCCACGGGCCCAGGTCAGACGTTGATGCCGAGGACGGCGGCAGTCGCGGCGGTCGACTCCTCCGCGAGCTCCGCGTCGCCGTTGAGCTTCCGGCCGAAGGTGGGGATGAGCTCACGCAGCTGCGACTCCCACCCCGGGTACTCGCCGGGGAAGCACTTCTTCAGCAGGTCGAGCATGATCGGCACGGCGGTCGAAGCCCCGGGGGATGCACCGAGGAGACCGGCGATCGAGCCGTCGCCCGAGGCGACCACCTCGGTGCCGAACTGCAGCACGCCGCCCTTCTTCGGGTCCTTCTTCATGACCTGGGCGCGCTGACCGGCGTCGATGAGCGTCCAGTCCTTGTCCTTGGCCGTCGGCATGAACGTGCGGAGGCTGTCGACCTTCTTGCGGTGGTTCTTCATCAGCTCGCTGATGAGGTAGGTGATGAGGTCGGGGTTGGCGAAGGCGACCCGCAGCATCGGCCAAAGGTTGTGCGGCCGGACCTGCGTGACGATGTCGAGCATCGAGCCGTTCTTGAGGAACTTCGGGCTGAACGTCGCGAACGGCCCGAACATCAGCGATGCCTCGCCGTCGACGACACGCGTGTCGAGGTGCGGGACCGACATCGGCGGCGCGCCGACCGAGGCCTGCGAATAGACCTTCGCCTTGTGCTGCGCGACGATCTTCGGGTTCGTCGTCTTGAGGAACTGGCCGCCGATCGGGAAGACGCCGTAGCCCTTGATCTCAGGGATACCGGAATTCTGCAGGAGCTTCAGCGCCCAGCCACCGGCCCCGACGAACACGAACTTCGCCTTGATCTCGTTCGGGGTGCGGCCGACCGTCGTGCGGTACTTGATGAGCCAGGTGCCGTCCTTCTGGCGCTTGAGCGACTTGACCTCGTGGTTCGTGCGCACGGCGACGCCCGAGTCACGCAGGTGATCGAAGAGCTGATGCGTGAGCGCGCCGAAGTCGACGTCGGTGCCGGCGGGCACCCGGGTGGCCGCGAACGGCTCGCCCTTCCGCCGCTTCTGCATGAGCAGCGGCGCCCACTGGTTGATGACGCGGGAGTCTTCGCTGTACTCGATGCCGGCGAACAGCGGCTGCTCCTTGAGCACCTCATAGCGCTTCTTGAGGTAGGCCACGTCCTTCTCACCCCGCACGAACGTCATGTGCGGCGTCGCGTTGATGAAGGTCGACGGCTCGTCCAGCACGCCCTTCTCGACGAGAGAGGACCAGAACTGGCGGCTCTGCTGGAACTGCTCGTTGATCGAGATCGCCTTGGCGGGGTCGAGTGGAGCGTCGCCCTGCTGCGGCATGTAGTTCAGCTCGCACAGGGCGGCATGCCCGGTCCCGGCGTTGTTCCAGGGGTTCGAGCTCTCCTGCGCCACGTCCGACAGCCGCTCGAAGGCGACGATCTTCCAGTCCGGCTGCAGCTCGTGCAGCAGGGTACCCAGGGTGGCGCTCATGATGCCACCGCCGATCAGGACGACATCGACGTTTTCAGTCACCCGAACAGTCTAGTTCGCGGGCAGGACCCCGCCGACCACCGGGCGGTCAGAACACCGGGGCGAGGCGCTCGGCGAGCACTTCGGCGATCTGCACCGCGTTCAACGCCGCCCCCTTGCGGAGGTTGTCGTTGCTGATGAAGAGCACGAGCCCCTTGCCCTCCGGAGCCGACTGGTCGGCACGGATGCGGCCCACGAAGCTCGGGTCCTTGCCCGCGGCCTGCAGCGGGGTCGGCACCTCGTCGAGCACGACGCCGGGCGCCGCGCTCAGCACCTCCGTGGCGCGCTCGGGCGTCAGGTCGCGGGAGAACTCGGCGTGGATCGACAGCGAGTGGCCCGTGAACACCGGCACGCGGACGCAGGTACCGGCGACGCGGAGGTCGGGCAGCTCGAGGATCTTCCGGCTCTCGTTGCGGAGCTTCTTCTCCTCGTCGGTCTCGTTGTCCCCGTCGTCCACGAGGTTCCCCGCGAACGGGATGACGTCGAAGGCGATCGGCGCGACGTACTTCTCGGGCTCGGGGAAGTCGACCGCGGAGCCGTCGTGCACGAGGCGGAGGGTGTCGCCCTGCGCGAGCACGCCCTCGACCTGGCCGAGCAGCTCCTGGGCGCCGGCGAGTCCGGAGCCGGACACCGCCTGGTAGGTCGACACGATCAGGCGCTCCAGGCCGGCCTCGGCGTCGAGGACCTTCAGCACCGGCATCGCCGCCATCGTGGTGCAGTTCGGGTTCGCGATGATGCCCTTGGGCCGGTCGTCGATCGCGTGCGGGTTGACCTCGCTGACGACGAGGGGGACCTCGGGGTCCATGCGCCAGGCGCTGGAGTTGTCGACGACCACGGCGCCGGCCTCGGCGAAGCGGGGGGCGTAGGCGCGGCTGGCGGTGGCACCGGCGGAGAACAGCGCGATGTCGATCCCGGACGGGTCGGCGGCCTCGACGTCCTCGACGATGACCGTCTGTCCGCCGAACTCGATCGCCGTGCCCGCGGAACGCGCCGACGAGAACAGCCGCAGCTCGCGGATCGGGAACGAACGCTCCGCGAGAATCTCGCGCATCACGGTGCCCACCTGGCCGGTGGCGCCGACGATGGCGACGGAGAGTCCTGATTCGGAGATGCGGGTCATGATGTTCCTTGGCTTCGTGCGGTACGGCGTACGAGGCTTCGGGCGCGGCGTCGGGATGCTGATGCTGCGCCTGGCGCCGGTGTCAGGGTTTCCGCGAGTCTATCGCGCCACGACCACCCCGAAGCCCGTCCGTTTCACGAAGGCACGCGCCCCCGGTACATCAGGCGAACGCGGGACAACAGGCACGCGTGGACAGGGCCGCCTGAGTTAGCGCGAACGCCTGAGCTGACGCGGGCCCGGGAGAACAGGCAGTCCCGCGAGAACAGGCGAACGCGGGACAACAGGCACGCGCGGACAGGGCCGCCTGAGTTAGCGCGAACGCCTGAGCTGGCGTGGCGCGCTGGCGTGGAGTCAGCGGCCGGTGCCGGCGTGGACCGTGGCCTCCGCGTCGCCGTCGAGACCGTAGGCGGTGTGCACGGTGCGGGCAGCCTCGGTGAGGTCGGTGTCGCGGAGCACGACCGAGATGCGGATCTCCGACGTGGAGATCATCTCGATGTTGATGCCGCCGGCGGACAGGGCCTCGAACAGGGTCGCCGAGACACCGGAGTGCGTGCGCATCCCCGCGCCGACCACGGAGAGCTTGCCGATCTGGTCGTCGTGGATGAGGTTCTGGAAGCCGACCTCGGTCTGCTCGCCGGCGAGGGCCTTGAGCGCGGCAGCGGCGTCGGCCTTGGGGACCGTGAACGAGATGTCCGTGCGCCCGGTGGCGGAGACGTTCTGCACGATCATGTCGACGTTGGCGCCGGACTTCGCGACGATCTTGAAGATCTCGGCGGCCTTGCCCGGGACGTCGGGCACCCCGGCGACGGTGATCTTGGCCTGGCTGAAGTCGGTGGCGACGCCGGCGACGATCGGTTCTTCCATGACTGCTCCCTCGGCTTCGCGAGGGTTCTTCATGCCCTCGCCCAGAACGTATGTGCCCTCGGCCGACGAGAACGTCGACCGGGCGTGGATGAGGACACCGTGCCGGCGGGCGTACTCCACGGCACGGATGTAGAGGACCTTGGCGCCGTTGGCGGCGAGCTCCAGCATCTCCTCGCTGGAGACGTGGTCGAGCTTCTGCGCCTTCGGAATCACGCGCGGGTCGGCGGTGAAGATGCCGTCCACGTCGCTGTAGATCTCGCAGACGTCGGCCGACAGTGCCGCCGCCAGTGCGACGGCCGTCGTGTCCGACCCGCCGCGGCCGAGCGTGGTGATGTCGCGGGTGTCGCGGTTGAACCCCTGGAAGCCGGCGACGATGACGATGGCGCCCTCGTCGAGCGCCTCGCGGAGTCGCACGGGCGTGACGTCGACGATGCGCGCCGCGCCGTGCTGCGAGTCGGTGATCATGCCGGCCTGGCTGCCGGTGAACGACCGCGCTTCGAAGCCCATGGAGTGGATCGCCATCGCCAGCAGCGCCATCGAGATCCGCTCGCCGCTGGAGAGGAGCATGTCGAGCTCGCGCGGCGCCGGGATCGGCGCGACCTCGTTCGCGAGGTCGAGCAGCTCATCGGTCGTGTCGCCCATGGCGCTCACGGCGACGACGACGTCGTGACCGGCGCGACGCGTGTCGACGATGCGCTTGGCGACGCGCTTGATGCTCTCTGCGTCGGCGACGGACGAGCCGCCGTACTTCTGCACGATGAGGGCCACGTTCACTCCCTGGGATGTCGGGCGGATCCGCCCACGGTCATTCTACGATCGGCGCGCATGCCGCCCCGCGCATGTGACGGCTCAGGCGGGGGCGGGCGGGACGGGCGTCACCGGGCGCAGGCGCCCTCCGGTGGCGGCGAACCAGCACCCGACGATGATCAGCGGGAATCCGAGGAGGAGCCCCGGGGTGAGGGGCTCGGCGAGCACGATGGCGCCGAGCACGATCGCCACGACCGGGTTCACGTAGGTGAACAACGGCGCCCTGACCGGTCCGACCTCGCGGATCAGCGCGAAGAAGGCCAGGAACGCCAGCGCCGTGCAGATGACGGCGAGGGCGAGCAGCGCACCGATCGACGGGAGCGTGGGCACCTCGTGCTGCGTGAGCAGACCGATCGGGAGATAGAAGATGCCGACCATGAGCAGGGACAGCGTGATCGTGCCGAGCGAGGGCACGTCGTTCAACTTGCGCGCCACGATGAACGGTGCGATCGCGTACAGCACCGCGACGAGCAGCACCTCCCCGGCCGCGAGCAGGCTCACCTCTCCCCCGAAGAGCCCGGGCCCCGCCACGACGATGGCGACGCCGACGAAGCCGACGAGCAGGCCGAGGCCGCGGGCGGGACGCAGCACGCCACGGTCGCCGCCGCCCAGCGCGATGAGAGCGGCGAACAGCGGCACCGTGGCGACGAGGAGTCCGGTCATTCCGGAGGGCAGCGTCATCTCGGCATGCCCGAGAAGGAGGAACGGTCCGGCCATCTCCACCGCCCCGAAGGCCAGCACCCACGGCCAGTGCCGGAGCGCCGCGCGAAGGGCGCCGCTGCGCAGGGCGAACGGCAGCAGGAGGAGAGCCGCGATCAGCGTCCGTCCCGCCACGATCGCGGGCGGGGAGATCGAATCCACCGCCACGCTGATGAAGAGGTAGGGAACGCCCCAGAGCAGGGCCATGGCCCCGAAGAGCAGCCAGCCCCGGCGGGAGAAGCCGGACTGCGGGGTCACAGCACGCGCCGGCCCTCGAAGGCCCGGCCGAGCGTCACCTCGTCCGCGTACTCGAGGTCGCCGCCGACCGGGAGGCCCGAGGCGAGCCGCGAGACCGTGATCTGCATCGTCGTCAGGAGCCGGCTCAGGTAGCTCGCCGTCGCCTCCCCCTCCAGATTGGGGTTCGTGGCGATGATGACCTCCTGCACGGTGCCGTCGGCGAGCCTCGTCATGAGCTGGGCGATCCGGAGGTCGTCCGGCCCGATGCCCGCGATGGGGCTGATCGCGCCGCCGAGCACGTGGTACAGGCCGCGGAACTCCCGCGTGCGCTCGATCGCCGCGACGTCCTTCGCGTCCTCGACCACGCAGATCAGCGCCTGGTTGCGGCGAGGGTCGCGACAGATCGCGCAGCGTTCCTGCTCCGCGACGTTGCCGCAGATCTCGCAGAAGCGGACCCGGATGCGGATCTCGGTCAGCAGCTCGGCGAGACGGGCGACGTCGAACGTCGGCGTCTGCAGGATGTGGAACGCGATGCGCTGCGCCGACTTCGGGCCGATGCCGGGAAGGCGGCCGAACTCGTCGATCAGCTCTTGGACGATGCCGTCGTACATCAGGAGAACCTCGTGGGGGGCTCGTAGGGCTCTTCGCGAAGGAACGTCGCGCCGAGCACCTGGCGGATCACGGCCTCTCCGTAGCGCTGCACGCCGCCGGCGGCAGGGGTGCGCTCGACGACGACCGGTGGAGCGGCCGCGGGGGCCGCGCGGGCGGCCGCCTTCGGGGCCGCCGCCGGAGTCGCGCGTGGGGAGGGAGGGCGGTCGTACGGAGCCGGGGGCTCGTAGGCCGGATCGTACGGCGGCTCCTCGTCGAACGCGGGAGCGTCGTCGTCGCCGGGCAGCGGCGGCTCATCGCGATCGATCCTGCCGTCGGCCGGCGGGGTCGGGGCGGCGGGGGCGGCCTCGACATCCTCCGGCTCCTCGTCGACGGCGAGGGGCGCTGCGGGCGCGGCGGCCGCTGTCGTCGGGATGGGTGCGACCGCCCACTCCGTCACGGGGGCCGCGGCGGCGCGGGTCTGCGGGCGGGAGGGACGCGCTGACGCAGGCTCCGATGCGGGAGCGGTGTCGGCCGGGGCGGCGGATCCCGAGGAGGCGGGCTGCCGCGGCGCACCGCCGGGCGGCATCGGGGCCGGCAGGTACTTGACCCGCACCCCGACCTCCTGCTCGATGGCCGTGCGGAGGTGGTCGGACGGCCCGGAGCCGGGCGTGGTCCCCTTGAACTTCGCGACGTCGTGCTGACTCGTGAATCCGAGGGTCAGGACCTCGGAGTCGCCGTCGTAGGCCAGCGGCTGCACAGCGGTGGCGAGCAGCCAGGACGTGCGGCTGATGCCTTCGAGACGCTTCAGCACGGCCGGCCAGGCATCGCGGACGCGGTCGAACGTGACGGGGGCGGACGGCGCGGACGACGCCGGGGCCGGAGCCGGCGTGGGGTCGGGCTCCGCGGGACGGGCAGGTTCCGGCGCCGGCTCGGGCTCCGGGGAGCGCTCGGGTTCAGCGGCGGCCACCGGGGCGGAGACGGCCGGCGCGGAGGGAGCCGGTGCCGCGGGCGTCGAGGGCACTGCCGGCGCGGTCTCCGTGCCGGGCGCAGCCGTGGGAGACGGCGCCGCGGCCGCGGGCGGGATCACCGGCGGATGCGTGGTGGCCGGCGGCTGCAGCGCGCCCGACGCGGCCGCCCCGGACGAGGTCGACCCCCCGGATGCGGCGAGGACACGGGCCACCATGAGCTCGAGGTGGAGGCGGGGCGACGTGGCTCCGGACATGTCGTCGAGAGCCGCGCTGACCACGTCGGCCGTACGGGAGAGCCGCGCGGCGCCGAACGACTCTGCCTGGCGGCGCATACGGTCGAGCTCGTCTTCCGCGATCCCGCGGAGCACGGCGGAGGCACCGGAGCCCACGGCGGCGATCACGATGAGGTCGCGCAGGCGCTCCAGGAGGTCGTCGACGAAGCGACGCGGGTCTTGTCCGGTCTGCACGACGCGGTCGATGGCCGGGAAGGCGGTCGCGGCGTCGCCCGTCGCCAGCGCATCGACGATCTCGTCGAGGAGGGCCCCGTGGGTGTACCCGAGCAGCGCGACCGCGCGCGCGTAGCCGACGGTGACAGTCTCCGAGCCGGCAGGGGCGTCCGACCCCGCGATGAGCTGATCCAGCAGCGACAGGGTGTCGCGGGGCGAGCCACCCCCGGCGCGGACGACGAGCGGGAGGACGCCCTGCTCGACGATGACCCCCTCCTCCGCGCAGAGCTTCTCGACGTAGTCGAGCATCGCGGCGGGCGGGACCAGCCGGAACGGGTAGTGATGGGTGCGCGAGCGGATCGTGCCGAGCACCTTCTCGGGCTCCGTCGTCGCGAAGATGAACTTGACGTGCGGCGGGGGCTCCTCGACCAGCTTCAGCAGCGCGTTGAAGCCCTGCGGGGTGACCATGTGCGCCTCATCGAGGATGAAGATCTTGAAGCGGTCGCGGCTCGGGGCGAAGGTCGCCCGCTCGCGCAGGTCGCGCGCGTCGTCGACGCCGTTGTGACTCGCCGCGTCGATCTCGACGACGTCGAGCGATCCACCGCCCGCCCTGGACAGCTCGACACAGCTCGGGCAGGTCCCGCAGGGGGTGTCGGTCGGTCCCTCCGCGCAGTTCAGGCACCGGGCGAGGATGCGCGCCGAGGTGGTCTTGCCGCAGCCGCGCGGGCCGGAGAACAGGTAGGCGTGGCCGACGCGGTCGCCACGCAGCGCGGTCATGAGCGGATCGGTCACCTGCGACTGCCCGATCATCTCGCCGAACGTCTCGGGTCGGTAGCGGCGGTAGAGGGCTGTGGTCACCCCTCCAGCCTACGGCGTGCCACCGACGTTGCTCCCCTCCCGGTCGACCCGGCCCCTTTCACGCGAGCCACCCCTCTGCGTGCGTCCGCAACGGGGGGGGACGCACGCAGAGGGGTGGGTCAGCGGTCAGTCGAGGTTCTCGATGACGGGGATCGCGCTCGTGATCACGGGGACCGAGGCCGAAAGACGCGTGCCGTCGTCGCGGCGGGCGTCGGCGAACTCCTGCAGGGTCGGGCGTCCGGGGATCACGGGTCCCTGGTTCGCGAGCGGGACGATGACCTCGTCCTCCAGCGTCGCGATGTACGCGTTGTCCCGCACGCTGAACGGCACCGGAGGTCCGCTGCGCACCTCGACGCGCAGCTCGTGCCGCGTGACGGTCACCTGCATCGCCGTCCCCTGCCACTGCAGCGGGAACGACAACGACGGCCAGGACTCGGGGAGCCGCGGGTCGAAGCTGAGGTCGCCGCCGTAGTCGCGCATGCCGCCGAAGCCGCAGACGAGGGCCGTCCACACGCCACCGGCCGAGGCCACGTGCACGCCGTCCGCCGCGTTGTGGTGCAGGTCGTGCAGATCGACGAACAGCGACTGCTCGAAGTACTTCTGCGCGAGGTCCTGATAGCCCACCTCGGCCGCGAGGATCGACTGCACGACCGCCGAGAGGGTCGAGTCGCCCGTCGTCAGCGGGTCGTAGTAGTCGAAGTCGGCCTTCTTCTCCTCGGGCGAGAAGTGGTTGCCCTGGAGGAACAGCGCCAGCACGACGTCGGCCTGCTTGAGCACCTGGAAGCGGTAGATCACGAGCGGGTGGAAGTGCAGCAGCAGCGGGCGCTGGTCGGCCGGGGTGTTCGCGAGGTCCCAGACCTCCCGCTCCAGGAACAGCGAATCCTGCGGGTGGATGCCGAGGCTCTCGCTGTACGGGATGTACATCGCCTCGGCGGCCCGCTCCCAGGACTCCGCCTCACCGGAGCCGAGGCCCGTGCGCTCGACGAGGGCCGCGTAGTCCTCGGGGTAGCTGTCGCGGATCTCCCGCACGACCTTGGCCGCGTACCGGAGGTTGTACCGCGCCATGACGTTCGTGTACAGGTTGTCGTTCACGACGGTCGTGTACTCGTCCGGGCCGGTGACGCCGTGGATGTGGAACGTCTGGAGGCCGTCGCCGGCGCCGGACTGCTCCACGAGCCGCGATCCCCGCCAGAAGCCGAGGGTGGCCCAGAGCCGCGCGGTCTCGATCGCGACGTCGGCGCCCTCGCGCCGCAGGAAGGCCTCGTCCCCGGTCGCCCGCACGTACTTGCCGAGCGCGAAGCTGATGTCGGCGTTGATGTGGTACTGCGCGGTGCCGGCGGCGTAGTACGCCGAGGCCTCCTCGCCGTTGATCGTGCGCCACGGGAAGAGCGCGCCGGCCTCGTTGAGCTGAGCGGCCCGGCGGCGCGCCGCGGGGAGCATCTTCACCCGGGCCCGGAGAGCGTTGTACGCCCAGCGCGGCGTCGTGTAGGTGAGGAACGGGAGCACGTAGATCTCGGTGTCCCAGAAGTAGTGGCCGCTGTAGCCGGAGCCGGTGAGTCCCTTCGCGGGGACGCCGGCGCCGTCCGCCCTGGCCGAGGCCTGAGCGAGCTGGAACAGGCACCACCGGGTGGCCTGCTGCAGGTCGTCGCGCCCGCCGATCTGCACGTCGCTGCGCTCCCAGAACGCGTCGAGCCACTCGCGCTGACGACGGAACACCGTCTCCACGCCCTCGTCCGCTGCCCGGTCGAGAGAGCGACGGCAGCGGTCGACGAGCTCCCGCGGGGGCACGCCGCGGGACGAGTGGTAGCTGACGAGCTTGGTGATCGTGATGGGGACGCCGGCCTTCGCCTGGACGCGGAAGACGTTCTTGGCGATGTCCGGCTCGATGAGCGTCCGGACGTTGTAGTCGTTCTCCGTCTCGATGATGTGATCGGCGACGACGGCGACGGTCATCCCGGACGCGGCGACCCGGTACGACAGCGCGGAGCGCAGCCCGTCCTGCCAGTGCTCCGCCGGCTCCAGCACGCGGTCCGCGATGCGCTCGGCCTTGCGCGGGTCGAAGGCGGCGCCCTTGGTCGTCATCGGGGAGCCGGCGTAGACGCCCGCCCCGTCCTGACGGTTGAGCAGCTGGCAGCTGATCGTGACCGGGGCGTTGGCGTTCTCGACCACGACCTCGAGCCGCAGCACGGCGAGGTGGCGCTCCTCGAAGCTCACGAGACGCTGATCCCGCATGCGTACCCGCTTGCCTGACGGGGTCTCCCAGACGACGCGCCGTTCCAGCACACCCGTGCGCATGTCGAGCGTGCGGGCGTACTCGCGCACGTCCGCGTCGTCGAGGGAGATCGGCTCGTCGTCGACGTAGAGCCGCATCACCTTGGCGTCGGGGGCGTTGACGATCGTCTGGCCGACCTCGGCGAAGCCGTAGGCCTGCTCGGCGTGCCGGATCGGCCATGTCTCGTGCAGGCCGTTGATGAAGGTGCCGTGCTCCTGCGCGCCGCGCCCCTCGATGTGGTTGCCCCGGAGCCCGAGGTAGCCGTTGCCGACCGAGAACAGCGTCTCGCCGACGCCCTCCTCCGAGTAGCGCGTCTCGATGAGACGCCACGGGTCGACGGGGAAGCGGTCGCGGTCGATCATGCGGTCTCCGGGGTGTCGGTGCGGGCGGCGGGAAGCAGGACGCCGAGGTCGTCGACGACGTGGGTCGCGCCGGCGGCGCGGAGTGCGTCGGCGCCGGCGCCGCGGTCGACGCCGATGACGACGGCGTATCCGGCGGCGGCGGCCGAAGCGGCGCCGGAGGTGGCGTCCTCGACGGCGATGCTGCGGGCCGGGGCGACGCCGAGGGCCGTGGCGCCGGCGGCGAACATGTCGGCCGCGGGCTTGGAGGCGAGGTGCTCACGCTCGGCGACGACGCCGTCGATCACGACGCGGAAGAAGGACCGGATGCCGGCGGCCGCCAGCACCTCCTCGGCGTTCTTGGAGCTGGAGACGACACCGAGCGGGATCCCCGCGGCGTGCAGCGCCTCGACCACGGCGAGGGAGCCGGGGAACGGAGCGATGCCCTGGCTGCGGAGCGACGCCGCGAACGCGGCGTTCTTGCGGTTGCCGATCCCGCAGATGGTCTCGGCGGACGGGTCGTCGTCCACCGAGCCCCAGGGCACCTCGACGTTGCGGCTGCGCAGCAGGCTCGCGACGCCGTCGTAGCGCTTCTTGCCGTCGACGTAGGCGAAGTAGTCCTCGTCGGTGTACGGCGGCGTGATGTCCCAGCGGGCGAAGACGTCATCGAAGACCGCCTTCCAGGCGCGCATATGCACCTCGGCGGTCGGCGTGAGGACGCCGTCGAGGTCGAACAGCACACCGTCGGCGTGGAACAGGTCGGGCAGCGCGTCTGGCACAGAGCCTCCAGGAGAAGGACGAGGGTCGGGTCGGCACCTCTCCGTGCCACTGTGCAAGCGTAATGGCGGTGGCGCGCGCGGGGTAACCCCGGACCGCGATCAGAGCAGTTCGGCGGTCTGCCTGGCGATCTGGAGCTCCTCGTCGGTGGGGACGACGAGGACCATCACGGCCGAGGCGTCCGTCGAGATGACGCGGACGCCGCGCTCCTTCGCCTCGTTGCGGGCCGGGTCGATCTCGATCCCCGCGAAGCCGAGCGTCGCCATCGCCGCCGCCCGCACGGGCGCCGCATTCTCCCCGACGCCCGCGGTGAAGGACACGACGTCGACCCCGCCGAGCTGCGCGATGTACGCGCCGGCGTAGGCCCTCAGACGGTGGACGTACACGTCGAAGGCCAGCGTCGCGGCCGCCTCCCCCGCGGCGACGCCCGCGAGGATGTCGCGCATGTCGCTGCGTCCGGCGAGTCCCGCCAGTCCGCTGCGGGTGTTCAGCAGCGCATCGAGGTCGTCGATGGTGTAGCCGGCGCGGCGGGACAGGTGCACGAGAGCGGCCGGGTCGATGTCGCCCGACCGCGTGCCCATGACGAGGCCCTCGAGCGGCGTGAGGCCCATCGAGGTCTCGACCGAGCGACCCCCGTCGATCGCGGTGACCGACGCGCCGTTGCCGAGGTGGAACACGAGCTGCCGGAGGGTCCCGAGGTCGCGCCCGAGGAAACGCGCGGCGGTCTCGCTGACGTACTGGTGGCTCGTGCCGTGGAATCCGTACCGACGGACCCGGTGCTCGGCGGCGAGCGCCGCATCGATCGCGTAGGTGTAGGCCGCCGGCGGCAGCGTCTGGTGGAACGCGGTGTCGAACACCGCCACGTGCGGGACGCTGTCGAACACGGCGCGAGCCGCCCGGATGCCGGCGAGGTTCGCCGGATTGTGCAGCGGCGCGAGCACGGCGAGCTCGTCGATCTGCCGCTCGACGTCGGCGTCGATCAGGGTCGGCGCGTAGAAGCGCGCACCACCGTGCACGACCCGATGCCCGACCGCGACCGGGGGATGCGCCTCGAGGGAGGGGCCATGCGCGGCGAACTGCGCGCGCATGACCTCGAAGGCGGCGGCGTGGTCGGGGATGGACTGTTCGTCGCGGTAGGTGGCGTCGAGCATCGTCGCCGACGGTCCGTCACCCGGCTCCGGGCGCACGGTGTGGGCGACGGGGCTGGAGTCCTGCCCGATGCGCTCGATGAGCCCGCTGGCGAGCTCGTCCTCGTGCGCCGTGTCGATGAGGCTGTACTTCAACGAGGACGACCCGCTGTTGATGACGAGGATCGCGCTCATGCCTCCTCCCCCGCTCGCTCGTCGCCCTGGGCCTGGATCGCCGTGATGGCCACCGTGTTCACGATGTCGTCGACGAGCGCGCCGCGGGACAGGTCGTTGATCGGTTTGTTGAGCCCCTGCAGCACCGGACCGATGGCCACGGCGCCGGCGGAGCGCTGCACCGCCTTGTAGGTGTTGTTGCCGGTGTTGAGGTCGGGGAAGACGAACACCGTCGCCCGCCCCGCCACGGCCGAGTCCGGCAGCTTCGCCTTGGCGACCGCCGCATCGGCGGCGGCGTCGTACTGGATGGGACCCTCCACGAGGAGTTCGGGAGCGCGCTCACGCACGAGCGCCGTCGCCGCCCTGACCTTGTCGACGTCGGCCCCCGACCCGGACTCGCCGGTGGAGTACGACAGCATCGCCACGCGGGGGTCGATGCCGAACTGCCGGGCGGTGGTGGCGGACGAGATCGCGATGTCGGCGAGCTGCTCGGCCGTGGGATCGGGGATGACCGCGCAGTCGCCGTACACGAGCACACGATCGGCGAGGGCCATGAGGAACACGCTGGAGACGACGTTCACCCCCGGCTTCGTCTTGATGATCTCGAAGGAGGGACGGATCGTGTGCGCCGTGGTGTGCGCGGCGCCGGAGACCATGCCGTCGGCGAGCCCGAGGTGCACCATCATCGTCCCGAAGTAGGAGACGTCGGTGACGGTGTCCGCGGCCTGCGCGAGCGTGATCCCCTTGTGAGCGCGCAGCCGGGCGTACTCGGCGGCGAAGCGCTCCACGAGCTCTGGGTCGGTGGGGCTCACCACGTGCGCGCCGGCGATGTCGAGGCCGAGTTCCGCCGCCCGCGCGCGGATCGCCCCGTCGTCGCCGAGGATCGTCAGCTCCGCCACCTCGCGGGACAGCAGCGCCGCCGCCGCCCGGAGGATGCGGTCGTCGTCGCCCTCGGGGAGGACGATGTGGCGGCGGTCGGACCGCGCGCGTTCCATCAGGCCGTACTGGAACATGAGCGGCGTGACGACGTGCGCCTCCGCGAGCCCGAGCTGCTCGGTGAGCTCGGCCACGTCGACGTGCGCCTGGAAGAGTCCGAGCGCCCGGTCGTAGCGACCACGCGAGTCGGCGGAGATGCGGCCGCGGGTGCCCATCACCCGCACCGCCGTGTCGTAGGTGCCGAGGTCGGTGGTGATGATCGGCACCGAGGAGGCGAAGCCGTCGAGCAGCTGGAGGATCGGGTCCGGCAGCGGGAACGGCCCGTTGAGGATGATCCCGGCGATCCGCGGGAACGTGCCGGAGGAGTCGGCGAGGAGGGCGGCGAGCAGCACCTCGGTGCGGTCTGCGGGGATCACGACCACGGCCTCGTCGGTGAGGCGCGGCAGGACGTTCACCATCGACATGCCGGCCACGACGATCGACAGCGCGACCGCGGTCAGACGATCCTCGTCGCCCTTGAGCAGCGTGCCGTCGACGGCCGACACGATGCCGCGGATGGACGGCGCGACGAGCGCTCGATCCTCGGGCAGCGCCCAGACCGGGGTGCCGGCGGGGACGACGGCCCGCACCGCGTCGACGATGGCGTCGAGCCCGTCGGGATCGGCCCTGTTCACGGCCACCGCGAACAGCTCCGCGCGCTCCTCGGCGAGTTCCGGCAGCGCCAGGGCGGCGATCTGGCCGACGGCGGCGGCCTCCCGCGCCGTGGTCGTGCCGAGCTGCTCGGCCTGCCGCTGCTGGTCGCGTCCGCTCAGCACGAGCAGGACGGGGGCTCCGAGGTTCGCCGCGATCCGGGCGTTGAAGCCGAGCTCGGCGGGGCTCGCGACGTCGGTGTAGTCGCTGCCGACGATGACGACGGCGTCGCACTGCGCCTCGACGGCCTTGAAGCGGGCGACGATGGTCGACAGCGCGCCCTCGGGGTCGGCGCGCACATCGTCGTAGGTGACGCCGATGCAGTCCTCGTAGTCGAGCTGGACGCCGTCGTGGGCGAGCAGCAGCTCGAGGATCTCGTCGCGCTCGGCGACCGCGCGGGCGATCGGGCGGAACACGCCCACGCGCGGCGACACGCGCATCAGCGCATCGAGCACCCCGAGGGCGATCGTCGACTTCCCGGTGTGGCCTTCGGCCGAGGTGATGTAGATGCTCCGCGACACGGCTCCAGCTTAGGCGGGCACCCCGACACCGCACCCCGCCGCTGCCGTGACAAACGCGCGCGTCACTCGCACGGGCCGGACAGCACGTCGACGACGGCCGTGGCATCCTCCTGGTACCGCGTGTAGTAGTCCCGGTCCGTGTTCACCTGCACCCGGTGGATGGCGTGCGAGGGCGCCATCGACCGCCAGTCGGGGACCCGCGCCAGGCGCTCGAAGAACAGGCGGGCCGCGGTGGCGGGATCCATCCGCTGCTCCGCGCTCCCCCACCACTCCTGCTGCTGGAAGAGACCGATGCTCGTCGTGCGCGATCCATCCGGATTGGTCCAGCCGCGCGTCTCCCAGTCCCCGTAGTCGATGTTGCGCAGGCTGCTCTCGCCCATCGCGGTCATGACGCCGAGGATCTGACCGTCCCGCGCGAACCCGAGCTCGTCGGCGGTGCGGATGATGGTCGCGGCGTTCTCGAGCTGTTCGCCGCTCCATCCGGCGACGCCCGCCTGGGGGAAGGTCGACGGACGGTCGAGGCAGACCGGCGCCGGATCCCTCGCCAGCCCCAGCGGGATGAGCACGAGCAGCACCGCCCCCGCGGCCACCACGGCGGCGGACACGGCGACGCGCCGCAGGATCCGTTTCCGCTGTGCGCGCCGGGCGGCTCGACGGCGGGCCTCCCGGCGTCGGCGGTTGGCGGCCTCGCGCGACGCGGCGGGCCGCCGGGTCGACGTGGTCCGCGTCGCCGTCGTCCTCCTCGTGCGCGGAGCCGTCATCGTCCGACGGCGCGGCGCTGGTCGGGACGCCGTCCGGCGAGCGCGGCCGCACCGCCCCCGATGGCGCCGAACAGATGGCCCTGCCAGGACACGCCGTCCGCGACGCCGAACACCCCGGCCAGCATGGTGCCGCCGTACAGCCCGATCACGACGACGGCGATCACCGCGTAGAGGATGCGGTGCGACACGCGGCCGGGAGCGAACACCCGCATCACCACGTAGCCGAAGTACCCGAAGACGAGCCCGGAGGCACCCACGGTCAGCGTGCCGGGGGCGTTCACGAGCCAGGTCCCGAGCCCGCCGACGACCGCGACGATCACGGTGACGGCCCAGAACCGGCGCGTGCCCTCGACCGCGACCAGGCAGCCGAGCACGAGGAACGGCACGGAGTTCGCGATCAGATGCGCCCAGCTCGCGTGCAGCAGTGGGGCGAAGACGATCCCCAGGAGTCCCGCAGGGTCCCACGAGCGGATGCCGAGGCCGCTGAAGGAGCCCGGCAGCACGGCGTCCGCGAACTGCACTGCCCACATCGCCGCGAGCAGCAGCACGGGCGACGCGAATCGCCGCAGCGGATGCTCGGGTCTGGCCGGCGGAGGAACGGTCACCGTTCGATTCTCGCAGGAGCACCCTGCGGCCGGCTGGACGCGGGCAAAAGAAAAGACCCTCCGCGCACCCAGCAGAGCCCGGTTACCCTTGCTGCGTTTCCGCCCTGGGGGAATTGGCCTGGATGCCGCCACGCGGAGAGCCGTCGTCCACTCTACCCGACGCCGACGGGACCCGACGACCGCAGCCCGGCATGGTCCCGCGGGCCGTGCGGAGCGTACGATCGATGCACGCGCATCGTTGCGCCGGACGAGAGGGAACGCATGCCAGAGAACGCCCCCCTGAGCCCGGTCGCGATCGACGCCGACGGATTCGCCGCCCAGACCGCGGCCATCCTCGGCTCGATCAGCCAGGTGATCGACGGGAAGCCCGAGGCCGTGCGCAGCGCCCTCGTCTGCCTGCTCGCCGAAGGCCATCTGCTCATCGAGGACGTGCCCGGCGTCGGGAAGACGATGCTGGCCCGCGCCCTCGCCGCGACCGTCGACGCCACCGTCCGGCGCATCCAGTTCACCCCTGACCTCCTGCCCGGCGACGTCACGGGGGTCTCGGTCTACAACCCCGTCGATCGCGAGTTCGAGTTCAAGCGCGGCGCCGTCTTCGCCCACATCGTCATCGCCGACGAGATCAACCGTTCCTCCCCCAAGACCCAGTCCGCACTCCTGGAGGCCATGGAGGAGGGGCAGGTCACGGTCGACGGCTCCACGCATCGGCTGCCCGACCCGTTCCTCGTCGTCGCCACGCAGAACCCGCTGGAGATGGAGGGCACCTACGCGCTCCCCGAGGCGCAGCGCGACCGGTTCATGATGCGCATCTCGATGGGCTACCCCGACCCCGCGGCCGAGGCCCTCATGCTGCGGCAGCGTGACGTCGTGAACCCGCTGGCGACCGTGACCCCGGTCGCGGACGCCACCGCGATCTCGCAGCTCATCGCCTGGGCCCGGGCCGTGCACGTGGCGCCCGCACTCGAGGAGTACGCGGTCGCCCTCGCCCAGGCCACCCGCACCGACCCGAGCCTGCACCTCGGCGCCAGCCCGCGGGCCACGCTGCAGCTCGTCCGCGCGGCGAAGGTCTGGGCCGCGCTGGACGGCCGCGACTACGTCATCCCGGATGACATCACGGACCTGCTGATCCCCGTGTTCGCCCATCGGCTGCTCCCCGCCCGCGGCGCGCATCGGGCGGGTGCCCAGCCGGTCGAGGCGGCGCTCACCCAGATCGCGGAGCGCGTGCGCGTGCCCGTCGCGACCCGCTCCTGAGGACACCGCCATGCGCCGACGTCGACTGCTCACGCCGCGCGGCACCGGTGCGCTCATCGCCGCGCTCGGATGCGTGATCGCGGCCAACATCCTCGGTGCGCGGATCCTGCTGTACCTCGGGGTCCTGCTGGCCGCGCTCACGCTGTTCGCGGCTCTCGCCGTCCGCCTCCCCCGCCGCTCCGGAACGGTCACCCGGCAGATCTCGACCGACCTCCTCACGGTCTCGGAGACCTCGCGCGTGACGGTCCGCTTCACGCTCCGGGCCCTCCGGGTGCCGCACGGGCTGTGGCACGATGTCCTCCCCTCCGCCGTCACCGGCGACTCGGGAGGCGAATACCCCGCCGACACCCCGCAGCTCAGCTACCTCGTCACCGGCGTCCGTCGCGGCGTCTGGCCCCTGGGGCCGCTCCTGCTGCGCACCGTCGATCCGTTCGGTCTGGCGCAGCGGGAGCAGGCGTTCGGCGACACGCGGACGATCACGGTGGTCCCGGAGGTCTTCGCGCTGACCCCGCTCGCCGTCCGCATCGGCGCGGCAGGCGGCACGGCGCACACCTCCTCCACCCGGCTCGGCCAGGGCAGCGACAACCTCTCGCCCCGCGGCTACGCGCCCGGCGACTCGATGCGCCGCATCCACTGGAGGGCGACGGCGCACCGCGGAGAGCTCATGGTCCGGCAGGAGGAGGAGGAGTCGAGCCCGGACGCCGTCGTCGTGCTCGACCGCTCGGGCAGCGGGTGGACCGCGAATGCCGAGGAGATCGATCCGACGTTCGAGGCCGCGGTCTCGCTGTGTGCATCCGCCGCCCTCCATCTCGCCGCCGAGGGATACAGCGTCGACGTCCTGGACAGCGCGGGCACGCTCCTCGGTGCCCTCCGCGGACACGAGGACGACCGGGACGGCCTGCTGGTCGCGCTGGCGATGGTCACACCGCGCGGCGAGCGCCGCGACCTCGTCGCCCTGCTCGCCGGGACACCGCCCGGACCGCTCGTCTACGTGACCGGCCGACTGGATGAGGAGGACGCCGCGCTGCTCCGCCCCGCCGGCGCCGCCGCACCGCTCCTCTTCAGCACCGACCCGCTGCCGGGCGCCGAGGAGGCCGCCCGACAGCACGGCTGGACCGTGGCGCGACTGGGCACCGACGTCGCCGAGGCCTGGGACGACGCGCTCTCGGCACGGACGGGAGCCGTCGATGTTCCGGGATGAGCGGCCGCGGCCCGCCGCCGTGCCCACCGGCACCCGCCCGCGCTGGCACCGCGATCGGGAGGAGCCGGCCGGGATCCTCGCCCTCGGTGGCCTCGCCGCCCTCGCCGCGCTCACCGCGCTCTGGCCCTTCACCTCGGTCATCGCCCCCGGGGTCTGGTCGTTCGTCGTGGCCCTCGTCGTCGTCGCGGTGATCGGCGCCGGCATGCTCGTACGGCATCTGCTGCGCGACCGTCCTGCGACCGTCGTCGGCCTGGTCGCCGTTCTCGCGCAGCTCCTCGTGGCCGTCGGTCTCCTCACCCTGCTCCTCGCGGGAGACACCGCCATCGCGGGGGTGGTGCCGACGTCCGACACGCTCACGCTGTTCCAGGCCCTCGGCTCCGCAGCAGTCCAGGAGATCGTGTTCGGCTCGGCTCCGCTGGAGGCCTCCCCCGGGCTCGCGGCCGCCCTGGGCGCGGGCTTCGCCCTCGTCGCGATCCTGCTCGACCACCTCCTCGCCCACCGGGCCGCCGTCCTCGCCACCGTCCTGCTGGGTGCCGTCGGCGCGGTGCCCATGATCGTGACGCTGGGGCCGCCGAACGTGGCCTGGTTCGCCATCGCGGCGGTCGTGGCCCTCCTCCTGTTCCGGGTCACGGCGCGACGGCACCCCGAGTCCCCGCGCCGCGCCTCGGCGGGTGTCGCGGTCTCCGTCGGGGCGGCCGCCATCGCGACCACGCTCCTCGTGACCCCGCTGCTCCCGGTCGCGTCCAGCATCGCCGGGACCGGGGTCGGCGTCACGGTCGACGCCTCCCTGCGCCTGGGCGACGACCTCCGACAGCCGAGTCCGGTCGAGGTGCTGACGGTGGCCACCGAGGCGGATACCGCTCCCTACCTCCGCCTCACGACGCTCTCCCGGTTCGACGGCCGCGTCTGGCAGCCGGACCGCGGCGACCTCCAGTCCCAGGCGGACGGGTTCGGCGACGCGGAGTGGAGCGAGGACGTGACCGCCGCCGAGCAGACGACCTCGATCCGGGTGCTGCGGATGTCGAGCTCCTGGCTGCCCGTGCCGTATCCGGCCACGGACGTGCAGGGGCTCAGCGCGGCGTGGCGCGTCTCGCCCGACAACCGCACGTTGTTCTCCCGCCGCGCCGACGCGGTCGGCAACGACTACACCGTGACCTCCCTCCGCGTGACGCCGACGCTGGAGCAGATCCGTGCGACGGAAGCGGCCCCGCCCCGCGAGACCGACGAGGACGAGGAGGTGGAGCTCCCGGCCATCATCCCCGAGCTCGCGGCCGAGGTGACCGCGGACGAGGAGACCGACTACGACCGGCTCGTCGCGCTGCAGGACTGGTTCCGGTCGCAGTTCGAGTACTCGCTGGAGACGCCGGTCGACGAGGGCTTCGACGGCACCGGCGCCGACGCCGTGGCGCGATTCCTCGAGGAACGCTCCGGATACTGCGTGCACTTCGCCGGCTCCTTCGCGCTCATGGCCGAGAGCCTGGGCATGCAGGTGCGGATCGTGGTCGGATACCTCCCCGGTTCGCCCACCGACGAGAAGCGCGGTGACGAGTCGATCTTCTCGGTGTCGAGCGACCAGCTGCACTCCTGGCCCGAGGTGCTGTTCCCCGGCATCGGCTGGGTGCCTTTCGAGCCGACCGCCTCGCTCGGTGTCCCCACGGCCTTCCGTGCCGGCACCACCGGGGGCGGGAGCAGCAGCGGCCCGGCGACCCCCGCACCCACGACGGCTCCACAGACCGAGGAGACCTCCGGGCCGGAGGTCGACCGGAGGGATGCGGATGCCGGCTCGACGGACTCCGGGGAGCTGCGCCGGCTCGACCCGACACCGGTCCTCCTCACGACACTCGGCGTGGTGATCGTGCTCCTCCTCCCCGCCGTCGTCCGGCTCCTCGAGCGGCGCCTCCGGATGCGTCGTGCCGCCCACGGAGACGCCGCCGCGGCGTGGGCGGAGCTGCGCGACACCCTGATCGACCTCCGGATCCCCGTCTCGGACGCGGAGAGCCCGCGGATACGTGCCGCCGGGCTCGTCAGGGAGGCAGGTGCGGACGAGGCCGCGTTGGGCCGGTTGGTCACGGCGGTGGAGCGCGCGAACTATGCGCGCACGTCCGCCGCTGCCGACGACCTCGCCCTCCCCCTGCAGGCCGTGCTCGTCAGCCTCCGCGCGCACGTCGCCGGGGGGACTCGGGCCGAGGCGCTGCTGTTGCCGCGGTCGCTCTATGCGCCGCGGGGTTCCGACTCCCGACTCCTGGCCTGACGGTCGGCAGGCGCCGCGGTCAGAGGTGCGCCGCGGACGGCTCCGCGTGCGTCGGGCAGGCGACCGCGTCGCAGTCCGCACAGACGACGAACTGCGCCCGGCAGGAGGGGTCGGGGCAGTTCGCGGTGCGCTTCGTCGCCGCCCCGCATCCCGCGCAGACGCCGATCACCCGCGCGTGGTCCGAGAAGTCGACGGATCCGCGCCCGTCGAAGACGTAGAGCGATCCGTCCCAGAGGCCGTCGTCGCCATAGGTCTCGCCATAGCGGACGATCCCGCCCTCGAGCTGGTAGACCTCGCCGAAGCCGCGGGACACCATGAGGCTCGACAGCACCTCGCAGCGGATGCCCCCGGTGCAGTAGGTGACGACGGGCTTGCCCTTCAGGTCGTCGTACACGCCGGAGTCGAGCAGACGCACGAAGTCCCTGGTGGTCTCGGTGTCCGGCACGACGGCGCCGCGGAAGCGTCCGATCTCCGCCTCCAGCGCGTTCCGGCCGTCGAAGAACACGACCTCGTCCCCGCGTTCGGCGACCAGGGCGTGCAGCTCGTCGGGGGTGAGCCGCGCCCCTCCGCCGACGACGCCGTGCGCGTCGACCCGCAGCTCATCCGGGGCGCCGAACGACACGATCTCGTCGCGCACCTTCACGCTCAGCTTCGGGAAATCGAGGCTGCGGCCCGCCTCGTCCAGTCCGGTGCCCTCGCTCCATTTGATGTCGGTGTGCCGGAAAGGGGCGTAGGAGCGGAACGAACGCGCCCACTTCTTCAGAGCCGGGAGATCCCCGCCCAGAGTGCCGTTGACGCCGTGCGACGAGATCAGCAGCCGTCCGCGCAGCCCCAGCGCCTCGCCGAGGTCACGCTGCCAGACGCGGATGGCCTCCGGATCGGCGAGCGGGGTGAACGCGTAGAAGAGGACGATCTTGGGGGTGGCCACCCAGGAATCCTACGTCGCCTCCCGTCGAGCTAGCTCACGTCTCGCCGCAGGAACACCACCGCTCCCGCCCCGACCGCGAGCAGGATCCAGCCCGCCGCGATCGGCACCGCCGCCGGCCCGAGCCCCTCTCCCGCGGGGATGCCCAGGGCGGCCACGTCGAACCGGAAGGCGTCGAGCAGGGCGGGAAGCGGCAGGTAGACGGCGCCGGCGCTCCAGAACATCGCCGCGAGGAGGCCCACCCCCATCGAGAGGGCGGCGACGAAGAGCGCCGCGAGATGCGCCTGCACGACGATGCCGACCCCCAGACCCCACAGCGCCGCGGCCGCACCGAGGGCGACAGCCGACGCGACGGCCGACGCGTGCACGGGGACGCCGCCCAGGGTGACGAGAAGCGCCGTGTGCCCGCCGACCACCGCGGCGACCGCCACGACCGCGCCGCCCAGCGCCGCGGCGGGCACGCGGACGACGAGCATCGCCCACCGCGACTCCAGCATCAGCCGCTGCGCGACGACGCCGTCCCGCCGGTCGATCGTGTAGCGGAAGGAGCCGTAGACGGCCGCGAGGATGCCGGCGTAGGTCGCGAGCACGGCGTCGAAGGGGGCGACGAGCTCCTCCCTGGCCGCCGACGGGGCCTCGGCGAGCTCCGCCGGGATGCTCGTCGCCAGGGAGAGGGACAGCAGGAAGGCCGCCAGCGCGACCCCGAGGAGGACGACGTCCCCGGCCGCGCCCCGCGCCTGTGCCCGCAACGCTCGACCGATCACGCGACGCTCCGGCGTCCCCGGACGGCGGCGAGCGCGACGAGGCCGACCGCCCACGCCGTCCCGATGGCGAGGGCGGGCGCGAAGGCGAGCAGTCGGCCCTGGTACTCCGGCACGCTCAGCGCCGCGATGGCCATTCCCGGCGAGAACCGCGCGATCTCGGGTGCCGTCCGCAGCATCGCGAACTCCAGCGCCATCGGGAAGACGAGGACGATGATCGCCGTCGCGTAGTAGTTCCGGGTGATCCAGCCGATCGCTCCGCCGATGAGGGCGCCGAGGACCACGCCGCCCAGAGCCCCCGCGACGATGCGCCCCGCCTCCGCCGTGAACACGAGGCTGAGCCCGTGCCGGGCGAGGAAGACCGAGATGCCGAGCATCCACAGCAGGACGACCACCACGGCCAGCGCGAGGGCGATGACGACGCCGGCGACCAGCTTCCCCGGGAAGGCGCGGCGGAACCCGACCGCCGTGAGCGTCCGGTCCATGGAGCCGTAGTAGTACTCCCGCGTCACGGGGTACGCGCCGACGAACGCCGCCGAGATGACCGACCACGCGAGCGGCTCCAGCAGCCGGGCCGTCGCCGCGCCCGCGTCGAGGCCGTCCACCGCGAGACGGGAACCGTCGGAGAAGAGCACGAAGGCCGGCATGAGGACCGCGACGAGGTACACGGCCAGGATCGACAGCCCGCTCACCGCGCGCAGCAGTTCGCCCCGGATCACGCCGCTCATGCGGGGGCTCCTTCGACGAGATCGAAGTACCGGCTCTCGAGCGAGTCGGCCCCGCCCGTGACGAGGTCGTCCAGCCTCCCGGCGAAGAGCGCGCGTCGTTTGATGACGACCACCTCGTCCACGACCTGCTCGAGCTCGGAGAGCTGATGACTGGAGACGAGCACCGTGCCGCCGCGTTCGGCGAAGCCGCGGAGGAACCCGCGCAGCCAGCGGATGCCGTCGGGATCCAGACCGTTGGCCGGCTCGTCGAGGATGAGCGTCCGCGGCCCACCGATCAACGCCGCGGCCAGGCCTAGCCGCTGCGCCATACCCGTCGAGTAGGTCTTCACGCGGCGGCGCGCATCGGCGGCGAGGCCCACCTCGTCCAGCACCTCGTCGACGCGGCCGCGCGGCGCACCGGCTGCGAGTCGGCAGATCTCCAGGTGCCGTCGCCCGGAGATGCCGGGCTCGAAGCCGAACCCGTCCATGTGGACGCCGACGTGCGCGGCCGGGTTGTCCAGCGCCCCGAACGGCGCCCCGTCGATCACGGCCTCGCCGCTGGTCGGCCGCACGAGACCGACGATCGCCCGCAGCGTCGTCGACTTCCCCGCGCCGTTCGGGCCGAGAAGCCCGACGATCGCCCCGCGGGGCACCGCGAACGACAGATCCTCGACAGCGGTGCGGCGTCCGAACTTCTTCGTGAGGCCGCGTACCTCGATGGCGTGCTGATTCATGGTCATCCTCTCTCCTCCTCGCTCGTGAGAGCTGCCAGCGGCGACGCGACCGCCGCCCAGAGCGCCTGCCAGAGCGGCGCCGTGCCGAGCTGCACGCGCGCCTGTCCCGCTGCCGGGAGGGCGCTGCGCTCCCCCGACACCTCCACCTCCGCCACGGCCGTCGCCGGGACCGATGCCCCGGGCGTCCTGACCGGGAAGAGCGCCTCGACCGGCACCTCGGTCTCCGTCGCAGGTCGGGTCCTGATCGTCCCCTCGCCGCGGTACTCGCTGGCGAGGATGCCCCGCGTCGACAAGACCACCGGGGCGCCGTCCGGGATGCGGGTGCCGGGATCCCGTCCGCCCCGCACCAGGACCACCCGGTCGTCGTCCACGGAGAACCCCAGCACCGCGGCCGTCGGGACCGGGACGAGGATGCCGGCGGCCACGATTCCGGCCGCGAGCGCGGCGGTCACGCCGACGAGGCGGAACCGCGAGGCACCGGATCGCCACATCCGGACCAGAGCGCGCACCAGGAGGACGACGCCCGCCATGACCACGACGGCCTCCAGAGCGAGCACGAAGAGGCTCGCCGCCGGGCCGGCTCCGTCGAGCAGCTGCGCGGTCCGGACGACCGCGAACAGCACCATGATGACCGGAGCCGCCAGGCAGCAGAGACCGAACGGCACGCTCCACCACCGCTCCAGCGCCCGCGGCTGCCGCGGCGCCCCGAACACGAGGCGGGCGAGGAAGCCCGCGCCGTCGCGGATCGACCTCCTCCGGAGATTCGGCTCGTCCAGGGCGCTCATCAGGGCGAGGTACCCGTCGAAGCGCACGAAGGGGATCAGGTTCACGAGCACGACGACCGTGCAGGAGATCGCGACGAGCAGCAGTGTCTCGCGGGCCGCCGACGACGGCAGGGCGAGAGCGGCGAGCATCGCCACCGCCGCCACCGTGGCGTGGACGGCGGGGCCGGCCAGGGCGATCGCCACACGATGCCGGCGGTCGGGGAGCCGCCAGCCGTCCGTGACATCGACGAAGAAGGCGGGCGTGAGGTACAGGAGCATGAACCCCGCGCGCCGCGGCCGGCCTCCCAGCCGGGTGAGGGTGAGCCCGTGCGCGGTCTCGTGGACCAGGGTCGCGAGGCCGAGCGCCACGACGACGAGGGCGAAGCCGGCGAGCGGCACCGGACGAGCGAGCACGGCACCCAGCTCGCCGAGGTGCAGGGCCGCGCCGACGGTCCCGGCACCGACCACCGCGGCGACGACCGCGAGGACCGCACGATGCGGGACGGGCACGACCACACGGTCGAGACGCGCGAAGAGCGCGGACGCGCGGAGGGTCGCGAACTGCACGGTGAACGGCGGTCGATACGTGACACGACCGGGCAGCCGGGACGCACCCCCGTCCAGGAGCCCGGTGTCGCGGAAGCGCTCCATCAGTCGCAGCACGCTCTCATCGGTCTCCCCCGCCGCGAAACGGGCACGCAGCGCGGAGACCGCGGTGCGGCCGTCCATCGCCGTCAGCAGGTCGACGACCGGTCGGGACAGCCGCGCCGACGGCACGCCCTGGACAGTGACGAGCCACCCGGAACCCTCCGCCGTCGGCTCGAACGCGACGCCGGCGGCCAGGGTCGGACACGACTCGGCAGTGAGGGCGTCCCGTCCTCGTCCGCGACGTCGCCGCACGGCTCGTGGCCCTGCCGTCGTCATCGCCCGCCCCTTCCATCCTCGGCGCGGGTGGTGGTGAGGAGGAGGATCTCCACGCCGACGGGCGTCCGCACCGGGGACGTCTCGGGCACCGCGAAACCGGCCTCGACGAGTTCGTCGGCCAGGAGTCGGGGGTTCAGCACGTGCAGGCGACTCGTGAGGACCGGCACCTCCGCGCGCGGGGCGATGTCCGCGAGGCGGACCCAGTTGACCAGCCGCACGGCGCCGTCGTCCTCGATCTGCTGCGCGAAGAGGTAGGGCTCGTCTCCCGCGCTGCCGGGGACCGTGATCTCGCGGTCGGTCGGGAGGGCGAGAGTGTCCGCCGACGCCCCGTCCGCGATGGTGAGGGCGAAGACGCCGGCGGAGGCCAGATGACGTCGAACGCCCGCGTAGAGACGCGCCCGGTCTTCGCGATCGAGCAGCGTGATGGAGGTCGCCCCGAGGACGACGAGGCCGAAGTGCTCGCCGAGCGCGAGGTCGCGCATGTCCGCCACGACGCACTCGACGGTCGCCCCGTGCGGCACGGCGCCGCGGAGACGCGCGAGCATGTCCGCGGAGAGATCCACCGCCGTGACGCGATGCCCCGAGCGTGCGAGCGGGATCGTCAGCCGTCCGCTGCCCGCGGCGAGGTCCAGCACGGGTCCGGAGGCCGTGTGCGCGAGCCCCAGGACCTCGCGGATCTCCGCCCGGTCCGGGCCGACGAGCCGGTCGTAGAAGTCGGTGCCGGCTCCGGCGTACAGGTCTTGTGCCCTGGCGGTCGCGCCGACGAGGTCGAGCCGTGCCGCCACGGTCTCGGTGATCAGGGACGTCATCCGTGCATCGCCTCTCCTCGGCTGGATGGTCGGGGGGTGCGGGCGGACGATCCCGCCCGCACCCGCTGTCAGGTCGCGATGGCGGCGGCTCCGCCGATGATCGCGATGATGTAGCTCGCGTGCTCCCACCACTCGAGCGGGGTGTCGATCTGTTCGAGTTCCAGGAACTCCAGCGACGTGGACTGCACAGTGCACCTCCTAGGTCAGAGCGAGAATTCCGATGATCACGCCCACGGCGAAGCCGCGGATGTAGTCATCGGCATCGCCCGGCGCGTCCATGGCCTCGAGTTCGGTGAACTCGAGCGCCGGCAGTGCTGCGGTCATGCGTCCCTCCTTCCTTTCTCCGATCGGGTGCTGCCGGACGGCATCACGTGGCGGCTGCCGCACCGATCCCGATGAGGACCAGCGCGCCGATCACGCCCTGGTAGAAGCTGTCCCAGCTGGGCGCCTCCATCGGGTCGAGCTCCTGGAACCGGATGCTCATCTCCGTGCTTTCGTTCATTCCCATCACCTCCTCTCCGCTGCTCGGGCCGGCGATCGCCGACCGGGGACGGGCTCCACCGGGAGTCGTGGAGCACAGCGCGGACGTCCGCGGCGCGGACTCCGCGCAGCATGGGGCGGTGATCCCCCCACGCCGTCTCCACGGCGGCGGCGATCCGATCGATCTCCCGTCCGCTCGGGCGCGGCGGTGACGGGAGCCCTCCCTGGTCGACGACGGCGGCGATGCCGGCGGCCGGGTCACGAGGCAGTGCTGTCCCCGCCGCGACGCCGGCCCAGAAGGCGTCGAGGCTGGCGCGGTCGCCCCAGCGCGGATCGCCCGCACCGATCCGCCGCCAGACGGCGGCGATGACCGCCGCCGTGGCCGTCATCTTGCGGACGCCGAGATGGAAGGCGACCTCGTTCGCGAGGTACCAGTGGCGGGCGCTGTACGGATCGGGCCCGCGGAGGGCGGCCGTGCGCTGGGTCGCGGCGCTGAGCCGCGCGAGGCGCAGCCGTCCCGTCGTCGACATCACGTCAGCCGAGGCCGCCTCGAGCAGCGCCCGGCCGAGGAGCCGCGCGTCGCGGTCGGCCCGCGCCGTCCGTGGACTCGTCGAGGCGCCGGCCACCCGGAGGAACGCCTCCAGCGCTCCCTCCCGGACGGCCGCGGGGGTGAGTGTGGCGAGCTGGTCGGGATCGAGGACGGCGTGGCGCGGACGCAGCGAGCGACCGACGAGGAGCCGGGCTCCGCAGCGGTTCCGGAGGATGGCGACGCTGTTCGTCTCCGACGACGTGCCGAGCGTCGTCGGCATCGCGACGATGTCGACCGGCGGAGGCGCGTCGGGCAGGATCGTGAGCGCCGAGGTCGCCGCGTGCCGCAGGGCGAAGTCCAGGAGGCGTCCGCGGCTGAGCGCGAGGGCCGCGATCTTGCTCGCATCGAGGACGCTTCCGCCGCCGACGGCCACGATGACCTCGGGCGGTCGTCGGACGAGCTCGTCGGCGATCAGGACGACGCCGAGCTCGTCCACCCCCGAGGCGTCCACCGTCATCGTCCGGGCGGACGCTGCGGCGGGAAGCGGGCGCGCGACGGCCGCGTCGGCGATCACCAGCGTGTCGCGTCCCGCTGTCAGAGCCGCCATCGTCTCTCGTGCGCGCGGCCCGTGCCACAGCGTGGGGACGCGTGCGGTGAACGGCACGGTCATGCCGCCGCCTCCCGCACCCGTGCCAGGCCGCCTCGCACGGCCCGGTCGGTCTCGGCCACCTCCGCCGGGGTGAAGCCGTAGCCGGGGATGAGCTGGAAGGAGCTCGGACCGGGGTGCACCACGACGCCGCTGTCGGCGATGGCGGACACCACCTCCAGGACGTCGGTCCCGGAGAGCGGGGACCCGTCCGGGCCGCGGAGCCCCACCCCGACGAAGCAGCCGCTGCCGGTGACGTCGGTGACGATCCCGTCCTCCTGCCAGGTCCGCGCGAGGCGGCGCAGCGTCGACGCCAGGGCCTGCGTGGTGGCCTCGACGTCGATGCGGCGGAGCTCGTCGATCACGGCGAGGACCGCGGCCGCGCAGGCGGGCGTGCCCGCCTGCGTCTCCCCGTGGACGAACGTCCATCCGCCGCGGGCGAACGCCGTCGCGATGCGGTCGCCGACGAGGAGCGCCGCCGCTCCCATCGCCCCGTTCGTCAGCGCCTTCGACACGAGGAGGACGTCCGGCGCGGCCGCCCAGCGGTCGGTGGCGAACATCGCGCCCGTGCGCCCGAAACCGGTCGCCACCTCGTCTGCCACCAGCAGGAACCCGTGCCGCTCCCTCAGCTCCAGGAGACGACGGACGAAGATGGCGGACAAGGCATGGGCTCCGCTGCCGAGGACGGGCTCCACCACGACGGAGGCGACGCGGGAGCCTTCACGCTCCAGCAGCGCTTCGAGCTCCGCCCCGTCGTCGGCGTGCGACACGTGCCGCACCGTGCGCCGGTCGACGCCGTAGACCGACTGCAGCAGGTCGTCGCCGCTCAGCACGTGGCTGCCGTACATCGTGCCGTGATAGCTGCCGCGCAGGCCGACGACGAGCGACCGCGAGCCCGCGCCCTGCTGCGCCCAGTACTGCCGGGCGAGCTTCATGGCGGCGTCGTTGGCCGCCCCGCCGGAGGTGGAGAAGATCACCCGCCGGTAGCGCTCGGAACCCGCGAGGGCGATGAGGGCATCGGCGGCGTCCTCGGCGTACCGGTGCGGGGCGCGGAACAGCGAGAGGTAGGAGGCGTCGCGCGTCGCCCTGCTCACGGCCTCGGTCACCGCCGGGTTGCCGAAGCCGAGGGGCACATTCCACAGGCCGCTGGTCGCGCAGAGGCGGTCGGAGCCGTCGGCGTAGAAGAGGCGATGCCCGGAGGCGCCGACCGCCACCCGATCCGGAGGGAAGGCGGTGTCGGCGGGGAGCATCGACGTCCACAGCGCGTGCGGCGCGCTCATCGTGCTCCTCCCCCCGAGGTGTCCTCGATCCCCGCACCGAGGTGGACTCCGAGCGCGGCGAGCGCCTCCAGGCACAGATGCCGCGCGTGGGCATCGGGCACTCCGCAGGCGCGGGCCACGCGCGCCGCCGCACGTCCGCGTGTGCTCGAGGTCTGGATCGCGTCGACCACCGCAGCGGTCAGCGGGGACAGGAGGTGCCGGCGGAGCGTCCGGACATCGGCGAGCAGGAACCCCTCGGCGGTGTCGAGCAGGAACGGGTCGTCGGTCAAGGGTTCCGCGTCCGCGAGATCGTCATCCAGGAGCGCCCACCCGAAGCCCGCGATCCGAGCGGCGCCGTTCGGCAGGCGGAGCATCTTCCGGAGATCGGCCGCGTCGAGGTACCGGCGGAGCCACGGCCGGCGGTCGAGCTCGACGATGAGGTTCGCCGAGCCGGGCACGCCGCCCAGCGCCGACGCCAGGGGCAGGGCCTTCCCGAGGGCGGCAGGGAGGTCGTCCACGTGGCCGATCGCCTCCCCCTGCACTCCGAGATGCACACCGCCGTCCGCGTCGATGCGGAGGGCGCGCGGAGCCTCCACCTCCTGCGGCCGCGCGAGAGCGGAGCGGTCCGCGAGCAGCACCCGCGGGTCGAGCATGGCCGCGGCGAAGACTCCGGTGCCGCGCGCGAGATCGGCGTCGTCGAGGAAGGCACGCCAGCTCGCCTCGTCGAAGAAGCGCATCGCCGTCGGTCCGACGATCTGGACGAAGGAGGCCGCGATGTAGTCCTGGAGCTCGACGCCGCGCTCCCCCAGGAAGAGCTCGTCGCCGAGGTCGGCGAGCCGTCCTCCGTAGCCGACGACCCGCGCCGCCCCCGGCCGAGGCACCGATCCTGCGGGCTCGAGGATCACGTCCTCGGGGTCGGCCGCAGCCGCGAGGGCGTCAGCGCCGGTCTCCGCCTCGCGCAGGAACACGCGACCGCGTGCCGCATGCCCGCCCGTGACCCACGCCCGCAGGGCCTGCGGCCCGAGGAGCGGGTCCTCGCCCATCGACCCGTCGCCCTGCCGTGCCGTCGTCGCACTCGTCCCCATGATCCCCCCAGAGAACCGGATCCGTCTGACGCCGTTGCGTCTTCATATGAAGATATACAGGCCTCTGACGAGGTGCAATATAACAGCTTTCGCGACCGCAGGCCTGGATCGCCGGTATGTCACGAGGCCCCCGGGACATCGGATAGGATGGACAGGTTGTTCCCTGGTGACGTGTCCGAGCGGCCGAAGGAGCACGCTTGGAAAGCGTGTGTTGTGCAAGCAACCGCGGGTTCGAATCCCGCCGTCACCGCCACAGACGAAGAAGACCTCCGCATCGCGGAGGTCTTCTCTCGTTTCGGGCGGCGTCAGCCGTCGAAGCGCACCCCGTACGTCAGACCACCGGGCGCGGACGGGAGCACGGTCATGCCGAGCCGCTCGTAGAACGCGGCCGCGCCGGAGTTCGCGGGGTCCATGCCGAGGTGCAGCGCCGGGACACCGCGCCGACGCAGCTCGGCGAAGAGCGTCTCGATGAGACCGCGACCGAGTCCTTGCCCCTGGGTCTCCGGCAGCAGGTCGATGTGCAGATGCGCCGGGTACTCGGCGGCATGCGGCTCGACCCCCGGCTCCCTGGTGTAGCCGTACTCGATCAGCTTCTCTTCGCGCGTCTGCGGGTCCGCCGATCGCGGATAGCGCGCGTGCAGGCCCGGCCACCACTCGTCGCGGAACCAGGCGTAGAAGGCGTCGGTGTCGTCGGTGGCGACGATGTAGCCGATGGTGCGCCCGTCCTCGGCCTCCACGACCCAGGCGAGGTCCGGGTGCCGCTCGACGTACGGCACCGCGAAGAGATTCCCCCACAGCTCGTCATCGGACAGCACCCCGGTGGCGTCTCCTCCGGCGTCGGCCGTCCGCAGGCAGATCTCGAACATCGCCGGGCGATCGGTCGGACGGTAGGGACGGATGCGCGACACGGGGGCTCCTCGGACGGGTCAGGTTCCGCTCAGCCTATCGGCGCGGGCGGTCGCCTCGACGTCGCGTCGCACCCACGGCACCAGCCAGGCGGCGAGCACGAGGACGACGCCGGCGCCGACGAACGCCCCGCCGAGCGTGTCCGTGGCCCAGTGCACCGACAGGAAGGTGCGCGACAGGGCCATGAGCACGATCCAGGCCGCCCCCACGATCGCCACCCAGACCCGCGGGAAGAGCACCCAGAGCACCAGGGCGATGGTCGCCGCATTCGCGGTGTGACCGGACGGGAACGAGCCGTAGTCGCTCACGACGAGCATGTCGTGCGGGCGGGCGCGGCCGAACACGTTCTTCAAGAGCTGGACGGCACCGGCGCTGACGAGGAAGCACAACGCGGCGAACAGCGCCCCCCGCCATCGGCGCAGGAGCAGCAGGACGGCGATGGTCGCCAGCGGCACCGCGAGGATGGCGACCCAGCCACCGCCGATCCAGTTCAGTGCGAGGGCGAAGCTCAGCATCCAGTCCGCGCGGACCGCGGCGATCGTGTCGTTCCACCACTGGTCGAGGCCCGGCGTCTGCGGATACACGAAGACGACGAGTGCGCCGAGGGCAGTGGCCAGGAGGAGGCAGGCGACGCCCCACCACAGCAGCATCCGTCGATTCATCGTCCCATTGTGACGGACGCCCCGGCGATCGCGGGTCGCCGAGCCGGTCAGCGGGCGATGCGGGCGAGACCCTCCTCGAGATCCGCGATGAGGTCGGCCACGTCCTCGATGCCGACCGAGAGACGCACGATGTTCTCCGGGACGGCGAGCTCGGTGCCGCGGACCGACGCGTGGGTCATCTCCGGCGGGTAGCCAATGAGCGACTCCACGCCGCCGAGCGACTCGGCGAGCTGGAACACGCGGGTGCTCTCGGCGAAGGCCCGGGCGGCGTCCGCACCCGCGGCGAGACCGAGCGACAGCATGCCGCCGAAGCCGCTCATCTGCCGCGCCGCGATCTCGTGACCGGGGTGCGACGCGAGGCCAGGATAGAACACCTGCGCGAACTCCGGCCGCGCCTGGGCCCATTCGGCGATGGCCTGCGCGTTCTCGGAGTGCTGGCGCACCCGCACCGCGAGGGTCTTGATGCCGCGGGTCGTCAGCCAGGCGTCCAGAGGCGCGGAGACCGCACCCACCGCGAACTGCTGGAACTTCACGGCCTCGACGAAGCGGTCGTCACCGAAGACGACGGCACCGCCCAGCACGTCGGAGTGCCCGCCCAGGTACTTCGTCGTCGAGTGCACGACGAGATCGGCGCCGAGCGCGAGCGGCTGCTGCAGAGCCGGCGAGGCGAACGTGTTGTCGACCACGACGAGGGCACCGGCCGCGTGCGCCACCTCGACGATGAGCGCGATGTCGACGACCTTCAGCAGCGGGTTGCTCGGCGTCTCCAGCCACACGATGCGCGTCTCGGGACGGATCGCCGCGCGGATCACGTCGACGTCGGAGAGCTCGACCGTGGTCGTGTCGATCCCCCAGGGCGCGAGGACCTTCGTGAGCAGGCGGTAGGTGCCGCCGTAGACGTCGTTTCCGAGGAGCACGTGGTCGCCGGGCTTGAGGATGCCGCGCAGCAGCGCGTCCTCGGCCGCGAGACCGGACGCGAACGACAGCGCCCCGACCCCGCCCTCGAGAGCGGCGAGCTGCGTCTCCAGCGAGGAGCGCGTCGGGTTGCCCGCACGGTTGTACTCGTAGCCCTCCCGGAAGCCGCCGATGCCGTCCTGCACGTGCGTCGACGACTGATAGATCGGCGGGATGATCGCCCCGGTGATCGGGTCGGGCGCCTGTCCGGCGTGGATGGCTCGGGTGGCGAAGGCGTGGTCGTGGTCGGACATGCTCTCAGCCTATGTCCGGGCCCTCCGACGGGTGCCGGCCTGTTACGTCCCGCGTCACCGGGAGAGGTAGCCGAGCAGGTCCTGTCGCGTCAGCACGGTGTGCGGCTTGCCGTCCTCGGTGACGAGGAGGGCGTCGGCGTCGGCGAGCGCGGCCCGTGCCTGCGCGACCGACGCGTGGATGCCGATGAGCGGCAGCCGCTCCCCCACGTGTGCGCCGACGGCGTCGCTCGGTTCGGCGTCGCCCCGGAAGAGCAGGTCGAGAAGGCCCTTCTCGTCGACGGTGCCCACGACCTCGCCCATCATCACCGGCGGCTCCGCGCTGAGGACGACGAGCTGCGAGACCTCGTACTCCGTCATCATGCCGATCACCTCGAGCACCGTGTCGGTGGGGTGCGCGTGCACGAGGTCGGGGAGGCCGTGGCGGGAGGCCCGGGCCGCGAGCACGTCGGCGACCGTCTCCCCCTCCTCCACGTCGCTGAAGCCGTAGGAGCGCATCCAGCCGTCGTTGAAGATCTTGCCCAGGTAGCCGCGTCCGCCATCCGGGAGGAGCACGACCATGATCGCATCCGCCGGCAGGTCCTTCGCCACCCGCAGCGCCCCGACGACGGCCATGCCGCTGGAGCCGCCGACGAGGATGCCCTCCTCGCGGGCCAGGCGCCGCGTCATCGCGAACGACTCCGCATCGCCGACCGCGACGATCTCGTGCGGGACGGCAGGGTCGTACGCTCCGGGCCAGATGTCCTCGCCCACGCCCTCGACGAGGTAGGGCCGACCGGTGCCGCCGCTGTAGACGCTGCCCTCGGGGTCGACGCCGATGATGCGCACCGCGTCGTCGGACACCTCGCGCAGGTAGCGTCCTGTACCGGTGATCGTGCCGCCCGTCCCCACGCCTGCGACGAAGTGCGTCACGCGCCCGTCGGTGTCGCGCCAGATCTCCGGCCCCGTCGTCTCGTAGTGGCTGCGCGGCCCGTTGGGGTTCTCGTACTGGTTCGGCTTGAAGGCCCCGGAAATCTCCCGTGCGAGCCGGTCGCTCACGCTGTAGTACGACTCCGGGCTGTCCGCCGGGACGGAGGTCGGGGTCACGACGACCTCGGCACCGTACGCGCGGAGCACGTCGATCTTGTCCTCGCCCACCTTGTCCGGGAGCACGAAGACGCACCGGTAGCCGCGCTGCTGCGCCACGAGGGCGAGCCCGACGCCGGTGTTGCCGCTCGTGGGCTCGACGATCGTGCCCCCCGGCTGCAGATCGCCCGCGGCCTCGGCGGCGTCGATGATGCGTGCGGCGATCCGATCCTTCGCCGACCCGCCCGGGTTCAGGTACTCGAGCTTCACGAGCACCGTGCACGCGATGCCCTCGGTGACGTGCTGGAGCTTCACCAGGGGCGTGTCGCCGACGAGGTCGACGATCGAGTCTGCGTACTTCATCTGTTCAGGGTACGGCGCGGGCCCTCGCCTCCGGGGCTGTGTTTCACCCGCGCTTCGACAGGCTCAGCGACCCAGAACCTGGGTCCCTGAGCCTGTCGAAGGGCCCTGGCTTCCTGAGCCCGTCGAAGGGCCTGGGTCCCTGAGCCTGTCGAAGGGCCTGAGCCCGTCGAAGGGTCAGCCCTTCGTCGCGCCGGCCAGCAAGCCGCGCACGAAGAAGCGCTGCAGGGCGAAGAACACGATCAGCGGGACGATGATCGAGATGAACGTTCCCGCGGACTGCAGGAACCACTTGTTCCCCCAGGTCCCGGAGAGCGAGTTCAGCGCCTGCGTGATCGGCAGGGCGCCGGGCGAGGCGAAGATCGTCGCGACCAGCAGGTCGTTCCACACCCAGAGGAACTGGAAGATCGCGAAGGACGCGATCGCCGGAGCCGCCAGCGGCAGGATGATCCGGAAGAACACCTGACCGTGTCCGGCGCCGTCCACGCGGGCCGCCTCGATGATCTCGCCGGGGATCTCGGAGATGAAGTTGTGGAGCATGAACGTCGCGAGCGGCAGCGCGAAGATCGCGTGCGCGATCCAGACGCGGGCGAAGCTGTACTGCACCTCGTTCAGCCCGAACCCGGGGAAGATCGGCACGTCGTTGATCGTCAGTCCGTCCGAGAACAGGCTCAGCAGCGGCACGAGGGCCATCTGCAGCGGCACGATCTGCAGCGCGAACACGAAGATGAAGAGCATGTTCCGACCCTTGAAGTCGATCCATGCGAACGCGTACGCGGCGAGCGACGCCATCACGATCGGGAACACGGTCGCGGGGATCGTGATCGCCAGCGAGTTGATGAACGCCGTCGCGAGAGTCGTCGAGGTGCCGCCCGAGTTCCACGCCTGCACGTAGTTGTCGAACGTGAACTCCGGGTTGGAGAAGACCGTCCACCAGCCGCTGTTCTGCGTGTCGGCGCCCGGGCGGAACGACGTCACGAAGAGGCCGAAGGTCGGGATCGTCCAGAAGAGCGCGATGACCGCGGCCGCGATCGTCGCCCCCTTCGAGGTCAGCTTCTTGTGGGCGGTCGCCTCGTTGCGGCGCGTGTCCCGCGCCACCTGGCGCTTGGTGCGGTTGTCCACGACGGTGGCCTGCGTTGCACTCATCAGCGGATCTCCCTCTGCTTGGCCATCGATCGGGCGTTGTAGATGATCAGCGGCAACACGAACAGGAACAGCACGACGGCGAGCGCCGACGAGTGCCCGTAGCTCTGGAACCGCTGCTGCTGATTGACCATCTCGAAGCCGAGGACGCTGGTCTCGTCCCGTCCGCCGGTCATCACCGCGACGATGTCGTACACCTTGAGCGAGGCGATCGTGATGGTCGTGAGCACGACGATCAGCGACGACCGGATGCCGGGCACGGTCACGTTGCGGAAGCGCTGCCAGGCGTTCGTGCCATCGAGCTCGGCCGCCTCCATCTGCTCCACCGGCACGGCCTTGATCGCGGCCGAGAGGATGACCATGGCGAAGCCGGTCTGGGTCCAGATGAACACGATGAGCAGCATGAGCGTGTTGAGGATCGGCTTGATCGCCAGCCACTGCACGGGGTCGCCGCCGAAAGCGGTCACGATCGCGTTGAGGAGACCGATCTGGTCACCCTGCCGGGCGTCGTACATGAACTTCCAGATGATGCCGGCGCCGACGAACGAGATCGCCACCGGCATGAAGACCAGC
This sequence comes from Microbacterium sp. NPDC078814, assembly GCF_040702645.1. Lineage (NCBI taxonomy): Bacteria > Bacillati > Actinomycetota > Actinomycetes > Micrococcales > Microbacteriaceae > Microbacterium > Microbacterium sp. NPDC078814. The sequence goes on from NZ_JBFBLT010000001.1 coordinate 352,966, forward strand.
ACCTTGAGGAACTTCTCGCCGCGGGCCCTGTCGATGAAGACGGCGTAGGCGAGGCCGATGACCACGGAGATGACCGGAGCGAGCAGCGCCCAGATGATCGTGTTGATCACCGACGACGTGCCGACCGGGTTGGTGAAGACCCAGATGTAGTTCTCGAGCCCGACGAACTCGTCGCCGGTCTTGTCGAAGAAGGACTTGAAGATCGTCGAGATCGCCGGGTAGATGAGGCCGAGCAGCAGCATGATGGCCGCCGGGGCCATGAAGAGCACGAGCTGGAAGAGATAGCCCGCTCCCTGCCGCGCGCGGAAGTCCGCGAAGAAGAGGAGCGCCCCGACGAGGAGCGCGATCGCGACGACGTACACGACGGCGTTCGCGTAGGGACGGAGCAGCAGCAGCGCGAGCACCGGGATGACGAGGCACGCGACCAGCCGCATGATGAAGTAGCCGCGACCAGGGCGGGGCGCGAACTCGATCAGCACGAGGATGATCGCCACGACCACGCCGAACACGAGCAGCACGGCGGGGATCTGCACCAGCGGATTCAGACCGCCCAGCCACAGGAAGAAGCTGTTGAGCGAGAACCCGATCGTGATCCGCGAGGACTCCTCGGTCGGAGCGGTGAAGACGAGGAGGAGAGCCAGCGCGACGACGACCACGAAGCCGATCGCGAGGATCGTGCGTGTGGTCTTCCTCCCCTTCTCGTCGGTGCCGTGCGTCGTCGGCGGCGCGTCAGCCTCGACGGGTTTCTCGATGGTCGCGTGCGACATGAACGTCCCCTTCTGGATCGTGCTGGGTTCCCGCGCAGTATGGATGGGTGGAGCGGGGCCGGGCTTGTGCAGCCCGGCCCCGCTCAGCCTGAGAAGATCGCGTCGAGGCGATCAGTTCTCGTAGCCGGCCTGGATGTCGGAGAGCACCGTGTCGGTGTCCTTGCCGTCGATCCAGTCGACCATCCCCTTCCAGAACGATCCCGAGCCGACGGTCGACGGCATCAGGTCGGAAGCGTCGAACCGGAAGGTCGTCGCATCGTCCTGCATGATGGTCATCGCCTCCTGGAGGAACTCGCTCGAGGCGAGGCTCGGGTCGGCGTTCTTGTTGGCGGAGATGACGCCACCGAGCTCGACACGGGCGTCGGCGAACTCCGGCGATGCCATGAACTCGAGCACCTGCTGGGTGGCCTCGTCGTCGGAGAAGGCCGCGACGAACTCGCCGCCACCCTCGACCTGGAGCTCACCGGCGGTCTCGCCCGGCATGATGAACGCGTAGACGTCGCCGTCCGGCGCGACCTCGGGGACGTTGCCGTCCGCGGTCTCCGTGTCGAGGAAGTTCGCCGACAGGAACGACGCCTGGTGGGTCAGCGCGCAGTCGCCCTTGGCCACCGCGTTGGCGACGTCACCGAAAGCGGTCGAGTTGATGCTCTTGACGTCGCCGTAGCCCGCGTTGACGTAGTCCGGGTTGAGCAAGATCTCACCGACGGCGTCGAAGGCCTGCTTGATCTCGGGGTCGGTGAACTTCACGTCGCCGGCCACCCAGTCGTCGTACACGTCGGGGCCCGACTGGCGCAGGACGAGGTCCTCGATCCAGTCCGTCCCCGGCCAGCCCGACGCCGCCTCGGAGGCGAAGCCGGCGCACCAGGCGGGACCGCCGGTCTTCTCGACGATCGTGTCGGTCAGGGCGATCATGTCGTCCCAGGTCTCCGGGACCTCGACGCCCCACTCGGCGAACTGCTTCGGCGAGTACCAGACGTAGCCCTTGAGGTTCGCGAGCATCGGCGCCGCGTAGAAGGTGTCGTCGAACGTGCCGTACTTCTTCCAGTCCTCGGACCAGTTCTCGTCGACGGCGGACTCGACCGCCTCCGGCGCCGGCATGACCTTGCCGGTGTCGACGAGGGTCTTGAGCAGACCGGGCTGCGGGACGATCGCGATGTCGGGGGCGTCGCCACCGGTCACCTTGGTGACGATGTTGCCCTCGAAGCCCTTGTCGCCGGTGTACTCGACCTTGATCCCGGTGTCCTTCGTGAACTGCTCGAAGGAGGCGTTCAGGTCATCGGCCTCGACGCCCGTGATGCCGCCGGAGATCCGGACGGTGTCCTTGGTCTCTCCGCCCTCATCGCCCCCGCCCTCGGCGCAGCCGGCGAGCGCGAGAGACGCGACGCCGACGAGTGCGATGGGGGCGAGCAGGCGGTATCGCTGTGACAAAGCCATGTACTTCTCCTCTTCCGGTGGATCTTCAGTCCGCCCAAGGAGAGCAATCGCCACATCCATTGGGGAACCGATTCCAGGCCAACCTACTCGGGTTCCTTCGCGCCGTACAACTGGGGAATGTTACAAGATCACAACCGTTTGAGGTCGGTGCCCTCCGTGTGGTGGGAGCGCTCCCAGTTCCACGGGTCTGGAACCGGTTCCTCCTCGCGTGTGGAACGGCTACGATGGCTCCCGGCGAGCGCCCGATGGCTCGCCGTCGTGGAACCGGGTCGAGGAGGACACGATGAGCACGATCGCCGACGTCGCGACGCGCGCCGGTGTGTCCAAGGCGACCGCGAGCCGCGCCCTGAGCGGCCGCGGCTACGTCTCGGAGGAGACGAGACAGCGCGTGGAGGAGGCGGCGCACGACCTCGCGTACGTCGCGCACTCCTCCGCCACCAGCCTGGCGACCGGGCGCACCGGCACCATCGGCCTGGTGATGCCACCGGTCGACCGGTGGTTCTTCTCGGAGCTGCTGGCGGGCGTGCAGGAGGCGCTGCTCGTGCGCGACCACGACCTGTCGCTGTACGGCGTCCCTGAGCGCTCGGAGACCAGGGAGCGGCTGTTCGAGAGCGTGCTGCCCGGTCGGAGATTCGACGGCATCATCGCCGTCGGCATCCAGCCCAGCGCCCGCGAGCTGGAGCGCCTGCACCGCACCGGGCGCCCGCTCGTCAGCGTGGGGCCCTACAGCGCCGGATCGAGCGCCGTGTCGATCGACGACGCGGCCGCCGCCCGGATCGCCACCGAGCACCTGATCGAGCTCGGCCACACCGACATCGCCTTCGTGGGCGGCGCCACCGACGACACCGACCTCAGTTACGGCGACGCCCGACGCCTGGCCGGCTACCGGGAGGCGCTGCACGCGGCGGGGCTGACTCCGCGGGCGCGCATCGCCGGGGCGGCCCCCACGATGCCCGGCGGCTATGCCGCGGCGGCGGGACTCCTCGGCGACCGCCGCCACCGACCGACCGCCATCGTCGGCGTGTGCGACGAGGCGGCCATCGGCGCCGTGATCGCCGCCCGCCGCCTGGGCATCGCGGTGCCGACCGAACTCAGCGTCGTCGGCATCGACGACCACGAGCATGCGGAGATGTTCGCCCTCACGACCATCGGGCAGTCGCCGCGGGACCAGGGCCGGGAGGCCGTGCGCCTGCTCATGCGACGGATCAGCGAGCCCGACGCTCCGGTCGAGCACGTCGAGGCCGCTTCGGCGCTCGTCGTCCGCAGCTCGACCGCGGCGCCGCGCTGACCCCGCAGACGCACGAAGGCCCCGGGCGGAACCCGGGGCCTTCGCAGAAGCGCTGGTGCGCTGGAATTACTTGAGGGTGACGGTCGCGCCGGCCTCTTCCAGAGCAGCCTTGGCCTTCTCGGCCGTCTCCTTGTTGGCGCCCTCGAGGACGGCCTTCGGAGCACCGTCGACGACGGCCTTGGCCTCGCCGAGGCCGAGCGAGGTGAGCTCGCGGACAGCCTTGATGACCTGGATCTTCTTGTCGCCAGCAGCCTCGAGGATGACGTCGAAGGAGTCCTTCTCCTCCTCGGCCGCGGCCTCGCCCGCGCCACCAGCGGCACCGGCGACGGCGACGGGAGCAGCAGCGGTGACCTCGAACTTCTCCTCGAACGCCTTCACGAACTCGTTGAGCTCGATGAGGGTCAGGCCGGCGAACTGCTCGAGCAGCTCCTCGGTGGAAAGCTTCGCCATGATGTATCTCCTAGATAGATGGGGTTTGTAGACGAGATCGCCGGTCGCTTACGCGGCCTCGGCGGTCTCCAGCTTTTCGCGAAGCGCGTCGATGGTGGCCGCAGCCTTGCCCATCGTCGCCTTCATCATGCCCGCGGCCTTCGCCAGCAGAACCTCGCGGCTCTCGAGCGAGGCGTACGTGTTGACCTCGTCGGCGGTGAGGGCCTTGCCCTCGAAGATGCCCGACTTGATCACGAGAAGCGGGTTGGCCTTGGCGAAGTCACGCAGAGCCTTGGCGGTGGCGACGAAGTCACCGTGCACGAACGCGACAGCCGACGGCCCCTTGAGGTCGTCGTCCAGCGCGGAGATGCCTGCCTTGTTGGCGGCGATCTTGGTCAGCGTGTTCTTCACCACGGCGTACTCAGCGTCCTGACGGATGCTGTTGCGCAGCTGCTTGAGCTGGGCAACCGTCAGACCGCGGTACTCGGTCAGCAGGACGGCGTTCGAGTTCTCGAATGACTTCGTGAGCTCGTTGACCGATGCATCCTTCTGCGCCATGGTCACTCCTTGGTGTGTACGAGGCGCCGCACGGTGGTGGGGCGCCAGCCTCCGACCCCCCTGCAAAAGAGAAGAGCTCCGGCGCAAGCGCACGGAGCTCGGAAGTTCGTGACACCTGCGCGGGCCCCTGCGATGCAGAGCTTCGATCCTGTGCACTCGCGCGCACACGATGACCAGCGGTCTTCGGTTATGACCACTGTACCCCACCCCCACCTCTCCCCCAAATCCCCCCTCCTCTTCCCGTCGACCCACCCCTTTGCGTGCACCCCGGCCCCTTACGCCTGCACGCACGGGGCCGGAGGGCACGGAAGGGGGTGGGTCAACGGTTCACCGGGCGAAGAGGCGGAAGGCACGGAAGTGCGCGTCGGCCGCGGCGAGGGAGGCGACGTGCTCGCTCGACACCCGGATCACCCGCCAGCCGGTGGTCCCGCGCGCCCAGTCCTCGCGGATCTTCTCGTCGAGCACGACGCTCTCCGCGGTGCGGCCCCCGCGGAGAGCGTCATCCAGGTACTTGTCGCGGCCGTCGCACTCCACGAAGGTGCGGCACTGGTCGACGGCGATGTCCATCCAGAACCGACCGCCGCGCGGTCCGTCCACCGGCACCTGCAGCCGCGGTCTGCCGAAGCCGAGCTGATGGAGCCGATACCGCGTCACGCTCTCCAGAGGCAGCTGGGCGCGACCGTCGGCCAAGCCCACGATCCGGCGAGCCTGCACGATGCCGCGGAGCCGCGGACGGCGCACCCGATCCGCCAGGTCGGCCAGGAGAGCCTGCTCCGCGGTGTCGTCGAACTCCCACGGGTCACCGCCGACCAGAGCGAGAGCGGCATCGGCTGCCGCGAGAGCCGCCTCCGGAGCGACCGTGCGGGCGAGGTCGACGACCGTCCGGGCGAGGGAGGTGCAGCGGATGCCGTCGCGCTCCACGATGTCACCGGCGGCAACAGTGCCCTCGTGCCGCAGGATCCCGGATGTGCTGTGCCGGCGGTCCGGTGGCGCCGTCACATGGACCCTCGTCGGACGCACCCGATACAGCGGCAGCCCCCACAGCACCGCGGCCGAGGTGTGCGAGAACACGGGCCGCGTCCCCAAGGCCGCGAGGTCGGCGGCCACCACCTCCGCACGATGCCGGGACTCCGGGGCGAGCTCGCTCCACGTCCGTAACGCGAGGTACCACCCACGGCGCACATGATGCAGCTGCCGCCCCTCCACCGCGGCGTGGAGCGTCCGAGACCCCCACCCCTCCTCCTCCAGTCGTCGACGACCGAGGAGCATCCCCCTGATCTCGTCCACGCTCACCTGTCTCACCCCTCCGACTCTCCCCTCTCCTCTCGCCACTCCCCCGCCCTCCCCGGTTTCTCCACACCCCTCTCTCCCCTCCCGCCCCCTGTGCAGGAACCGTCCTCCCCCGCCGACCCACCCCCTTGCGTTCGAGCCACCCCCTTGCGCGCGTGCGTAGGGGGCCGGGACGCACGCAAGGGGGTGGGTCGGCGGGAGGGGGCGGCGTGTACGACGGGAACGGGGGGTGGGGGAGAGTTAGAGTCTTCTGGTGACCCCGGAACTCCAAGCTCGCATCGTCGCGGACTCGCGCGACCGCGTGGCATGGATGAGGGCACGATCGCGCGGCATCACGGCCACCGACGTCGCCGGGCTCACCAGCGAGCGCTCGATCGCCCGTGCTGCCGACGCCAAGCTCGGCGGCGGGCCGCGGTTCGGCGGCAACGCCTACACCGACCACGGCCGGCGCCGCGAGCCGGAGATCGCCGCCTGGGTCGCCGCGACGCACGGCATCTTCCCCTCCTCCGCGCTGTTCCGCGCCGAGGTCGAGCACCGCCACCTGGCGACCCCCGATGGCATCTCGGTGGACGCGGACGGCCGTGTCAGCCTCGCGGAGATCAAGACCACCAACAAGGCCTTCCGGGGGATCCCCCGCACCTACCTGCGCCAGGTGTGGTGGCAGCAGCACGTGCTGGGCGCCGAGCGCACCCTGTTCGTCTGGGAGGAGCACGTCGACTTCTCCCCCGTCCACGACGAGCCCCGCTGCGTATGGATCGACCGCGACGACCGCGAGATCGCCAAGCTCGTGGGGCTCGCCACCGACCTCATCGACGAGCTGTACCGCCGCACGACCGGACGCACGGTCCCGGCCCGCTCCGCATCCCCGGCGGACAGCCGTCGGGAGCAGCTCCGCGAGCGCGACGCCTTCCGCGCCCTCGCCCTCGCCGACTGACCGCGCGGCGGCGATGCCGTCCCGGCCGCGTCAGGGTTCGCGAGCGAGCACCCGACGCGCCTCCCCCGCGACCTCGGACGCGATCGTGTCGAGGAGCGCGGAGCGCAGGTTCCACTGCTGCCAGTACAGCGCCACGCGCAGGATCGGACCGCCCAGCGCCACGAGTCCCGGCACCTCCTGCAGCCGCGGCACCATCCCCCACCCCAGCCCGAGGCCGACGGCCAGCGCATAGTCGTGCGACGCCGGGACGTAGTGCCGGGGAACCCCGGCCGCCGGCACTCCCCGCGCGGCCAGCCACTCGTGCTGGAGGGTGTCCCGGCGGTCGAAGTCGACGAACGGCGCGTGCGCCAGAGCACCGGGGGTCACGCCGTCCGGGAACCATCGACGGGCGTAGGCGGCTTCGGCCATGGCGCGGTACTCGAGCACGCCGAGGGGCGTGACCGTGCACCCCGCGACCGCCGTGGCCTCGCTCGTGACCGCCGCCATGACGGTCCCCGATTCGAGCAGGCGCGCGGTGAAGTTCTGATCGTCACGATGAAGATCCAGATCGATGTCGTGCACAGCCGAGAGCCGGGCCATCGGTGCCAGGAACCAGGTCGCCATCGAATCCGCGTTGACGGCGAGCGGCACGCTGATCCGCCGCCCCTCAGCGCTCCCCTCGATCCCGACTCCCGCGAGAGCATCCTCTTCGAGGAGGGCGATCTGCCGCGCGAGCCGCACGACGGACTCCCCCGCCTCGGTGAGGCGGACCGGCTTGCTGCGCACGAGGAGGATCCGCCCGAGTTGCTGCTCCAGCGCCTTGAGACGCTGACTGACCGCGGATGGGGTGACCTGCAGCCGACGCGACGCGGCATCGAGGGTGCCCTCGTCGGCGACGGCGGCCAGCGTGGCGGCGAGCTCCGGGTCGATCCTCACATCAGCGATGCTAATGGTGCGGAAGGAATCTTCGCTGCACCTCATGCTCAGCCCTCCTAGGCTCGACACATGCTCACCGTCCTCGCCGGTCTCGGCCTCGGTCTCTCCCTCATCGTCGCGATCGGCGCGCAGAACGTCTTCGTGCTGCGTCAGGGCATCCGGCGCGAGCACGTCCTCGCCGTCGTGATCGTGTGCGCGCTCTCCGACGCCGTGCTGATCATCGCCGGCGTCGCCGGGCTCGGGTTCGTGCTGTCCGCCGCCCCCTGGCTCGTCGTCGTTGCTCGCTGGGCAGGGGCGCTGTTCCTGCTCGGGTACGGCCTGCTCGCGGCGCGGCGGGCCTGGCGTGGCGGCGAGGAGCTGGTGGTCGACGGGGGCGACGCCCCGGTCCTCGAGGCGTCCGGGGGCACCGGCACGCTCACCCGCACCCGCCTCGCCCCGGTGATCCTCACGACGCTGGCGTTGACGTGGCTGAACCCGCACGTGTACCTCGACACGGTGCTGATGCTCGGGTCGATCGCGGCGACGCACGGGGAGGAGCGGTGGCTGTTCGCGGCAGGGGCGGTCGCGGCGAGCATCCTCTGGTTCACCGCCCTCGGCTTCGGCGCCCGCTACCTCGGACGGTGGCTGCGCACCCCGCGCTCCTGGCGCCTCCTCGACGCGGTGATCGCGGTCGTGATGATCACGCTGGCGGTGAGCCTCGTGCTCCCGGTGCTGGGCGGCTAGGCGTTCACCCGGCGTCGATCTGCGACACCCGCGCCCGGATGAGCGCGCGGACCGCCTCGACCGGCAGGGGGTGCTCCGGCTGGAACCGGATCGTCCCCTTGTCGAGGCTGACCCCGGGGTGACCGTCGAGGAAACCCGCTACGGCAGCGACCGCCTCGGGGCTGAACGGGTAGACGCCGATGTGCTTCTTCGCACGCATCACCGAGAGCAGCGGCTTGCCGTCGTACACGAGGGCCGGCATCCCGTAGCCCTTGCCCTGTTCCGCCTCCGGCACCTCCTCCGTGGCGATCGCGTACACGCCATCGATCACCGCACGGTCTGCGGCGTCGAGATCGGTCAGGTAGTCGTCGATGGTGCCCACGCACCGCATCCTGCCACCGATCGCCCGCGGGGTCGAGGACTCACGCGCCGTCGAGGGGCCGGAGGATGCGGGTGAGGAACCGCTGCGTGCGCTCGTGCTGCGGAGCGCTGAACAGCTCGGCGGGCGGCCCCTGCTCGACGACGACGCCGTCGTCCAGGAAGAGCACATGGTCTGCGGCCTCGCGGGCGAAGCTCAGCTCGTGGGTGACGACGGCCATCGTCCAGCCCTCGTCGGCGAGCTCCTTGATGACGAGCAGCACCTCTCCCACGAGCTCGGGATCGAGCGCGCTCGTCGGCTCGTCGAACAGCAGCAGGTCCGGCTCCAGAGCCAGGGCGCGCACGATGCCGACGCGCTGCTGCTGCCCGCCGGAGAGCTGATGCGGCCTCGCGTCGGCCTTGTCGGCGAGGCCCACCCGGGCGAGCAGGGCCTGCGCTTCGGCGACGACCTCCGCCTTCGGACGCCCCTGCACCCGCCACGGCCCCTCGATCACGTTCTCCAGCACCGTGAGATGCGGGAAGAGGTTGTGGTGCTGGAACACCATCGCCGACCGATCGCGGAGCGCGAGCCGCTGCTGCTTCGCGACGCGTGGCTTCGGGCGGACCTCCGGTGCGAAGTCGATCTCCGGGCCCCCGGCCATCGCGATGGTGCCGGCGTCCGGCGTCTCCAGGCCGTTCAGAGCCCGCAGGACGGTCGTCTTCCCGGAGCCGCTCGGCCCGATGAGCACCACGACCTCGCCGCGGTGCAGGGTGAGGTCGAAGCCGCGGAGCACCTCGGTGGCGCCGAAGCTCTTGTGCAGGCCCCGTGCGGTGAGCAGCGGTCCGGTCGTGGGGTCAGTGCGCGACACGACTGTCGAGCCTCCTCTCCAGGGCGCTCTGCCCGAAGGAGAGCACCAGGCAGATCACCCAGTAGACCAGCGCCGCGGCCAGATACACCACCATGAACTCGAGCGTGGTGGAGGCGATCTGCTGCGCCACCTTGAACAGCTCCGTCACGAGGATCAGCGAGGTGAGGGAGGTGTCCTTCACGAGCGAGATGAACGTGTTGGACAGCGGCGGCACCGACACCCGGGCGGCCTGCGGCAGGATGATGCGGGTCAGCGTGCGGGTGCGGTTCATGCCGACCGTGTACGCGGCCTCCCACTGCCCCTTCGGCACCGAGAGGATCGCCGCCCGCACGACCTCGGCGCCGTAGCCGCCGACGTTGAGCGAGAGCGCGATGATGGCGCTCGGCCACGGATCGAGGGTCACCCCGACGGACGGCAGGCCGTAGAAGATCACGAAGAGCTGCACGAGCATCGGCGTGCCGCGGATCACCGAGATGTAGAACCGCGCGACGCCGGACACCACCGGATGCACCGAGATCCGCATCAGCGCCATGCCGATCGCGATCACGAGCCCCAGCGCGAACGACACCAGGGCGAGCGGGATCGTCGCCGTCAGCCCCGCCCAGGCGATCGGCCCGAGCGAGGAGAAGAAGAGCTCCCAGGGATTCTGCATCGCCTACTGCGAGACGTCTTCGCCGAAGTACTTCTCGCTGATCTCGGCCAAGGTGCCGTCGGCACGGAGCGTGTCGAGCGCTTCGTCGACCGCATCGACGAGCGCCTCCTTGTCCTTCGTGAACACGAAGGCCTGCTCACCGGCGTCATCGGTCTCCGCCGCGATCTTCAGGCCCGTCGGGCTGTTGGTCGTCTCGTAGTCGAGGAACGTCAGCTTGTCGTTGACGGTCGCATCCACCCGGCCCTGGCGGAGGAGCTCCACGGCCTGCGCCCACCCCTCGACGCCCTCGACCTTGGCGCCGGACTCGGTGGCCAGCTCGTACCAGTTGCTCGTGAGGGACTGCGCCGTCGTCTTGCCCTCGAGGTCGTCGAAGGACGAGATGGAGTCGTCGTCCTCCTTCACCACGATCACGCCGGGCGACACCGTGTACGGGGTGCTGAAGAGGTACTTCGCCTCGCGCTCCTCGTTGATCGACACCTGGTTCGCGATCACGTCGAAGCGGCCGGCGTCGAGACCCGCGAAGATCGCATCCCACTGCGTCTCCTGGAACTCGACCTTCAGGCCGAGCTCGTCGGCGACGGCCTGAATGATCTCGACGTCGTAGCCGGTGAGGTCACCGGAACCGCCGTCGTCGTGGAAGCTGAACGGGCGGTAGGTGCCCTCGGTCGCGACCGTCAGCGTGCCGTCCTTCACCAGGCCGAAGTCGGAGCCCGCGGCGCCCTCGCCGTCCGTGCTCGCGGGCGTGCTGGACCCGCTGCAGGCGGTCAGCGCGGCGGCGGCGACGACGAGTGCGGTGACGGCGATGAGACGACGGGACATGGACCCTCCTGGGGTGAGAAAGCGCGGGAGCGAGTTTACGCGACGACCGCGGGAACTCCCCCACAGTACGCGGCGCCTCCGACGTCCGCGCATCGGATGACGCCGGATGTCGCGCGCCGAACCGCCCCGGGAACGCAGAACGCCCCCGGGCGGACCCGGGGGCGTTCGGTGCGACAGGTGCGAGACCCGTCGACGCGTCAGATGGCGTTGACGTCCAGCGGGATGCCGGGGCCGAACGTGGTCGACACCGCACCCTTCTGGATGTAACGACCCTTGGCGCTGGACGGCTTGAGGCGGACGATCTCCTCGAGCGCGGCGTCGATGTTCTCGTTCAGCTGCTCGGCCGAGAAGGAGGCCTTGCCGATGACGAAGTGCACGTTGGCGTGCTTGTCGACGCGGAACTCGATCTTTCCGCCCTTGATCTCCTCGACGGCCTTGGCCGGGTTCGGAGTCACGGTGCCGGTCTTCGGGTTCGGCATCAGGCCACGGGGACCGAGCACCTTGCCGAGACGGCCGACCTGGCCCATGAGCTCCGGGGTCGAGACCGCGGAGTCGAAGTTGGTCCAGCCGTCGGCGACCTTCTGGATGAGCTCGGCGCCGCCGACCTCATCGGCGCCGGCCGCGATCGCCGCCTCGGCTGCGGGGCCGGTGGCGAACACGATGACGCGGGCGGTCTTACCGGTGCCGTGGGGCAGGATGACGGTGCCGCGCACCATCTGGTCCGCCTTGCGGGGGTCGACAGCGAGCTTCAGCGCGACCTCGACGGTCGAGTCGAACTTCGCCGAACCGGTCTCCTTCGCGAGCGCGACGGCCTCGGACGGCGTGTAGAAACGGTCTGCCTCGATCTTCTCGGCGGCAGCCTTGTAAGCCTTGGACTTGGTAGCCATGATTATTCTCCTCAGCCCTCGACCGTGATGCCCATGGAACGGGCGGTGCCGGCGATGATCTTCGAGGCGGCCTCGATGTCGTTCGCGTTCAGGTCGGCCTGCTTCTGCTCGGCGATCTGACGGACCTGGTCCTTGGTGATCTTGCCGACCTTGACGGTGTGCGGGGTGGCCGAAGCCTTCTGCACGCCGGCGGCCTTCTTGATGAGCTCCGCCGCGGGCGGGGTCTTCAGGACGAAGGTGAAGCTGCGGTCCTCGTAGACGGTGATCTCGACGGGGATGACGTTGCCGCGCTGCGACTCGGTCGCGGCGTTGTACGCCTTGCAGAACTCCATGATGTTGACGCCATGCTGACCGAGCGCGGGGCCGATCGGCGGCGCCGGGTTGGCGGCACCGGCGTTGATCTGAAGCTTGATCAGGCCGGTCACCTTCTTCTTCGGTGCCATTCTCTTTCCTTTCCTCGAGGCGGATGCGAGCATCCGCTTCTCCCACGGCTCCGGCCTCTCCGGCCCGTGGTCGTCTCTGTGCACGCCGAAGCGGCACACAAACCACGTAAGTCTACCTGATCACTCCCCCACTCGCGAGCCGGCCCCTTGTGTGCGAGCCGGCCCTCTGCGCGCATCCTCAAAGGGCCGGGAGACACGAAAGGGGGTGGGTCGGGGGAAAGAAAACGGCCGCCCCGGAAGAGGGCGGCCGTTCTCGTGACAGTGTCAGATCATCTTGGTGACCTGGTCGAACGACAGCTCGACCGGGGTCTCGCGCTCGAAGAGCGAGACGAGGACCGTGAGCTTGCCGCTCTCCGGCTTGATCTCGCTGATCGAACCGGGAAGACCCGCGAACGAGCCCTCCTTGATCGTGATGGTCTCGCCGACCTCGAAGTCGACCTCGGCGGGAAGCGGACGGGCGACGGCGACGCCACCCTTGGCCGCGATGTTCTTGGCGGTCGGCACGTCCTTGACCTCGACGAGGGACTTCAGCATGTTGAAGGCCTCTTCGAAGCGCAGCGGCGTCGGGTTGTGGGCGTTGCCCACGAAGCCGGTGACGCCGGGGGTGTGCCGCACGACCGACCAGGTGTCTTCCGTCAGCTCCATGCGCACCAGCACGTAGCCGGGGATGCGCACGCGGGTGACCATCTTGCGCTGGCCGTTCTTGATCTCGACGACGTCCTCCATCGGGACCTCGACCTGGTAGATCTCGTCCTCGACCTCGAGCGTCGACTTGCGCTGCTCGATGTTCGCCTTGACCTTGCGCTCGAAGCCGGCGTACGAGTGGATGACGTACCACTTGCCCGGGAGCATGCGCAGGTCCATGCGGAAGGCCTCGTACGGGTCTTCCTCGGACGCCGACTCGTCCTCGTCGGACTCGGCGGCGGGACGGTCGTCCTCGCCGTTCACGTCGGGCCCCTCGTACGGGGTGACCTCGTCGGCCGCTTCGGCCTCCTGCTCCGCGACCTCTTCGGCCACGGAATCGTTGAGGACCTCGGCGGCGGCTTCGGACTCCGCGGCCTCGTCCAGGTTCAGAGCGTCGTTCACGATGGCGTCCGCCTCCGGGTCGTCGATGTCGATGTCGATGTCTTCCGTCTCCTGCTCGCCGTCCTCGTCCTCGACGTGGACCGCGACGTGCTCGGCAGAGGTGACCGAGAGCTCCTCCGCGGCGAGCACGTTGCCCTCCTGGGCCTCGTCCTCCTCGCTGGACTGCTCTGCGGCGGTCGCCCAGTCGGCGTCGTCGGAATATCGTTCAGACACGTTGCTTCTTCTCCATAGCTGCGGCGGTCGCCGCGGGGGTCATCAGCCAGGGATTCCGAACACGTAGTGCGTCAGGAGCCCGAAGACGTAGTCGAGACCGTAGACGATGCCCATGACGATCAGGACGAAGACGAGCACCACACCCGTGAACTTGAAAAGCTCCTTGCGGGTCGGGGTGACGACCTTGCGCAGTTCGGCGATGACCTGGCGGATGAACAGGGCGATGCCCCCGAAGAACCGGGAGAAGGGGTTGCCCTTCTTCTGGCGCGTGGCGCCGGCCGCGACGACGTCGCCGCGCGGTTCGTCCTGATCCATCCTGAATGTACCTTTCGTGTGTCAGCGTGCGCTGACGCGCAGGGCGGACAGGAATCGAACCTGCAACCTGCGGTTTTGGAGACCGCTGCTCTGCCAATTGAGCTACCGCCCTAGAGACCCGGAGGTCTCGGGGATGCCCTCCCCACCCTGTCACCGGCCGATGTCGTAGACGCCAGGCACGGCGAAAGAATGCAGAGAACAACTGCTCACCAAGCATACGGCATCGATCCGGTGGTGCCGAACAGGAAGCGGAACCGGCGTTGTTGCTAGGCTCGGCGGGCGGACGAAGCAGGAAGGGACGCATGTGAGTGGGGATGTGCAGCAGTTCCAGGTGGACCTGCGCGGAGTCGTCGATCTGCTCAGCCGGCACATCTACTCCAGTCCCCGGGTCTATCTGCGGGAACTGCTCCAGAACGCGAGGGACGCGATCGCCGCGCGCCGTGACGTCGACGGCGGCGGCAGCCGCATCCGGATCACACCGCTGACCGCGCAGTCGGGCGAGTTCGTGCTCCGCGACGACGGCGTGGGATTGACCGCCGCCGAGGTCGCCGATCTGCTCGCGACCGTCGGGCGCAGCTCCAAGCGGGACATCTTCGACCTCCCCCGGAGCGACTTCCTCGGCCAGTTCGGCATCGGGCTGCTGAGCTGCTTCATGGTCGCCGACACCATCGTCATCCGCTCCCGCAGCGCCAGAGGCGGCTCCGCGGTGGAGTGGACGGGCAGCGCGGACGGCACCTTCCGCGTCACGGAGATCGATGACGACCTCCCGATCGGCACCAGCGTGCACCTCGTGCCGCGCTTCGACGCCGACGAGCTGCTGCGGCCGGCGGCCGTGCACGAGCTCGCGACCACCTTCGGGGAGTTCCTGCCGGTGCGGGTGACCATCGACGCGACCGGCGGGGACATCGATGTGACGCGCGAGCCTCCCTTCCTCGACCCCGCCGCCGACGTCGAGGCGGCCGTGCAGTACGGTCGCGACCTGCTCGGGGCCGCTCCGCTGGACGTGATCCCGCTGAGCGAGCCGGCGACCGGCACGCAGGGCCTGGCGTACGTCCTGCCCTTCGCTCCTCCGCCCGGCGCCCGGCAGGCGACCCGCATGTACCTCGGGCGCATGCTGCTGTCCGAGCGCGTCGACGACGTGCTGCCCGACTGGGCCTTCTTCGTTCGCGCCGTCGTCGACTCCACCGGCCTCGCGCCGACCGCGAGCCGCGAGTCCCTCGTCGAGGACACGGCCCTGGAGCACGTCCGGGAGCATCTCGGCGCCGGGATCCGCCGCTGGGTGCTCGAGCTCGGGCTGCGCGAACCGCATCGCCTCGCCCAGTTCGTCGCCGTGCACGAGGTCGGACTCAAGTCGCTGGTGCGTCATGACGAGGAGCTCGCGCGCTTCATCACGCGCTGGCTCACCGTGGAGACCACGCACGGCACGCTGCGGATCGGCGAGCTCGTGGAGCGTTACCCGCACGTGCGCTACGCCCAGACCGTCGACGAGTTCCGCCAGGTGGCGGGCATCTCCCCCTCGGACGAGGTACTGGTCAACGGCGGCTACCTCTATGACGCGGATCTGATCCGCCTGCTCCCCGACCTGTACCCGCAGGTCACGGTGGAGAAGGTCGACGTGACCGGCGAGCTCGATCGCCTCGACCCGCCGCCGCTCGACGACCGGGACATCGCGATGGCGCTGGAGTCCCGCGCCGGCGCCGTGCTCGCCGCCTCCGACTGCGCCGTCGTCGTCAGGGCGATCGATCGCCCCGAGCTGACCGGACTCTACGTCGCGGATCCCGAGGTCCTGCGCACGATCGACCGCGGGCGCACCAAGGGCATCGCGAGCACGCTCTGGGGCGGGGTGCTCGACCGGATCGATCAGACGCTCTCCTCCGCACGGGACGACGACCTCACGGCGCGACTGTGCCTGAACTGGTCGAACCGCGTCGTCCGCGCCCTCGTCCGCGTCGAGGACGACGCCGTGTTCGCGCGCACGGTCCAGCTCCTCTACATCCAGGCGCTCCTCGCGGGACACCACCCCCTCTCGGACGCCGACCGGGCCCTCATGACCAGCGCCCTCTCCGACCTCGTCTCGCTCTCCGCCGGCATCGAGGGGGACACGCTCCCCTTCGACGCGCGCTGACACCCCCGACTACCCGAAAGGGCCCTCCATGGCACGTCCGAAGAAGCGCTTCCAGCAGCTCATCGAGGAGATCGACCGCACCCCGTGGGGCCCGGCGGAGCAGGCCCTCGTGGCGGAGGCGGTGGCGCTGGCCGTCGAGATCGGCGACGAACGGCTGGAGTACGAGGCCCGGATGCGGCAGACCGCGTCGGCGAACATGGTCGGGGCCACCGACGTCATGCTCAACTCCTTCGCGTGGTGCCTCGCGCACCACGACGCCGACCCGCAGCGGTTCCCCGCCGACCTCGACAACGGCGGCGCCGACCTCATGTGGCAGTTCAAGTGGATGGCGTCGTCCCTGCGCTCCTCCCCCGCCTTCTCGCAGGAGCAGATCGCCGCGGTGCTCGATGACATGGAGGCGCACTACCGCGCCGCAGGTCTCGGCCTCAGCGGCGTGCTGACCGCCCGTTTCGAGGACGCCTGGGACGCGGGCCGGTTCGACGCCGCCGAAGCCCTGCGCGTGCAGCTCGAGGCCACGCCGCGCGACGAGCACAGCCACTGCGACGCGTGCAGCCGCAGCCAGTTCGCAGGATTCTTCGCGGAGACCGATCGCGACGCCGAGGCCATCCGCCTCGTCGAGGAGATGATCGAAGGCGGCTTCTCCTGCGGCGAGGAGCCGGAGCATGCTCTGTCCCGCGTGCTGCTCCCGTATCTGCGCGCCGGTCGCACGGAGGACGCGAAGACCGCGCACCTGCGCAGCTACCGCCTGGCGAAGGACAACCCGGACAACCTGCGGATCGTGGCCAACAACATCGTGTTCGCGGCGATCACCGGCAACGAGGCGCGGGCGCTGGCCCTGATCGAGAAGCACATCGCGTGGCTGGCCCACGATGGCCTCAACGTCGACGCGCACTTCGCCGCCCTCACCGCCTTCGCGGTCGCTCTCGACCGCGTCACCGCTGCCGGACACGGCGACACCCCGGTCCGCGGCGCCGACGCCCCGGCGCTCGTGCCGCTGCTGGGCACGCACGACGGCCCGTGGAGCGCCGCCGAGCTCGCCGCGACCGCCTGGTCGACGGCCGAGCGCATCGGCGCACAGTTCGACGAGCGGGACGGCACCGACGGCCACGCCCGCAGCCTCGCCCGGATGCGCGCTCTCGCCGACGAGAGCTACGACGTCGCGATCCGCTCCGACGCGTTCGTCGCCCCCGCGCCGGCCACGACCCCGACCGACCCGGACGGCTGGTTCGAGCGGGCGATGCAGCTCGCGCAGTTCGGCGCCGAGCAGGAGACCCTCGCCGCGCTCCCGCACGCCCTGGAAGTCGACGACGCCGCCAAGCGCGCGCAGCTCCTGTCGATGCACCTCGGCATCCTCGTCGCACTCGATCGCGTGGACGAGGCCGAGCGCCTCCTCCCCGAGCGGATCGCCGCGCTTCGGGCCGCCGGGAACGACGCGCAGGCCGACCTCGAGGAGCGGCTCGGACTGGCGACCTTCGGCCTGCACACCGACGAGACCATGGCGGCGCTCGAAGAGGAACTGGCCGAGGCCGACCGTCTTCCCGCGTGGTCGCGCGGCGACCTGGCGATCAGCCGCGCGTCGCTGCACCTCCGGGCGGAGGAGCCGGACGCGGCGCTGGACCTCGCGGAGCTCGCCGCCCGCTCGTTCGCGGAGGCCGAGGACACCCGGCTGTCCAACACCACGACCCTCGTGGCGATCGGCGCCGTGCTGAGCAAGGGCGACCTCGACGCCGGTCGCACGCTCCTCGACCGCTTCCTCTCCCAGGAGGACGTGTCCGCCGGACACCGGGCCCACGCGCTGCAGACCCGGGCCCGCGTGCGCGGCGGCACGGGTGCGTACCAGGACGGGGCCGTCGACGCCGACGAGGTGTGCCGGCTGCTCGCCGAACTCGGCGCCACCCGCGCTCTCGCCGAGGCCCATGTGCTCGCGGGCGCGCTCTGGGAGGACGCCGAGCAGCCCGAGAAGGCCGTCACGCGCTACCGTCTGGCCGCCCGACTCCAGGACGAGGGCGATCGCACCGGTGTGGACTTCCGACTGGCCAGGGCGATGCTCCGCGCGGGAGACGCCGAGGAGGCAGCCGAGCTCTTCGGCGACGTGCTCCAGCGCGAGGAGAACGCCGAGACCCCTGCGGGTTCGCGCGCTATGACCGCCTCCCTCCTGGCCCGGTCGCTCGCCGAGTCCGGAGAGTACGGACAGGCGGTCGGCGCGCACGGCTACGCGGCCGAGCTGTTCGGACAGGCGGAGGCCCACGCCGACCAGGCCATGGCCATGACGGAGCAGGCGAAGATCCTCGCCCGCTTCGAGGAGCACGACGACGCGGTGCGGCTGCTGGAGGGCGCTGCGGACATCGTGCGGCGTGCCCCCGAGGCCGTCGGCGCGCTGTCCGAGGTGCTGCACAGCCTCGGCCAGGCCTATGCAGGCCGGGGTGACGAGCGCGCCTTCCCCCTCTTCGACGAGGTCGCGGCACTCGCCCAGGAGCACGAAGCCGGCTGGCTGCTCGCCGACGTGACCGACTCCCGCGGCCGCGCGCTGGCCCAGCTGGGCCGGATCGATGAGGCCGTCGCCGCCGCCCTCACCGCGGCGGACGGCTTCGCCGCGCTGGGCGATCAGGGCGCCGCCGGCAGCTCGGAACTGTTCGCGGGCCGGGTGCTCGCGGGGAACGACCGCCCGGCCGATGCCGTGCCGGTGTACCGGAGCGCCCTGGAGCATGCCGAGGGCTTCCCGCCGCTGCGTCAGGTCGCGGCGCTGGAGCTCGGCGACGTGCTGGAGGCGCTGGGGCGGCACGCCGAGGCCGCCGAGGTCAGGGCCCTCGTCGAGAGCTGACGCGACACCGGCGCGGGATCCGGAGGGGATCCCGCGCCGATGCGGATGCGGCGGAGGGCCGCGTCAGAAGAGCTGACGCCAGTTCGCCCGCGCGAGGTCGAGCAGCTCGTCTCCGCGACCCGACATGACCGTGCGGATCGCGTAGAGCGCGAAGCCCTTGACCTGCGCGGCCTCGATCGCGGGCGGCATGGACAGCTCCTGCCGCTCGGTCACGACGTCGAGCAGCGCGGGGCCGTCGTGCGCGAGGACCTCGCGGACGGCCTCCGGCAGATCCTCGCTGCGCTCCACCCGACGGGCGAAGATCCCCATGGCCTCGGCGATCGCGGCGAAGCTGGGGTTGTCCAGCCCGGTGCCGTAGGTGACGAAGCCTGCGGCCTTCATCTCCAGCTCCACGAAGTTCAGCGACGAGTTGTTCACCACGATCGTCTTGACCGGGAGACCGTTCTGGGTGAGCGTGAGCAGCTCGCCGAGCATCATCGCGAGGCCGCCGTCGCCGGCGAGCGCCACGACCTGACGATCCGGATGCGCGACCTGCGCGCCGATGCCGTGCATCAGGGCGTTCGCCATCGAGCCGTGCGTGAACGATCCGATCAGCCGGCGCCCCTCGGTCATGGACAGGTACCGCGCGGCCCAGACGGTCGGCGACCCCACGTCGGCGGTGAAGATCGCATCGTCGGCGGCGTACTCGTCGAGCAGCCGGGCGAGGTACTGCGGGTGGATGGGGCGCGTGCCCTTGGCCGGCACCGCGAGCTCGTCGAGCTTCTTCCGTGTCTTCCGGTAGTGGGCCACGGCGTCGTCGAGGTGGCCGCGGTCGTCCTTCCGCGCGATGCGGGGCAGCAGGGCTTCGGCGGTGGCCTTCACGTCACCGACGAGACCGAGGTCGAGCGGGTGGCGCTTGCCGAGCTGGGACCCGCGGATGTCGACCTGGATGGTGGTCGCGTGATCCGGGTAGAACTGCTCGTACGGGAAGTCGCTGCCGAGGACGAGGAGCGTGTCGGCCGCCTCCATGGCGCGGTAGCCGGACGCGAAGCCGAGCAGTCCCGTCATGCCGACGTCGAAGGGGTTGTCGTACTCGATGAACTCCTTGCCGCGCAGCGCGTGGACGATGGGGGCACCGAGCGCGTCGGCGAGCGCGATCACCTCGTCGTGCGCCCCCTCGACGCCGGCCCCGGCGAGGATGGTGACCTTCTTGGCCGCGTTCAGCATGGTCGCTGCCTTCTCCAGCTCCGGGCCGCTGGGCTGGATCAGCGGGCGGGTGCGCTCGATCACCACGGCGCGGTCGTCCGCGATCTCGGACAGCGCCACGTCGCCGGGGATCACGAGGACGGCGACGCCGCGCTGCTCGATGGCCGCGCGCATCGCGATCTCCATCAGCCGCGGCATCTGCGACGGGTCAGCGACGTATTCGACGTACACGCTGCACTCGCGGAACAGCTCCTGCGGGTGCGTCTCCTGGAAGTACCCGGTACCGATCTCGACGGTCGGGATGTGCGCGGCGATGGCGAGCACCGGCACGCGAGAGCGCTGCGCGTCGTACAGGCCGTTGATGAGGTGCAGGTTGCCGGGGCCGCACGAGCCCGCCACGACGGCGAGGTCTCCGGTGGTGCCGGCGTCGGCCGCGGCGGCGAAGGCGGCGGACTCCTCGTGGCGCACGTGCACCCAGCGGATCCGGCCGTCCTTGCGGAGGGCGTCCGTGAGACCGTTCAGGGAGTCGCCCGGGATGCCGTAGACCCGGTCGACTCCGTTGGCGTTCAGAGTCTTGACGATGTTCTCAGCGACGTTGGCCATACCCCGACCCTACGCCCGCCGAGGCCTCCCCGGGCCGGGCTCAGTACTCCTGCGGACCGTCCCGGTCGGGCTCGGGATCGCGCTGGAACGCGCGGCCGGACACCGATGCCGGGGCGATGCGCACGTACACCCGCTTGTCGGTCGGGATCCACGGGCGCAGACCCGCCGCCTCCGCCCGCTCGATGTCGGCGTCGGTCTCCAGTGCCTCGGCACGCCCGCGCACGATGACGCTCCACGCCGCAGTGTCGGTGTGGTCGTCGACCTCGAAGAGCACGTCGGCGTTGACCGTCAGCTCGAACAGCTTGCTCCCGGGGGCCGTGCGGAACAGGAGTCCTTCGCCGTCGACGGCGTAGTTCACGGGGAAGATGTCGATGGTCTCGCCGACCCTGGTGACGAGCCGCCCGAGCTCCTGGCTGCGCAGGTGCTCCCAGCTCTGCTCCGCGGTGAGGGACTGGACCGGATCCGTGTGCGCGCTCATGCCGCCATTGTGCCTCGTCCGTCTTCGACGCGCACCCCGTCGACCCGGCCCCTCTCGTGCGAGCGGCCCCCTTGCGTGCGCACGCAAGGGGGCCGCTCGGCCGCAAGGGGGTGGGTCGACGGTCAGCCGATGCGGATCAGCTTCTTGTTGACGAACTCGTCGGCGGCCAGGTGGCCGAGCTCGCGGGCCGTGCCGCTGCGCTTGATGCCGCCGAACGGGAGCTCGGGGCTGTCGGCGAGCACGAGGTTCACGTAGACCATGCCCGCCTCGATCCGGTCGGCCACCCGCTCCGCCTGCGCCTCGTCCGTCGTGAAGACGTAGGAGCCGAGACCGAACGTGGTGTCGTTGGCCAGCGCGACCGCCGCGTCCTCGTCCGCGACGCGGTACACGACGGCTGCGGGGCCGAACAGCTCCTCGCGGTAGACGTCCATCTCCGGGGTCACGTCGGCGAGCACGGTCGGTGCGAAGAACGCCCCGTCGCGCGTGCCGCCCGTGAGGAGGGTCGCGCCCTGGGCCACGGCGGTGTCGATCTGCTTCTGCAGGTTCTCCGCCGCCGCCTCCGACGAGACCGGACCGAGGACCGTGTCGTCCAGCGTGGGATCGGTCGCCTCGACGGCCGCCATCGCCGCAGTGAACTTCTCCACGAACGCGTCGTAGAGCTCGTCGACGATGATGAAGCGCTTGGCGCCGTTGCAGGCCTGGCCGTTGTTGTCGAGGCGCGCATCCACACCCGCCTGCACGGTGGCGTCGAGGTCGTCGGTGGAGAGCACGATGAACGGGTCGGACCCGCCGAGCTCCAGCGCGACCTTCTTGAGGTTGCGCCCGGCGACCTCGGCGACCGCGGCGCCGGCGCGCTCGGAGCCGGTCAGCGACACGCCCTGCACCCGCCAGTCCGCGATCATCGCCGCGATCTGGTCGTTCGTGGCGAGCACGTTCTGGTACGCGCCCTTCGGGAAGCCCGCGTCGTGGTAGATCGCCTCGATCGCGCTCGACGACTCCGGGCACTGCGGCGCGGGCTTGAGGAGGATCGTGTTGCCGACGATCAGGTTCGGCGCGGCGAAGCGCACGATCTGGTACGCCGGGAAGTTCCACGGCATGATGCCCACGAGCGGTCCCAGCGAGGAGCGGCGGATGATCGCCGAACCCTCCCCGAGGATCTTGATGGGCTGGTCGGCCATGATGTCCTCGGCCTGGTCCGCGTAGTACTCCGCGATGTCGGCGGCGAAGTCGACCTCGCCGAGTGCGGCCTCCCGCGGCTTGCCCATCTCGCGCACGAAGATGTCGGCCAGCTCCTCGCGGCGCTCCCGGTGGAGCTCGGCCGCGCGACGCAGCAGCGCGGCACGGTCGGCGACCGTGGTGGAGCGTGACCACTCGCGGTGCGCCTCGTCGGCGGCCGCGACGGCCTCCTCGATCTGGGCGTCGGTGAACGTGTCGTACGACGCCAGGGTCTCGCCGGTGGCGGGGTTGACGACGGCGTAGTCGGTCATGTGTCTCCTCCTCTTGCCGTGCCGGTCAGGAGACCGGGATCAGCGTGTACTTGGTGGACAGGTACTCGTGGATGCCCTCGAAGCCGCCCTCGCGACCGACGCCGGACTGCTTGACGCCGCCGAAAGGAGCCGCCGCGTTGGAGACTACACCCACGTTCAGACCCATCATGCCGGTCTCCAGCGCGTCGATCATCCGCTGACCGCGCTGCAGGTTCTCGGTGAAGACGTAGGAGACCAGGCCGTACTCGGTGTCGTTGGCGAGACGCACGGCCTCGTCCTCGGTCTCGAAGGTCGCGATCGCGAGCACCGGGCCGAAGATCTCCTCGCGGAGGATCGCGGAACCGGGGACGACGTCGGTGAGCACCGTCGGCTCGTAGAACGTGCCGGTGCCCTCGAGCGCCTTGCCGCCCGCGAGCAGGGTCGCGCCGCGCTCGACGGCGTCGTCCACGAGCTCGCCGGCCTTGGCCACCGCGTCCTCGTCGATGAGCGGGCCGATCGCCACGCCCTCCTCCGTGCCGCGGCCGATCTTCATGCCGTTGACACGCTCGGTGACGCGCTTGGCGAACTCTCCCGCGACGTCCTTGTGCACGATGAAGCGGTTCGCCGCCGTGCAGGCCTGACCGATGTTGCGGAACTTCGCGGCCAGCGCGCCCTCCACGGCCTTGTCGAGGTCCGCGTCGTCGAACACGACGAACGGGGCGTTGCCGCCGAGCTCCATCGACACCCGCAGCACGCCCTCGGCCGCCTGGGCGATGAGCTTGCGACCGACCTCGGTCGACCCGGTGAAGGACAGCTTGCGCAGACGCGGGTCGGCGATGATCGGCGCGGACAGGGCGCTCGACTTCGAGGTCTGCACGACGTTGACGACGCCCTTCGGCAGACCGGCCTCCTCGAGCAGCGTCGTGAAGAAGATGGTCGTGAGCGGCGTGAGTGCCGGGGGCTTGATCACCACGGTGCAGCCGGCGGCGAGGGCCGGGGCGATCTTGCGCGTGGCCATCGCGAACGGAAAGTTCCACGGCGTGACGAAGAACGACGGTCCCACCGGGCGCTGCGACACGATCATGTGACCGGTGCCCTCGGGGTTGAGGCCGTAGCGGCCGCTGATGCGCACGGCCTCCTCGCTGAACCAGCGGAGGAACTCGCCGCCGTAGGCGACCTCGCCACGGGCCTCGGCGAGGGGCTTGCCCATCTCGAGCGTCATCAGCAGCGCGAGGTCCTCCTTGCGCTCCTGCACGAGGTCGAACGCCCGGCGGAGGATCTCGCCGCGCACGCGCGGCGCCGTCGCTGCCCACTCGTCCTGCGCGGCGACCGCGGCGTCGAGCGCCCGGATGCCGTCCGCGGGGGTGGCGTCGGCGATCGTGCGGATCACCTGGTTGGTCGAGGGGTCCTTGACGTCGAAGGTCGCGCCGGTCTCCCCCTCGATCCACTCCCCGCCGATGAAGAGGCCGGTGGGGATGCTGTCGAGCAGCGCCTGCTCGTTCTGAGTGCTCATGGATTCTCTCTCTTTCAGACGGACGTGGGACGACGGCGGCGGCTGGGCGGAGCGTCCATACCCAGCGTCTCACCGCGGAAGAAGGCGGGGCGGCGGATGGCGTTCCAGATCATCACGGCGATGCCGACGACGATGATGAGGATGCCGAGGATGAAGACGATCCCGATGCCGCCGATCTCCGACCCGGAGCCGTAGGCCGGGTCCATGGAGTCGATCAGCGTGGTGAAGAACAGGATCGCCAGGATGATGCCGCCCACCAGCGGGAACAGGAAGGTGAAGAAGACGTTCCGCGCCGAGTCGAACCACTGCTTGCGGAAGTACCAGACGCAGGCGAACGCGGTGATCCCGTAGTAGAAGCAGATCATCATGCCGAGCGTGAGGATCGTGTCCCACAGCGTATCCTCGCTGACCACGCGCATCACGGCGTAGAACGCGGAGGCCACGATGGCCGACACGATCGTGGCGTAGCCCGGGGTGAAGAACCGCGGGCTCACCTTCGCGAACGACTTCGGGAGCGCACCGTAGTGGCCCATCGCGAGCAGGGTACGGGCCGGACCGACGAACGTCGACTGCAGCGACGACGCCGAGCTCGTGAGCACCGCGAGGGAGACGAGGAACGCGAGCGGACCGAGGATCGGTCCGGAGAGGTGGAAGAACACGTTCTCCTGGATGTCGCCGTTGCCGAGGCCGAGCTCCCCCGTGCCGACGCCCGCGAACATGATCATCGCGACGGCGAGGAGCAGGTACAGCGAGACGATCGTGAGCACCGTGACGGTCGCCGCGCGCCCCGGGGTCTTCTCCGGGTCCTTCGTCTCCTCGTTCATGGTGAGGGTGACGTCCCAGCCCCAGAAGATGAAGATCGACAGCGACAGACCCGCGGCGACGGCGCTGAACGACGAGATCGCGAACGGGTTGAACCAGTTGAGGTCGAACGGCTGGTAGTCGAAGCCATTGCCGCCCACGGCCTGCACGATCGCGGCGACCGCGAAGAACACGAGCACGAGGATCTGGAATCCGACCAGCCAGTACTGCAGCTTCTGCGTGGTCTGCATGTCGCGGTACGACACCCACGTCGCGCCGAGCATGAAGAGCAGGCAGACGCCGATGTTGATCCAGGTCACGCCGGCGAGATCAGCGATCTCCGGATTGCCCGTGATCTGCGACAGCAGCAGGAACAGGAAGTCGACCGCGACGCCGGCGAGGTTGGAGAGCACGAGGATCGTGGCGACCACGAGGCCCCAGCCGGCCATCCAGCCCACCCACGGCCCGAACGCCCTGGCGGCCCAGGTGAAGGAGGTGCCGGAGTCGGGCATGCGGTTGTTGAGCTCGCGGTAGCCGAAGGCCACGAGGAGCATCGGGATGAAGCCGACGAGGATGATCGCCGGGATCTGCGCGCCGACCTCGGATGCGGTGGGGCCGACGGCGGCCGTGAAGGTGTAGGCGGGGGCGATGCACGAGATGCCGATCACGACGGCGCCGATCAGGCCGACGGTGCCGGCGCTCAGGCCCTTCGTCGAGATTCCGGTCGTGACGCCGGATGCGGGCTCCGTCGCCCGGTTGGTGCTGCTCATCAGCGGTCTCCTGCTTCATCGCGGGTACGCGGGACGACGATCATGGGGACGGGCAGCTCGTGCAGCATCTTCGCCGCCGTGGAGCCCAGGAAGAGTCGGCGCGGCTGCGCCAGCCGGCTGGAGCGGACGAGCACGACCTCACCGGGGAGCCAGGAGAGCCCGGCGACGGCGTCCTCCACCGTCTCGCCGGGGGCCTCCTCGACGACGGCACCGAGACCGTCCGGCAGCCGCTCGGCGGCCACGGCCAGCACCTTGTGCGCGTGCTCGCTGCCGGCGAGGCGGATGGCGCCCGTGTCGAGCCCCGGCGGCACGTCGAACGGCACGAGGGACACCAGGCGCAGGCTCACCTCGGCGGCGCCGGCGAGGGCCACGGCCTGGTCGAGCACGCCCTCCGCGCCGGGACGGGTGCCGACGGCGACGGTGACGCGCGGGAGCACGTGGTCGTCCTGCTGCGCGAGACCGGACGGCGCGAGAGCCACCGGGATCGGCGAGGAGTGCAGCAGCTCCGATGCCACGCTGCCCAGGCGGTGCCGACCGAAGAGGCCCCCGCCGGCCGTGCCGATCACGATGACGCTGGCGTCGAACTCCTCACCGGCGGCGATGAGGCCCTCGGCGAACGACTCCGAAAAGCGCACGTGGCCGCTGCGCACGAGCTCCTGCGGCAGGCGCACGACCGCGTCCTGCAGCCAGCTCCGGGCCTGCTTCCGGATGACGTCCTCGTAGGCGCGCTCCGGCGGTACGGCGGCGCTCCGGGTGCCCTCGGTCGGCAGCACGATCACGAGGTGCAGGGTCGCCCCGATGCTGCGCGCCAGTCGCGCGCCCAGCGCCGCCGCGTCGGCCCCCGCATCCGTCGCCGTGTAGCCGACGACGACCGAGCCGGTCATCAGCCGATGCTCTCGGGAGCGCCGGTCTCGCGACGGGCGTCGACGATGTTCGCCGCGACGAGGTGGCCCATGCGGATCGCCCCGTCGACGTGCTGGTACCCCGCTCCGGCCATGTCGCTGCAGGCGAAGTGGATCGGTCCGACCGGCGTGCGCAGGTCGGCGCCGTAGCGGTGCAGTCCGCCGAGGTCGAAGCTCGCGGCGTACGCGCCGCGGGTCCACTCCTCGCTGCCCCAGTCGCTCTCGTAGTAGACGATGGGGTTCTTGGCCTCGGGACCGTAGTAGTGCGAGAGCGACTCGAGGATGCGCTCCTTGCGCTCCTCGGCCGACAGCTCGAACACGCCGTCGGCGTTCGCGTCGGACACGAAGCCGACCAGGGTGCCGCGCTCGTCGCCGTGGTTGGTGTTGTCGTACGCCTCGTGCGAGAGCTCGTACGGGCTGAACGCCGTACCGCTCAGGCCCTGCTCGCGCCAGAACGGGCGGTCGTAGACGGCGTGCACCTTGATGACGAAGCCCATCGACAGGTGCTGGTGCAGCTGGTGCTGACGACGCGGCAGCGGCGGGACGAAGGAGATGCGGTTGTAGAGGATGGGGGCGTGCGCGAGGATCGCGTACCGCGCCCGGACCGTGAGGTCGTCGGTGGTCGCCACGACCCCGTCGTCCGACCACTCCAGGCTGCGGACGGGCTGGTTCAGCAGCACGTCGTCGCCCAGGCGCTCGGCGAGACGCAGCGGCACCTGCTGCAGCCCGCCGACGACGCGCTTGTCGAGGATGAAGTCCGCGTCGACGAGGTTCGAGTAGGAGCCGGCGGACGCCGCCATGAGCAGCGACTGCAGCAGCGAGAAGGCGTGAGTCGGCTTGGTCAGCATCGCCGAGCCGGTCGCGAAGGCAAGGTTGCGCACCGCCTCGTCGTCGTCGGTCTGCGAGCGCAGCCAGGCGTCCCAGGAGATGGAGTCCCACTCGGCCGCGTTCGGGTGCTCCCACGGGCGGTCCGGGTCGATCTCGGCGACGAGGGCGTCGAGGATGCCGGTGATGCGGGCGATCACGGCCTCGGTCTCCGCCGACACCGGGAACATCTCGCCCGTGAAGCGATGGGCCTTCCCGTCCGGGCCGACGTAGACGCTGTCACCCTCGCGGTACCGGCTGTAGGTCTCGAGCCCCAGCTCCTCGATCGTGTCCTTGAGGGCGTCCTGGTCGGGCGAGACCCACTGGCCGCCGATCTCCAGCATGGCGCCGTCGATCACGTCGGTCCACAGCCGGCCGCCCACGCGGTCGCGGGCCTCCAGCACGGCGACCGACAGTCCGGCCTTCCGCAGGTCGTTGGCCGCCGTGAGCCCTGCGGCTCCGGCGCCCACGATCAGCACGTCGCGGGTGATCTCAGCCATCTGCAACTCCTTCGTCGTCGGGGGATGCGGGGGAAGAAGTACCGGTCGCGTCCCGAAATCCCCCGATCCGGGGACGCGACCGGACAGTGTGTCAGGCGCCAGCGAGCGCCTCGGCCACGACGTCGAGGCCCTCGTTCAGCAGCTCGTCGCCGATGGACAGCGGCGGGAGGAAGCGGATGACGTTGCCGTACGTGCCGCAGGTGAGGACGATGACGCCCTGAGCGATGCACGCCTTGGCCACGGCGGCCGTGAGCGCGGCGTCCGGAGCCTTGGTCTCCGGGTCCACGAACTCGGCCGCGACCATCGCGCCGTGACCGCGGACGTCGCCGATGCGGGCGTCCTCGGCCTGGAGGGCGGTGAGGCGGCCGATGAGGATCTCGCCGATCTCGCGGGCCCGCTCGATGACGCCGTCGTTCTCGAACACGTCGATCGCAGCCAGCGCCGCGGCACAGGCGATCGGGTTGCCGCCGTAGGTGCCGCCGAGGCCGCCGGAGTGCGAGGCGTCCATGATCTCGGCGCGACCGGTCACGGCCGCGAGCGGCAGCCCGCCCGCGATGCCCTTGGCGGTGGTGATGAGGTCGGGCTCGATGCCGAAGATCTCGCTGGCGAACATGTGCCCCGTGCGGGCGAAGCCGGTCTGCACCTCGTCGGCGATGAAGACGACGCCGTTCGCGCGGCACCAGTCGACGATCGCGGGGAGGAAGCCGTCGGCGGGGACGATGAAGCCCCCCTCGCCCTGGATGGGCTCGATGATGACGGCCGCGAGGTTGTCGGCGCCGATCTGCTTCTCGAGCTGGAGGATCACGCGGGCCGCGGCCTCGCCGCCCTCGAGTCCGTCGCGGAACGGGTAGGACATCGGCGCGCGGTAGACCTCGGGGGCGAACGGGCCGAAGCCGCTCTTGTAGGGCATCGACTTCGCGGTCAGCGCCATGGTGAGGTTCGTGCGGCCGTGGTAGCCGTGGTCGAACGCGACGACGGCCTGGCGTCCGGTGTGCTTGCGGGCGATCTTGATCGCGTTCTCGACGGCCTCCGCGCCGGAGTTGAACAGGGCGCTCTTCTTGGCGAAGTCGCCCGGGGTGACGCGGTTGAGCGCCTCGGCGACGCCGACGTACGACTCGTACGGCGAGATCATGAAACAGGTGTGCGTGAACTGTGCGGCCTGCGCGGCGACGGCCGCGGCGACCTTCGGGTGTGCGTTGCCGACCGTGGTCACCGCGATGCCGGAGCCGAGGTCGATGAGCGAGTTGCCGTCGGCGTCGACGACCACCCCTCCCCCGGCCGCGACGGCGGCGACGGGCACGGTGTGTCCGACACCGGCGGCGACCGCGTCCGCCTTGCGGGCGAGGACCTCGGCCGACCGCGGGCCGGGGAGTTCCGTGACGAGGCGACGCTCCTGCGGGAGGTCGGGGCCGCCGAGGGGGACTGCGGGTGCTGCGGTGTCGAGGAGAGCCATGTCGCGAGCGTACGGCGGCAGCGGAGACGCCCGCATTCGCCGGGTCGTACAATCGGAGGATTGATTTCGCCGTCTCGTACAACCGGAGATCGCATGGCCCCCACCGATCCGCCCACGCTGTCCGCCCTGCTGCGGCGCCGTGATCTGGACCTGCGCCTCGTCTCCGCCGCCACCGACCTGCCGGACGGCTCGCTCGACCGGCCGCTGCGCTGGGTGCACAGCTCGGATCTCGCGGACCCGACGCCCTTCCTCGCGGAAGACCTGGTGCTCCTGACCACGGGTACCCAGTTCGACGACGCGGACGCCATCCCGCCCTACGTCGTGCGCCTCGCCGAGCGCGGGGTGCTGGGGCTCGGGTTCGGCACCGACGTGCATCGCTCGGGAACGCCGGAGGAGTTGATCGCGGCGTGCGCCGACCAGGGCATTCCGCTGTTCGAGGTGCCGTACCGCACGCCGTTCATCGCCGTGGCCCGCGCGCACTCCGAGGCGATCGCGGCGCAGGCCTACGCCCGGCGCACCTGGGCGCTCGACACCCAGCGCGCCCTGGCCCTCGCCGCGCTCCGACCGCGGGGGCTGGACGCCATCGTCACCGAGCTCGGCCGTCGTCTCGGCGCCTGGGCCGGCATGTTCGACGCGGCGGGCGACCTGCTCGTCGCCCACCCCCGCGATGCGTTCTCGACGACTGTCCGGGAAGAGCTCGGGACGCGGGTCCAGGAGATCCTCGACCGCGGACTCGAGGCGGGGCAGTCCCTCACCCTCGAGGCGCACACCTTCATGCTCTTCACGGTGGGGCGGGGCGGGCACCTGCGCGGCGTCCTCGCCGTGGAGGCCGACGCCCTCGACCAGGAGGCCAGAGCCGTCGTCACGTCGGTCATCGCGATGGCCGGACTCGCGCGGGAGCAGAGCGAGCAGCTCACCCGTGGCCGTCGCCGCCTGCACACGCAGCTGCTGCGCTCGCTCCTGGGCGACGACCCCGGCCTCGCGCGCCGGGTGCTCGGGAGCCTCCCGCCCGCCCCCGTGGTGGTCGCCGTGACGGGCGACGCCCCGGCGGAGCCGCTCCTGGACTGGTGGGAGCGCCGACGCCTCGACCACGGCACCCCCGCGTTCCTCGCCGATTCCGAGGACGGCGTCGTCATCTGCATCTCCGCGACCGACGAGCCGCTTCTCGACGATGTGGCCGCCCGCTTCACCGCCCGCGTCGGCGTCTCCGCTCCGGAGGGGTACGACGCCTTCTCCCGGGCACACGCGCAGGCGCTCGTCGCCCTCCGTCAGCCCGGCACGAGCGGCGCCGTCCGGTACGCCGACACGGTCGGGTCGAGCCTGCTCACCGCTCTGGCCACGGATGAGGCCCGGCTCGTCGCGGAGTCGCGGCTCGCCCCGCTCCGGGAACACGACGCCGCCCACGGCACCGCGCTCGAACACGCGCTGCGCACCTGGCTCGACCACGATGCGCGAGCCGAGCAGGCCGCGGCCGCCCTGGGCATCCACAGGCACACCCTCCGCTCCCGGGTTTCCCATGCCGGCGCCCTCCTCGGGGTCGACCTGACGACCTTCCCCGCCCGGGCCGAGGTGTGGGCCCTCCTGCAGACCGCCCGCGACTGACCCGGCCCCTTCCGTCCCGGCCTCTCCCCTCTCCCCCGCGACGCTTGCACGACCTCGCCACGTATGCACGACGGATCGCCCCGATGAGTCGTGCACCCGGACCGGGATCGTGCCGCCGGAACCCGGAACCCGGAACTCGAACCGCAGGACCGGAGTCGGATCGGGTGTCAGCGGGCGAGAAGCCGCCGGGAGGCCGTGATGTCGGCGGCGGTGCGAGCGACGAGCTCCTCGACCCCATCGAAACGGAGGGTCGGCCGGAGCAGCGCGACGAGCTCGACCGACAGCCGCTGTCCGTAGAGGTCGCGGTCGACGTCGTGCAGGTGCACCTCGAGTCGCCGCGCCCGGTCGCCGCAGAACGTCGGGTTGGCCCCGACGCTCGCCGTCGCCTCCCACCGCCGGTCGTCATCGGGCAGCCGCGCCCAGGCCGCGTAGATGCCGTCGTCGGGCAGCAGCCGCTCGGGCAGGGCGAGGTTCGCGGTCGGGAAGCCGAGCAGTCGCCCGCGGCCGTCGCCGGGGACGACGAGGCCGGAGAGCACCGGGAGCGCCGGTCCGGTCACACGTCTGCGGCGGGCGAGATCGCGCGGTAGCGGCTCTGGTGGAACACGAGCGGCTCGACGTCGTCGAAGAGCGTCACGTCCTGGATCTCGTAGAGCGCGATCTCGTGGTCGCCGCCGTCGAACGTGCTGTGCAGGCGGCAGGTGAGCCAGAGCGCGGCGTCGTCGATCAACACGGCCCCACCCTCGGAGCGATGCCAGGCATGGCCGCCGAACCGGTCCCCTTCGCGCGCGGACAGCGAGCGGCTGAGCGGCTCGTGGTGCGCCGCGAGGACGCTCATCCCCAGCTCCGGGACGGCTCGGAGCACCGGCCAGGTCTTCGAGGTGCGGGCCGCACTGACCGCGACGAGGGCGGGCTCCAGTGAGATCGAGGTGAAGGAGTTGACCGCCATGCCGACGGCTCGATCGTCGACGTGCGCGGCGAGCGCGACCACACCGGTCGGATAGACGGAGAAGGCGCGACGGAGAGCGCGGTCCCGCGGCAGGGCGTCGGTCACGGCAGTGGTCATCACGAAGTCCTTTCGTTAGTCAACTTTGACTAGTTTGAATCATAGGCATTTTTGACCATGCAAACAACAGGTTTCGCGACACCGAGCCGTTAGCATGAAGCGCATGTCGACCACCCGCCTCGTCGTCCTCGGCGCCGTCAAGCAGTTCCAGCCCGTTCACGGCTACTTCCTCCGCCGCGAACTCATGACGTGGCACGTCGACGAATGGGCGCACATCCAGCCCGGTTCGATCTACAACGCCCTCCGCGCGCTCGAGGTCGACGGCTACGTGGCGGAGAGCGGCACCGAGACGGAGGGCAAGCGCCCCGCGCGCACCACCTACCGCATCACCCCGGCCGGCGAGGTGGAGCTGCAGCGCATGCTACGCGAGAACCTCTGGAACGTCGCGGCATTCGACACGCAGGCGATCATGACCGTGGCCTCGTTCATGTTCGTCCTCAGCCGGCAGGAGGTCATCGCCGGCCTCGAGCACCGCCTCATCAAGAGCGATGCCATCATCACGCAGAACGGCTTCGACGTGCAGGACACGCTGCGCTCGGAGACGACGCCGGAGTACGTCCGCGAGATCTTCGACCTCTCCACCGCCCGACTCACCGCCGAGAAGGAGTGGCTCCTGGCACTGCTGGAGCGGCTGCGCGCCGGGGCGTACACGTTCGCCGGCGAGACGGCGGAGACGACGGAGGCGGAACCCGCTCCCCCACGGTGACCTCGGAAGGCGCACGCACGGCGCACGGGACTCAGCGCCCGGCCACCAGAGCCTCCAGGGCCGCCACAGACAGCGCCGGCGTGGTCGCCCCGCGGTGTCGGGCGACGATCGCCCCCGCGGCACAGGCGCGCACGAGAGCGTGCTCGATGTCGCGCCCCTGGGCGAGCCCGGCGGCGAGGGCGCCGCAGAAGGCGTCCCCGGCCCCCGTCGTATCGACAGCGTCGATGCGGAAGGCCGCCACGTGCGCACCGGGCCGTCCCGGCCGATGCAGCGTCACCCCCGCGGCCCCCTCCGTGAGCACGATAGCTCCGGCACCCGCGCTGAGGAGCCGCTCGACGCCGCCGAGCTCCGCGCACTCGGTCTCGTTCACGACCAGCACGTCCACCTCCGGCAGCAGCGCGACCGCCGCCTCGTGCGCGGGGGCGGCGTTGAGGATCGTGCGCGCCCCCGCACCCCGGGCGGCCGCGAGGGCGGCAGCGACTGCGGCGAACGGCACCTCGAGTTGAGCGAGCACCACAGCCGCCCCGGCGATCCCGGCCAGGGCGTCCTCCGGAGTGAGCTCGCCGTTCGCCCCCGCCGCCACGAGGATGCTGTTGTCGCCGTCGTCGAAGGCCAGCACATGCGCGACCCCGGTCGGCGCGGACGCGGAGCGGCGGAGCACGGCGTCCACGCCCGCCTCCGTCAGCGCCGCCTCCAGCACGGCCCCCGCCTCGTCCGCTCCGACGACACCGCAGAACCGCGTCGAGGCTCCCGTGCGCGCCGCCGCGACGGCCTGATTGAGGCCCTTGCCACCGGGGAAGCGTCCCCCGGCACGACCGAGCAGCGTCTCTCCGACGCGGGGTGGGCGCGAGACCTCGACCACGAGATCGAGGTTCGCGCTCCCCACGACGGCGACGCCGGCGAAGGTCTCAGACACGGGCCATCGTCCGCCGGAACGACGAGCCCACGTGGGACTCGGCGAGCGCGGGCGTCGGGGTGCCCATCAGCCGTTCCCGCAGCGACTCCGGCTCGGCGGCGGGGTCGCTGATCGCCCCGCGCTCCTTGAGGATCGGCAGCACGTGCTCGATGAAGTCGGCGGTCGACGCCGGCGGGATCACGGGGGCGAAGAGGAAGCCGTCGAGGTCGGCGCCGTCGGCGAGCTCCATCATCCGGTCCGCCACCTGCTCCGGCGTGCCCACGATGGGCCGGGCGCCGACCCCGTGCGCGTGCCAGTCGCCCAGCACGTCGCCCACCGTCTTGTCGGCGAAGCGGGCGACCTGCGTCTGCGAGAGCTCGGTGCTGAGTTCTGACATCGGGGTGCTCGGGTCGTACGACGACAGGTCGAGCCCGGTGAACCAGGCGTAGGACGCCACGGTGACCTGGGGGTTCTGCGCGTCGGCGACCTCCGCGTACGTGCGGCGCGCCTCCTCCTCGGTGCTTCCGACGACCGCGGCGAACGCCGACATGATCTTCACCTCGTGCGCGCCACGGCCGTTCTTCACCGCCTCCTCGCGGATCGCCGAGGAGTGCGCACGGAGCTGCTCGACCGAGCCGCTCCCCACGAAGATCGCCTCGCCGTGCCTGCCGCCGAACTCGCGGCCGGCGGGCGAGGCCCCGGCCTGGAACAGCACCGGCGTGCCCTGCGGCGAGCGCTGCGTGTTGCCGTAGCCGTGCGAGCGGAAGTAGGGCCCGTCGTGCGCGATGCGGTGCACCTTGGCCGGGTCGGCGAAGCGGCCCGCCTTGTCACGCTCCAGGGCCCCTTCCTCCCAGGCCTCCTCCCACAGCTTGTAGACCACCTGCATGAAGTCGTCCGCCATCAGGTAGCGTTCGTCGTGCCCGACCATCGGCACACCGAAGCCCTGCACCGCGGTGTCGGCGGTGCCGGTGGTGACGACGTTCCAGCCGATCCGGCCGCCGGAAAGGATGTCGAGGGTGGCCAGGCGCCGGGCGAAGGAGTAGGGCGGCTCGAGCAGGGTCGACCCCGTGGCGACGAGGCCGAGGCGGGTGGTCTCCGGGATGAGCGCGGCGAGGATGATCGCCGGGTCGAGCCGCGGCAGGTCCAGGCCCTCGACCGAGCAGATGTCCGGGCGCTCACCGGCGACGTCGGCCCAGCCCCACGCATCGGCGAGGAAGAGGAAGTCGAAGCCCGCGTCCTCGACCAGGCGCGCGGTGTCGCGCCAGTAGTCGAGCTTGTCGAACAGGTAGCGCCGGTTGTCGGGGTGGCGCCAGGTCGCGGTGCCGGAGTCGTTGGCCTGGGCGTTCTCGAAGAGCCCGAGCCGCAGGGTCTTCACGGGGTGCTGAGCGGTCATGGCGGATGCCTTCCTGGGAGTGGGGGATGGTGTCGTTCGGAGTTTCCGGGCACGCCGGGGGAACCCGGGGGCGCAGGGGTCGCGCCCCCGGGACCGGGGGTCGTGGGCTCAGCCCTTCGCGGTGACCTCGCCGTCGCTCCACCACAGGACGCGCCGGCGCACGACCGCGAGAAGCACGATGAGGAGCACCCCGAGCAGACAGAGCAGGGCGATGCTCGCCCAGGTCACGGGCAGGTTCGCCTGCGCAGCCGAGGTGGTGACGAGGGAGCCGAGACCGGCCTGCTGCCCTGCCGCGACGAACTCGGCCACGGCCGCGCCGACCACGGCGAGGGGCAGCGCGATCCGCAGACCGGCGAACACGTACGGCAT
The DNA here is from genome assembly GCF_040702645.1 of Microbacterium sp. NPDC078814. Taxonomy (NCBI): domain Bacteria; kingdom Bacillati; phylum Actinomycetota; class Actinomycetes; order Micrococcales; family Microbacteriaceae; genus Microbacterium; species Microbacterium sp. NPDC078814. The sequence continues at coordinate 388,433 of NZ_JBFBLT010000001.1, forward strand.
GCTGCCGGGGAACCGCAGCTCGCGGAAGATCTCCCACCGCGAGGCGTGCAGCGTCGTGAACACGTCGAGCGCCTTCTGGTCCACGTCGCGGAGGCCGGCGAGCGAGTTCACGAGCATCGGGAAGAACACCACGAGGCCGGTGACGATGAACTTCGGCACCATGCCGAACCCGAAGGCGACCACGAGCGCCGGAGCGATCGCGACGATCGGCGTCACCATCACGATGATGACCAACGGCATGACGGCGCGCTCGATGATCTGGAACTCGGCCATCACGACCGCCAGGAGGAAGCCCGCGAGGATGCCGGCGGAGGCTCCGACGACGACCTCGAGCAGCGTCACGAGGAAGTTGGACCAGTACATGCCGGCGTCCTCGACGAGGCTGGCGCCGATGGCCTCCAGCGTCGGGAGGACGTACGGGTTGGTCCACGCCACGATCTGCCAGAGCAGGGCCGCGATCACGAACGTGATCAGGGTCGGGACCCAGGAACCCCAGCGGAGCCACCCGGGGATGCCGCGTCGGGGCTGCGCCTTCAGCCGGGCGGTGGCGAGGGTCGCGGTGGTGTCTCTCATCGTCAGCTCAGACATGGGCCTTCTCCGTCTGCGCGCGCAGCGCACCGCGCACGACTGCCTCCAGGTCGCGGAACTCGTCCGTCGCGTACGCCTCCTCGGTCCGCGGCCGCGGGAGGTTCACATCGATCACCTCGGCGATGCGTCCGGGGTGGGCGGCCATGACCACGATGCGGTCGGACAGCATGATCGCCTCCGGCACCGAGTGCGTCACGAACATCACGGCCTTGCGGTTCGACTGCCAGAAGTCCAGCAGGGCGATGCGCTGCAGGTCGCGGTTCATCTCGTCGAGGGCCGAGAACGGCTCGTCCATCAGCATGATGGCCGGATCGAACACGAAGGCCCTGGCGATCGCGGCGCGCTGCTGCATGCCGCCGGAGAGCTGCCCGGGGTACTTCTTCAACGCATGGCCGAGACCGAACGTCGACAGCAGCTCGGCCGGGTCACGGAGGGCGCGGTCGCCGTTGGCCCCGCGGTTGATCCGCACGGGGAGCTCGACGTTCTCGCGGACCGTCTTCCACGGCAGCAGCGCCGGGGACTGCGGGACGAGACCGATCTTCTTGTCGCGGGAGGCCGCCGTGACGCTCTCGCCGTCGATCGTGACGGTGCCGGAGTCGGCGTCGAGGAGTCCGGCGACCACCTTGAGCAGCGTGGACTTGCCGCATCCGCTGGGGCCGATCACCGACACGAACTCGCCCATGCCGATCGTGAGGCTCACGTCGTCGAGCACGGTCACCTGGGCTCCGTCGACGCCGAAGGCCTTCGAGACGTTCCTGACCTCGACGCCCGCCCCCTGTGCCGCGGTCATCACTTCTCCGCCCAGATGAGGGTGTCGCCGTCGTACAGGTCGGCCACGAGATCCGGGTCCATCATGTCGGCGATGGCGGGGAGGTCCTTGACATCGCCGTACTCCTGCACGATCTCGTACTCCGGCTGCCACATGTCTGCCGTCTGCACGCCGGGGTTGCCGCCCGCGCTCTCGCGCACCCAGGCCGACTCGACCTCCCACGTGCGGGCGAGCTGATCGCGCGGGAACGCCGCGCCCTGACCGTTCTCCTCCGCGAGGGCCGCCAGCATGTCGATGCACTCGTCCGCCTCGTCGAGGCAGAACTGCAGGGCCTTGAGGCTCGCGCGCATGAAGTCGGCCGCGACCTCGCGGTGCTCGTCGAGGAAGCGCGAGTTCACCTCCATGACGTTGTACGTGCCCTCGACGCCGAGGTCGGCGGGCAGGAACTCGCTGAACGGGAGGTCCTGCGCCTTGAGGGTCTGCGGCTGGTTGGAGGCGTAGCCGACGATCGCGTCGACCTGCTCGCGCACGACGACGGTCGGGTCGTAGTTGGTCATCTTCACCATCTCGACCTTCGAGACGTCGACGCCGGCCTCGTCGAGCATGGCCGAGGCGATGGGCGTGAGGTTGATGAAGTACCCCAGCGAGCCGCCTTCGAGGTCGGTGAGGTCGGTGAGCTTCTCATTGCCGAAGATCGAGAACGGCGGGGTCGTGCCGTACGTCGCGACCGCGGTGAGGTTCTTGCTGTTCGCCGCGGCGAGCATCACGTCGGAGGCGGAGCCGAGCGCGGTGAACTGCGCCTGCCCCGAGGCGACGAGCTGCTGCCCGTTCGCGCCGGAGGCGTTGATCTCCACGTCGAGGCAGAGGTCGTCGAAGTAGCCCAGCTCCTTCGCCAGGAACACGTCGAGCTGCCCGGCGCTGGCGGAGTAGCCGTAGCCGGAGATGTAGGTGATGGTGCCGGCATCCTGGTTGCGCTGGCAGGCGTCGCTGCCGCCCGCGCTCGTGGGGGCGGTATCGCCGCCGGGCGCCGGCGAGGAGCATGCTCCGAGCGTCAGCGTGGCGGCGAGAACGCACGTCAGGGTGGCAGTGGTGCGGAATCGGGTTTCCGCAGAGGAAGTAGCCATGAGGGTCCCTTCTCGGCCGTTCGTCATTGATGGCTCGATGAAAGTAACATAGTCAATCTTGACTAAGCAAGATCAAACTAACTTCCCCTGCACGATCCGGCGACGGATGCACGATTCACCCGCCCCTCGGGTCGTGCACGCGGAACACCGTCGTGCAGGCGGGGCGGAGGTGGGCCGGGGTGGCGCGGGGTCAGGCGGGGGTCGAGCGGAGGGGCCAGGCGGGCCACCAGCCGTCGTCGAGCCCGCGCAGCAGGACGGCCGCGCGCTCTCGCGCCTCCGCGGGCGCCTCCGGGGCGGGGCCTGAGCTGCTCTCCCGCCGCTCGCCGTCCGGTGACCGGACCTCCGTGTACAGCCACGCACGGTGACCGACGGGGTACTTCTCCCGGAAGCCGCCAGCGGCGATCGACAGCACGATCCGCTCCAGCTCGTCCGCCGCGGTCTCGGCGGTCTCATCGCACGCATCGCAGATGCACGACGGCACGATCGCGTGGAACAGGGCGCCGGCCTCGACGCAGACGGAGGGAACGGCCGGCGTGATCGTGATCTGCGCACCGCGCGCCGGTGCGAGCACGATGCGCTCCGTCGCGCCCTCCCCCGCCTCTCGCCGCACCTCGACCGCGTACTCGCGGGAGAGGTGCTCGACGAGCGCGTCGACCACGAGGGAGAGCGGTGCGAAGCGCTCCGGGTGGGACTCGCGGGAGTACGACTCCTCCGGCGCGATGCCGTCGGGCCAGCGGTGTCCGTAGCGGATGACCTCGCCGCTCTCGTCATGGAAGTCCAGCAGCGGGAGAGCAGGCCGGACGTACGCGCGTGCCGGGACGACGACCGCAGGAGCGGAGTCCTCCGCGGACAGCGCCCTCATCTCCTGGTCATCGAGGTCGTCCTGCTCCCACGACGCGAGCATCTGCAGGAACGCGTCCCGCTGCTCGGGCTGCTGGACCATCCCCTGCACGAGCCCCGCGACCGGGATCGAGAGGGTGTTGGTCCCGATCTCCGGCTCGCCCGTCATCCTCCATGTCGCGGCCGGGTGCACGACCGCGATGACGTTCCCCACGAACCGCGCCGCCGCCGTGGCCAGCCTCTCGCTTTCCAGCGCCTCTGGATGACCGGCGACGAAGTCCCACGTCGCCCCGAGGTCGACGGCGAGCACTGCGGGGTCGGCCCCCTGGCCCCACGCGAACTCGGCGAAGGGCTCGAAGCCGTCGACGAAGCGGACCGGCCCCGGAGCATCCGCCTGCGGGGGCATCCACAGGATCGCGGCGGCACCCGCCTCGGGCATCGCGCCGAAGGGACCGGGGAAGACGTCACTGCTCATCGACCGAGCGTACCGAGCGGGATCACCGGGGCGCGTGAGACTCCAGGAACTCGTACACGTCGGTGGTGTCGACGCCGGGGAAGGCTCCCGTGGGCAGAGTCGCCAGCAGCGTGCGCGGGGTCTTCACGTTGGGCCAGGAGTTCTCGCGCCACCGCTCCTCCAGCTCGGCGGGAGCCCGACGGCAGCACACCTCGACCGAGTGCTTCGAGACGCCGCGGTGCGGGGTGTCCCTGCCCACGAACCACCTCGTGTCGTCGAACCGTACCCCCACGCTCACCGAGTGCAGGCCCTCGCTCGACGCCTCGACGCGGGCGGTGCACCAGTAGGTGCCGTTGCCGGTGTCGGTGTACTGGTAGTACGGGTTGAAGCGGTCATCCTCGTCGAAGACCACCCGGGAGGTCCACCGGCGACAGCACATCTGCCCCTCGATGGCGCCGAGGCGGTCGGTCGGGAAGTTCACGTCGTCGTTCTCGTACGCCTTGGTGATCGTGCCCGACTCGTGCACCTTGAGGAAGTGGACGGGGATGTCGAGGTGCCGCGTGGCGAGGTTCGTGAACCGGTGCGCCGCCGTCTCGTACGATACCGAGTACGCATCCCGGAGGTCTTCGATGGAGATCGCGCGCCGCTGCTTCGCGTCCTTCAGGGCGGGGACGACGTCGGCCTCAGGCATCAGCAGGGCGCCGGTGAGGTAGTTCGTCTCGACGCGCTGCCGGAGGAACTCGGCGTAGCTGCGCGGCTCGGCGTGCCCCAGGATCCGACTCGACAGCGCCTGCAGCACGGCGGTGCGAGCATCACCCTTCGCCGGCACGCTGCTCGACAGGTACAGCCGGCCGTTCGCGAGGTCGGCGACGCTGCGGGTGGTCTGCGGCAGGTCGGCGGCGTAGTGGAGGGTGAAGCCGAGGTGCGCCGCGATCTCGGACGCGGTGCGCTGGGTCAGCGGTCCCCCGGGATGGCCGACGGCCGCGAGGATGTCGGCCGCCTTCGCCTCGAGGTCGGCGAAGTGGTTGTCCTGGCGGCGCATCAAGTGTCGGAGCTCCACGTTGGCACGCCGGGCCTCCTCGGGCGTCGCGGCGCGCTCGTCCTTCAGCCGGTCGATCTCACCCTGCAGGGCGAGCAGCGCCTTCAGCGCCTCCGTGGGCACGCTCTTGGCGATGCGGAACGGCGCGATGCCCAGCGCCTGGAACGTCTGCCCCTTCATCGCGCGCTCCAGGGCGATCTCGATCGCGCTGCGCTCGTCGAGCGGCTCCCCGGAAAGCAGCGCGTCGATGGTCACCCCGAGCGCGCGGGCGATGGCCTGCAGCTGCGTAAGCTTCGGCTCGCGCTTGCCGGTCTCGATCATCGACAGCTGGCTCGGCGCCCGATCGACTGCGGCGGCGAGCTCCTCGAGCGTCAGGCCCCGAGCTGTGCGCAGCTGGCGGATGCGTCGGCCGACGGTGAGGGCGTCGGTGTCTTCCGCGGTGTCGTCCATGTCGGCTCCTCTCAGCCCGCCGTCCGCGCCGGTGCGGGATCGGGAATGCTCCGCGCGAGGCCGCGCCGGGATCCTTCTTGATCCCGCCAGGCCGGGTGAGCGGGGCGTGAGGGCCGAGTCTGTCACGAAAACAGAAATTCGCGCAAACTTCTCCTCGATTCAGCGAGGGAGAGCAGGGGAACTTCACACAGAGTGGAGGCACGCCATCGGCACCGACGCCGATTCCCATCCGAGGAGACACCATGACGAACACCGCAGCGACCCCCACCCCGCGCCCCGCCGGCCTGCGCGCCGGCGACCAGGTCCAGACGGCCGCGGAGCTTCAGGAGATCTGGGACACCGACCCGCGATGGGACGGCGTCGAGCGCACCTACTCCGCGGAGGACGTCATCCGCATCCGCGGCTCGGTCCGCGAGGACGCCACCCTCGCCCACCGCGGCGCGGAGAACCTCTGGAACCTCCTGCACACGGAGGACTACATCCGGGCTCTCGGCGCCTACACCGGAGGCCAGGCCGTGCAGCAGGTGCGCGCCGGGCTGAAGGCCATCTACCTCTCCGGCTGGCAGGTCGCCGCGGACGGCAACCTCGCCGGACAGACCTACCCCGATCAGTCGCTCTACCCCGCGAACTCGGTCCCGGCGGTCGTGCGCCGCATCAACAACGCCCTGCTCCGGCAGGACCAGCTCGAGCACGCCGAGGGCGAGATCACGCAGGACTGGCTCGCGCCGATCGTCGCCGACGCCGAGGCGGGTTTCGGCGGTCCGCTCAACGCCTACGAGCTCGCGCAGTCCCTCATCCAGGCCGGCGCCGCGGCCATCCACTGGGAGGACCAGCTGGCGAGCGAGAAGAAGTGCGGGCACCTCGGCGGGAAGGTGCTCGTGCCCACGCAGCAGCACATCCGCACGCTGAACGCGGCCCGACTCGCGGCGGACGTCGCCGGCGTGCCGACCGTCATCATCGCCCGCACCGACGCCCTCGCCGCCGATCTGCTCACGAGCGACGTCGACGAGCGCGACCGGGAGTTCACCACCGGCGAGCGCACGTCCGAGGGCTTCTACCGGATCCGCCCGGGCATCGAGTCGGTCATCAGCCGCGGCCTCGCGTTCGCCCCCTACGCCGACCTGCTCTGGGTCGAGACCGGGGAGCCGGACATCGCGCTGGCCCGGGAGTTCGCCGCGGCGATCCACGCACAGTTCCCCGGTAAGCTCCTGGCCTACAACTGCTCGCCGAGCTTCAACTGGAAGCGCCACCTGTCGGACGCCGAGATCGCGACGTTCCAGCAGGAGCTGGCAGACCTGGGCTACAAGTTCCAGTTCATCACCCTGGCCGGGTTCCACGCCCTGAACCACTCCATGTTCGACCTCGCCCGCGGTTACGCCGAGCGCGCCATGAGCGCCTACGTCGAGCTGCAGGAAGCCGAGTTCGCCGCCGAGGCCGACGGCTACACCGCCACCAAGCACCAGCGCGAGGCGGGCACCGGCTACTTCGACGTCATCTCCACCGCGCTCAACCCCGACAGCGCGACCCTCGCCCTGGCCGGCTCCACCGAGACCGCCCAGTTCCACTGATTCTCCCCTGAGACCCCCGGTTCTCGTCGAGACCCCGCCCCGCACACGCCGGGAGCCCGGGGTCTCGACGATAACCCGGGGGCTCGGCACAAGGCAAAGGACACGATCATGACCACCGCACCGATGCAGACGACCCGGCAGGGACCCGCGATCGAGATCGCCGGGCCCATGCGCGACCGCTACGACGAGATCCTCACCCGGGAGGCGCTCGCCTTCCTCACCGAGCTCCACCACCGGTTCGCCTCCCGCCGCCATGACCGGCTGGCCGACCGGATGCGCCGCCGCTTCGAGATCGGCAACGGGCACGACCCGCAGTTCCGCGAGGACACCGCGCACATCCGCCAGGACACCACCTGGCAGGTCGCCGGCGCCGGCCCCGGGCTCGAGGACCGCCGCGTCGAGATCACCGGCCCCACCGACCCGAAGATGACGATCAACGCCCTGAACTCCGGGGCTCGCGTCTGGCTCGCCGACCAGGAAGACGCCACGAGCCCGACCTGGAAGAACGTCATCGAGGGGCAGCTGTCCCTGCGCGACGCGATCCGCGGCGAGCTCTCCTTCACCTCCTCCGAGGGCAAGGAGTACCGCGTCACCGCCGAGCGCACCCCCACGATCGTGATGCGCCCGCGCGGTTGGCATCTGCCGGAGAAGCACCTCGCCTTCATCGACCGCGCCGGCCGCCGCACCTCGGCTTCCGGATCGCTGGTCGACTTCGGCCTCTACTTCTTGCACAACGCGCAGGCGCTGATCGAGGGCGGACGCGGACCGTACTTCTACATCGCGAAGCTCGAGTCCAGCGAAGAGGCGAAGCTGTGGGACGACGTGTTCTCCTTCAGCGAGGAGTACATCGGCATCCCGCACGGCACCATCCGCGCGACCGTGCTCATCGAGACCCTGCCCGCCGCGTTCGAGATGGACGAGATCCTGTACGAGCTGCGCGACCACTGCGCGGGCCTCAACGCCGGGCGCTGGGACTACATCTTCTCCATCATCAAGAACTACCGCGGCCGCGGGGCTCGCTTCGTGCTCCCCGACCGCAGCGAGGTCACGATGACGGTGCCGTTCATGCGGGCGTACACCGAGCTGCTCGTGCAGACGTGCCACAAGCGCGGCGCCTTCGCCATCGGCGGCATGAGCGCGTTCATCCCCAACCGTCGCGACCCCGAGGTGACGGCACGCGCGGTCGAGAAGGTGTCGGCCGACAAGAAGCGCGAGGCCGGAGACGGCTTCGACGGCACCTGGGTCGCCCATCCGGATCTCATCCCGACGGCGCAGGCCGAGTTCGACGCCGTGCTCGGAGACCGCCCGAACCAGATCGACCGCCAGCGCGACGACGTGCACGTGGAGGCGCGCGACCTGCTCGACCTGCACATCGGTCGGCCGATCACCGCCCAGGGCGTGCGGGACAACGTCTCCGTGGCCATCCGCTACCTGGAGGCCTGGCTGCGCGGGCTCGGCGCCGTGGCGATCGACAACCTCATGGAGGATGCCGCGACCGCGGAGATCAGCCGCTCGCAGGTGTGGCAGTGGATCCACCAGGACCGCACCACGCAGGACGGCACTCCCATCACGGTCGAGTACGTCGAAGGGCTGATCGGCGAGGTGCTGGACGAGGTCGAGCGACGCGAGGGCGACCGCTTCGACGACGCCGCCGAGATCTTCCGCGAGGTCGCCCTTCGCGAGGAGTTCCCGACCTTCCTCACCCTGGGCGCCTACAGCCGGTTCCTGATCGACGAGGACTGACGATGCCGGGATGCCGCGGGCCGCGAGGTCCGCGGCATCCTCGCGTCCCACCCGGCCCGCACGTTCCCTGCCGGGCGTAGCCTGGAGCCATGAGCGCCGTATGGGACAGCATCGCCGAGGAGTTCCTGCACCTGTACCCGCGGGGGCGACGGCTGGTCGCGGTCGCCGGGGCCGACGCCGAGCGTTCGCGCGCGGCCGCGGATGGCCTGGCCGCCGCTCTCACCGCTTCCGGCCAGACCGTCGAGCGCGCACACACCGCCGACGGGGAGGAAGCCGCTCTCCGCACCGACGTGGTCGGGCCGTTCCGCGCCACCGACAGCGACGCCGTGCTCCTCGTGTCCGGACCGGGCGCGATCGTGTCGCCGAGCGCACGCGGGATGTGGAACTACGTCCTCTGGCAGCTCGCGGGAGACGAGCCCCCGCACACCGCGGCGAACGCCCTGGTCGACGTGACCGATCCGGCCCATCCCACCCGGCGTTTCGCCGACTACTGCGCCGTCCCCTCCTCGTTCGAGACCTGAGTCGCCGCGCGCCGACTCAGTGGAACGACGCGGCGACCGAGTTGCGGTGGTAGTCGAACACGATGCTCGTGCGGGTCGATGCCACGCTGCTCTGCGCGGACAGGTGCTCGAGCACGAACTCGCGCATCTCCGATGAGTCGGCGACCGCGATGTGCAGGAGGAAGTCGTCGTCCCCGCCGAGGAAGAACACCTGGATCACCTGCGGCAGGGCACGCACGCGGTCCGCGAACTCCACGATGCTCTCCCGCCGGGCGGCCGGGCGCAGGCTGACGCCGATGATCGCCTGGAGTCCGGCGCCGAGCTCGCGTTCGTCGACGCTCGCGTGGAACCCGGTGATGACCCCGCGCTCGATCAGCCCGCGCAGGCGTGCGTGTGCCGTCGACGGGGCGACTCCCAGTCGTCCGGCCAGCTCGGCGTTCGTCATCCTGCCGTCGGCGGTGAGGAGCTGCACGATCCGCGCGTCGGTGGGGTCGAGCGCGGGAGCCCGAACGCTGTTCGGCTCGGATGACGCGGCGGCGGTGGTCATACGAAGCATTATTCAGGATTCGAGCCTTCACCGAAGAGTCTTCATCGAATCTGTCGATGTCTCGACGTTTCTGCGATCCTTGTCTGCACCCTGCGCCCCGACACCTGGAGGATCGATGAAGATCGGCGTCCCGACCGAAGTCAAGAACAACGAGAACCGCGTCGCCCTCACCCCGGCCGGCGCCGATCGGCTCGTGCGGGAAGGGCACCGCGTGCTCGTGCAGTCGGGAGCCGGCGTCGGGTCGAGCATCGATGACGACGCGTACCGCGCGGCCGGTGCCGAGATCGTCGCGACCGCCGCCGACGCGTGGGGCGAGGCCGACCTCCTCATCAAGGTCAAGGAGCCCGTGGCCGAGGAGTACGGCTTCCTCCGTCCCGACCTCACGCTCTTCACCTACCTCCACCTCGCGGCCGATCGCCCGCTGACCGAGGCGCTCGTCGCGGCCGGCACGACCGCCGTCGCCTACGAGACCGTGCAGCTGCCGGATCGCACCCTGCCGCTGCTCGTGCCGATGAGCGAGATCGCCGGCCGCCTCTCCGTCATCATGGGGTCCCACTCGCTGCTGCGCTCGCAGGGCGGCCGCGGCATGCTGCTGGGTGGCATCGCCGGCACCCCGCGGGCGAAGACCGTCGTGATCGGCGGCGGCGTCGCGGGCGAGCACGCCGCCGCGAACGCGCTCGGACTCGGCTCCAAGGTCACCGTCGTCGACGTGGCGCTCCCCCGCCTGCGCGAGCTCGAGCACCGCTACGGCGGTGCTCTGGAGACGCGCGCCTCCAGCCGGTACGACATCGCCGAGGAGCTGACGACGGCGGACCTCGTGATCGGCTCGGTCCTCATCCCCGGCGCCGCGGCCCCCAAGCTGGTGACCGACGACATGGTCGCGGCCATGAAGCCGGGGTCCGTGCTCGTCGACATCGCGATCGACCAGGGCGGCTGCTTCGAGGGCTCCCGTCCGACCACGCACGACGACCCGACCTTCGCGGTGCACGACTCGATCTACTACTGCGTCGCGAACATGCCGGGCGCCGTTCCGACGACCGCGACCCGGGCGCTGACGAACGCCACCCTCCCCTACGTCTCGGCGATCGCGGCCAAGGGCTGGGAGCGGGCGGCCTCCGACGACGCTGCCCTCGCGAAGGGGCTCAACGTGCAGGGGGGACGCATCACCCTGGACGCCGTCGCCCAGGCGCACGGCCTCACGACCGACTGACCTGCCGAACCCGAAAGAACCTCGGATCTTGGCGTCATCCCACACCTCCCCCGCCGTATCGACCCGAGTACGCTCGTAACCGTGACCGAACGCGCTCCTCTCTCCCGCAAGCTGTCCGCCATCGCCGAGTCCGCGACCCTCAAGGTCGACGCCAAGGCCAAGGCCCTCAAGGCCGAGGGCAAGCTCGTCATCTCGTATGCCGCGGGCGAGCCCGACTTCGCCACGCCGCAGTTCATCGTGGATGCGGCGGCCGAGGCACTGGCCGACCCCGCGAGCTACCGGTACACCCCCGCTCCCGGGCTGCCGGCGCTGCGCGAGGCGATCGCCGCCAAGACGCTCCGCGACTCCGGGCTCGAGGTCTCCCCCGGCCAGATCATCGTCACCAACGGCGGCAAGCAGTCGGTGTACCAGGCGTTCCAGGCCGTCGTGAACCCCGGCGACGAGGTGCTGCTGCCGGCCCCGTACTGGACGACCTACCCGGAGGCGATCCGTCTCGCCGACGGCACGCCCGTCGAGGTCTTCGCCGGCGCCGACCAGGAGTACAAGGTGACCGTCGAGCAGCTCGAGGCCGCCCGGACCGACCGCACGACGGTCCTCGTGTTCGTGTCGCCGTCGAACCCCACCGGCTCGGTGTACACGGCCGAGGAGACGAAGGCCATCGGCGAGTGGGCGGTGGAGCACGGCATCTGGATCATCAGCGACGAGATCTACCAGAACCTCACCTACGAGGGCGTCAAGGCGACCTCGATCGTGGAGGCCGTGCCGGAGGCCGCGAACCAGACGATCCTCGTCAACGGGGTCGCCAAGACCTACGCGATGACCGGCTGGCGCGTGGGCTGGATGGTGGGTCCGGCCGACGCCATCAAGATCGCCGGCAACCTGCAGTCGCACCTCACGAGCAACGTGAACAACGTCGCGCAGAAGGCGGCGATCGCGGCGCTCAACGGCCCGCAGGACGAGGCCGAGAAGATGCGCGAGGCCTTCGACCGCCGCCGCCAGCTCATCGTGTCGGAGCTGTCGAAGATCGACGGACTCGTGGTCCCGAACCCGCTCGGCGCGTTCTACGTCTACCCCGACGTGCAGGGCCTGCTCGGTCGCACCTGGGGTGGCGTGACCCCGACCACCTCGCTGGAGCTCGCCGACCTCATCCTCGACCAGGCCGAGGTCGCGGTCGTCCCCGGCGAGGCGTTCGGTCCGTCGGGCTACATCCGCATGTCGTACGCGCTCGGTGACGACCAGCTCCTCGAGGGCGTGCAGCGCCTCCAGCGTCTGTTCTCCTCCTGACCCGAGACCCCGCTTTACCGCCGAGACCCCCTCGTACCTGCGCAGGTTCGAGGGGGTCTCGGCGTGAACGCGGGGTTTCGGCGAGGGAGGCGGTCAGTCCTCGGGGTGGAAGCCGATCAGCCAGCGGATGCCGTAGCGGTCCACCAGCGTGCCGTCGAAATCTCCCCACGGGCGCTGTTGCAGCGGGTCGATGACGCGGCCGCCGGCGGAAAGCTCGTCGTACCAGCGGGTCAGCGTTCCGGGGGCGGCGGTGCCGAGGAGCGAGAGGAACATCCCGCTCATCTGGACCGCGTCGTCATCGGCTCCCGCGTCGGCCCCGGCGAGTTCGACCAGCCCGCTGAGCTGTCCGTGCGCGACGGCATCGCCCGGACCGTCGTGACGACCCGCGCTCGCGTAGTCCATCAGCTGGAGCTCGCCGCCGAAGACGTCGCGGTAGTGGCCGAGCGCTTCGGCGGCGTTGCCGGGGAACAGCAGGTACGGGATCAGTCCGCTCATCCCGCGAGCGTAGTCCGCGGCAGCCCCCGGCGGCCACCCGCCGGGGACGACGAACGGCCGCCACCCGGAGGCGACGGCCGTTCATAGGAGCGCGGTCAGGAGACCGGGATCACCGCGTACAGGATCCAGGTCAGCGCGAAGCCGGCCACGCCCAGCACCGTCGTGAGCGGCGTCCACGTGCGCAGACCGTCCTTGACCGAGAGGCCCAGGTATCGCGTGACCACCCAGAATCCGGAGTCGTTCACGTGGCTGAGACCGAGGCCGCCGTAGCCGATGGCGACCGCGAGCAGCGCGGTGTGCACGGTATCGAGCCCCATCGCGGAGACCGACGGCAGCAGGAGCCCCGCGGTGGTGGCGATCGCGACGGTGGCGGACCCCTGGGCGGCACGCATGATGAGGGAGATGAGGAAGGCCGCGAGGAGCAGGGGCATGCCGCTGGACGCGAGCACCTCGGCGACCGCTCCACCGATCCCGGTCTCCGTGAGGATGCGGCCGAAGGCACCACCGGCACCCGTGACGAGGATGATGACGGCGGCGGCCGGCAGCGCCGACTCCATGACCTCGCCGAGATGGGAGGCCGACCAGCCGCGGCGCACGCCGAGCAGGTACATCGCGGCGGCGATCGCGACCATGAGGGCGAAGATCGGCTGACCGACCATGCTGAGGAATCCGTTCCAGAACGTGCCCGCCTCGAACAGCGGCGCGACCGCGGTGCCGAGCATGATGAGCACGAGCGGCAGGAGGATGAGGCCGAGGACGGTGCCTGCGCCCGGCGCCTTCTCGCCCTCGCCGAGTCCGCCGGTGAGCGTCGACTTCTCCGTCCCGAAGTTGTCGTACATCTCCTTCGTGGCCGCGAGCATCGCGAACTCGCGGGTGTTGATCCACTTCGCCACCAGGTAGGACAGCACGCCGAGCGGCACGGAGATCGCGAGGGAGAAGATCGTGACCCAGCCGATGTCGGCACCGAGGATCGCCGAACCGCCGACGATGCCCGGGTGCGGAGGCACCGCGACGTGCACGGCGAGCATGATGCCCGCGACCGGCAGGCCGAACTTGATCGGGTTGAGACCGGCCACCTTCGAGAAGGCGAACACGATGGGGATGAGGATGATGAAGCCGGCGTCGAAGAACACCGGGATCGCCAGGATGCCGGCGGCGATGACGAGCGCGATGCCGACGCGCTTCGGGCCCAGCCAGCTGGTGAAGCGTCCGGCGAGCGACTCGGCGCCGCCGGACAGCTCGATGATCTTGCCGAGCATCGAGCCGAGGGCGACGAGCACGGCCACCGAGCCGAGGGTGCCGCCGACACCGGCGATGATCGCCTGGATGACGCCGAGCTGCTCGGGGGTGTCGCCGTCGGCGGGGATCGTGGTCAGCGGCAGGCCTGCCGCGATGCCGACGATGATCGACACGAGGATGAGGGCGTAGAACGCCTGCATCTTGAACCGGATGATGAGCAGGAGCAGCAGGCCGAGGCCTGCCAGGCCGATCAGGATGAGGATCGGAAGAGGAAGCATCTCTGGATCTCTTCTTTCAGTGAGGGCGCGACGTCGCGCTCAGGACAGTCGTTCGGGTGCGACGACGCGGATGACGGCGGAGTCGTCCAGGGCGCCGAGGCCCTGCGCTTCGCCGAGGAGGAACAGCTGCTCGGCCGCGGCGGCGACCGGCGTGGACAGGTGCGCCCGGCGGGCGGCGTCGCCGACGATGCCGAGGTCCTTGACGAAGATGTCGAGGCGGCTGAGCACCTCGGCGCCTTCCTCGTCGTAGGCCTGCAGGGCGCGCGGACCGCGGTTGCCGAGCATGAAGGAGTTCGCGGCACCGGCCGTCAGCGCGTCCAGCGTGCGGGCGCGGTCCAGTCCGAGGGCGTCGGCGAGCGCGAGCGCCTCCGCGGCCGCGGCGATGTGCACGCCGCAGAGGAGCTGGTTGACGGTCTTCAGCGCCTGGCCGTCCCCGGGCTTGTCGCCGACGATGGACAGCGTCGAGGCGAGCTGGTCGAGCACGGGCCGCGCGGTCTCCAGAGCGGTCGGGGTGGCGCCGACGACGATGAGGAGGTCGCCCTCCCCGGCACGGACCGGCCCTCCGGACAGCGGAGCGTCGACGAGCTGCGCACCGTGCGCGGCGAGCTGGGCGGCGATCGCATCGATGCCGTCCGTGCCCACCGTGCTGGTGAGGATCACGACCGCGCCGTCGGCGAGGTGCGGGGCGAGCCCGTCCTCACCGAAGAGCAGCGCCTCGAGCTGCGCGCCGGTGCGGACGGCGACGAGCACCGCGTCGGCACCGTCGACGGCGTCGGCCGCGGACGCCGCCGGCGTGACACCCGCCTCTGCGGCGAGGGCGATGCGCTCGGCGGCGATGTCGAAGCCGCGCACCGCGAAGCGCTCGGCGAGGCGGGTGGCCATCGGCAGCCCCATGGCGCCGAGTCCGATGACAGCGACGGTGGATGTCATGAGTGTCCTTCCGGGTTGTTTCCATCGTCGCCTGCGAGCGTGGCGACGACCGTGACGAGGGAGTCCGCGTCGCCGACGTTGCCGGCGAACACGACGTACGGGATGCCGACCGCGGGGCCGGTCTCCGGCTGCCACAGCGAGACGAGGCCGGGCAGCATCGGACCGAGCACGGTGGCCCGGCGGATTTCGAGGGCCTCACTCGCGACATCGCTCGACGTGATGCCGCCCTTCGCGATGACGAAGCGGGGCGGAGCGATGGCGAGCACCCGACGCACGAGCTCCACCACGCCGCCGGAGATGCGGCGGGCGATCGCCAGGCTCTCGTCGCCGTCGGCGCCCGTGATGAGTTCGCGGGTGGTGTGCACGATCACGGTCCCCGTGGCGAGCGCTTCGGCGACGGCGTGCGCCTGCGTCTCGAGATGGGACTCGCGGTCGGGGCCGACGAGGGCGCGCACGTCGAGTTCGACCGTGCGGGTGCGGGGCCGCGCCGCCGTGAGGGCTTCGAGCTGGGCGGTGGTGAGCGGCACGTGGCTTCCGACGACCACGAGACCGCCGCGATCGTGCGCGAAGGGGATGTCCTCCGCCCGCACCGGCTCGGCGATCTCCTGTCCGATGTGCGCGCGCACGTAGGGCGGACCGACTCGGAGGAGCACGTCGCGGTCCCGCAGGCGGTGCAGCGCGAGCGCGACGACGCGCATGTCCGATTCCTCGACCACGTCGACCACAACGACCGTGCCGTCGGCCAGCGCCTCGAGGAATCCGGCCACGGCGTCCACCCCGGCGCGGATGGTGCGGATGTCGAGACCCGCGACCGCAGACGCCGGGATGCGTCCGCCGGTCTTCTCGGCGACCCACTCGCGCAGGTCGGAAGAGGCGTAGCCGAAGGTCGCGTCCGCCGCGAACGGCGTCTCGCCGACCGGGGTGGCCTCGCCGTCGGTCACCCAGTAGTGCACAGAGTCGACCGTGATGCGCCCGGCGTCCGGGAATGCGGGGACGAGCAGGGTCAGCGCGGGGGCGTGGCCGGTGCGGGATCCGATCTCCGCGGAGAGGACATCGGTCTCGAGCGGGAAGTGGCCGCGCAACGTCGAGTCGCCCCGGGAGACGAACGTCACGCGCCGCCCCTGGGCCTCGGCGGCGGCGAGGGCCACGTCGACGATCTCGCGATTGCGGGCGGCCGCGGCCTCCTCGTCGAGGGACCGGGTGTTCGTGAGCACATAGACGGCGGCGGCGCCGGTCGCGAGCGCCTCGTCCAGGTCGGCGCGCTCCCATCGGGTGAGGACCGGGAGGTTCGCGACCGACTGCGTGCCGGTCGGGTCGTCGTCGAGGACGAGGAGCACGTCGGCGGGGTCGACCTCGGTGCGGACGTCGGCCGCGGTGACGGCGACGGGTGCAGGCAGGGGGGCCAGCAGGTCGTCGATGTGCACACGAACTCCTTCGTTCCGGAAGATGGCCCGTGGTGGGGGCCACGGGCCAGGGGAATCTGCATCGTTATCCGATATCAGATAACGATGAGCGTACCTCACGATCACCGTCCCTCCAAACCGACGGAGAGCGTACTGCTCAGCGCCCGTGGACGTAGTGCAGCAGGTCGTCGCGGGTCTGGCGCATGTGGCTGCGCATGGCCTGGCGGGCAGCCGCACCGGACCCGGTCCGCATCGCGTCCAGCACCGCCGCATGCTCCTCCAGCGCGTGCTCCCGGATGTCCGGGATGGCGCTCGTCTCGCTGCGGGTCGCCTGCAGCATCGTCGTCAGCGGGCGCATCGAGGCCACGAGGATGCGGTTCTCCGCCGCGCGGATGATCACGTCGTGGAAGGCGAGGTCAGCGGCCACGAAGGCGTCCACGTCGGCCCGCTCGTGCGCCGCCTGCATCTCCTCGAGGAGCGCGGCCATCTCGGCGAGGTGCTCCTCGGTGCGCCGACCCGCCGCGAACTCCGCCGCCCCGGTCTCGAACATCATGCGCATCTCGAGCATCTCCAGCGAGGAGCGCTCTCGGGCGCCTGCGCTCTGGGCGTGCCGGACGACCGCGTCGAGGCCCGTCCACTCGTCGGTCGGCGCGATGCGGTGTCGGGTGCCGGGCACCGCGACGATCACGCCCTGCGCCTGCAGGAGGCGGACGCCCTCGCGCATCGTGAGGCGGGAGACCCCGAACTGCTCCGCGAGCTCCCCCTCGGGCGGCAGCGGCTGTCCGGCCTCGAGCCGACCCGCGATGATGGCGTCGAGCAGTCCGTCCACGACGGCCTGCGTCCGCGACACCCGCTCGAGCTTCGTCACAGGTCGACGCCCACCAGAACGGGTTCCGGCTGCAGCACCAGACCGAACTCGGCGTGCACACGGTGCTGGATGAAACGGGCGAGCTCGGCGACCTCGGCCGCCGTGGCACCGCCCCGGTTGGTCAGGGCCAGCGCGTGCTTGGTCGAGACGGACGCCCGCGAGCGGGGCAGCTTGAACCCCTTGCGGATACCCGCCTGCTCGATCAGCCAGGCGGCGCTCACCTTCACGTCCGGGGCCTCGGTCTTCGTCGGCGGCACGTGTCCGTCGTAGGAGGCGAGGGGAATGACGGTCACGGCGTCGAGATCGGGGGCCACCGGCCAGCGCGGGCACTCCGGCGGGAGGGACCGGGCCTGCGCGGCCGTGACGATCGCGTTCTGGAAGAAGGAGCCGACCCCGTGCGTGTCCGGGTCGTCGGCGTCGAGCAGCATGCCCTTCGATGCGCGCGTGGCGAGGATGCGCTCTCGGACCCATGTCAGCGGCACCGGGGTGTCGTCGGTCAGACCGAGAGCGCGTCGCAGCTGCTCCCCGCGGACCACGCGTTCGCGGGCGACGAGGAGATCGACCGTGAGGGACAGGATCACGGCCCGGCGCTGCGGCTCGCTCCCGTGATGGTGCTTGAGCACCGAAGTGCGGAATCCGAGCCCGAGCTCGGTCGCCGGAACAGTGGAGATCTCGCCGGAGTCCTCGTCGATCAGCTCGACCTCGACCAGGGTCTCCTGGATCTCCTGCCCGTAGGCGCCGATGTTCTGCACAGGCGCGGCGCCGACCGTGCCGGGGATGCCGCTCATGGCTTCGAGCCCGGCGTAGCCCCGCTCGACCGCGTACGACACCAGGTCGTCCCAGCCGTGTCCGGCCTGCGCGCGCAGGCGGATGCGGCCGGCGTGCGGCGACGGGAGCTCTTCGATGCCGCTCGTGCGGATGCGGATGACGGTGCCCTCGAACGGCTCGTCGCCGACGAAGAGGTTCGAGCCCCCGCCGAGCACCAGCCAGGGGTCGCCCTCCGCCCAGGTCTCCCGGAGAACCTCGACGAGCTCCGCCGTCGTCGTCGCCTCGCGCATGCGCGCGGGAGCGGCGCCGGTGCGGAGCGTGGTGAGCTCGGCCAGCCGGATCGGCTCGACGTCGCTCATCGGACGGCGACGCGCAGCTGCGCCTTGACGAGCACGGTGGTCTCGCCCGTCGTGACCTTGAGGTCGATGCGCGCGGACTCGTCGTCCACCGCGCCGACCGTCGCGACGACGTGCACGTCGGCGCCGGTCTCGGGATCGACCACCACGGGCTTCGTGAAGCGCACGCCGTAGTCGAGGATCCGGGTCTGCGGGTCGAGCGCGGCGACGACCACGGACGAGGCGATCCCCATGGTCAGCATGCCGTGCGCGAGCACGCCGGGAAGGCCCACCGCGGCGGCAACGTCGTCACGGTAGTGGATCGGGTTGAAGTCCCCGGAGGCGCCGGCGTAGCGGACGAGAGACTCCCTCGTCAGGTGCACGGTGCGCTCGGCCAGCACGTCTCCCACGGTGAACGCGCTCATGCGGCCTCCTCCTCGGCGCCCACGAGCAGCACGCTCGTGGCGGTGACGACATGCGCGCCCCCGTCGTCGGTGATCTCGGCCTCGCTCGTGATCATGGCGTTGCCGCCCATCATGCGGATGCCGGTGACGCGCAGCTGCGCCGTCAGCTCGTCTCCCGCGACGATCGGCCTGGTGTAGCGGAACCGCTGCTCGGCGTGGATGGACCGCGCCAGGACGATGCCGGAATCCGGTTCGGCCAGCAGCTGCTGCAGCGTGAGGTCCTGCAGGACCATCGCGAAGGTCGGCGGCGCGACGACGTCGGCGAAGCCCGCCGCACGGGCCGCCTCGACGTCGGTGTGCTGGGGGGCGTCGGCGAAGACGGCGCGCGCGAACTCGCGCACCTTCTCCCGCCCGACGAGGTAGGGGGCGGTCGGCGGGAACTCCCGGCCGACGAGTTCTTGGTTCACTGCCACCCGTCGATCCTACCGAGGCACGCCGACAGTCCGGTCCGGGCGGGGCCGGCGGAAACCCGGACGATATGCGGCATCGCGAGACCCGGGCTGCCCTCATCCCTGGGAGCGAACCACCATGTTCAGCGTCATCCGACTCGGAACGACCTTCACCCGTGACGTGTGAACGACCTCACCAGCCCGGTCGAGTGCGCGCTTCCGGACGACGATGAGCGGATCGTGCTCCGGGCGGGCCAGCCACTCCGCGGTCTGCGCGGTCGTGAAGCCGACGTCGATCTCGCGGTACATCTCCGAGAACTCGACGCCGTACACGTCGCGGAGCACCTGATACGTGGAGGTGTCGTGGTCGATGTGCCGATCGAAATCCGGGAAGCGCGTCAGAGAATACCGGCTGTCGTCGATGGAGAGCGGGATGCCGTCGAGAGCGAAGACGCGTACCAGCCGGAACACCGGGTCGCCGACGGGGACGCCGAGGCGGCGCGCGCGCTTCTCGTCGGCGGGGGTCGTCTCAGCGCGCATGATCCGTCGGGACTTGACCCCGTCTGCCACCACGGTGTCCGCGAAGCCACCGAGGGTCATGGCGCCGATCACCTCGCGTCGCGGAGCGACGAAGGTCCCACGGCCCTGCTGTCGACGCACGATGCCGAGGCCCTCGAGGTCGGCCACCGCCCGCCGCACGGTGATCCGGCTGACACCGAAGCGCTCGCACAGCTCGGGTTCGGACGGAAGCCGCTCGCCTTCGGCATAGGTCCCGGCGTCGATCTCCCGCATCAGCAGGCTTCGCACCTGTTCGTGCAGCGGGGTCGAACCGACGGCTGACGACAGCTGAGTCACGTCGGAGTCCTCCTCTACGGCGCCGGGTATCGTCGCAGCATCTGCGCGCGTGCGTCGTCCCCCGCATGCACAGGGTATCCGAACGCCCCGCGCAACGTGCAGGCGAGCGCTCCGCTGACAGCGGCGATATCGAGGCTTTCGGCGAGATCGGCCCCGCCCGCCCGCGCCGCGAGGAACCCGGTGAGGAAGGCGTCCCCGGCGCCGAGCGCATCGACGGCGTCGACCTCGCGGATACCGGTACGCCGCACGGAAGTGGCGTCGAAGCCGACAGAGCCGCGGGCACCCCGCGTCACCACGGCCGACCCCATACCGCAGGCCACGGCGAAGCGGCCGAGGGCGTCGATCTCGGAATCACTGCGGTGGCCGCCGGAGAAGAACCCCACGTCGACGTGCGGAGCTGTCGCCCGGATCACATCCGGCGACGCGTCGTCGGAATAGTCGTACGACACGCGGCTCCCCCGTTCCGCGATGGCCGGAAGCTCCGGCTCCAACGACGAGTAGACCGAGGTGTGCACGCGGTCGAAGCCGGAGAGGTACTCGTGATCGGCCTCGCTCAGACGCAGCCGCAGCTCGGCCTGGACTCCCCCGCGGTTCGAGGCGACGAAGCGCCGGTCGCCGTCCTCGTCCAACGCGACGAAAGCCATGCCGTTCGCGCCGCGCACGCGTCTGATGCGGGCGCCGTCCACTCCGACCTCGTCGAGGACGCCCCGCACGTGGTCCGCGAAACGGTCGTCTCCCATGATCCCGACGAATCCGGCTGTGCCGCCGAAGAAGAGCCGGCTGTACGCGGCGACGTTCAGGGCGTTGCCCCCGGGGTAGGCCAGGTCCTCATGCAGATAGCAGTCGAGCACGTTGTCCCCGACGCCGACCAGCGAGGGCGGTGGGACCGCGGCGAGCGCATCCCGGAGCTGATCCGTATCCATCGTCATCCCTTCACACTCCCCGCCGCGACGCCGGCGACGAAGTACCGCTGCAGCGCGAGGAACACCACCACGATGGGCAGGGCCGCGATGGTCAATCCTGCCAGGAGCACACCCCACTCCGTGGAGAGGGAGTCGCGGAACGACATGAGTCCCGCGGGGATGGTGCGGAGCGCATCAGCGTCGATGTAGACGATCGCGAAGAGGAACTCATTCCAGGCGAAGTAACCGGTGAGGACGGCGGCGGTCGTCAGCACGGACGCGCTCAGCGGCAGGTAGACGTGCCGGAAGACGCCGAACGAGCGGCAGCCATCGATGGTCGCGGCGTCCTCGAGCTCGCGGGGGATGCCGAGGAAGACCGAACGGATGAGCAGGATCGCCATCGGCAGACGGAACGCCACATAAGGGAGGATCATCGCCCAGTACGTGTTCAGCAGTCCCATCGTGTCGAGAAGGCGGTAGAGCGGGATGAGGCTCACCTGCGGTGCCACCACCAGCCCGCCCATCGCCACGATCAACACGACGTTCGCCACGCGGCTCGACAGCCTCACCATGCCGTAGGCGCACAGTGCCGCGAATGCGACGGTCGCGGCGGTGGAGATGACCGTGACGATGACGGAGTTGAGGAAGTAGTCGGAGATCCCGCGATCCCAGGCGGCGGCATAGTTCTGGACGAGCCAGACCGACGGCAGCCCCCACGGATCGGCGAAGATCTCGGATGAGGACTTGAACGAAGAGATCACCATCCAGAGCAGGGGGTAGGCGATCACGACGGCGTAGACGGCCAGGATCACCTGGACCGGAGCACGGCGGATACGCTCCGCCGGACGAAGCCGGGTACTGCTCATGTCATTGCCTCCCGCTTCGGAACGAGACCATCTGCACGACGGACAGCACGAGCGTGATCACGAAGATCAGGCTCGCGATGGCCGAGGCGTAGCCCATCTCGTTCTGGAAGAAACCCTGGTTGTACATATAGGTCGCGAGGACCTGGGTGGTGTTTCCCGGACCGCCCTTGGTCAGGATGTAAGGCTCGTTGAACACCGTGAAAGCGCCGGAGACGGTGAGGATCATCGCGACGAAGATCATCTCCTTGGCCTGCGGGACGGTGATGCTGAAGAACTGGCGAACCCGTCCGGCGCCGTCCAGCGACGCGGCTTCGTAGTACTCCTCCGGGATCTGCTGCAGTGCGACGACGTAGAGCATGCAGACGTAGCCGATGCTCTGCCACTGGGAGACGCCGATGACCGCTACCATCGCCGTGTCGACATCGGCGAGCCACGCCGTCTGCAGGCTGCCGAGTCCGATCGCCTCCAGCAGAGCGTTGAGGAGTCCGCCGCGGGCGTTGTACACGAACGTGAACAGCAGCGCGATCACGGTCATCGAGATCACGGCGGGCAGGAAGTACACGCTGCGCAGGAATGCGCCCATGCGCGGACCGAGCAGCCGGGTCAGCCAGGCGGCGATCACGAGGGCACCACCCACCTGGCACACGATCGAGACGATCGCGTACAGGATGTTGTTGCCCAGGGCCGTCGCGATGATCGGATCACCGAAGAGCCGCGCGAAGTTGTCGAGGCCGACGAAGCGCATCTCGCCGCTGCCGGCGCTGAAGGAGAAGAAGCCGAAGGCCGCATTGGCGACCAGCGGGTAGTACACGAACACCCCGATCAGGATGATCGCGGGAAGCACGTAGAGCAGGTTCGACCAGGCTCGAGAGCGTGTTCTCATCACGGTGTCTCTTCCGAAAGGTGGGAGGGGCCGCCGGCCGAGGATGCCGGCGGCCCCGGTGCGGATCAGGAGGCGTCGCGCACGCGCTTCGCGGCTTCCTGCACGGCGGCCATGACTCCCTCGGGGGTCTGCTGGCCGCTGAGCATCAGCTGAGTCTCGGACAGGTACGCCTGCACGATCTGCGGATCGTAGGCGTTGTCGAGCCAGGTCGTCATCGCCGAGGCGTCGACGATCCCCTGGGCGAGCTCCCGTGAGATCTCGGGCACGTCCGCCTCCTCGACCGCACCCTTGACCGGGCTCAGCTCGCCCGCGCGCTCCGCATAGGCGATGCCGCTCTGCTTGCTGAGCAGGAACTCGAGGAACCGCTGCGCCTCCTCGGGGTGCTTCGTGGTCTTCGAGATCGCGAAGCCCTCCGGAGCTCCGGTCAGCTCCGCCGGATCGCCCTTGCCCCCCTCGACCGCAGGGAAGTTGAACGTGCCGTACTCGAACTGCGCGTCGCCGAAGTACCCCACCTCGGCGCTCTGCATGTACATGATCGGCGCCTCCCCCGCGATCCAGGCGTTACGCGCGATCTCATGCCCGACGGCCGTGAGGTCGTCGTTCATGTACTCGGCGAGTTCCTGGAAGCGCTCCAGCGCCCGGACATACCCCTCGTCCGTGAACGCGCCGGTCGCCGGATCCTGATCCGCTGCGAACACCTCCGGATCGACGACACGCTGATTCAGCGTGCCGACGTAGTGCGCGATCGTCCACTGCTCCTGCGCGCCGTACTCGATCGGGGTCATGCCGGCGTCCTGGATCGTCTCCAGGACGTCGATGAACTCGTCCCACGTCGCCGGCGGCTCGAGGCCCAGCTCCTCGAACACGTCTTTGTTGTAGAAGAACAGCTTCGACTGCATCCCCACCGGCAGACCGTAGGAGGTGCCGTCGACCTCGAAGGCTTCCAACTGGCTCGGGTAGAAG
The DNA here is from genome assembly GCF_040702645.1 of Microbacterium sp. NPDC078814. Lineage (NCBI taxonomy): Bacteria > Bacillati > Actinomycetota > Actinomycetes > Micrococcales > Microbacteriaceae > Microbacterium > Microbacterium sp. NPDC078814. The sequence continues at coordinate 412,187 of NZ_JBFBLT010000001.1, forward strand.
CTGTCCCGGAACTCCGTGTCCTCCTCGAGCCACGGCCCGAGATCGAGCAGGGCGTCGTTGGAGACGAGCTCGTCCACGAACGAGCCACTCCAGGTGAACAGGACGTCCGGAGCGTTGGCGGAGCCCGCGACGACCTTCACCTTGTCCTTGTAGGCGTCGTTGAGCACGCTCTCGACGGAGACATTGATGTCGGGGTTCTCCTTCTCGAACTCCGCCACCATGTCGGTGTAGTACGAGTTCTTCGGCTCGTTGGGCCAGCGGTGGAAGAAGCTGATCTCCACCTGGCCGTCCGAGGCCTCGCTCTCGCCGCCGGCGCACGAGGCCAGGGGCAGGACGAGGGCGGCGGCGGCCGCAGCCGCCACGCCGATCCGGGCTGATGTTCGCATCGTTGCGATCCTTTCGTTCCTAGTACTCCATGCGCCACATGTAGCGGCGCACGCTGAGGGGGTGTCCTCGGTGGTCGGCGAGTGCATCCGCGTACGCGCGGAGCACGACGTTGAAGAGGAGGTGGGCGACGATGCCGCGCACCTCCGGAGCGACGACATCGAGGCCGAACTCCTGGGCGTCGAGGACGAGCACCCGATCCGAGTGCTTCGTGACGAAGTCCACCGCGCGCTGCTCGACGGACCGAGTCTCATCGAGTCCGAGCAGCGCGATGAACGGCACATCCTCCTCGGTGATCTCGAAGGGGCCGTGGAAGTACTCGCCGGCGTGGATGGCGGCGGAGTGCACCCACTGCATCTCCTGCAGCAGGCAGATGGCGAACGAGTACGCGGAGCCGTAGTTGGAGCCTGCCGCCATCGTGTAGATGAGGGGCTCGCGACGGTGGCGGTATCCCCAGGCATCGGCGGCTGCGGAGTGCGCTTCGCGCGCTGCCGGCACGAGGGTCGGCAGCTGGGCGACGGCCTCGTCGACCGCACCGGCGATGCCGGCCTGTTCACGGTCGTCCAGGATGCCGGCCGCCAAGCGCAGCAGCAGCGCGGGGCCGACGTGGGCCTCGCTCTTCCCCTCGCCGTGCTGATACGCCACCACGTGCTCCGATGCCTCGGCGAGCGGCGACGTCGGGTCGAACGTGAAGGCGACCGTGAGCGCACCGCGCTCACGTGCGTGCTTCGCCGCGGCGACCGTCTCCGGCGTGGTGCCGGAGTGCGAGCAGAGCACGACGAGGGTGTCGGCGTCGACGCGCGACGAGGCGCGGCTGGTGAACTCGGCAGCATTGAGTGCGGTCGCCTCGAGCGACACCGCCTTGGTGCCGAACAGGTACTCGATGGGCTGCATGACGGCAAAGGAGCCGCCGCAGGCGGTGAGCACGACGCGCGAGATGGTGTCTCGGGTCGCGATCGCCTGGCGGGCCGCAGCGAGCTGGTTCTCGATAGCGGCGGAGTCGACGAACAGAGCGGTGGCAGACAAGATGGTCCCTTCTGATGACCTTCGATCAAACATCATGACTCGTTATATGACGTCATGTGATGACTGACGATAGCGAGCGCAGCACCGCCTGTAAAGGGGCGCGGCGAAAATCGTTCGCGGGAGTCAGGGAAAGGGACGGGTCCGGCGCGCTTCAGCGGTCGGCTCGCGCCGCAGGAACGGCGGCCGCGGCGTCAGCCGCGCCGGCGCCCGCGGACGGCCTTGAGGGCCATCTGCACCGCGATCACGACGAGATACGCGGCGAAGAGGAGGTTGCCGACGGTCGGGTCGACGATGGTCGCCAGCCAGGCGCCGAGGGCCGTCGTGGTGCACGCCGAGACGCCGATGAGCAGCGCGGCGAGGAGATCGACGTTGCGGTTGCGGAGGTTGCCGACCGTGCCGGAGAGCGCGGTCGGGATCATCATGAGCAGCGAGGTGCCCTTCGCGACGAGGTCGCTGGTGCCGAACGCGAGCATGAGCACCGGGACGACGATGACACCGCCGCCCACGCCGATGAGCCCGGCCAGGATGCCCGTTCCGATTCCCACGACCACCAGGGCGATCCCGGTGAGCCAGGTGAGCTCGAAGACGGCGTCGCGCGAGGGGATCACGAGGAAGAGGCTCACGATCACGACGACGAGGAAGCCGACGAAGCCCCAGCGGAGGGCGGTCTGCGAGATCCGCGGGAGCAGGCGGGTGCCGATCTGCGCTCCGACCACGGCCCCGGCCGCGAGGATCAGCGCCGGGATCCAGGCGACGGAGCCCGATGCGGCGTAGGAGATGACGCCGACGGTCGCCGTCGGGACGATCGCCGCCAGCGAGGTCCCGGCCGCGAGCCGCTGGTCGAACGCGAGCAGGAGCACCAGCAGCGGGACGATCACCGTGCCGCCGCCGACGCCGAAGAGACCGGAGAGGAGGCCGGCGAGGAGGCCGATGCCGATGAACGTGGCGTAGGCGCGGGGTCCGCGCTTCAGGACCGTCGCATCGCTCACCGGATCAGCCTACTCCCGGCCTCTCCCCTCCTCGAATCGTGCGGGCTCAGACCTCCGAGTCCGCTTTGACGGGCACCGCGATGGACTCCGTGAGCGCCTGCTCGTACCGGCGCTGCCGACGCCGCAGCCACAGACCGCCGGCGATGAGCAGCGCGAGGATGACGTAGGCGACCGCGGAGAACGGCTGCGCGATGAGCGTCGTCAGGTCGCCCTGGCTGAGCTGCAGCGCGCGCCGCAGCTGCTCCTCCCCCATCGGCCCGAGGATCATGCCCACCACCAGCGGCGCGACGGGGAAGCCGTACCGCCGCAGGAAGTAGCCGAGGACGCCGATGATGAGCAGGATCAGGATGTCGACGACCGCGAAGTTCAGCGCGTACGCCCCGAAGGCGGCGAACAGGAGGATGCCCGCGTATAGATACGGCCGCGGGATCTGCAGGAGCTTCGCCCACATGCCCACCAGCGGCAGGTTCAGCACGAGCAGGATCACGTTGCCGATGTAGAGGCTCGCCACCAGTGCCCACACGAGGTCTGCCTGTCCGGTGAACAGCTGCGGTCCGGGCTGCAGACCGTACGTCTGGAACGCCGTGAGGATGATCGCGGCGGTCGCCGTCGTCGGAAGGCCCAGCGTCAGCAGCGGCACGAGCACGCCCGCGGCCGCGGCGTTGTTCGCCGACTCCGGGCCCGCGACGCCTTCGATGGCCCCGCGGCCGAACTCGTCCTTGCGCCGCGAGAGCTTGCGCTCGGTGGCGTAGGACAGGAAGGTCGCCACGTCGGCGCCACCGGCCGGGATCGTGCCGATGGGGAAGCCGATGGCGGTGCCGCGGAGCCAGGGCTTCCACGAGCGGCGCCAGTCGTCCTTCGTCATCCAGCTGCGCCACCCGCGCGACACGGGGATCACGTCGATCGCGCCGTGCCGCAGCCGGGCCGCGACGTACAGAGTCTCGCCGACGGCGAAGAGCCCGACCGCCACGAGCACCACGTCGATGCCGTCCGCCAGCGGCAGCAGGCCGAGCGTGTACCGCTGCTGCCCGAGAGCCAGTCGGTGCCGACCAGGCCGAGGAACAGGCCGACGCCGAGCGACAGCAGGCCGCGCGGCACGGAGGACCCCATGAGCGCGCCGACCGTGACGAAGGCCACGACGATGAGCGCGACGTAGTCGGCGGGCCCGAGGTTCACGGCGAACTGCGCGAGCACCGGGGCGAGCAGCGTCAGGCCCACAGTGGCGAGGGTTCCGGCGACGAACGACCCGAGCGCCGCGGTGGCCAGCGCCGCTGCACCCCGCCCGAGCTTGGCCATCTTGTTGCCCTCGATCGCCGTCACGATCGACGACGACTCCCCCGGGGTGTTCAGCAGGATGCTCGTGGTCGACCCGCCGTACATGCCGCCGTAGTAGATGCCCGCGAACGTGATGAGCGCCGCGGCCGGCTCGAGCGTGTAGGTGAGCGGAAGGAGCAGGGCGACGGTCATCGCCGGCCCGATTCCGGGCAGGACGCCCACGGCCGTGCCGATCAGCACGCCGAAGAAGGCGAACGCGAGGTACTGGGGCTGCAGCGCGGTCGCGAACCCCTCGAGGAGCAGACTCCAGCTGTCCATCAGAACGTCCTTCCCAGCCAGCCGAGCGCCGGTCCCCACGGGAGCGAGAGCCCGAGCAGACCGCCGAACACGACCTGCACGACCAGCGCGATGACCGCGCCGATGAGGAGCGCCATCCACCACCGCCGCGCGCCGAGCGCCCACGCGACGCCGCCGAACAGCAGCGCCGCTGCCGGGGCCCAGCCGAGCGGCTCGATGAGGAGCAGATGAGCGACCACGAGCGCCACGATCTTCACGAGGGTGAGCCAGTCGGTCGGCAGGCTCTGATCGACGTCCTCCCCCTCCTCCGGCACACCGCGGTGCCCGCGGAGGATGCTCACCACGACGGCGAGAGAGGAGCCGAGCAGCAGCACCGAGACGAACAGCGGGAAGACCGTCGGGCCGACCTGGCCACCCGCGGGCACATGGATGGTGAACACACCGGCGAACGCGAACACGCCGAGCGCCACCATGAGCAGGGCGAAGACGAGCTCCCCCCGCGGCAGGGACGCGACGAGGCGTGCGGACCGACGGGCGTCGGTCCGCACCTCCTCGCCGGGTCCGGAAGACCCGGTCGTCATGTCAGCCGACCAGCCCGATGTTCTGCAGCGTCGTGGTGACCTCGGTGATGTTGCCGTCGAGGAACTCGGCGAACTCGGCGCCCGTGAGGAAGGCATCCGCCCAGCCCCGCGTCTCCAGCTCGTCCTTCCAGGCTTCGGACGCCTCCAACTCGGTGACGATGCGCTCGAGCTCCGAGCGCTCGGCGTCGCTGATGCCGCCCGGCGCGATCACGCCGCGCCAGTTGGTGAGCACGACGTCGTATCCGGAGTCGGTGATCGTATCGACGTCCGGCAGCTGCGTGACCGGCTCCTCCGACGAGACGGCGAGAGCCTTCATGGTGCCGGCCTCGATGTGCTGCAGGAACTCGCCGACACCGGAGATTCCTGCCGACACCTTGCCGCCCAGGATCAGCGACGTGGCCTCGCCGCCGCCCGAGTTGGGCGTGTAGTTCAGCTTCTCGGCGATCTCCGCGCCGTCGAGCCCCGCCTCCTCGAGCAGCAGTCCGGCGAGGATGTGGTCGGCTCCCCCGGCGGAGCCGCCGGTGATCGTGACCTCCTGGCCCTTGTCCACGACGTCCTCGACGAGGTCCTCCAGGGTGTCGTACTCGGAGTCCGCGGGGACCACCACGACGAGGGGCTCGTCGGTGAGGCGGGCGATCGGGGTCATGTCCTCGATGCGCACGGCCGAGGCGTTGGTCTCCACCGCACCGACCATCACGAGGCCCATGACCATGAGGGTCGCCGGGTCCTTCTCATTGGCGAGCTGCGCGAGGCCGACCGTTCCCCCGGCCCCGCCGACGTTGGTGACCGGCGCCGAGCCGACGATGTCCTCCTGGGTGAGCAGCTGGGAGAGGGCACGACCGGTCTGGTCCCAGCCGCCGCCCGGGTCGGCGGGGACGACGATGTTCACGTCGGTGATGGCGACCGCCTCGTCTCCGCCGTCGGAGCCGGCGGTTCCGCCGTCCGCGGTCGAGCACGAGGTGAGGACCAGGGCGGTCGCGGCGACGGCCGCGGCGAGGGTCCCGATGCGGGCGTGATTCATGGCGCTCCTCCTTGAGCGTTCGGGTGCAATCCGTCCACTGTCGAGGCGCGGATGCGCCCGCTCAAGCTTCGGAAACCATTGGTCGCGTTCCGTAACTATTGGTCGTGAACACCTCCGCCGGCGGCTCGCGGCCCGTCCACCCACCCGGGAGAATGGACCCGTGGCCTCGAAGATGACGCTCCGTGTGCAGCTGCTCGCGCTGCAGGCGCTGATCGTGTTCCTGGTGACCCTCGCCACCGGCATCGCCGCCGGGGCGTTCCAGGAGAACGCGCTCCGCGAGGCCTACAAGGACCGCATGCAGGCGGTCGCCCAGTCCGTCGCCGCTCTCCCCGTCGTCCTCGACGCGTTCGACGACGAGGACCCGGCCGCCGCCATCCAACCGGTCGCCGAGGTCATCCGCGAGGCCTCCGATCTCGCCTACGTGGTGGTCGCCAACGACGAGGGCATCCGGTACTCGCATCCGAACACCGACCGCATCGGCGAGCGGGTGTCCACCGACCCGTCGATCCCGCTGGGCGGCGACATCTTCGTGGGCACGCAGACCGGGACGCTCGGGGCCTCGTGGCGCGTGAAGGTGCCCATCCGCGACGAGGACGGCACGGTCATCGGCACCGCCTCCGTCGGCATCCTGGAGTCCGAGCTGAACGAGGAGTTCACCAGCAACCTCGTCGGACTCATCTCCGCCATGCTCGCCGCGGCGGTTCTGGGGGTCTTCGGCGCTGCGTGGGTGACGTCGTTCATCCGGCGCCGCATCTACCGGCTCGAGCCGCACCAGATCGCGGCGCTGGTCAAGAACCAGGAGACGACCCTGCATGGGTTGAGCGAAGGGGTCGTCACGGTGGACGGCACAGGGCGGATCACCCTGGTCAACGACGCGGCGGCGCGGTTCCTCGGTCGCGATGCCGCCGATCTCGACGGCGCTCCCGCGGATGACGTCCTCGGCGACGAGCTCGCCACCGTGCTCCGCGACGGCGAGGCCGCGGGACGCCCCGTCATCGTCGGCTCGCATGTGCTGGTCGCGCGGAGCACGGCCTCGGGGAGCGGGTCCGCCGATGTGGGGGCGACGCTGCTGCTGCGCGACCACACCGAGCTGCACGACGTCGTGCGCCGGGTCGAGGCCGCCGATGCGATCATCGCCTTCCGGGAGCGGTACGGGCTGCCGAAGGGGCTGAGCGCCGAGACGCTGGAGCGGGTCTCCGCCGCCCTCGCCGCCCGGCCGGATGCCTCCGCGACCGAGATCGGAGAGGATCTCGCCATCTCCCGCGTCAGTGCGCGCCGCTATCTCGAGCACCTCGCCGCCACGGGCCAGGCGGTGCGGTCTCTGGATTACTCCACCAAGGGGCGTCCCGGGGCACGCTACCGGATCACCGACCCCCGCTGAACGACGAAGCCCGCCACCCCGGAGGGGCGGCGGGCTTCGTGGGAGATCTGTCCTTACTCGGACTTCTTCTCGACAGCGTCCTCGGCGGCGGCCTCAGCGGCCTCGCCCTCGGCCTGCGACTCGGCGCCGGCCTCGGCAGCCGTGTCCTCGGCAGGGGTCTCGTCCGCGGGGGCCTCGACGGTCTCCTCGGCGGGAGCCTCCTCGGCAGCCGGCTTCTCGTCCTTCGGGGCCGCAGCGGCCTTCTTGGTCGACTTCGCCTTCGGGGTGACGGGCTCGAGGACGAGCTCGATCACGGCCATGGGGGCGTTGTCGCCCTTGCGGTTCCCGACCTTGGTGATGCGCGTGTAGCCACCCTCGCGGTCCGCGACGAGCGGAGCGATCTCGTTGAACAGGACGTGCACGACTTCCTTGTCACCGATGACCGACAGCACGCGACGGCGGGCGTGGAGGTCTCCGCGCTTGGCGAAGGTGATGAGGCGCTCGGCGAGCGGACGCAGGCGCTTGGCCTTCGTCTCGGTCGTCTTGATCGACTTGTGGGTGTACAGCGCAGCAGCGAGGTTGGCAAGCAGCAGGCGCTCGTGGGCGGGGCCGCCTCCGAGGCGGGGACCCTTGGTGGGCTTGGGCATAATCGTCTAACTCCTGGTCAGAAAGGGTCGGGTATCAGAAGGACTCGTCTTCGCTGCCGCCGTAGAAGTGGGCGCCGTCGAAACCGGGCACCGAATCCTTGAGCGACAGACCGAGCGAGATGAGCTTGTCGCGCACCTCGTCGACCGACTTCTGGCCGAAATTGCGGATGTTCATGAGCTGCGTCTCCGACAGGGCGACGAGCTCAGAAACGGTGTTGATGCCCTCACGCTTCAGGCAGTTGTACGAGCGGACCGACAGGTCGAGGTCCTCGATCGGCATCGACAGCTCGCTGGAGTTCACAGCCTCCACCGGCGCCGGGCCGATCTCGATGCCCTCGGCCTCGACGTTCAGCTCGCGGGCGAGACCGAACAGCTCGGTGAGCGTCTTGGCAGCCGAGGCGACGGCGTCGCGGGGGCTGATCGCCGACTTGGTCTCGACGTCGAGGATGAGCTTGTCGAAGTCGGTGCGCTCACCGGCACGGGTGGCGTCGACGCGGTAGCTGACCTTCAGCACGGGCGAGTAGATCGAGTCGATCGGGATCTGACCGGCCTCGGCGTACTCGTTGCGGTTCTGCGTCGCGGAGACGTAGCCACGGCCGCGCTCGATGGTGAGCTCGAGCTCGAACTTGGCGGTGTCGTTGAGCGTCGCGATGACGAGCTCGGGGTTGTGCACCTCGACACCGGCCGGAGCCGAGATGTCGGCGGCGGTCACTTCACCGGCACCGGTCTTGCGAAGGTACGCGGTGATGGGCTCGTCGCGCTCGCTGGAGACGACCAGCTGCTTGATGTTGAGGATGATCTCGGTGACATCCTCCTTCACGCCGGGGATCGTGCTGAACTCGTGCAGCACACCGTCGATGCGGACGCTGGTGACAGCGGCGCCGGGGATCGACGACAGCAGGCTGCGACGCAGCGCGTTGCCGATCGTGTAGCCGAAGCCGGGCTCCAGAGGCTCGATGATGAACCGGCTCCGGTTCTCGACGATCTTTTCCTCGGTCAGTGTGGGACGCTGTGCAATAAGCACTCTGTGTTCCTTTCGATCACATGCCCGCTATATGACATGTGGTGGGGTGAGGTCTTGAGTTGTGGAAGTCGATGCCCCACGCGGGGCGCCGAGCCGCTCGACCCGAAGGACGAGCGGCTCGGCACACGCATCAGACGCGGCGACGCTTCGGCGGACGGCAGCCGTTGTGCGCCTGCGGGGTGACGTCCTGGATCGAACCCACCTCGAGGCCGGCGGCCTGCAGCGAGCGGATCGCGGTCTCGCGGCCGGAGCCCGGACCCTTCACGAAGACGTCGACCTTCTTCACGCCGTGCTCCTGCGCCTGGCGGGCGGCCGACTCGGCGGCCATGCCTGCGGCGTACGGGGTCGACTTGCGGGAGCCCTTGAAGCCCACGCCACCCGACGAGGCCCAGCTGATGACAGCGCCGGACGGGTCGGTGATCGAAACGATGGTGTTGTTGAACGTCGACTTGATGTGGGCCTGGCCCAGCGCGATGTTCTTCTTCTCCTTGCGGCGCGGCTTGCGCGCGGCGGCCTTGGGTGCAGCCATGAAAGTGTTCTCCTAGTCCCTGGCCGCTGCTTAGCGGGCCTTCTTCTTGCCGGCGACGGTGCGCTTCGGGCCCTTGCGGGTACGGGCGTTGGTCTTGGTGCGCTGACCGCGGACCGGGAGGCCACGACGGTGGCGGAGGCCCTCGTAGGAGCCGATCTCGACCTTGCGGCGGATGTCTGCGGCCACCTCGCGGCGCAGGTCACCCTCCACCTTGTAGTTGCCTTCGATGTAGTCGCGGAGGGCGACGAGCTGGTCGTCGCTGAGGTCCTTCACGCGGATGCTCTCGTCGATGTCGGTCGCCTTGAGGATCTCGACCGAGCGGGTACGGCCGACGCCGTAGATGTAGGTAAGGGCGATCACCACGCGCTTGTCGCGCGGGATGTCAACGCCGGCAAGACGTGCCATGCGGTTCTCCTGGGTGTTGTGGAGGTGTGGAGCAGGATCGGTGCCCGGGCCTCCGCCCCGAGGTGTCCCCCGCTTCCGCGGGTTCTGATCCTGCCGTGTCGTATTGAGTTATGAGATTGCGAGAGCGGCGCCCACGCAGCGGGGCACTCAGCCCTGGCGCTGCTTGTGACGCGGGTTGCTCTTGCAGATCACCATCACGCGGCCGTGGCGGCGGATCACCTTGCAGTGATCGCAGATCGGCTTGACGCTGGGGTTGACCTTCATGATGTTTCCTGTTCGCTGTCTTCACCGGGCAGGCGTGGAGCCTGGGGTGTTACTTCTCGACCGATCAGCGGTAGCGGTAGACGATGCGGCCGCGGGTCAGGTCGTAGGGGCTGAGCTCCACGACCACGCGGTCCTCGGGGATGATGCGGATGTAGTTCTGCCGCATCTTTCCGGAGATCGTCGCCAGAACCTTGTGTCCATTGCTGAGCTCAACGCGGAACATCGCGTTGGGCAGAGCCTCCGACACGACGCCCTCGATCTCGATGACACCGTCTTTCTTAGCCATAGCCTCGCTGACGCTTCTGCAGACCGGTCGATCTGCGGTGGGTGGGTGATGTGCGGTACCGGGCCGGATCGGACACGCCGAACGCATGGCACAAGGCACCAAAGATCTATGTTATCCGACGACGCCCCATCCGGCAACTTGGCCGGACGGGGCGTCGAGGGGTCAGTGCGTGTCAGCCGAGCAGGTCGGTGAACCGCTTCATGTCGTCCTGGTTCTGGAGGTCGAGCCGCTCGCCGTCGATCTCGACGGTCGGGGTGCCCTGGATGTCGTTGGCCTTCGCCTGCGCGGCACCGAACTTGCGGTACGTCTCGTCCGTGATGCAGGACACCACATCGTCGCCCGCGCCGACCTGGGTGGCGAACTCGGCGAGCTGCTCGTTCGTGAGGCCGGGGCTGTTCTCCGCCGGCTGGTTCTCGAACAGGACCTTCGCGTAGTCGAAGTAGAGGTCGGAGTCGGACTCGGCGACGCAGAACGCGGCACCGGCCGAACGGGAGGAGAACTCGGTGCCCTGCGAGAAGCGGTCCAGGATCGCGATGGGGTGCTGCTCGAGGGTGATCTCGCCGCTCTGCGCCTTGGCCTCGAGGGCGGCGCCGAACTGGTCCTCGAAGGACTTGCAGACCGGGCACTGGAAGTCGAGGAAGACCGACACCGTGGTGTCGCCGTCACCCATGGAGATGGAGCCAGCGTCGGCGTCGAAGTTGTCGCTCGCGGTCGGGGTGGCGCCGGGAGAGGTCGCCTGGTTGTTGAGGAACACCACGAGTCCGCCGAGGGCCACCAGGACCACGACGACGGCGATGGAGACGCCGATCGCGAACCAGTTGGTGTTGCTCTTCGCCGCTGCCATTACTTTCCGATCTCTCGAGGCTCGACCCCGAACGGGGCGAGTCCGGCTCTTCCACCATCGGGCGCGGTGAGCACCCAGATGCCCCCATCATGCAGGGCGACGCTATGTTCCCAATGTGAGCCGTCAGTGCCGTCGACCGTCGTGACGGTCCAGTCGTCGTCCTCCACGAAGGTCGCCTCGCCGCCGGCGGTCACCATGGGCTCGATGGCGAGCACGAGCCCGGGCTTCACGTCCGCGCCGCGGTCGGGTGTCCGGTAGTTGAAGACGCTGGGCGCCTCGTGCATCTTCCGCCCGATGCCGTGGCCGACGTACTCGCGGAGGATCCCGTAGGGCTCGCCGCTCACGGCAGACGGCCCCTGCGCCTCGATGTAGTCCTGGATGGCGGCGCCGATCTCGTCGATCGAGGATGCCGTCGCCATCGCGGCGATGCCCGCCCACATCGACCCCTCGGTCACGCGGGAGAGCTCCTCGCGGCGGGCGACGAGCTCCGGGCGCTCGGGATCGGGGACGACGACCGTGATCGCGCTGTCACCGTTCCAGCCGTCGAACTGGGCGCCGCAGTCCACCGAGACGATGTCGCCCGGCTGGAGCACGCGCTCCCCCGGGATGCCGTGCACGACCTGCTCGTTGACCGAGACGCAGATCGTGTGGTGGTAGCCCTTGACGAGCTGGAAGTTCGACTCCGCTCCCCGCTGCACGATCGCGCGGTTGGCGGCGGCATCGAGCTCGATCGTCTTCACTCCGGGCTTGATGAGGGCGCGGACGGCGTCGAGGGCCTCGGCGGTGATGAGGCCGGGCTCGACCAGGGCTCGGAGCTGAGCCGGGGTCTTGTAGATCGAGCGGCGGAACATCTCAGGCGGCGGAGGCGGCGGAGCGCAGTCCGCGAGCGGCCAGGGCGGCGGCGATGCGCTCCGTGATCTCCTCGAGGGAGCCCACGCCGTCGATGCGGTCGACGATGCCGCGGCTGCTGTAAACCTCGATGATCGGCGCCGTCTCCTTCTCGTAGATGTCGAGTCGGTGCGCGATGGCCTCGTCGGTGTCGTCGGAACGGCCCTGCTCGGCGGCGCGAAGGGCGAGGCGGGCGATGCTCTCCTCACGGGGGACGTCGAGGAGGATCACCGCGTCCAGCGCCTCGCCGCGTCCCTCGAGGAACGCGTCCAGGTGCGACACCTGCGCGGTGTTGCGGGGGTAGCCGTCGAGGAGGAAGCCGTTCTGCGCGTCGTCCTGGCTCAGCCGGTCGCGCACGATCTCGCTCGTCAGCTCGTCCGGCACGAGGTCGCCCTTGTCGAGGATCGCGGTGACCTGCTGGCCGAGCGCCGTCCCCTCCTTGATGTTCGCGCGGAAGATGTCGCCGGTCGAGACGACGGGGATGCCGTAGGACTCGGCGATGCGCACACCCTGCGTGCCCTTGCCGGAACCCTGCGGACCGACGATGAGAAGACGTGCGGATGCTGTCATCGGAGAAGTCCTTCGTAGTGTCGCTGCTGCAGCTGGGCGTCGATCTGCTTGACCGTCTCGAGACCCACGCCGACGATGATGAGGATCGACGCGCCACCGAACGGGAAGTTCTGGTTGGCGCCGACCGTGGCGAGGGCGATCAACGGGATGAGGGCGATCAGGCCCAGGTAGAGGGAACCGGGGAGCGTGATGCGGGTGAGCACGTAGTCCAGGTACTCCGCGGTCGGACGGCCGGCCCGGATCCCGGGGATGAAGCCGCCGTACTTCTTCATGTTGTCGGCGACCTCGACGGGGTTGAACGTGATCGCGACGTAGAAGTAGGTGAACCCGATGATCAGCAGGAAGTACGCCGCCATGTAGATCGGGCTGTTGCCGGTGGTGAAGTTCGCGCTGATCCAGCTGACCCAGGCGGGCGGCGTCGAACCGTCCTGCGGGGTGTTGAACTGGGCGATGAGCGCGGGGATGTACAGCAGCGACGAGGCGAAGATGACCGGGATCACGCCCGCCATGTTGACCTTGATCGGGATGTACGTGTTGGTGCCGCCGTATGTCCGGCGTCCCACCATGCGCTTCGCGTACTGCACGGGGATGCGCCGCTGGGACTGCTCGACGAAGACGACGAGACCCATCACGATGATGCCGACGAGGAGCACGAGGAGGAACACCTCGAAGCCGCGGGTCTGCCAGATGATCGACATCGCACCGGGGAAGGTCGCGGCGATGGAGGTGAAGATCAGCAGCGACATGCCGTTGCCGATGCCGCGCTCGGTGACGAGCTCGGCGAACCACATGATCAGACCGGTGCCGGCCGTCATCGCCATGATGATGAGCACCTGCGCCCACCAGACGTCGTTCGTGAGGAGCTGGGTGCACGCGCCGATGTCGGTCGTTCCGAAGAGCTGACCGGTGCGGGCGACGGTGACGAGGGTCGTCGACTGCAGGAGCGCGAGCGCGATCGTGAGGTACCGCGTGTATTGGGTGAGCTTGGCCTGTCCGGCCTGGCCCTCCTTGTGCAGCGCCTCGAAGTGCGGGATGACGACGCGCAGGAGCTGCGTGATGATCGTCGCCGTGATGTACGGCATGACACCGAGCGCGAAGATCGACAGCTGCAGCAGAGCGCCGCCGGAGAAGAGGTTGACGAGTCCGAGCAGACCCTCGGTGCCGGCATTGGCCGCGAGACACTGCTCCACGTTCGGGAAGTTGACGAACGGCGCGGGGACGTTCGAGCCGAGACGGTAGATCGCGATGATCGCGAGAGTGAAACCGATCTTCCGACGCAGGTCGGGCGTGCGGAAGATCCGCGCGATGGCGCTAAACAAGAACGTTCCTCCTGAAAAGGTGGCCGAACCCCCGAGGGGCGGCTGAAACACCAGGGTAACCCACTCCGAGGTCCGGGGAATGCGGGCGGTCGGCTTCTCCCCCACCGAACCAGAAGAGGGGCCGGAGAATCTCCGACCCCTCTTCCGCAGTGGTTACTTGACGGATCCGCCCGCAGCCACGATCTTCTGCTCGGCGGAACCCGAGACCTTGTCGACCGCGACGGTGAGCTTCACGGCGATGTCGCCGTTGCCGAGAACCTTGACCTTCTCGTTCTTGCGAACCGCACCCTTGGCGACCAGGTCGCTCACGGTGACGTCGCCACCCTGGGGGTAGAGCTCCGCGAGCTTCTCCAGGTTCACGACCTGGTACTCGACGCGGAACGGGTTCTTGAAGCCGCGCAGCTTCGGCGTGCGCATGTGCAGCGGCATCTGGCCACCCTCGAAGCCGACGCGCACGGTGTTGCGAGCCTTGGTGCCCTTCGTGCCGCGACCGGCCGTCTTGCCCTTCGAGCCCTCACCGCGACCGACACGGGTCTTCGCGGTGTTGGCACCCGGGACCGGACGCAGGTGGTGGACCTTCAGCACGCCGGGGCGGGACGCCGGGGCGTCCTTCTTCGGCGCAGCCTTGGCGGAGCCGTCGGCCTTCGCGTCGGCGGCAGCGGTCTTGGCCGGTGCCTTCTTCGCGGCGGGCTTCTTGGCGGCGTCGGCCTTGGGAGCCGCCGCCTTCTTCGTGGCCTTCTCGGCCTCGACGGCCTCGTTCTTCTCAGCCATTAGTCGATCTCCTCAACCTTGACGAGGTGGGCGACGGTCTTGACGTAGCCGCGCGTCTGCGCGTCGTCGGGGCGGACGGTGGTGTCACCGATCCGCTTGAGACCGAGGCTGCGCAGCGTGTCGCGCTGGTTCTGCTTCTCGCTCACCTTGGACTTGATCTGCGTGACCTTGAGTCGCGCGGCCATCAGGCACCTACCTTCTGTGCGGCGATGGCCTCGGCCTCGGCGCGGACGAGCCGGGCCGGGGCGACCTGGTCGAACTCGAGACCACGACGTGCGGCGACGGCGCGGGGCTCCTCGAGCTCCTTCAGGGCGGTGACCGTCGCGTGCACGATGTTGATCGTGTTCGACGAGCCGAGCGACTTGGACAGCACGTCGTGGATGCCGGCGCACTCGAGCACGGCGCGGACCGGACCACCGGCGATGACACCGGTACCGGCGGCGGCGGGGCGCAGGAGCACCACACCGGCGGCCGACTCACCCTGCACGGGGTGCGGGATGGTGCTGCCGACGCGCGGGACGCGGAAGAAGTTGCGCTTGGCCTCTTCGACACCCTTCGAGATCGCCAGGGGGACCTCACGGGCCTTGCCGTAGCCGACGCCCACCAGACCGTTGCCGTCGCCGACGACCACGAGAGCGGTGAAGCTGAAGCGACGACCACCCTTCACGACCTTCGAGACGCGGTTGATGGTGACGACGCGCTCCAGGAACTGGTTGTCGCCGCGGTCGCGCGAGTTGCGGTCGCGGCCGCCCTGGTTGCGGTCACGTCCGCCGCGGCGGCCGTCCCGCTGGTCGCGAGTGGGCTCAGCCTGCGTGGTGCCGGCGGCCGTCTCGGAAGTGGCAGCAGCCGCTTCGGTCACTTCGTTCTCCTTGTTGTCACTCACAGTGCCAGACCCCCTTCACGGGCGCCGTCGGCGATGGCGGCGACACGACCCGCGTAGCGGTTGCCGCCACGGTCGAACACTGCCTCGGAAACGCCTGCGGCCTTCGCACGCTCGGCGAGGAGCTCGCCGACCTTGCGAGCCTTGGCGGTCTTGTCGCCATCCAGCGAACGCAGGTCGGTCTCGAGCGTCGAGGCCGAGGCGACCGTGTGGCCCTTGCTGTCGTCGACGAGCTGCACGAAGACGTGACGCGCCGAACGGTTGACGACGAGGCGCGGACGCACCTCGGTGCCCACGATCTTCTTGCGAAGACGGGCGTGACGACGCGCGCGGGCGTCGGACTTCGACTTCACAGCCATGGTTACTTACCAGCCTTTCCGGCCTTGCGACGCACGACCTCGCCGGCGTAGCGCACACCCTTACCCTTGTACGGCTCGGGCTTGCGGATCTTGCGGATGTTCGCAGCCGCCTCACCGACGGCCTGCTTGTCGATCCCGCTGACGGTGAGCTTGTTCGTGCCCTCGACCGTGAGCGTGATGCCGGCGGGCGGGTCGACCAGGACCGGGTGCGAGAAGCCGAGGGCGAACTCGACCGAGTTGCCCTTCTGCTGCACGCGGTAACCGGTGCCGACGACCTCGAGACCCTTGGTGTAGCCCTGGGTCACGCCGATGATGTTGTTGTTGATGAGCGTGCGGGTCAGGCCGTGAAGCGACCGGGACTCGCGCTCGTCGTCGGGGCGGGTGACGAGAACCTGGTTCTCCTCGACCGACACCTCGATGGGGCTGGCCACCGTGAGGGTGAGCTCACCCTTGGGGCCCTTCACCGCGACCTCACGGCCGTCGACCGAAACGGTCACGCCCGCGGGAACGTCGATGGGAAGTCGTCCAATACGCGACATTTCGGATTACCACACGTAGGCGAGAACTTCTCCGCCCACGCCCTTCTGCTCAGCCTGGCGGTCCGTGAGGAGACCGGAGGAGGTGGACAGGATGGCCACGCCGAGGCCGCCGAGGACCGTGGGGATCTCGGTCGACTTCGCGTACACGCGGAGGCCGGGCTTCGACACGCGCTTGATGCCCGCGATCGAGCGCTCGCGGTTCGGGCCGTACTTCAGCGTCAGCGTGAGGTTCTTGCCCACGCGCGCGTCGGAGGTCTCCCAACCGGCGATGTAGCCCTCCTGCTGGAGGATCTCTGCGATGTGCGTCTTGAGCTTGCTCGACGGCAGCGTCACGGTGTCGTGGTGCGCCGAGTTCGCGTTGCGCAGACGGGTCAGCATGTCTGCGACCGGGTCTGTCATTGTCATTGTTGTCTACTTTCGTTCATGAGGTTCCGGCTGCCGTTACACGACAGACGGCCTGCGATGAGCACGCAATCTTCAATTGTACGTGCACATCGACGGGCTCAGTGACACGAGACCACTGAGCCCGTCGAAGGGTCACGCTTGGGCGTCGTCCGCGCGGAACGGGAAGCCGAGGTGACGGAGCAGCGCCCGACCCTCGTCGTCCGTCTTCGCCGAGGTCACGACGGTGATGTCGAAACCACGGACGCGGTCGATCTTGTCCTGATCGATCTCGTGGAACACGCTCTGCTCCTGGAGACCGAAGGTGTAGTTGCCGTTGCCGTCGAACTGCTTGGCCGACAGACCGCGGAAGTCGCGGATGCGGGGCAGCGCGAGCGAGACCAGGCGGTCCACGAACTCCCACGCACGGTCGCCACGGAGGGTGACGTGCGCGCCGATGGCCTGGCCCTCACGCAGCTTGAACTGCGCGATGGACTTGCGGGCCTTGGTGACGATCGGCTTCTGGCCGGTGATCTTGGTGAGGTCGTCGACCGCACCATCGATCACCTTGCTGTCGCGAGCAGCCTCGCCGACACCGGTGTTCACGACGACCTTGACCAGGCCGGGGATCTGCATGACGTTCTCGTAGCCGAACTCGTCCTGCAGAGCCTTCTTGATCTCGGCGTTGTACTTCGCCTTCAGGCGGGGCTGGATCTTGCCAGCCACCGCAGCGTCGGTCGTTGCCATCAGAGGTCCTTACCGCTCTTCTTCGCGAAGCGCACGCGGACGGTGCGCTTCACGCCGTCCTTGGTCTGCTCCTCGACCCGGTGGCCGACCTTGGTCGGCTTCTTGGTCGAGGGGTCGACGAGTGCGACGTTCGAGATGTGGATGGGCGCCTCGACGGTCTCGAGGCCACCCGTCTTCGTGCCACGCTGCGTCTGACCGACGCGCGTGTGCTTGGTGACGTAGTTGACGCCTTCGACGACGACACGGTTCTGCTCGACGAGGACGTCGAGGACCTTGCCCTGCTTGCCGCGGTCGCCACCACGCTCGGGCTTGGCGCCCGAGATGACCTGAACCAGGTCGCCCTTCTTGATCTTCGCCATGATCAGATGACCTCCGGTGCCAGCGAGACGATCTTCATGAACTTCTTGTCGCGAAGCTCACGGCCGACCGGCCCGAAGATACGGGTGCCGCGGGGCTCCCCGTCGTTCTTCAGGATGACGGCGGCGTTCTCGTCGAACTTGATGTAGGAGCCGTCGGGACGACGGGTCTCCTTCTTGGTGCGGACGATGACCGCCTTGACGACGTCGCCCTTCTTGACGTTGCCACCGGGGATCGCGTCCTTGACGGTCGCGACGATGGTGTCGCCCAGACCGGCGTACCGGCGGCGCGAGCCACCGAGGACGCGGATCGTGAGCAGCTCCTTGGCGCCGGTGTTGTCGGCGACCTTGAGACGGGACTCCTGCTGAATCACTTGGCCTTCTCCAGAATCTCCACCAGACGCCAGCGCTTGGTGGCGCTCAGCGGGCGGGTCTCGTTGATCAGGACCAGGTCGCCGATGCCGGCGGAGTTCGCCTCATCGTGCGCCTTGACCTTCGACGTCCGGCGGATGACCTTGCCGTAAAGCGGGTGCTTCACGCGGTCCTCGACCTCGACGACGATCGTCTTGTCCATCTTGTCGCTGACGACATAGCCACGACGGGCCTTGCGGTACCCGCGGGCGTCGGCGTCGCGCACGTCGTGAGCGGCGTGCTCAGCCTCGACGGCGGCTTCCTTCTTGGTGGCCATCACTCAGCCTCTTCCTTCGGGGCGTCCTCGGCGGCGTCCGCCTTCTTCGCCTTCGACTTGGTCGCCTTCTTCGCGGGAGCCTCGACCGGAGCGGGCGTCGCACGGATGCCCAGCTCGCGCTCGCGGATCACCGTGTAGAGGCGCGCGATGTCGCGCTTGACGGCGCGGATGCGGCCGTGGCTCTCCAGCTGGCCGGTGGCCGACTGGAAACGGAGGTTGAACAGCTCCTCCTTGGCCTTGCGCAGCTCCTCAACGAGGCGCTGGTCTTCGAACGTGTCGAGCTCTGCCGGAGCGAGCTCCTTGGTGCCGATCGCCATTACGCGTCGCCCTCCTCGCGCTTGATGATGCGTGCCTTGAGCGGCAGCTTGTGGATTGCACGGGTCAGTGCCTCGCGAGCGAGCTGCTCGTCGACACCCGCGACCTCGAAGAGGACGCGGCCCGGCTTGACGTTGGCGACCCACCACTCGGGGGAACCCTTACCGGAACCCATGCGGGTCTCGGCCGGCTTCTTCGTGAGCGGACGGTCCGGGTAGATGTTGATCCACACCTTGCCGCCACGCTTGATGTGACGGGTCATCGCGATACGAGCGGACTCGATCTGACGGTTCGTCACGTACGCGGGGGTGAGGGCCTGGATGCCGAACTCGCCGAAGGAGACCTTCGTGCCGCCGGTGGCCTGACCCGAGCGCCCCGGGTGGTGCTGCTTGCGGTACTTGACCTTACGGGGGATGAGCATTATGCCGACGCTCCTTCTGCAACAGGTGCCTCGTTGCGCGGGGCACGGCGGCGGTCACCACGGTCGTCACGGCGCGACTTCGGCGCGTTGGCCTGCTCGCGCGCGAGCTCCTTGGCGGTGAGGTCGCCCTTGTAGATCCACACCTTCACGCCGATGCGGCCGAAGGTGGTCTTGGCCTCGTAGAAGCCGTAGTCGATGTTCGCGCGCAGCGTGTGCAGCGGCACACGACCCTCGCGGTAGAACTCCGACCGGCTCATCTCGGCGCCGCCGAGACGGCCCGAGACCTGGATGCGGATGCCCTTGGCGCCGGCGCGCTGCGCGCCCTGCAGACCCTTGCGCATCGCGCGACGGAACGCCACGCGAGCCGAGAGCTGCTCGGCGATGCCCTGGGCGACCAGCTGAGCGTCGGCCTCGGGGTTCTTGACCTCGAGGATGTTCAGCTGGATCTGCTTGCCCGTGAGCTTCTCGAGGTCGCCGCGGATGCGCTCGGCCTCTGCACCACGACGACCGATCACGATGCCCGGGCGGGCGGTGTGGATGTCGACGCGGACGCGGTCACGGGTGCGCTCGATCTCGATGTTCGAGACGCCGGCACGGTCGAGCTGCGTCTGCAGCAGGCGACGGATCTTGATGTCCTCGGCCACGTAGTCGGCGTAACGCTGACCCGGCTTCGTCGAGTCGGAGAACCAGCGCGACACGTGGTCCGTGGTGATGCCGAGGCGGAAGCCGTACGGGTTGACCTTCTGTCCCATTACTTGCTCGCCTTCTTGTTGCTGTCGCCGGCCGCGGCAGGAGCCGCCTCCGGCGTCGAGAGCACGACCGTGATGTGGCTCGTGCGCTTCTTGATCTGGAAAGCGCGACCCTGTGCACGGGGCTGGAAACGCTTGAGCGTCGTGCCCTCGTCCACGTACGCGTTCTTCACGTACAGGTCCTGCTCGTCGAGGTACTCGCCGTCACGATCCGCCTTGACCTGCGCGTTGGCCATGGCCGACGCGACAAGCTTGTAGATCGGCTCACTGGCGGACTGCTGAGCGAACTTCAGGATCGCCAGAGCCTCCTGGGCCTGCTTGCCCTTGATGAGCGCGACGACACGACGAGCCTTCTGAGGGGTCACGCGGATGTGTCGCACGCGTGCGATGGACTCCACCATTTCTCTCTCCTCTATCGCCGCCGCGTCAGCGGCGACGGCCCTTCTTGTCGTCCTTCTCGTGGCCGCGGAAGGTGCGGGTGGGCGCGAACTCGCCCAGCTTGTGACCGACCATGGTCTCGGAGACAAACACGGGGATGTGCTTGCGACCGTCGTGGACCGCGATCGTGTGACCCAGCATGGCCGGGATGATCATGGACCGGCGGGACCAGGTCTTGATGACGTTCTTCGTGCCGGCTTCGTTCTGCACGACCACCTTGCGAAGCAGGTGCTCGTCGACGAAGGGGCCCTTCTTGAGACTGCGAGGCATCTTCTCTTACTCCTACTTGCGCTTCTTGCCGGCGTTGCGACGACGCACGATGTACTTGTCGCTTTCCTTGTTGGCGTGGCGGGTGCGGCCCTCGGCCTGACCCCACGGGGAGACGGGGTGACGTCCACCGGACGTCTTGCCCTCACCACCACCGTGCGGGTGGTCGACCGGGTTCATCGCGACACCGCGGACGGTCGGGCGGACGCCCTTCCAGCGCATGCGGCCGGCCTTGCCCCAGTTGATGTTCGACTGCTCGGCGTTGCCGACCTCGCCGATGGTCGCGCGGCAGCGCGCATCGACGTTGCGGATCTCACCGGAGGGCAGACGCAGCTGGGCGTAAGGGCCGTCCTTGGCGACGAGGCGGACCGACGCACCGGCCGAGCGCGCCATCTTCGCGCCGCCGCCGGGGCGGAGCTCGATGGCGTGGATGACGGTACCCGTGGGGATGTTCTTCAGCGGGAGGTTGTTTCCCGGCTTGATGTCCGCCGCGGGGCCCGACTCGACGATGTCGCCCTGCTTCAGCTTCGCCGGCGCGAGGATGTAGCGCTTCTCGCCGTCGAAGTAGTGCAGCAGCGCGATGCGCGCGGTGCGGTTGGGGTCGTACTCGATGTGCGCGACCTTGGCGTTCACGCCGTCCTTGTCATTGCGACGGAAGTCGATGACGCGGTACTGGCGCTTGTGGCCACCACCGATGTGACGGGTCGTGATGCGGCCCTGGTTGTTGCGACCACCGGTCTTCGAGATCGGGCGCAGCAGCGACTTCTCCGGCGTCGATCGGGTGATCTCGGCGAAGTCAGCCACCGACGAGCCGCGACGGCCCGGGGTCGTGGGCTTGTACTTGCGAATAGCCATGATTGTCCTTATCCCCCGGATCAGCCGATTGCCGTGAAGATGTCGATGGTGCCCGACTTCAGGCTCACGATGGCGCGCTTGGTGTCCTTGCGCTTACCGGTGCCGAAGCGGGTGCGACGGGCCTTGCCGACGCGGTTGATCGTGTTGACGGACGCGACCTTGACGCCGAAGATCTTCTCGATGGCGAGCTTGATCTCGGTCTTCGAAGCGCGCGGGTCGACGAGGAAGGTGTACTTGCCCTCATCGATCAGGCCGTAGCTCTTCTCGGACACGACCGGCTTCAGGATGATGTCGCGCGGGTCCTTGTTCAGGGCCGTCTGGAGAACAGATGCCTGCTCGCTCATGCGGAGACCTCCTGGTTGGCGCCGGACTTGGAGGCGATGAAGCCCTCGAGCGCGGCCTGGGTGAAGACGATGTCGTCGGAGACGAGCACGTCGTAGGCGTTGAGCTGGTCGAACGTCAGCACGTGGACGTGGCCGAGGTTGCGGATGCTCTTGAGTGCGAGCTCGTCGCCGCGCTCGATGACCACGAGGACGTTCTTCGACGTGGCGACCTGGGCGAGGAAGCCCGCGGCGGCCTTGGTCGACGGCGCGCCGTCGGTGCCGAAGGTGTCGATCGCGTGCAGACGGTCACCGCGGAAGCGGTCGCTGAGCGCGCCCAGCAGGGCGGCCGCGATCATCTTCTTGGGGGTGCGCTGCGAGTAGTCGCGCGGCTTCGGGCCGTGCACGATGCCACCGCCGGTCATGTGCGGCGCGCGGATCGAGCCCTGACGGGCGTTACCCGTGCCCTTCTGCTTGAAGGGCTTGCGGCCGGCACCCGAGACCTCGCCACGACGCTTGGTCGAGTGCGTGCCCTGGCGAGCCGCCGCGAGCTGGGCGACGACGACCTGGTGGATGAGCGGGATGTTCGTCTTGACGTCGAACAGCGCGGCGGGAAGCTCGACGGAGCCTGCCTTCTTGCCGTCTGCCTTGAGGACGTCGAGCGCGAGAGTGGAGTCAGCCATGATCAGGCACCCTTCACTGCGTTGCGGACGTAGACGATGCGGCCGCGAGCACCGGGGACGGCGCCCTTGACGAGCATGAGTCCCTTCTCGATGTCGATGGCGTGCACCGTGAGGTTGAGGACGGTCACGCGCTCGCCACCCATACGGCCGGCCATGCGCATGCCCTTGAAGACGCGGCTCGGGGTCGACGATGCGCCGATGGAGCCGGGCTTGCGGTGGTTGCGGTGCGCACCGTGCGATGCCGAGACGCCCTTGAAGTTGTGGCGCTTCATGACACCGGCGGTGCCCTTGCCCTTGCTCGTGCCGACGACGTCGACGAGCTGGCCGGCCTCGAACGTGCCGTCCACCGTGAGCTCCTGGCCCAGGGTGTAGTCGGCGGCGTCGGCCGTGCGGACCTCGGTCACGTGGCGACGCGGCGTGACGCCGGCAGCCTCGAAGTGAGCCGAGAGGGGCTTGTTCACCTTGCGCGGGTCGATCTGGCCGTACGCGATCTGCACGGCGTTGTAGCCGTCCTTCTCGGGGGTACGGATCTGGGTGACCACGTTCGGCGCGAGCTCGATGACGGTGACGGGAACGAGCTTGCCGTTCTCGTTCCAGACCTGGGTCATGCCGAGCTTGGTGCCGAGCATGCCCTTGGAAACCTTGGAGTTGATGTCAGCCATGTCGAACCTCAGAGCTTGATCTCGATGTTGACGTCGGCCGGCAGGTCGAGACGCATCAGCGAGTCGACGGCCTTGGGCGTCGGGTCGACGATGTCGATCAGGCGCTTGTGGGTGCGCATCTCGAAGTGCTCGCGGCTGTCCTTGTACTTGTGGGGCGACCGGATGACGCACACGACGTTCTTCTCGGTCGGAAGGGGCACGGGTCCGACGACGGTCGCGCCCGCACGGGTCACGGTGTCGACGATCTTGCGTGCGGACGTGTCGATGACCTCGTGGTCATACGACTTCAGGCGAATGCGGATCTTCTGTCCCGCCATTGTCTGCTCTCTCTCTTTAAGCGTCTTACCGTCCGGGACCGGGTGGCCCTGGGGCATTGGACGCACGTCGGCGCTGTTCGCGCCTCGGCACTCGTTCTTCTCGGGCCCTCGACCTCGCGGTCGGGAGCCTGTCGAAGAGGCTGCACCACTGTTCTGCTGTCAGCCGCACACCCGGAGGTGACGGATGCCCGACCCCCGCCGCGCACGGCAGTGCCCTCGATGATGAAGGTGTCGGGATTGTGTTCTGCTGCCCGCGGCCTAGAACCCTGCGGCCTCCCGGAGGAGGCGCCGTCTATGCACTGCCCTGGCAGTGATCCGGCGCACGCACAGCGGCGACGGAATATCGAACCTGTCTATTCTGCCACGGCGGATTTCACTTCTGCAAACCCGGGCGTGTCGCGCTCACCGGACTCTCAGGGACCCCCTCCTCCGCGAGCGTTCAGCCCGCGGAGGAGCGCGGGGCGAGGCATCCCCATGCCTCGCCCCGCTTGGGGAGGGCGTTCAGTGCGAGGGGGCACACCGAACGCGAGGAATCCAGCGTGAAGGGACGCCGGACGCCTCGACCGAGGGCACGGCGGAAGACCCGCCGCGCAGGCGGGGAGACGCTCAGGCGCACGGAGTGCGCGCGTCGCACGATGATCCCCAAAATCGTTTTCCCCAGATTTCCAACGCGGACGAACCGCGTGATTCGGGAGCCGAACCCCTTCGGCGTCCCCGACCGCAAGATCCCCAGGCGGTCGACATGATCCTACTCGATGTATCCGCGAATGCGCCACATCCGAGGGCGCTGTGCACCGGCATTCCCCCGGACGCGGAAGAGCGGCGGCCCCGGTCTCGGGGGCCGCCGCTCTTCCGCGGAGACGTCCGGCTCTACTCGTTGCCGATGCTCTTGTCCGCGCTGTCGCGGATCTCGTCGATCTTGTCCGCCGCGCCCGGTGCGATCTTCTTCGCGAAGTCGGCGACGCCGTCGAGCACCTTGTCGCTGATGTCTTCGGCCTGCTCGCTCTTGACGGCTTCGGCGAGCTTGTCCTTGTTCTGCTCGTACAGGTCCTTGCCCTTGTTGACGGCGTCCTCGATACCCATGTGAATCCCCTTCGGAGGTGTGTGCTTCCGACGATCGCGCCGGACACCTCATTGGGCCGGGCAGAACCGGGCGACGGAACCCTCGATCCGGAAAACGACAAAGGGGTCGAGCCCGAAGGCTCGACCCCTTTGCGAGGAAGCAGATGCTTACTTGATGATCTTCGTCACCGTACCGGCGCCGACCGTACGACCACCCTCACGGATGGCGAAGCCGAGGCCCTCCTCCATGGCGATCGGCTGGATCAGCTCGACCGTCATGTCGGTGGTGTCGCCGGGCATGACCATCTCGGTGCCCTCGGGCAGCGTGATGACGCCGGTGACGTCCGTGGTGCGGAAGTAGAACTGCGGACGGTAGTTCGTGTAGAAGGGGTTGTGGCGGCCACCCTCGTCCTTGGACAGGATGTAGGCCGTGCCCTCGAAGTCGGTGTGCGGCGTGACCGAACCCGGCTTCACGATGACCTGGCCGCGCTCCACGTCCTCGCGCTTGGTGCCGCGGAGGAGCAGACCACAGTTCTCGCCGGCCCAGGCCTCGTCGAGCTGCTTGTGGAACATCTCGATACCGGTGACGGTCGTCTTCTGCGTCGGGCGCAGACCCACGATCTCGACCTCGGAGTTGATGGCCAGGGTGCCACGCTCGGCGCGACCCGTGACGACGGTGCCACGACCGGTGATCGTGAAGACGTCCTCGACGGGCATGAGGAACGGCTTGTCACGGTCACGCTCCGGGTCCGGCACACTGTCGTCGACAGCCTGCATGAGCTCGAGGATCGCGTCGACCCACTTCTCGTCGCCCTCGAGGGCCTTGAGAGCGGAGACACGGACGACGGGAGCGTTGTCGCCGTCGAAGCCCTGGCTCGAGAGCAGCTCGCGGACCTCGAGCTCGACGAGCTCCAGGATCTCCTCGTCGTCGACCGCGTCGGACTTGTTCAGCGCGACGAGCAGGTAGGGGACGCCGACCTGCTTGGCGAGCAGCACGTGCTCGCGCGTCTGCGCCATCGGGCCGTCGGTGGCCGCGACGACGAGGATCGCGCCGTCCATCTGCGCCGCACCCGTGATCATGTTCTTGACGTAGTCGGCGTGGCCGGGGGCGTCAACGTGGGCGTAGTGGCGCTTCGGGGTCTCGTACTCGATGTGCGAGATGTTGATCGTGATACCGCGCTGGCGCTCTTCCGGCGCCGAGTCGATGGAAGCGAAGTCACGCTGCACGTTCGTGTCGGACGGGTACTTGTCAGCAAGCACCTTCGAGATCGCTGCGGAGAGCGTGGTCTTGCCGTGGTCGACGTGACCGATCGTTCCGATGTTGACGTGCGGCTTGGTCCGCTCGAACTTGGCCTTAGCCACTGGGTCCTCCTCAGGACGTCGTTGTAGAGGTGCCGGGCACTGGTTTGCGACCGGTTCTCTACGGGTTAGGTTCTCAGTTTAGTAGAGAGGGAATGTGAAGTTGTAGGTGACCTGGGAACCCCGGGTGCTTCGACAGGCTCAGCGACCCAGGGTTCCCAGAAGTGTTACTCGCCCTTGGCCTTCTGGACGATCTCGTCGGCCACCGCGCGCGGGACCTCGGCGTAGCTGTCGAACTCCATGGAGTAGACGGCACGGCCCGAGGTCTTCGAGCGCAGGTCGCCGATGTAGCCGAACATCTCGGACAGCGGCACCGCGGCGCGCACGACCTTGACGCCGGCGGCGTCCTCCATCGACTGGATCTGGCCACGACGCGAGTTCAGGTCGCCGATGACGTCGCCCATGTACTCCTCCGGAGTACGGACCTCGACGGCCATCAGCGGCTCGAGCAGCACGGGGTTGGCACGGCGAGCGGCCTCCTTGAAGCCCATGGAGCCCGCGATCTTGAACGCCATCTCCGAGGAGTCGACGTCGTGCGCCGCACCGTCGACGATGGTCGCCTTGACGCCCACCATCGGGTAGCCCGCGAGGACACCGACGTTCATGGCGTCCTGGAAACCGGCGTCGATCGAGCCGATGTACTCGCGCGGGATGCGGCCACCGGTGACCGCGTTCACGAACTCGTACGTCTTCTCGCCGTCGAGCTCGAGCGGCTCGATGTTGAACTGGATCTTGGCGAACTGGCCCGATCCACCGGTCTGCTTCTTGTGCGTGTAGTCGTGCTTCTCGACGGCCTTGCGGATCGTCTCGCGGTACGCGACCTGCGGCTTGCCGACGTTCGCCTCGACGCGGAACTCGCGCTTCATGCGGTCCACGAGGATGTCGAGGTGCAGCTCGCCCATGCCCTTGATGGTCGTCTGACCGGTCTCGGGGTTGAGCTCCGTGCGGAAGGTCGGGTCCTCCTCAGCGAGCTTCTGGATCGCGAGACCCAGCTTCTCCTGGTCGGCCTTGGTCTTCGGCTCGATGGCGACCTCGATCACCGGCTCCGGGAACGTCATCGACTCGAGGACGACCGGCTGCGCGATGTCGGCGAGGGTGTCACCGGTGGTGGTGTCCTTCAGGCCGATGACGGCGTAGATGTTGCCGGCGGTCAGCTTGTCGACCGGGTTCTCCTTGTTGGCGTGCATCTGGAAGATCTTCCCGATGCGCTCCTTCTTGCCCTTGGTCGAGTTGATGACCTGGGCGCCCGACTCGAGCTCGCCCGAGTAGACGCGCACGTACGTCAGACGGCCGAAGAACGGGTGCACGGCGACCTTGAAGGCCAGGGCCGCGAACGGGTCCTTCGCGTCGGGGTGACGCTCGATGATCTTCTCCTCGTCCTTCGGGTCGTGCGCCTCGATGGCGGGCACGTCCAGCGGGGAGGGGAGGTAGTCGACGACGGCGTCCAGCATCGGCTGCACACCGCGGTTCTTGAAGGCGGAGCCGCAGAGGACCGGGTAGATCTCGCTGGCGATGACCATCTTGCGGATGGCGCCCTTGATCTCCGCGACGGTGAGCTCCTCGCCGCCGAAGAACTTCTCGAGAAGCTCCTCGTCGGTCTCGGCGACCGTCTCCAGCAGCTGCTGGCGGTAGTCCTCGGCCTTGTCCTTGAGGTCGGCCGGGATCTCCTGCACCTCGTAGGAGGCACCCATGGTCACGTCACCCTTGGCGTCGCCGGGCCACACCAGGGCGCGCATCTCGATGAGGTCGATGACGCCGACGAAGTCGTTCTCGGCACCGATCGGGAGCTGCAGCACCAGCGGCTTGGCGCCGAGGCGGTTGATGATCGTGTCGACCGTGAAGTAGAAGTCCGCGCCGAGCTTGTCCATCTTGTTGACGAAGCAGATGCGGGGGACGTTGTACTTGTCGGCCTGACGCCACACGGTCTCGGACTGGGGCTCGACGCCCTCCTTGCCGTCGAACACGGCGACCGCGCCGTCGAGGACGCGGAGCGAGCGCTCCACCTCGACCGTGAAGTCCACGTGACCGGGGGTGTCGATGATGTTGATCTGGTTCTTGTTCCAGAAGCAGGTCACGGCGGCAGACGTGATCGTGATGCCGCGCTCCTTCTCCTGCTCCATCCAGTCGGTGGTCGAGGCACCGTCGTGCGTTTCGCCGAGCTTGTGGTTGACGCCCGTGTAGAACAGGATGCGCTCGGTCGTCGTGGTCTTGCCGGCATCGATGTGCGCCATGATGCCGATGTTGCGGACCTTGCTCAGGTCCGTGAGCACGTCTTGTGCCACAGGAGTGTCCTTATCTATTGGAGCAGCAGGTGTACTGCGAAGAGGGGGTGCGACGGGCCCAGGAACGCGGAAGGGTCCCTGAGCCCGTCGAAGGGGTTACCAGCGGTAGTGAGCGAACGCGCGGTTCGACTCGGCCATCTTGTGGGTGTCCTCGCGGCGCTTGACCGCGGCACCGAGGCCGTTCGACGCGTCCAGGATCTCGTTCTGGAGACGCTCGGTCATCGTCTTCTCACGACGACCCTTGGCGTAGCTCACGAGCCAGCGCAGCGCGAGGGTGTTCGCGCGGTGCGGCTTGACCTCGACCGGAACCTGGTAGGTCGAGCCACCGACGCGGCGGCTGCGGACCTCGAGCGTGGGGCGCACGTTGTCGAGCGCCTTCTTCAGGGTGGCGACGGCGTCCTGGCCGTTCTTCGCCTCGACGCCGCGGAGGGCGCCGTAGACGATCGACTCGGCCAGCGACTTCTTGCCGTCGACGAGGATCTTGTTCACCAGCGAGGTGACGATCGGAGCGCCGTAGACCGGGTCGTTGACGACGGGGCGCTTGGGGGCGGGACCCTTACGAGGCATCTAACTCAACCCTTCTTCGCGCCGTAGCGGGAACGAGCCTGCTTACGGTTCTTGACGGCCTGGGTGTCCAGAGCGCCACGGACGATCTTGTAACGCACACCGGGGAGGTCCTTCACACGACCGCCGCGGACGAGCACCAGGGAGTGCTCCTGCAGGTTGTGGCCCTCACCGGGGATGTACGCGGTGACCTCGGTCCCGTTGCGGAGCTTCACACGAGCGACCTTGCGCATCGCCGAGTTCGGCTTCTTCGGGGTGGTGGTGTAGACGCGGGTGCAGACCCCGGCCTGCTGCGGGTTCGACTTGAGCGCGGGCGCCTTGGTCTTCGAGACCTTGGGCGAGCGACCCTTGCGAACCAACTGCTGAATGGTTGGCACGTTCTCTCCTCATAGTGCTGCACGGTGACAGCGTGATGGGTTTCACATCATGACCCACCGGCACGCCGGAACCGGCGAGCTTTTGGTGTGGTGGGTATGCCGTGGGGGCGGACCGGCGAGGTGCCGACGCCCAGCGCGCACGTCAGGACGTGCACACACCTGATCAAGTGTAATGCCGCGTAACCTGACGGTCAAATGACGGCCGCCCTCGCCCGGCCCGCGCGGAGTCAGGGGATGTCGGGGTCGAACGGGGAGTCCAGCGACTCCGTCAGCTCGGCGAGGAGCGCCTCGATCTGCGGCTCGACGTGCCGGGACACCGCCGCCTGGATCGTGATGCGGTGCCGGAGCAGGATCCCGCAGATCTCCCGGCCGACGAGGTTCGCGTACTCGTCCGCGAGGGCGACCTCCTGTCGCAGTGCCGTCTTGGCCTCGTCGGAGAGCGGAGGCAGCGGTGGCAGCTCGGCCGCGGAGTCGTCGGCGAGGCCGGCGATCGTGAAGAGGAAGGGGGCACCGGGCACCGGCTCCGGGTCCAGCGGCATGCCCTCGAACTCGGGGTCGAGGTCTTCCGTCGGTCGATAGCTGCGTGCCCTGTTGCGCGCGGCCTGCTGGTCGAGTTCCCGCTGCAGCGTGGGGAGGTTCCGCGCGGTGTACTCGGCGACCGCGTGGTCGACGATCGTCTTGATGCGCGTCGACAGGCCGTGCTGGACGCCGTGCGGGGTGGTGCCGGCGATTCCCGCGGCGGCGAGGATGGGCGAGCCGAGACAGCGTCGGCAGGGCGCGGTCCGGCCGCGGTGCGTCGCCGGCTCCCAGCGCGGCACCCAGCGCAACCAGGCCTCGACGGCCTGGTCGACCTGCGTCTCCAATGAGCGCTCCACCCCACCAGGGTACGGCGCGTCGCCGCTCACGGCGCGGATTTCCGGGGTGTCATTCCCCCTCGTCGCGCTCCCACGGCCATCGCGGCTGCGCCGACTTCGTGCGGCGCAGGGCGATCCCGCCCCAGGCGGCCACCGCCGCCGCGGCGAGGAGCACGAGACTCGCGCCGCCGCGGACGAGATCTCCGGCGACGGCCGTGGCCACGACCACGTCGCTCGTCGCGACGAGCACGGCGAACCAGACGGTGGCCAGGTGCACGAGGGCCGTGAGCAGCGCGATCACGGGAGCGGAGCCGAAGGAGGCGTGTCCCCGCCGCACCGTCGCCCACAGGACCAGTGCGAACACCACGACCGCCGCGACCATGCCGGACACCCCGGGGATCTGCCCGAGGCCCGGTGCATCGATGATGTCCCGGTCGGTGGCGACGCTGAGCGCACCCAGGCCGAAGACGGCGAGGGCGAAGAAGGCGATGGTGGCCATCACTGCCGCGAGGACAGCCGAAACCCCCGCGGACTCGGGCCCGCGGGGGTTCGGCGTGGTGGTGTTCGTGATTACCTCGACAGGGTGGGACCGGCCTCGAGGGTGCGCTCGTACTCGCGCTGCGCCTCCTCGTTCAGCTCGGTCTTGCGGGCGCCGCTGCGGGCCACCCAGGCGCCGAACCAGATCGTGAGCTCGCGGGCGAACACGAAGGCCGCGATCGCCAGCGGTGCCAGCAGCTGCTCCCCCGCGAGTTCGAGGCCCTGCGACGCCGTGAGCTTCCAGAACGGCGCCTCGAAGAGCTGCCCCAGGATGTGTCCGGCGTAGGCGATGAGTCCGACCACGATGCCGAACACCACCCACAGGCCCCAGCGGCCACGGTTGATGATCGCTCCGAGGAGCCAGAAGCCGAGGAAGAACACGACCACCGGCGTCCAGAAGCCCCAGGTGAGCAGCGGGGCCACGAGCGCCTCGCCGATGTTCTCCCCGTTCACGTCGCCGGCGAGAGCGCCGAGGCCGAGGACGGTCGCGAGGTAGAGCAGCGCGAAGGCGACGGTGGCGAGCAGGCCGATGGCCCCGGCGGTGCCGCGGTTGCCGCGCTCGCGCGGCGGCTCCGGCGCCTGCACGAAGATCGGCTGCGGCTGCTGAGGCTGCGGCGCGGCGGCAGCGGCACCGTTCGTGAGCGGCTCGGAGGGCACGATCCGGGTGTCGGTGTCGTCGGCATGGGAGGCGTAGGCGGCGCCTGCCATGGCCGACTCCTCGTGCGCGCGGGGGGCCGAGGTGTCGTACAGCGAGGTCTCCGGCGTCGCGTACAGCGACGTCTCGGGGGTCGCGTCGCGTCGCTCGTCACCGAAGCGGTCGGCGCCGGGACGGTCGCCCTCCGTGCGGCTCGGTGCCGGTGCGGCGGAGGCGAAGGTGCCGGGGTGCTCCCGCTCGGCGGCCTCGAACGCGGCGAGATCGGGGTCGACCGCGGGCTCCTGCCGCGCTGCGGCCTGGTCGGCCGGCGTCTCCGCAGACGCCGGCGTCGCGCCTTCGGCACGCGAGCGGTCGACGTCGTCCGCGCCGCCGGGAACATCTCCGCGGGCTGCCGCTGCGGCGTCGAGACCGGCGTTCGCGCTGCCGACGACGTCGTCGACGTCGTTCGACTTCTCGGGCTGACGAGCCTCGGGATCACTCATGGGATGCGCCTCTCATCGGGGATGTGCAGTGCGAGATTACCGCCGCGCGTCCCGGCGCTTCCGGAGGCGTGCCGTCGTGTCGCCATACGCGTCGCCGCGCGGGTTCCGCGGCTCAGGGGAAAGTGCTGCGGAGCGCGTCGCCGGCGAACTGCGCGAGGATCGGGAGCATCGGCAGTGAGAGCCAGACCAGAGCGCCGACGATCCCGGCGCACACGATGCCGGCGAACCAGCTCATCCCGAGGTTCCGACCACCCACCCGTGCCATGGTCCCACCGTAGGCCCGCGCCCCCGCCCGGGCCGTGAGCAACGCCGCGACGCGGCGGCCTCGGTCAGCGGACGCCGCGGCCGCGCATCCGCCACAGCAGCCAGAGCCCGGAGGCCGGGACCAGCAGGAACCCCAGCAGCAGGAGCAGGTGCCACTCCCCGAAGGACGGGACGAGCGGGTTCACCACGTCCGACACCGCGTCGCCGTCGGTCGAGCTGCCGGAGGCCGACCCCGTCGAGAACCCCGTCATGGTCGAGGTGATCAGGAAGGACAGCCCCGTGGCCGCGAAGGGCACGAGGATCGCGAGCGCCTTCTCCCAGGTCCGCCACATCGCACTGAGGCTCACGAGCACCGCGCCCACGAACCAGCCGACGACCGGCACCACGATCCCGCCGAAGCTCAGGGTGAGCGCGGCCGCGATCGCGAAGCCCCGCGTCGCCGTCGTCGGCGTGCGAGGTGCCGACGGAGCGGGCGCGGGCGCAGGGAACACGACGGGCGGCACCGTCGGCACCTCGTCCCCCGCTTCACGGGCGATCCCTCGGGGATCCCCCAGCCTGTCGATCCGTTCCGCGGTCGCCTCCGCGTCGAGCCCGTCGAGCTCCTCCGCGATCCCGCCGCGGATGTCCGACGCGACACCGTGCGGGAGGCCGCGCATCGCCTCGTCCAGCCGGGCCAGGTAGTCGTCACGCAGCTCGGCTGCGGTCTTCTCGGTCATGGTCATCCTTCCCCCACCATGCCCGTGACGGCACGGGCGAACGGCGCCCACTGCGCCCGGAAGCGCGCGAGCTGATCGATACCGGCATCCGTGAGCCGGTAGTACTTGCGCGCCGGACCGCTCTCGGACGGCCGGTCGAACGTCGTCACCCAGCCGTTGTCCCGCAACCGCCCGAGCAGCGGGTAGAGGGTGCCGATGCTGGCGATCAGCCCGGCGCCGGTGAGTGCCTCCGACAGCTGCCAGCCGTACATGGGCTCGCGCGAGAGCAGGCCGAGCACGCAGTACTCCACCACTCCCTTGCGCATCTGCGCCCCGGCGTCCGCTGTCATGCCTCACAAGGTAGCATGTGACGCACGCTAGCGCTGCCCGATGCGTCGATCAGCCCTTGGTCGCCCCCGCGGTGAGACCGCCGACGATGTACTTCTGCAGGAAGAGGAAGAGCACCATCACCGGGATCGCCGCCATGACCGCGCCGGCGGAGAAGGCCGACCAGTCGGCGTAGCGAGGGTTCGCCACGAGCTTGGTCAGACCGACGACGAGGGTCTGCTGATCCACGTCGACGAGCATGACGCTGGCGATCACGTACTCGTTCACCGTGCCGATGAAGGAGAGCAGACCGACGACCGCGAGGATCGGGGCGACCAGGCGGAGGATGATCGTGAAGAAGATCCGCGCGTGCCCGGCGCCGTCGATGCGGGCGGCCTCGTCGATCTCCTTCGGGATCGTGTTGAAGAAGCCGTACATCAGGTAGGTGTTCACGCCAAGCGCGCCGCCGAGATAGACGAGGATCAGGCCGGTGTGCGTGTTGAGGCCGATCGCCGGGAACCAGTCCCCCAGCGTCGACATCAGCAGGAAGATCGCGACCACCGCGAGGAGCTGCGGGAACATCTGCACCACGACGATGGTGACGAGCCCCACGCGACGGCCCGCGAAGCGCATGCGGGAGAAGGCATATGCCGCACAGGCGCCGATGAAGACGGTGACCGCGCCCGTCACGACCGCGATGAGCAGCGTGTTCAGGAACCACGTCCCGTACGGGTTCTGCGGATCGCTGAGGATGCGCACGTAGCTGTCGATCCCTATCGCCGAGAAGAGCTGGTTCGACCCGGTGAGCGTGCCCTTCGGGTTGAGCGAGGCCGACACGACGTACAGGAGCGGGAAGAGGGCGAAGGCGCTCACCACGATGGCGACGAGGTGACGCCATCCGGTGTCGGCGAACCAGGCGCCGAACGAACGACGCGGCGGAGCGGTGCGCGGGGCGGTGGCGGTGCTGGGGACGGTGCTCATGTCAGTTCAGCTCCTCGAGGGCCTTGGTCTTGCGGAAGCTGATGATCGAGATCGTCGCGACCACGACGAAGATCAGGATCGTGAAGGCGGAGGCGAGACCGTAGTCGCGGGTCTGACCGGTGAAGGCCACCTTGTAGACCATCGAGATGAGGATGTCCGTGTGGCCGACGGGGATCGACACGTCGCTGAAGCGCGGGCCGCCCTTGGTCAGCATGTAGATCAGGTTGAAGTTGTTGAAGTTGAACGCGAACGACGAGATCAGCAGCGGCGCCACGGTCACCAGCAGCAGCGGCAGCTTGATGCGGCGGAAGATCTGCCACGCGTTCGCGCCGTCCATGACGGCGGCCTCGTTCACGTCGTCCGGGATGCCCTGCAGCGCGCCCATGCAGACGAGGAACATGTACGGGAAGCCGAGCCAGAGGTTCACCAGCAGCACGGACACCTTCGCCAGCACCGGATCGGTGAGCCACGGGATGGCCGCGCCACCGAACAGCACCTGGTTGATGAACCCGAAGCTCTCGTTCATCATCCCGGCCCAGACGAGCGCGGAGAGGAACGCGGGGAAGGCGTACGGGAGGATGAGGATGATCCGGTAGCCGTTGCGGAAGCGCATGCGCGTGTTGTTGAAGACGAGCGCGAGCAGCAGGCCGAGGAAGAAGGTCGTCGCGACGGAAACCAGCGCGAAGACGAAGGTCCAGACGGTGACGGAGATGAGCGGTCCGCGGATGGACTCGTCGGTCACCGCGCGGACGAAGTTGTCGAAGCCGACCGTGGTCTGCCAGCCGGGCAGCAGCTGCTCGCCGTCCTCCGCGGTGAACGCACCGTCGCCGGTATCGCTGTAGACCGTGCCGGTCGCGGTGTCCGTGATCGTGTCGGCAGCGGCGTCGTAGGTCAGCGTCGAGACGTACAGGTAGCCGTTCTGCCCGTCGGGTGCACGGAGGCTGCCGTCGTTGGGGTCGTCGCTGAACGGGACGGAGAGCTGCTCCAGCTCCTCCGACAGGGTGAAGACGGTGGCGAGCGGAAGCGTGGTCCACCCGTCGACGGCGACGGCCTTGCCACCCTCGAACTCCGCATCGACCTCGGCGAGAGGCTGCTCCGCCGTGCCGAGGAGCGCATCCCCGTCGTCGGGATCCGTGACGAGGAGGCCGTAGGTGCCGAACTGCTCGACCACCGTGACGGGATACGTCGGGGAGTCCTCGACGCGCTCCTGCGCGGAGGCGAGCAGCGACGAGATCGCCTGCTCCTTGCTCCCGTTGTGACCGGTGCCGTAGTTCGTGAAGCCGATGTAGCCGGTGTAGAGGAGCGTGAAGACCTGGAACAGGACCAGGAAGATGATGCCGGGGGTGAGGTACTTCGCCGCGATGCGCTTGCGGGAGAAGTAGATGTAGTTGACGACGACCGTCACCGCGACGACGAGGCCGAGCACCAGCCACTCGCGCTGCACGAGCAGCACGAACACGGCGTAGACGGCGATCGCGTCCACGATCGCCAGCAACAGGATCTTGAGCAGCATCCACCCGATCGGTCGGGAGGCCGCCTCGGCGATCTTCGCCGCCTGGCGCTGCCGAGGCGTGAGGGGCGCGGTGCGCTCTTCGGTGTCTGTCATGTCGTCCTCGTCATGGTCCTGCCGGGGCGGGCTGGGTGGCCCGCCCCGGCAGGGTCGTCATCTTGTCGGCCGTTACTCGATCGCGGCGGTCACGTCGTCGACGAGCTTCTGCCACGTCGCCTGCGGGTCCTCGCCGTTGATGATGGCGGCCTCGGCCACGCCCCAGAACTGCCAGACAGCGCCCATGGCGGGGATCGCCGGCATGGGGACCGCGTCGGCGCCGACGGACTGGAAGCCGGCGATGATCGGGTCGGACGCCGCGGTGTCGGCGGCAGCGGTGAGGGCCGGGAGAACGTTGCCGGCCTTGAACAGCTCCAGCTGCACGTCCTCCGTGCCGAGGTAGTTGACGAGGAAGTCGTTGGCCGCGACCTTGTTCTTCGACTCGGCGCTCACGAAGAAGCCCTTGACGCCGGCGAACGGCGAGGCCGTCTCCCCCGTCGGGCTCGGGATCGGGTCGATCTCGACGTTGATGCCCGCCTCGGTGGCCGCGCCCACGTTCCACGGGCCGGTCAGCCAGAAGGCGGCGGTGCCGTCGAGGAACTGCTGCTTGGCGATCTCACCGTCGATGTCGGTGTTCAGCGTGCCGGCCGCGCCCTGCGCCCCCAGCCAGTCGGCGAAGGCGAAGCCGCCCTCGCTGCCGAGCTGCAGGTCGGTCGGGTCGTAGCTGCCGCTGTCGTCGGTGCCGAAGACCGGAGCGCCGAACGCGGTCTGGAACGGGTACAGGTGGTACGGGTTGCCCTCGGCGCCCTGCTCCACCACGAAGGTGCCCTTCGAGACCATGTCGTCGAAGCTCGTCGCGGGCTCGGGGACGAGGTCGGCGTTGCGCAGGACCGCGATGTTCTCGACCGCGTACGGGAGCATGTAGACGGTGCCCTCATAGGTCGCCGCCTGGAGCGCGACGGGGAGGTAGTCCTCGGAGCTGTCGCCGAGCTCGATCGGCGCGACGACACCGTTGGTCGAGAGCTCGCCGAGCCAGTCGTGAGCGCCCATGACCACGTCGGGGCCCTTGCCGGTCGGGACCTGCTGGATGAAGTCGTCCTTCATGTCGTCGACGGACTTCCCCACCAGCTTGACCGTGACACCGGTCTTCTCCTGGTACGCGTCCGCCGCGCCCTGCAGCGCGTCGACCCGCTCGGCGTCGACCCAGACGGTCAGCGTGCCGCCGCTGTCCCCACCGGAGGAAGAGTCGTCGCCGCCGGAGCCGGTCGAGCAGCCGGCGAGCGTCAGAGCCGAAACGATGGCGATGGCGCCCGCGGCGACCATGCCCCTCTTGTTCACCTTCATTGGTGTGTGCCTCTCTCAGTGCTGAGCGCCTGCAAGACTGCAAGCGCTTACAGTATGCATCGTTTCGAAAGGCGATCACAATCCGCAACCGCGTCGATATCAACCCGTGATCGGCCCGGCGCCCGGCGCGAGGCATGAAAACGCTTCCATATCGGCCGGAGGCGGAAGCGTCAGCGTGCGACGTCACCGCCCGCACGATGCGGCGCATCGCGAATGACGCGGTCGATCCAGTCACGACGCGGCAAGGCGGCGATGGCCCCTCGGGGGAACCAGCCCAGTTCGACGATCTCGCCCCTGTCCGGTGCCGGGTCGCTGAGCAGTTCGCACTCGTAGGCGACTGTGACGTAGCCGACCTGGTCGCCGTTCGGAGAGGTCACCGCCATCGGGTCGCCACCGTACGCGCCGATCAGTCCTGTGATCCGGAGACGCGCTCCCGGGGTGCCGCGCCCACGGGACTTTCCGCACAGCCGCGGATACAGTTGAGGCATGGCTGACAGTTCCTTTGACATCGTCTCGAAAGTGGATCGCCAGGAGGCCGAGAACGCCCTGAACCAGGCGCGCAAAGAGGTGGAGCAGCGCTACGACTTCAAGGGGACCGGTGCTTCGATCGCCTGGAGCGGCGAGCAGATCCTCATCACCGCGAACACCGAGGAGCGCGCGAACGCCGTCCTCGACGTGTTCCAGTCCAAGCTCATCAAGCGCGGCATCTCCCTGAAGAGCCTCGACTCGGGCGAGCCCTTCGCCAGCGGCAAGGAGTTCCGCATCATGTCGAGCCTGAAGGACGGCATCTCCTCCGAGAACGCGAAGAAGATCGGCAAGATCATCCGCGACGAGGGCCCCAAGGGCGTGAAGAGCCAGATCCAGGGCGACGAGCTGCGCGTACAGTCCAAGAGCCGCGACGACCTCCAGGCCGTGATCGCTCTCCTCAAGGGCAGCGACCTCGACATCGATCTGCAGTTCATCAACTACCGCTGACGCCACTCGCGTCGGAGGCCAGGGCTCGGGAGTCATCCCGGGCCCTTTCTTTTCCCCGGTCAACGCATACCGAGATATCGGTGTTCTTCGTCGAGACTGGAAGCGGTCGTGACTCGTCACGACTCCGACGCCATCCCCGCCCGACACCCGATCGCCGCGGTGGATGCGCTTCGAGGATGCCACGCCGGCTCAGGGGAGGGAGCGGCGCGGGCCCCCGGAGCTCGCGTCGGCCTGGGGTCTGCCGACGTCGCACGCCGACCGGTCCCGGGTTCATGACAGGCCTCCCCGCCCGCTGCGCGCCCCCCACGCGGATCGGCCCCCCGAGGAGGCATGACGGCAATCCTGCGGCCGTCGCTCCCCTCATCGCCCGGGAGCGGACGTCGGTCGCAGACCGAGAACCACTGGGGGCTGGGCCATGGCGCAGATCGAGTCGAAGAGCATCGGAGAGAACAAGCAGCTGCTGGCGGATGAGGTGTTCCACCACATCGGGCGGCTGATCACGGAGGGAGAGTTCGCCGAGGGCGACCGGATCCGGGACGTCGACGTGGCGGACGAGCTCCACGTCTCGCGGACGCCGGTGCGCGAAGCACTGCAGCGCTTGGAGCGACTGGGACTGGTGACGATGTACCCGAGCCGGTACACGGAGGTGACGATGGTCACGCCGCAGGTGGTGGCCGAGTCGCTGGAGTTCGCCGGCTACCAGGGAGGCATCACGGCCCGGATGGCGGTGCCGCGACTCAGCGCGGTCCAGCGCGAGCGGGTGCAGGAGCTCATCGCTCGAATGCACGACTCGCTCACCGACGGCGCGTCCACGGCACGGGCGCGATGGGCGGTCTTCGCCTACCTCGCCGACCACAGCGGGAACCGTCAGCACCGGATGCTCATCGACGATGTCGCCGTCGCGGTGACCCGGAACCTGCGCGCCTGGGTGGTGCGCCCCGGCGATCGCGAGCGGATGCGACAGGTGTATGCCGACTTCGCCGAAGCGGTGCGCACCGGCGACGGCGACGAGGCGGAGCGCCTTGCGCGCGCGATGTACTACGTCTGAGCGGCGCGCCAGCCGACGACCCAGCGGTGCAGGCGACGATACGCGTCCTCGCGGGCTTCATGTCGGGACAGGAAGACGTCGTGCAGGGCGCCGTCGATCCGTTCGACGGTCACGGAGGAGCCGAGCCGCAGGGCCGCGCGGGCGATGTCGTCGACGACGAGCACGGAGTCGGCGGAGGTGAGCTCATCCGACCACCGGGTCGGCGGCACGAACCGCTTCGACAGAAGGACGCAGACCGGCGCCGCGATGTCCAGACCCGCGGCGACGGCCTTGTGCCCGGTCAGGATCGCGTTGAGCCACCCGGCGTACACGGCCATCGTCTGCACGGGACGCCACGCGGTGTTGACCTCCATCGGGTCGTCCGGGTCGGCCACCTCCTGCTGCGCCCGCGTGTAGTAGCCGAGGTCGACCTGCGGCGCGACGTCGAGCGGCCGGATCCGCGCTTGGAACTCGACCATCGGGGCGATCGCGGCGCGCACGGGGGCGAACTGGAACTCGAGCCAGGGGCTGTTCAGGATGAGGGCATCGGCCGCGCCGGGATGCCGGGCCGCCCACAGGCTCAGCGTCAGCCCTCCGGTCGAGTGTCCGAGCAGGATCAGGCGTCGCCCGCTCTCCTCGCCGCCCTCGCCGCGCCCCATCGCGTCCAGGGCCGCGGCGATGTCCTCGTCGTAGGTGGACAGGTCGGTGATGTAGCCCGGGGTCTGGCCCTCGCGCAGACTGCGCCCGTACTTGCGCAGGTCGAGAGCGAAGAAGCGGGCACCACGAGCGGTCCAGAATCGGGCCAACCGCTTCTGGAAGAAGTAGTCCGACCACCCGTGGATGTAGAGCACGTCCACGCCCTCGAGCAGCGGGCGACGGCGCCGAGCGCGCTCCCACCACGGGACCGGAGCCGGCAGCGCGCGCACGAGGGTGGCCACCACCGGGCCCTGCTCGTCACTGCCGAGGTCGAGGGTGAGCTGGGCGAACTCGTCTCCGAGCACATCCGGGATCCACTCGGCCATGCGTCCTCCCCCTCGTGCCCAGGCTAGCCCACGGCCGTCATTCGCCGCCGGGGCGGGCCACGGAGAAATCGTCCGCGATGGCGGCGCCGATCGGGGCGAGGTCGTCGATCCCTGACCCTTCGAACGTGGTCAGACGCAGCCAGTCCTGCCCCACCCGGAGGTCGAGCACCGACCGGCCGAGCTCGTCGAAGCCGGTCACGGCGGCGTCCGCGCCCTCGACGTCGACGGTGTCCTCGCCTTCCAGCCGGTCGAAGGCCCAGGCACCGCCGGGAAGCGTGGTGAGGGTGAGGTAGCCCTGTGCCGCGTACTCGTCCTCGGCCGAGGCGTAGTAGCAGATCCGCGAGCCGTTGCGCTCCTGGTACACCTCGGCCGGGATGGACCAGCCGCCGAACGCGTCGACGACGTGCACCTCGGCGCCGACCCGCTCCGCGAGCTCGGTGGCGGTGAGGAAGCGCGTGCAGTCGACCCCGGCGACGGCGCTCTCCGGGACCTCCACGGGCTGCAGCGAGGCGGCGGCGGTCGCGGCGAGCCCGCGCAGCGCCTCCTCGAGCGACGCGGTGTCGTCCGGTCCGCGCTCCGGGTCGACGACCGTGGCCGAGAGGAGCACGTCGCCGTCGACGATCTGGAAGAAGCAGTACCCGCCGCCTTCGCAGCGCGCCTCCTCACCGAAGTATCCGCCGCGGGACTCCGCCCCCGTCGTGACCTCGTCCGCGTCCGGGAGGATCGTGACCTCCCAGTTGCGCTCCGCCGTCCCCGCCGAACAGGCGATCCCGCCGGCCCGCTGGAACATGTGCTGCGCCGGTCCGGGGTACCAGCTCGGGGAGGACCAGACCCCGAGGACCTCGGCGACGTCGCCGCCGGCCTCGCCGAGCGCACTCGACATGGCCGCGTCGACATCGGCGCAGTCCACGTCGAAGGCGGGCGTCGGCGCCTCGGCCCCCGGTGTCGGCGCGGTCGTGACCGCGGCCGACGGCGTCCTGGTCGGCTTCACCTCGGGTTCGGGCGCACAACCGGACAGCAGGAGCACGGCCACGGCGCCGAGGGCCAGGAGTGCACGAGGTCGCATGGCCTCAGCCTAGGGGCGCGGGGACCCGGCGCCGGGAGCACGCCCCGGCGCCGAGACGACTCACTCGCCGCGGGAGACGCGCACCATCTCCTCGCGCGGGACGACCTTCACGCGCGCCCGCTCCTGGGGCGCGCCGAGGCTGATCTCGTGCTCGTCGAGGCGGTGCCAGCCGTCCAGGTCGGTCCAGGCGACGCCGCGCTCGGCGAGCAGTGCCGGGATGGCCTCCTCGGACGGGTCTTCCGGGTGCCACCACGAGCCCTGGTCGTTGATCAGGTGACGGACGGTCTCCATGGCGTCGGACTTCGTGTGGCCGATGAGGCCGACCGGGCCGCGCTTGATCCAGCCGGTCGCGTACACGCCGGGGACGCGGTCGTTGGAGTCCTTCGCGAGCACCTGGCCCTCGTGGTTCGGGATGACGCCGTGCTTCTTGTCGAAGGGGACGCCCGGCAGCGGCGAGCCGAAGTAGCCGATCGCGCGATACAGCGCCTGCACGGGTACCTCACGCAGCTCTCCGGTGCCGACCGCACCACCCTGACCGTCCGGCTGGGTGCGCTCGTACACGAGAGCCGCGACACGG
Source organism: Microbacterium sp. NPDC078814 (assembly GCF_040702645.1). Classification (NCBI taxonomy): domain Bacteria; kingdom Bacillati; phylum Actinomycetota; class Actinomycetes; order Micrococcales; family Microbacteriaceae; genus Microbacterium; species Microbacterium sp. NPDC078814. The sequence goes on from NZ_JBFBLT010000001.1 coordinate 453,640, forward strand.
CCGTTCTCGTCGGTGCGCACCTCGACCGGGCGCGCCCAGAAGTGCAGGTGCAGACGGCGCGAGGCGGTGCCGCCGGCGTTGTTGACGGAGTCGCGCTTGCGCCACGACTGCAGGATGCGGTCGATGACCATGACCTGCTTGTTGCTCGCGACCGCGTCCTTCGAGGCCTCGTCGTAGTCGAAGTCCTCGTCGTAGACGACCATGTCGACGTCGCGGAGCTCCCCCAGCTCGCGGAGCTCCAGCGGCGTGAACTTCACCTGGGCCGGGCCCCGGCGGCCGAACACGTGCACATCCGTGACGGCGCTCGCCTTGAGTCCCTCGTACACGTTCTCGGGGACCTCGGTGACGAGGAGGTCCTCCGCGTGCTTCGCGAGCATGCGGGAGACGTCGAGGGCGACGTTGCCGTTGCCGAGGACCGCCACCGACGCGGCGTCCAGCGGCCACTCGCGCGGCACGTCGGGGTGTCCGTCGAACCAGCTCACGTAGTCGGCGGCGCCGTAGGAGCCCACCGCGTCGATGCCGGGGATGTCCAGCGACGTGTCACGGATCGCCCCGGTGGCGAAGATGACCGCGTTGTAGTGCTTCTTGAGGTCGTCGAGCGTGATGTCCTCGCCGAACCGAACGTTGCCGAAGAGGCGGATGTCGCCACGGTCGAGCACGTCGCGCAGGGCGGTGATGATGCCCTTGATGCGGGGGTGGTCGGGGGCGACGCCGTACCGGACGAGCCCGTAGGGGGCGGGGAGCTGCTCGAACAGGTCGATGGACACGTCGAACTTGCGCTCGGCCTTCAACAGGATGTCCGCGGCGTAGATGCCTGCAGGGCCGGCGCCGACGATGGCCAGTCTCAGCTTGGTCATGGAGGTCCTTTCGTGTGCCGTCGCGGCGGACACCCGGGCCCGGGGCCCGCGCGGTGTCAGCTGGAGCGCTCGGCGAGGGTCTCGGCGAATCGGGTGAGCGCTTCGCGCACGGTGCCGCGCGGAAGGGCGGTGAGGGCGTCGATCGCCTCCTGCGTCCATGCGTGCGCGAGCTCGAGGGTCTTCTGGGTGACGACGTGGTCGCGGAGCTCGTCCAGCGGTCCGTCGAGGATGGCGGGGTCGGCACCGTCGGCGATGAGGGCCACGCCGTCGTCGATACGGGCGGCGAGATCGGCCGCCGCCGCATCCCCTTCCGCCTTGAGCAGCAGATACGGCATAGTCGGCACGCCCGCGCGCAGGTCGGTGCCGGGAACCTTGCCGGTCTCCTCGGGCTTGGCCGACAGGTCGATCACGTCGTCGAGGAGCTGGAAGGCGACGCCGATCTTCTCGCCGTAGACACGCAGCGGCTCCTCGTACTCCGCCGGGGCGTTCGAGAAGATCACGCCGCCCTGGGTGGCCGCCGCGATCAGCGAACCGGTCTTGTCCGCGAGCACCTGGATGTAGAACGCGATCGGGTCGTCGTCCGGCTGCGGACCGAGGGTCTCGTGCATCTGCCCGAGGACGAGGCGCTCGAACGTGTCGGCCTGGAGCCGGATGGCGCGCTCGCCGAGCCGCGACATCAGCTGGCTGGCGCGCGAGAAGAGGATGTCGCCGGTGAGGATGGCGATGTTGTTGCCCCACACCGTCTGCGCGGCCGGGACACCGCGGCGGCGGTCGGCGCCGTCCATGACGTCGTCGTGGTAGAGCGAGCCGAGGTGGGTGATCTCCAACGCCTTCGCGACGTCGATCACCTCTCGGGTGTTGCCGTCGCCGAGCTGGGCCGCGAGCAGCGTGAGGACGGGGCGGATGCGCTTGCCGCCGGCCTCGTACAGATAGCGGCTGGCGGCGTCGGCGAGGGGGTCGGCGACACGCACGTCGTCCGCGAGCCCGGTCTCGACCAGCTCCAGTCCGTCTTCGATGGTGCGGGCGATGCGACGCGCGGCGGGACCGACGAAGACGCGATCGCTGAAGCCGAGACGGCTCGCGAGTCGCGAACCCGGGGCGCTGGGGCTCGAAGTCACGCTCCCAGCCTACCTGCGTCGGGTGCCGCCGTTCGCGCCGTGCTCACGCGGGCTTGCGCGCCCGGTGCAGGGCCACGATGCCGAAGGTGAGGTTGCGGTAGGCGACATCCTGCCAGCCGGCCTCCCTGATCCATTCGGACAGCCGCTTCTGGTCGGGCCAGTCGCGGATCGACTCGTTCAGATAGTCGTAGGCGTCGCCGTTCGTTCCGGCGACCCGGGCCACGCGCGGGAGCACCTGCGCGTTGTAGAACCGGTAGGCCCCGCGGAACAGCTTCCCCGGAGGCGTGGAGAACTCGTTGATGACGAGGCGGCCGCCCGGCTTGGTCACCCGGTAGAGCTCGCGCAGCGCCTTCTTCGGGTCGTTCACGTTGCGCAGCGCGTACGACATCGTCACCGCGTCGAACTCCTCGTCCGCGAACGGCAGGGCGGTGGCATCCGCCTGCACGAAGGAGAGGTTGCGCATCGCTCCATGGCGACGCTGCCCCTCGGCGAGCATGCCGGGCGAGAAGTCCGCCGCGACGACCTGCGCGCCGCTGCGGGCGAGGGAGGCGGAGGAGGATGCCGTGCCCGCTCCGAGATCGAGGATGCGCTCCCCCGGCTTCGGGGCGACGGCGCGGGTGGTCGCGGCCCGCCACAGCGCGTCGTTGCCGAACGTCATCGCGGTGTTCGTGCGGTCATACCCGGCGGCGACCTGGTCGAACATGCCGCTGACGCGGGCGGGGTCCTTGCCGAGATCGGCGCGGTTCTTGTCGTTCGCGGTCACGCGTCCAGTCTAGGCGCGAGGTCCAGCGCTTCGAGTCGGTCCAGCCAGGGATCGGCCGTGGCGTCGTCGAACGGCGCCGTGCGTTCCCTGACCCTCGTCTCGAGGTCGAGCGCCAGCTCCTCCAGATGCCGCATGACGGGGGCCGGGTAGCCGTAGCGGGCGCTGTGCTCCGCCCACTCGTCGCGGTCGTCGACCCAGGTGCCGCGCTCGCCCTCCACACGGACGACGTCGAGGTCCATGTCGATGCCCGTCGCGAGCAGCGGGTCGTCCGACCACCGCACGTCCCACCCGAGATCGATGTAGACACGCATCCCCCGGGGGTGCCGGCGATTGACGGTGAGCGCGAAGTCGGCGCTCGGCGGGACAAGGGTGACGTTCGGCGTGGCCGCGTGGAACTCCGCCCCCGGGCGGGCGCTGTGCCAGCCGGTGGGCTGCCCCATCCAGTCGCCCCACCGGTCGGCACCGAGGTACACGCACTCGTGGCGCCAGTGCGGCGACCCGTCCCACTTGCGCCACTGGAAGATCATCTCGGCACCGGCTGCGGGACGCGCATCGCTCATCCGCCCACCCTACGTCCGCGGAATAGGCTGGAGTCGTGCAGCACACCCCCCTGGTCGTGGAGACCCGAGAGATCGATCCGGTCGAAGACCTCCTCTCCTTCGCGGACCCCGCCCACCCGCTCGCCTGGTTCCGCCGCGGCGACGGGATCGTGGCGGTGGGTGATCCGGTCGCCGAGCTCCGCCCGTCGGCCGAGGAGGGGCGCACCCGCGCCGAGACCCTCGCGGCGCTCTGGCAGGGGCTCGCGGCGGCGGCCGAGGTCTCCGATTCGCTGCGTCTCCCCGGAACCGGACTCGTCGCGTTCGGGGCCTTCACCTTCGACGAGGACTCGCGCGCCGACAGCGTGCTCGTCATCCCGTCGCGGATCCTCGGCCGCCACGGCGACCGCTTCTGGGAGACCCGCATCCACCGCTCCGACGACGAGCGTGCGCCGGGTGCCGTCGAGGCCGCGGAGTACGGACCGCACTGGGCGGGCACCGTGGGCCCCGGAGCGCAGAGCCCCCAGGGCTACCAGGACGCCGTGCGGGGCGCGCTGGCGCGCATCGCGGACGGCGAGCTCAGCAAGGTGGTCCTCGCCCGCGACCTCCAGGGCACCATCCCCGCGGGCTCCGACCTGCGGCGACTCGTCCGCGCGCTGGCCACCGGATACCCGGACACCTGGGTCTTCGCGGTCGACGGACTGATCGGCGCGAGCCCGGAGACCCTCGTCACGGTGCAGGACCGGACGGTGACCGCTCGTGTGCTGGCCGGAACGATCGGGCGCGGGGCCGACGCCGACGCGGACACCGCCGCCTCCGCGCACCTCGCCTCCAGCACCAAGGACCTCGACGAGCACCAGTACGCCGTGCAGAGCGTGCTCGCGTCCCTCCGCCCGTACACCAGGGCCCTGGCGGCGAGCGAGCAGCCCTTCCTGCTCAAGCTGCCCAACCTCTTCCACCTCGCGACCGATGTGGAAGGCGAGCTGGAGAACGGCCGCTCGGCCCTCGACCTCGTGCGCGCACTCCACCCGACCGCGGCCGTCGCCGGCACCCCGACACCGACGGCCATCGCCGCCATCCGGGAGCTCGAACCGTTCGACCGCGAGCGCTACGCCGGACCGGTCGGCTGGGTCGACGCGGACGGCAACGGCGAGTGGGCCATCGCCCTGCGGTGCGCGCAATTCACGACGACGGACGACGCGATCGCGGTCACCGCCTACGCCGGGGCCGGGATCGTCGCCGGATCCGATCCCGAGAGCGAGCTCCTCGAGACCCGGGTGAAGTTCCGCCCGCTCGTCGACGCGCTGGCCTGAGCCCCCCCCGGTCAGCTCGCGGCGAGGCGCTTCTTCTCGGCCTCGACGTCGAAGTCGGCGACCGGCCACTGCGGATCGATGTCCTCGAGGGCGGCCAGCAGCAGTTCCTGCACGGCCAGCCGCGCGTACCACTTCGCGTTCGCCGGCACGACGTACCAGGGCGCAGCCTCGGTCGACGTGCGATCGAAGACGGTCTGGTACGCCTCCATGTACTGCGGCCACAGCATCCGCTCGTCGACGTCGCCCGGGTTGTACTTCCAGTGCTTGTCCGGGCGCTCCAGGCGCTCCATCAGCCGCGCCTTCTGCTCCTCCGGGGAGATGTGCAGCATGACCTTGACGATGCGGACGCCGGACGCCGCGACGCGCTCCTCGAACGCGTTGATCGCGTCGTAGCGCCGCTCGATCTCGGGGGCGTCGGCGAGCTGCCGCACCCGTCCGATGAGCACGTCCTCATAGTGCGAGCGGTCGAAGACCCCGATGAACCCGGGCTCCGGCAGCCTCTTCTCGACGCGCCACAGGAAGTCGTGCTGCCGCTCCTCCGCCGTCGGCGCCTTGAACGCGGCGAGCGCGACGCCCTGCGGATCGACGCCCCCGACCACGTGCCGGACGATGCCGCCCTTGCCTGCGGAGTCCATCGCCTGCAGGACGAGCAGCACCGCGTCCTGCGCCGTGCCCACCCGACTCTCGGCGAACAGCCGCTCCTGCAGGTCGTTCAGGCGTTCGAGACCGGCTTCGAGGTCGACCGTGCCGCGGGACTTGCCGTGGTCGTAGCCGGGCTTGCTGTCGGGATCGACGTCGGCGAGGCGGAAGCCGGGCCGCACCCGCAGGTTCTGCGTCCAGGTGTGCGCGTTCATACGCACATGATGCCAGTCACCGCGGCAGCGGCACCTCGATGATCTGGCGACCGCCACGCGGCGTCGTCAGCGCCTGGTCGAGAGCGGTCCGCGTGGTGACCCGCTGATACTCCCAGCCGTAGGCGAGCGCGATGTGCTCCAGGCGCACCCCGTGCGGGGTGTAGAACACGCGATCGAGGTGCGCGGCCGGCGCGGTGCCCGCCACCTCCAGGCCGTCGAAGATCGTGCCACCGCCGTCGTTGCCGACGATGACCTGGAGTCGCGGCTCCGTCTCGTCGCTCGGGAACAGCAGCGCACCGACGTCGTGGAGGAACGCGAGGTCGCCGAGCAGCACCCGGGTCACGCCCGGAGCCCCGGCGGCCTGGCTGGCGACGGCGATGCCCGTGGCGGTGGCGATCGTGCCGTCGATCCCGGCGAGACCGCGGTTGGCGTGCACGGGGACCTTCTTGCCGCCGAGCACCTCGTCGGCGACGCGGACCAGGCGGGACGACCCGAACACCAGACGGTCATGCGGCCAGGTGGCCCGCCACACCGCATCCACGAGGCGCTCGCGATCGAGCGGGCGCCGCACGGCGTCGAGCTCCGCGCGCACAGCGTCGCGGCGGGCGGCGAAGTCGGTGGAGGAGAGTCCTTCGGTGTCCGGGGCGTTCTCGCTGAGATCAACGGCCTCGTCGGCGGCGGCCCGCATCCACGCGCCGAGCCACTCCCGGTCGGTCTCCCCCTGGGCGACCGTGACGGCCGCGACGGCGCGCGTGCGGTGATTCAGATTCAGCTCCTCGCCGCCCCTGCGGACCGCGATCACCTCCACGTCCGCGCGGGACAGCAGCCGTGCGGCCTCGCGGCTGAGCGTCGGGTGTCCGAGCACGACCACCCGTTCGATGCGTCCGCCGAGGTCGTCGCGGGACAGCAGTCGGCGATACCCGTGCACCACCTGGCGTCCGAAGCGTGCGCCGCTGACGATCTCCGCGATGAGCGGCCACCCGCCGGCATGGGCGATCTCCTCCGCCGCGGCACCCGCATCGGCGCCCGCGAGGACCACTGTGCGCGGCCCGCGCTCCAGCGCGAACGCCTCCGGCTCCGGCAGGCGCGGCGCCTCCCCCAGCGTCAGCGTCCGTGCCGGCATCGCGCCCGACAGCGGTTCCCGGGACGGCAGGTTCAGGTGCACGGGGCCGGCGACGCCGGGAAGCCCGGACTCGGGTTCCGCCGCCCCGAGCGCGAGGGCGACCACGCGCGCGGCGAGGCCGTCCCACGCGCCGTCTCCGGGAACGGGCGCGTCGATCTGCGCCCGGACCCAGGGGTGGAAGAGGCCCTCCTGGATGGTCGCCTGATTCGCACCGACTCCCCGCAGCTCGGGAGGCCGGTCCGCGGTGAGCAGCAGCAGCGGCACCCCGGAGTGGAAGGCCTCCATCGTGGCCGGGAGGAGGTTCGCGACAGCCGTGCCGCTGGTGCACACGAGCGCGACGGGGACCCGGGTCTCCCGTGCGATGCCCAGGGCGGTGAACCCGGCGACCCGCTCGTCGATCCGCACGTGCACGCGCAGCGTGCCCTCGTCGGCGAAGGCCGCCGCGGCGAGCGCGAGAGCCTGTGACCGCGAGCCGGGAGACAGCACGACATCACGGACGCCGTGGGACACGAGGTCGGCGAACAGGGAGGCCGCGGCCTCCATCGCCGGCGACGACGTCACGGGCGCGGATCCGCGGCGGGCGGCTCGTCGGTCTCCTCGTCGAGCCGCGCGAGCTCCTCCTCGAGACGACGGATGCGGGCGTCCTGCTCCGCCTTGCTGATGCTGCGCAGGAACGCGGGGTCGTCGTCGGGAGCGACGGTGCGCGGCACGCCCTGGTCGTTCGCCCGGCGACGGCCGATGACGAACCAGAGGATCCCGCCGATGACGGGGATGAGGACGACGATGGCGACCCAGGCGGCCTTGGGCACGCCCCGGTGCCGCGTCGCCGGCTGCACGGCACAGTCGACGATGCTGTACACCCAGAACACGGCGGCGAGGAAGCCGCCGACGATCAGTAGTCTCGCCACCCCTCCAGTGTAGGCATGTCGGGGTCGGACGGGCCCGGGGCGGGCAAAGCGTCCGTTGCTAGACTGCGCGGGACATGCCGCCCCTCGCCCCCGTCCCGACGCCGCGAGCGCGCGCCGAGCGGGTCCTGCAGAGCCGGATCGTCATCGCCGTCGGCCTCGCGCTCCTGCTCGTCGTCGGCGCGTGGTCGGCCTCGCACGGGACGGCGGATGCGCACGCGACCCTGTGCCTCGCCCCCGGCGTCTCGCAGCCGATCGACACCCCGGCTGCGGGACCGGTCACCGAGGTCCCACCGGCGGATCCGGCCGCCGCGGCGGCGTGCGCGGCGGCAGCTCTCTGCTGCGTCGCCCTCGTCCTTCTCTTCCGGCACCTGCGCACCAGAAGCGGCCTGCGGTTCCGCGATCTCCTCCCCCGGGCGACCACACGGTTCCGCGCCGGCCCCCGCCCGTTCCTGTCCGCGGTCTCGCTCATCCAGCTCTCCATCTCCCGCACCTGATCCGACGCCGGCTCCGGCCGCCTCCGCGGCACCCCTCGTCGTATCACCCGTGTTTGGAGACCCCATGAAGACCCCCGTCAAGGCGACCCTCATCGCCGTCGCCGTCGCCGTCGTGCTGCTCGTCGTCGGCATCGTCTATGCCCTCAGCCAGCAGCCCGCGCAGCCCGACCCCGAGGCCGGCGAGAAGCTGCCCACCGTCCGCACCGACTCCCACGTGCTCGACGAGGGCGGCCCCGACGCCGTCACGGTCGTCGAGTTCCTCGACTTCGAGTGCGAGGCCTGCGGCGCGTTCTACCCGATCGTGGAGGAGTTGCGCGCCACCTACGACGGCGACATCCGGTACGTCACCCGGTACTTCCCCCTGCCCGGGCACGTGAACTCGACCCAGGCCGCGCTGGCCGCCGAGGCCGCCGCGCAGCAGGGCCGCTACGAGGACATGTTCCACCGCCTGTTCGAGACGCAGACGCAGTGGGGCGAGCAGTCGACGGAGACGCCGGAGGTGTTCCGTGCGTTCGCCGAGGAGCTCGGGCTCGACCTGGCCGCGTACGACGCCGCGGTCGCGGATCCGGCAACCCTCGCCCGTGTGCAGCAGGACAAGCGCGACGGCGAGCGGCTGGGCGTGAGCAGCACCCCGACCTTCTTCGTCGACGGCGAGAAGGTCGAGCTCGTCGAGTGGAACGACCTGGAGGAGGCGATCGCCGCGGCCGTCGCCGAGTGATCCGGTCGGTGGGGTCGCCCAGCGGCGGCCCCACCTCTACGCTGAGCGCATGACCTCGGAGCGCCCCTCGTCAGCCCGGCTCCTGTTCGGGGCCCTGCGGACCACGCCGGCGACGCTGACGATGATCGGTCTCGTGCTGCTCACGGGCGTGGTCTGGCAGGGGCTGTGGCGGCCGTTCGAGGACTCGGCCCTCTTCCCCGCCGTCGCCTATGGGCTGCCGAGCCTGGCTGAGGGCAAGTGGTGGACGCCGGTCACGGGGACGTTCTTCGTCAACCAGCCCTGGGTGTACCTCTTCACCATCGCCGGGTTCTGGGGTATGGGCTACCTGGAGCACCGCCGCGGCACCCGGGTCGCCCTCGCCTACTTCACGGTCGGACAGCTCTTCGCGATCTTCGCGACCGCTCTGTTCCTGCTGCTGGTGTCGCAGCTGCCGTGGGCGTGGGCGCAGACCCAGGCGCAGGCCCTCGACGTCGGCGCGTCCGGCGGCACCATGGCGTGCATCGCCGCCGCCCTCGGGCTGTTCCGTCCGCCGTGGCGGGTGCGCGCGTGGCTGGTGCTCCTCGGATTCGTGTTCGTCGCGATGATGTTCTGGGGAAAGCTCGCCGACCTGGAGCATCTGTTCGCGGTGCTGCTCGTCCTCTTCGTCGACCGGAGCCTGCGCGTGCGGCGCACGACGGTCCGGGAGCAGCGGCTGATCGCCGTGATGGCCGTGCTCACGCTCGTGGCCATCGAGATCATCACGGTCCTCGTGCCGACCGATGGCCCGTTCGGCCCCACGGACCCGACATCGGGCGGATTCATCGACACGGCGATCGACGTCGCGGTGATCCTGGTCATCGCGAACGGCCTGCGGCGCGGTCGCCGCTGGGCGTGGGTCGTCGCCGTCATCCTCGGACCTCTCAACGTGCTGGCCGCCACCCTCGTGCTGGTCCTCATCATCCTCACGAGCGAAGCACAGCTCGAGATGGTGATCGACGCGGAGACCGAGCTCACGCTCGCCACGGGCGTGCTCTGGGCTCTCGTGCTCGTGTATCTCGTCGCGGTGCGGCGGGCGTTCCGCGCACGGCGCACGACGGCTCTGGGCCGGCAGCCCGCCCCGACCGCAGACGAACTCCGGCGCGAACTGCGGGCGCACGGCGGGGGCACCCTGTCCTGGATGACGACCTGGGAGGGCAACGGCTACGCCCGCGTGGACGGCGGGATCGTGGCCTATCAGCGCCGCAACGGCGTCGCCCTGGCCCTCGCCGACCCGATCGGGCCGGCGGAGTCCCGTGCGGCGGCGGTGCGCGACTTCATCCGCACGGCCGAGGACGCCGGACTCGTGCCGTGCTTCTTCAGTGCGGACGAGGCGACGAGAGAGGCGGTCCCGGAGACCTGGCGCAGCCTGGTGGTGGCGGACGACACGATCGTCGACCTCCCGGGTCTCACCTTCACCGGCAAGCGCTGGCAACCGGTGCGCACCTCCCTCAACCGGGCGGGGCGGGAGCAGATGACCTTCCGGCTCACCCACCTCGCCGCGGAGACCTGGGGCCTGCGGCAGCAGCTCCGCGCGATCTCGGAGGCGTGGGTCGGCGACAAGGACCTTCCGGAGATGCGGTTCACGCTCGGGACCCTGGAGGAGGCGGAGGACCCCGAGGTCCGCCTCGCGCTCGCGATCGCTCCGAACGGCGACGTCGACGGCTTCCTCTCCTGGCTGCCCGTGTACGGGGAGGGCGGGGTGGTGCGCGGCTGGACCCTCGACCTCATGCGACGCCGCGAGGGCGGTTTCGGACCGGTGATGGAGTACCTGATCGGCGCCTCCGCCCAGCAGTTCTCGGAGGAGGGCGCCGAGATCATGTCGCTCTCCGGCGCTCCGCTCGCGCACGACTACCCGCCGGACGCGGGCGTGATCGCCGCGTTGAGCGAGCGTCTCGCCGACGCGCTCGAGCCCGTCTACGGCTTCCGTTCGCTGCACCGTTTCAAGGAGAAGTTCCACCCCCGCTACGAGACCCTCTACCTCCTCTTCCGCGACGAGAGCGACCTCACCCGTATCGGCGGAGCCCTCACCCGGGCCTTCCTCCCCGATGCCACGCTGCGGCAGTTCGCCGGGGCGGGGGTGGAGCTCGTCCGCGGGGAGCGCTGACCCCGCGGACCATCGACGCTGCGCCGGGTCCTTCTGCTCAGAGCCGCGCCTCGGCCACCTCGACGGCCTCCTGCGCCTGCGGCTCACGCTTCGCCGTGTTCGCGATGTGCGCCCGCGCGACGACCAGTGCGGCGACGACCATGATCCCGACGCCCAGCCAGTACGGCGCGGCATGGCTGACCGCGGTATAGAGGGCGGCCGCGATCAACGGGGCGATCGTGCCCATCGCGGCGTTGAGGGACTGCGTGGCCCCTCCGAGCCAGCCCTGCTCGTCGTCGCCGACGGCGTTGGACATCGCCCCGTCCATCGCAGCCTGCGCCGCGCCCTGACCGGCGGCGAGCAGGAGCGCCCCGACGATGAAGAGCCACGGCTGGGCGAGCAGCGAGGCCACGATCGCGAGGCCGGCGAGACCGACCGCCTGCGCGGTGATGGCGCTGACGATCACGCCGCGCTCCCCCATCCGCGGCAGCAGGATGCCGAGCAGCACGCCCTGGATGAGGATGTCGATGATGCCCACGCCTGCCGTGAGCAGGCCGATCTGCGTCGGCCCCCACTGGATGGCGTCGAGGGCCAGCACGCTGAAGTTGTTCACGAAGAATCCGAACGGCAGCGCGAGCAGTGCGAACGCGATCATCAGCCCGCGGAGCTCGGGCCGACCGAACGCGGTACGGAACACCCCGAACGGCTGGACGTCGCGGAGAGCGATCCGGGCAATGCGGTTCTCCGGCCGCAGGCTCTCGGGCAGCAGGAAGATGCTGAGGACCGCGATCGTGAGCCCGACCGCCGCGGTGAGGAACACGGGCAGGCGCAGGTCGATCGCGGCGAGCAGACCGCCGATGGCGGGGCCGATCATGGTGCCGATGCCGGTCAGCGCGCCGAGGAGGCCGAAGCGCTGCGCGCGCTTCTCGGGCGGCGTGATGTCGGCCAGGTAGGCGAACAGCGCGGGGAGGTCTCCGGCCGTCAGCCCCTGGATGACACGGGCGAGCACGAGCACCCAGATCGCCCCGCCCACGCCGAACAGCGCCATCGAGAAGGCCGCGCCGAACGCCGCGACGATGATGACGGGTCGTCGTCCGAACCGGTCGGAGAGCCGCCCCAGGAGCGGTGCGGCGAGGAAGGCGCACAGGCCGTTGACCGCTTCCAGCACGCCGACCCAGAGAGCGAGGTCGTGTTCGTGCGCGACGTACTGCAGCACGACGAACGGCAGGACAGGAAGGACGACGGTCATGCCGATGACCGTGAGCATCGTCAGGACGACGAGCATGACCCAGGCGCGGCCGGCGCCGCGAACGGGGAGATGAGGTGAAGTCATACCGACAGTGTATCGATACCAGTTTTGGTGTCAATACAGTTTTGGTTCGGACGCGCGATAAGGTGGCCGCATGACGACGCCCCCGCCCCCGGGCCGCCGCGAGCGCAAGAAGGCCGCGACCCGCAAGAACATCTCCGACGTGGCCACCCGGATGTTCCTGGAGCGCGGGTTCGACAACGTGAGCATCCGCGAGGTCGCCGACGCCGCCGACGTCTCCCCCACCACCGTGTTCGCCCACTTCCCGCAGAAGGAGGCTCTCGTCTTCGACGAGGACGACGAGCAGCGCGATCGCCTCGTCTCGGCGGTGCGCGACCGGCCGACCGGCGTGACGATCAACCGGGCCATCCACGACTTCTACGCCGCCGAGGTCGGCGCCAACCTCGACGAGCACGGCGACGACGTGGCCCGCGTCTTCCTGCGCTTCCTCAACGAGACCCCGGCGCTCCGCGACTACGCGTCGAAGATGTGGCTGCGCCATGAGGATGCGCTCGCCGCGGCCATCGCCGACGAGCTCGGCATCCCGACCCCCACTCCCGAGGTCCGGGTGTACGCGCGGTTCGTCCTGCAGATGCAGATCCTCGTCACCGAGAGCGACGACCAGCAGGCGGTGCTCGACGCCGGCTCCGCGCTCCTCGAACACGGCTGGGCCCCGATCGAGGAGCAGCTCACCGGCTCGCGGAGCGCACAGACGGGTCCGGACGTCAGTCCTCGCGGGGGCGCCGCCGCAGGCTCTTGACGTCGGTGCGGCGGTGCTTCGCCGTCAGCCGCCGCTCCTTCGATCCCCGACTCGGCTTCGTCGCCCGTCGGGCCGGCGCCGGCGGACGTATCGCCTCCGCGACGAGCGCGGCGAGCCGTTCCCTGGCTGCTTCCCGATTGCGCAACTGTGCGCGGTGCTCGGACGCGGCGATCGTCAGCACGCCGTCGACCAGCCGTCCGCGGAGCCGCTCCAGGATCCGCTCGCGCTGCGTCGGCGACACGGCCCCCGAATGCGCCGCATCCCACACCAGCTCGACCCGGGAGTCCGTGGTGTTCACGCCCTGACCGCCAGGCCCCGACGATCGGGAGAACCGCCAGGACAGCTCGGCCTCCGGGATCGTCAGACCCGCGGAGACCCGGAGTCCGGGGCGAGGGGCGGAAGGCATGCCTCCATCATCCGGGATGAGCGGCCGAGCATGGGACCGAGTGGACGCGACGGCGGGAGTCGAACCCGCAACGCCTCCGGATATGAGCCGGGGCCCGGGACCGCCCGGATCGCCGCGATGGGGATGACGTTACCCGGCCGTGATCCTCCCCGCCAGGACCGTTGCCTGGGATAACACCATGAGTCGCCGGATGACGAGAACCGCTAGCGTCGCTGCCGCGCGTCGTCAACCGGTTCGACCGCGCCGCGCCGCCCCCGTACCGTCGCTCGCACCGATGACGCCCGAGCAGGAGGCCGACATGTCCGAATCTCAGCACAACGACAAGACCCCGACGCCGATGGCGGAGGCCGGAGAGCCGCAGGCGCGGCTGGAGGCCGAGGCCCGCCGCGCGATCGTGACCGGTGCCGACTCCGGGATCGGTCGTGCCACCGCCGTCGCCCTCGCCGCAGCGGGTATCGACGTCGGCATCACCTGGCACCGCGACGAGGCCGGCGCCCAGGAGACCGCGGACGAGGTGCGCAGCCACGGCGCCCGCGCGGTGGTGACGCAGCTCGACGTCTCCGACATCCCCGCCTGCGGCGACGTGATCGACGGGCTGATCGCAGAGCTCGGCGGCGTCGACGTGTTCGTCAACAACGCGGGTGCCGGACTCCAGACCCCGTTCCTCGACGTCACGCTCGACGAGTGGAACCGTGTGCTCGACACCGACCTCACCGGCGCCTTCGTCTGCCTGCAGCGAGCGGCCCGGTCGATGGTCGCCGCGGGGCGCGGCGGACGTCTCATCGCCGTCACCAGCGTGCACGAGCACCAGCCGATGGTGGGGGCGAGCGCGTACGACACCGCCAAGCATGGTCTCGGCGGACTCATGAAGAACCTCGCACTCGAGCTCGGCCGGTACGGGATCAGCGCCGTGAGCGTGGCCCCCGGTGAGATCGCGACCCCGATGACCGGGCAGACCGACACCGACCCGCACGCCGAGGACCGTCCCGGCATTCCGCTCGGCCGCCCGGGCGATGCCCGCGAGGTGGCCGCCCTGATCGCCTTCCTCGCGTCGCCCGAGGCCGCGTACATCTCCGGCGCCTCGGTCGTGATCGACGGCGGCATGCTCCAGATGGGGCCCCAGGCGGGTGCGGCGATCGAGAGCCACGACTGGCGCACGGTCTGAGCACGACACAGGCGGCGTCGAGGAGGGCGGACGCTGAGGTGTGGCCCGCACCCGAACGAGCCACACCCCCAGTGCGTTGCACTGCCGGATGCGAGCATCCGGTGAACCGCCACCGTGAGGCGACGGCCACCTCGCGGCGGTACTGGCCCCCACCAGCGGACCGCGAGGAGTCGTCGAGCGCGACTCCATGAAGATCAGCACTCAACACGTAACACGATACAACTGTCTGTTCGATCGTGCGAATCGACCTAGGTCAATCCGTGAAAATTCGCATGCGGTCTCCGGATCGGCGACGATGGACGGATGCGCTGGCCGTGGAACACGATGTGGCGCCCGATGCGTCGGCGCCGCCGGCGGGGCGGCATCGAGCTGCGCTGGCTCACCGCCCGCTCGTGGACGCAGCGCTGGTACCCCCAGGGCATCGACGTCGGCGAGCGCCGCGGACGGCGCGCCCTCGCGGTGAGCTGGTTCCGCCAGGATCGCACCGGTCGCCACCTCGCCTCGCGGGTCGTCCTCGTGGATCGAGCGCGCGCCCGCCGCATCGACATCGTGTTGGCGGTCGCTGACGACGACGGCGTCCTGCAGCCCGCGCCCATCCATGCGGGCGGTCTCGCCTGGTTCGGCGACCGCCTGTTCGCGGCGGCGACGGGGCAGGGCATCTGGGAGTTCGACCTGGGGGCGCTCCGGCGCGTGCACGGCACGGAGGCGCAGCGGATCCGCGGAGGCACGAGCCGCCGGGACCGGCGGACCACCGTCGTCGCGGTGCGGACCCGTCGCCACCCGGTGGCGCTGCGGTGCTCCTTCCTCGGTCGCGTGTTCGACGCGGACGGGACGCCGCTCCCCCGCGTGCTCATCGGCGAGTACCGGGGTCAGGAGACCGGGGCTATCGGCGAGTTCACGATCCCCGACGGCACCGACGACGGCTTCGTCGAACACGAGCGGTTCACTCCCGGCATCCGGCACATGCAGGGGGCCGTGCGGTGGGGCGACCGCTACTTCGTGTCGCAGTCCGACCACCTGCGCCCCGGGATGCTGTGGTCGGGACCTCGCCAGGCCCTCACCCGACACCCGGTGGCCCTGCCGGTCGGCTGCGAGGATCTGGCCCTCGACCCGGATGACGAGCTGCTGTGGACCCTGGGGGAACACCCGTGGCGGCGCGTGGTGCGGGGCATCCCGTTCGCGGCTCTCGGGCTCCGGCGTCACGGAGGGGGCACAGATCCGCGAACGTAGACTGAAGGGGTGAAGAAGCCCGCCCCCCTCCTCGTCTACACCGTGCTGCGCCTGCTGGCGTTCCTCGTCCCGCTGGCCATCCTGTGGTTCTTCTTCCCGATCTTCCGCGAGTTCTGGTGGCTGGCGGCGATCTTCGCGGCCCTCATCGGCGCGAGCATCTCGATGCTGTTCCTCCGCACCCCGCTCTCCGACGCGTCCGCCCGCCTGCATGAGCGTCGGCAGGGCAAGGTCTCCGGCCGGCAGGCCGACGCCGCGGCCGAAGACGAGCTCGTCGACGGCGCCTCCGACGACCGCCCCTGACGCAGGCCCGCCGTACACAGCTTCGGAGATCCGAGGCAGGTCCGATTGTTGGACCGGGTCTCAAAACTCTCGGCTAAACCATAGGTTCGACCGGCATCTCGGTCCCTGTGCCCGGCGAGGCGCGGGAGACGGCGAGCAGGTCAGCCGACGAAGGCCCAGAACAGGGCGCCCGCGTAGAGCAGCGAGGTGAGCGACGTCAGGGCGAGGGCGATGACCAGCTCCCGCGGCTGCCGGTAGGTCCAGACGATCACGATCGCGGGGAGGCCGGCGAGAAGGGCGAGCAGCGCGATCCAGGCGATCGGGAACAGCAACGCGAGGAACACGGCGATGCCGAACGGCACGAGCACGAAGAGCGTGAAGAGGACCTGTGTGGCGCGGCGGCCGATGAGGACCGTCAGCGTGCGCTTGCCGACCTCGCGGTCCTGATCGATGTCGCGGAGGTTGTTGGCCAGCAGCACGGCGCAGGCGAACAGTCCGGCGGCGATCGCTCCCAGCCAGGCCTGCTGCGGGAGCATGAAGACCTGCACCCAGGTGGTGCCGAGAGTGGCGACGAGCCCGAAGAACACGAAGACGAAGACCTCGCCGAGGCCGTAGTACCCGTAGGGCCTCTTGCCCCCGGTGTAGAACCAGGCGGCGACGATGCAGGCCGCACCCACGGCGAGCATCCACCACTGCCCGGTCCGCACGACGATCGCGATACCGACCACCGCGGCCAGCGCGAAGAACACGAGTCCGATGACGAGCACCGTGCGCGGCTTCACCCGCCCGGAGGCCGTGAGCCGCGCCGGGCCGACCCGGTGGGCGTCGGTGCCGCGGATCCCGTCGCTGTAGTCGTTGGTGAAGTTCACGCCGATCTGCAGCAGGACCGCGACGGCGAGGCACGCGAGCGCGATCACCCAGTGGAACTCCGGCCCGGTGCTGCGCGCGGCTCCCGTGCCGATGACGACGGGGGCGATCGCCAGAGGCAGCGTGCGCAGACGAGCCGCGCCGATCCAGTCGCCGATCGTCACGGGACCCGCCTCGACGACCGGCCGCTTGGCCGGGTTGCCGCTGGTGCGCGGCGGGGTGCGCCGACCGGACTTCTTCTTGCGCTGGGAGGATGCTGCCACCCACGGAATCCTAGTCGTCGCGGCGAGGCGGCGAACTCAGCGGTGCGGGTTGCTGTCCTTGCCGTCGAGCCAGAGCTCGTCGGTCTTGTCGGCGTGCGCCCCGGTCGTGCCGACGTGCTTGTCGCTGATCTTCGGCCCCTTGAGGATGACGTGGACCATCGCCTGCGCGTGGCCGTGGCCGAGGCCGTACTCCTGCTTGAGCCAGTTCAGGACGACGGTGGACTTCGTGCTCTCGTCGAACCCCTGCTCCTGCGCGAGGGCGATGAACTGCCGCGGCGTGAGGCCGGTCTGGGTCTCGACCTTGTCGAGGTACGCCTGGAAGGACATGGTGGTCTCCGCTCTCAGTCCTCGTCGAGGAACGTCTGGATGATCGTGTCGGACGCGTGGATGCACAGGATCCGGAGGAGCCCGGTCCCCGCGTTGGTGAAACCGTGTGGCGTGAAGGCGGGCGCGGTGGCGGTGTCTCCGGCTCGCGCGACGAGGACGTCGTCGCCGATCCGGATCCGCACCGTGCCCTCGAGCACGATCCAGGTCTCAGAGTAGGGGTGCCAGTGCAGCCCCGGCCCCTCTCCTGGCTGGTTCTCGACGAAGAAGTAGGAGACGGCGGCTCCGTGGTCGGCGCCGACGAATCGGCGGCTGCGCCCTGTGCCGATGCGGATCGTACCGCTCGGGACGAGGAGAGGAACGTGGATCTCGGTCATGACCCCAGTGTCGACAGCAGGCGTCGCACCTCCTAGAGTTTCGACGTGGATCGAAACTCCGCGCCGGTCGAGGGCGTCGACCACCCGGATCACCGGGTCGAGTTCCACCTGAGTCCCGGCGACATCCAGGCGGTGCGGTTCGGTATCTCCCCCGGGCACGAACTGGCGCATGCGGTGCGCGTGCTCCTCCGGCCGGCGGCGCACCCCCTGCAGTGGGGGTGGCTCCGCACCGCGCGGGAGGGGCTGCCTCGCGACGCCTTCGCGCTCCTGGCGACGGTGATCGGCGACGACGGCTACCTCCCGGACTTCCTCACCAGCACGCCGCGCGGCGACCTGACCCCCGAGGCGGAGGTCGCCGCCCTGCGGGAGGCGGCGCTCGACCCGCTGCGCGTCGACCTCGGCAAGCGGATCCAGCGCTCGACGGGTGCACAGCGGCAGGCCCTGCGCGACCTGTCCGCCCGGCCGGCGCGCGCCCGTGCGATGATCGCCGATGCCTGGGAGGAGGTCTGGGAGGCCGCGTTGGCACCGACCTGGCCTCAGCTGGAGCGCCTCCTCCGGGCCGACATCGCCGTTCGTGCCCGGGCGATCGCGACGACCGGCATCGCCGGGATGGCCGGCGCCCTCCATCCCCAGGTCTCGTGGGGCGCGGGTGCGGTGCGGGTCTCGCTCCGCCGGCACAGTGAGGAGGTGGACTGTCGCGGCAGCGGCCTCGTGCTGGTGCCCTCCGTCCTCTCGTCCTGGGGCTGCCTGGTGCTCACCGAGCCGCCGGCACAGCCGACGCTGTTCTATCCCGCCCGTGGTGTGACCGCGGGGTGGGCACGGGACGCCACCGAGACCGTGGCCGCCCTGGGCGCCCTGCTCGGCCCGGCGCGCGCCGGCATCCTCCTCACCGCGGGGACGCCCCGCACGACCTCGGAGGTGGCCGCCGATGCGGGGCTTGCGCTGTCGACCGCATCACACCATCTCACCGTGCTGCGGGACGCCGGGCTCGTGGTGAGCGAGCGGGACGGTTCCCGCATGCAGCACGTGCGCACCCCCTTGGGCGAGGCGCTCGTCGGCGCGCTGCTCTGACGCCGCCCTACTCGGCGGTCGAGACGGGGATGATGGGCCGGTGCTCGTAGTAGGTCTGCAGGACCACGGTCGTGCGGGTGCTCACGTTCGCCGCGAGCCGGACGTCGCGGACGAGCTGCTCCAGGTCGCGCGGCGTCGGCACGCGGACGAACAGCATGTAGCTCGCGTCGCCGGCGATGGAGTGGCAGGCCTCGATCGCGTCGAGGTGCTCCAGGAGCTCGGGGGCGTTGTCGGGCTGGGCCGGATCGAGCGGCGTGATCTCGATGAAGGCGGACAACGGAGTGCCCACCTGCTCGGGGTCGAGGATCGCGCGGTAGCCGGTGATGACGCCGCGGGTCTCGAGCCGCCGCAGCCGGGACTGCACGGCCGACACCGACAGCCCGACGGCGTCGGAGAGCTGCGACAGCGTCGCCCGCCCGTCGCGGGAGATGGTCGCCAGGATCGCACGGTCGACAGAATCATCCATGGCTGTAAGATTATCGTCAGGATTCCGTTATCACCGGAATCTTTCCGTTTTTCACTGCGATCGGAGGTTCCGATGTCCCTCGTTTCCGCCAACAGTTCCGCTGTTCAGGCCGTCGTCGGCGAACCCGAGGTCGTCGAGGATGCGTCGATCGCGGAGAACTCCGCCGCCTGGGCACAGCTCAAGCAGGCCGCGATCGCCATCCGTGAGTTGCAGATCAAGGACGGCTCGATCCCTGGCGCTTCGACGAGCTCAGCGACCCAGGACCAGGCGACCGCGCTCGTCGGGCAGATCACCGCTGCGATCCGGGCACTCGCCCCCGCCTTCCCGCACGACGCGGACTACCTCGCCGCCTCCGTCGCCGACTTCGAGCGCTGGGCCTCCGAGGGCTTCGGCGTGCCCGACTTCCTCGACTCGCTCGTGGCGTTCCAGCCGCAGCAACACCGCATCGACGGGATCCGCCACCTCGTGGTCTTCCCGATGTACACGCAGAACGGCTCCAGCGACCGCCTGGTCGAGGCGCTCATCGTCGAGACCATCTGGCCGGAGTTCATCGCCGCACTCGAGGCGGGCGACTACGGCAACAAGCTCTTCGTCTCGCTGCGCCTCGTGGACTTCACGCCCGGCTACGACACGAATTCCGCGGTGCTCTTCCCGGAGACCGTCGCCATGCGCGAGATCCCGACCTTCACCTGGGGCGCGATCTTCCAGGACCGTGAGGCCGCCCGTTACCGCCGCGTGGTCCGTGCGGCCTCGGAGATCACCAACCTCGACCTCCCCGAGCGTGCGGCGGCGATGCTGGAGGATCAGGAGGTCGCCGAGAAGACCTTCGTGATGTGGGACATCATCCACGACCGCACCCACATGCGCGGAGACCTGCCGTTCGACCCGTTCATGATCAAGCAGCGGATGCCGTTCTTCCTCTACTCGCTGGAGGAGATGCGCTGCGACATGACGGCGTTCCGCGAGTCGGTGAAGATCGAGCGGGCGCTGGACGCCCGGGTTGCCGCGGGCGAGGAGCTCACGGAGACCGAGCGGGAGATGCACGAGTACGCGCACCTCGTGCAGTACGCCGTGATCTTCGACCGCATCTTCCGCTTCGCCATCACCGGCACGCGCGTGCGCAACTACGACGCGGTCGGCGGTCAGCTCCTGTTCGCCTGGCTGCACCAGCGCGGCGTGCTGCACTGGACCGACACGGCGCTCGCCTTCGACTGGGAGAACGTGCCGGACGCCGTGGTGGCCCTCGGGGACGCGATCGACGACCTGTACTGGCACTCGATCGACCGCCCCAAGGTCGCGCACTGGCTCGCCGCCTACGAGCTGGTCCGCGGCACGCTGACTCCGCATCCTGCCTCGCAGTGGGCGCGCGGCCTGTCGGACGAGGTCCTCGCCGGGGCTCCGAAGGGCTACACCGACGCGGTCCTGGACGACGAGTTCCCGCTGTCGATGTTCTTCGAGACCCTCGACAAGAAGATGAAGCCGGTCATCGAGTCGACGGTCGGCATCCGCGGTACGGACGACTGATCCGCACCGCTCCGTTGTGACGCTGGGGCGCACCCCCTCTGCGGCCGGAGACCCGGATCCCGGGTCCGGCCGCAGAGGCATCTCCGACCGAGAGGACACCGCATGACGACGCCGAAGAGCCAGGGAGCCCGGGACCGGGTGGTCGTGCTGGCGGGGGCGACGAGCGCGGCGGGCCTCGCGGCGACGAGGGCGCTGCGCGACGCGGGGGCCCGGGTGCTCGCCACCGGCCGCACGGACGAGCGGCTGCGTCCGCTGGCCGAGGCGGGGGCGGAGACCGAGCTCGCCGATGCGACCTCCCTCGCCGAGATGACGGCGCTCGCCGCGCGGCTCGACGCCGTCGATGCGGTCGTGCCCCTCGTGGGCGGCTGGCGGGGCGGTGGCGGACTCGCCGGACAGACCGACGACGACTTCGCGGCGCTGCTGCCGGCGCTGGAGGCGGTGCGGGCGACGAGCCGCGCCTTCGACGGATCCCTCCGCGCCTCCGCTGCCGGACGATTCGCGATCGTGTCGTCGACCGCCGTTGCACGCCCCCTCGCCGGCGGAGCGAACTATGCAGCGGTCAAGGCGGCGAGCGAAGCGTGGACCCGCGCCGTCGCTCAGGGGTACGCCAAGGCGGCACGCGAGGGGGACGAACCGCTGCGGACCGCTGCCGTCGTGTTCCGCGCCAAGGCCCTCGATCCCGAGGCTCTCGCGGCGCGTCTCGTCGGGCTCTGGGACACCGACGCCGCGGACCTCAACGACCGGGTGCTCGACCTGGGCTGAAACCCGCTCCTCGGACCGCCACCGGGGCTCGGATCGTCACCGGGACTCGGGCGGTATGCCGGGGACGATCGGCGGGGCGTCGCGGAACGTGTCCGGTTCGCCGGTCGCTTCGTGTGCACCGTCGGCGGCTTGTTCGGGAGCCTCGTCGGGAGCTGAATCCGGGGCGGTCGCGTACAGCTCGGTGAGCGTGCGATACGACCGGGTGAAGAAGGCCAGGGTCGCAGCGACCACCATGATCAGACCCGCGAAGAGGCAGATGAGCGCGATGCCGCGCGCCTCACCTTCGCCGAGGAGCCACCCCCACTGCCGCTGCCCCTGCGCACTGTCCATGTACGGGATCACGAGGAACTCGGCGATCGGGGCGATGAGGAACGCGGTGATCGGGGCCGCCGCCGCCTCCATCGCGGCCGCGGTGCCGAACACCCGTCCCTGGCGCGCGAACGGGACGACCTTCTGGATCACGGTCTGCTCCGCGGCCTCGACGGGCGGCACGAGCGCCATGTACACCCACATGCCGAGGACGTACAGCGGCCACCACTCGCGCAGCATGAAGATCGCCCCGAGGAGTCCCATCGCGATCACGATGAGCAACATCGTGCGCACGGGCTTCCTGCCGAGGCCGAACTTGGCCACCAGTCCCCCGCCGATCAGGAATCCGGTCGACGCGAAGGCCAGGGCGAACCCCCACATCTGCGCGTCGAAGAGCGTGAGCCCGTACGGATCCATGAGCGCCATGTAGACGCCGCCGATGAGGTTGTTGAAGGTCGAGAAGACGATGAGCGCGAACAGTCCGGGAGCTTGGCGGATCGCCTGGACGCTGCCGCGGAAGTCGACGGCGCTCTTCGCCTCCGGGTCGACCTCGGGCTCGGACTCCGGGATCCGGATGAACAGCAGGTGCGCGAAGGTGAGGGCCATCGCCGCGATCGCGATCCCCAGGGTCCACCCCATGCCGAGGAAGCCGATGGAGAGGCCGGAAAAGACGCTCGTGACGAGGAAGGCGAGCCCCTGCACCGTGCCGACGAGACCGTTGGCGTTGGCGCGCTTCTCCTCCGGCACCAGCAGCGTCACCGTGGTGGACAGCGCGATGTTGCGGAGCTGCTCGATCACCCCGCCGAACAGGATGACGCCGGAGAACAGCCAGAACCACGGTCCGCCGAGGTCGAGCAGGGAGGCCTCGGGCTGCCAGAGGTAGAGAACGCCCGCGACGAGGAACGCCGCCGCCGAGATGACGCTCGACAGGAGCATGACGCGGTGCTTGCGATGACGGTCGACGATGGTGCCGAACACCATCGCGAAGAACGCGACGAACAGCATGTAGGCACCGCCGATGATGCCCGTGGCCAGCACCGACCGGGTCTCGATGTAGACCCAGAAGGTGAGGGCGAACCACAGGAAGCTCGTCGTGACGTTGGCGATCAACGTGTTGACGAGGACGTTCGCGAAAGCGGTCTTCGCCGCGCTGCGTTCCATGGGTTCGAGGGTAGAGCGGGCTTCGGACATCCGGTAGGGGAAGGCGATTAGGCTTGTCCGGTGAGCATCCCGCACGACCCCGCCATCCGGGGCTTCGCCAGTGACAACTACTCCGGCATCCACCCCGAGGTCCTGGCGGCCCTCGCGGCCGCGAACGGGGGCCATCAGGTGGCCTACGGCGAGGACGCCTACACCGCCCGCCTGCAGGAGGTGTTCCAGGCGCACTTCGGCGACACCGCCGCTGCGTACCCCGTGTTCAACGGCACCGGGGCGAACGTCACCGGTCTGCAGTCGATGCTGCCGCGCTGGGGTGCCGTGATCGCGGCCTCGACCGCGCACATCAACGTCGACGAGGGCGGAGCGCCGGAGAAGATCGGCGGCTTCAAGCTCCTCACCGTCCCCACCGACGACGGCAAGCTCACCCCCGAGCTCATCGACCGCGAGGCCTGGGGCTGGGGCGACGAGCACCGGGCACAGCCGCTCGTGGTCTCGATCACGCAGTCCACCGAGCTCGGCACGCTGTACACCGCGGAGGAGATCCGCACGATCGCGGATCACGTCCACGCGCGCGGCATGAAGCTGCACGTCGACGGCGCGCGCCTGTCGAACGCGGCAGCCGCCCTCGATCTGCCCCTGCGGGCGTTCACGACCGACGCCGGGGTGGACGTGCTGACCTTCGGCGGTACGAAGAACGGCGCCATGCTCGGCGAGGCCATCGTCGTGCTGAACCCGGACGCCGCCGTGGGCCTCAACTACGCCCGCAAGTTCAACATGCAGCTCTCGTCGAAGATGCGCTTCGTCTCGGCGCAGCTCATCGCCCTGCTCGACGGCGACCTGTGGCTGCGGAACGCCCGGCACGCCAATGCCATGGCGGCCCGGCTTCGCGCGCGGATCGAGGACGGCCTCGCCGACGGATCGATCGTCGGGGTGGAGTTCACGCAGCCGACGCAGGCGAACGGCGTGTTCGCGACCCTGCCCGAGGGCGTCGCCGATCAGCTCCGCGACGTGTTCCGCTTCTACGACTGGGACGCCGCCCGCCGCGAGGTGCGCTGGATGTGCGGCTTCGACACCGAGGAGTCCGACGTCGACGCCTTCGTCGACGCCCTCGCCCGCCTCACCCGCCCCTGACCCCGCCCCGCCCCCTGATCCCGCCCCGCCCCCTGATCGCCGAGACCCCGGGTTCGCGTCGAGACCCCGGGGTATCCGTGGGTCGACGCCGGGGTATGGGCGGGAAGCCGGGGTCTCGGCGGAGGGACGGCTACCGCTTCGACTTGCGGTAACCGGCCTTGACGGCGGCGCTCTCCGTGGAGAAGCACACCTCGGGCTTTGTCTTCGCGTAGTACGCCCCGCTCCGCACGTGGTAGATCATCGACTGCGCGTTGCCCTTGATGGGAGCCCAGGCGGGGCAGTTCCACGTGGAGACCGGCGTGGTGCGGGCGGGATACGTCACGGCGGCGGTCTGCGCGGAGGTGCGCGCGGCCGTGACGTAGCCGCTCTTCGTCCCGGTGACCTTGACCGTGATCCTCGACTTCACCATGGCCGCCGTGACGACCAGCGTGGAGCCGGTCGCCCGCGCGATCGCGCGACCGTTCAGGTACCACTGGTAGCTCAGCCGCGTGCCGCCGGTCCACGTCGACGCGACCGCCGTGAGACGGGAGCCCACGATCGCGGAGCCGGTGATCCGGGGCGTCGGCGCGGAGAGGATCCCCTTGACGGCGGCCGTCGGCTTCGAGCGCTTCGATGCTGCGGCGTACCCCGACTTGGTCCCGGAGACGACGACTGTCACCGGCTTCAGCGCCGCGGAGGACGGGATCTTGAAGGAGGTCCCGGTCGCTCGGGCGACGGCCACGCCGTCGACGTACCACTGGAAGGTCAACCGCGTCCCCGCCGTCCACGTCCCGGTCTTGACCTTGAGCGTCTGTCCGACCGTGGCGGTGCCGGTGATCGCGGGGGTCGGCGCGGTCAGCACGCGCAGCACGGCCGACGTCGCCGCCGACGCGACGGTCGCCGACGCGAAGGCCGCCTTCTTCCCGGTCACGCGCACGGTGATGCGGGCTCCGGCGTGCGCGGTGGTGAGGGTGAGCGACGACGCGGTGGCCTTCGAGATCGCGACGCCGTTCGCGTACCACTGGTATCCGAGCGCGGCGCCCGACGTCCACGCCCCCGGCGCCGCACGGAGCGTCTGCCCGACCGTCGCCGTCCCGTTGATCGTGGGAACGGAGGTCTCCATGCGGTGCAGCGGCTCGAGCGCGGCGACGACTCCGGACTGCGTGGCCCCGGCGGCGAGCGTGATGGTCCGCGCCTTCTCGAAACGAGGAGCATCGTCCCACCACTCCGAGACCGCTCCCGCAGCTCCCGAGACGAAAGCCACGCGGTACGCGCCCGCGGGCAGTCCGCCGACGGCGAAGGTGCCGGCGTCGGTCACGGGGACGGCGGCACCCACCACGGTCCCCGCCCCCGAGACCGGGTAGACGGCGACGACGACGCGCTGCCCGGTGATGTCGGTCCCCTTCGGCGCGGTCACGCTTCCGGAGATCAGGGCCGAGCGCTCGAGCTGCACGTCGCGGACGACACCCTCGGGCCCGACCGCCAGGACCTCGCCGCTCTGCGGACCGCCCTGGTCGAAGACGGCGCGCCCCTCGGACACCACACCGAGGACGACGTCGCCCTGCGGCACGCGCAGGGAGTACGAGCCGTCGGTGACGGCAGCGGCCGCGACGGGGACGCCGGTGCCGGGAGCGTAGGCCGCGACGAAGGTGCGGCCTCGGGACACGTCGACGCCGGTCGGGAACGTGACGCGACCGGAGACGGTGGCGGTGCTCTCGGGGTCGGCTTGTCCGGGAGACGCGGCGACGTCCGCGGCCGCGGCGACCGCGGTGGGGAGCGCTTCCGCGACGCCGGGGAAGGCCGGGTCGAGCGCGGTCGTGGCCGCGGTCGCGGGTGTCGCGACGAAGATCAGACCGGAGGCGAGGAGGGCGGCGGCGACCGTGATGGCCAGCGCACGGGGACGGCGGAGCGGAGCGGCGAACGCCATGGGCATCCTTCGGGACGGACGCGGTCATCGACCGCGCGGATCAGGGCGTTCTGAGCAGATCACCTTCGTCATGAATACCGGTTCCCCCGCTCCGAAGACAAGCTTTCATCTTCCGCCGAGGCCCCGGGTTCTCGCCGAGACCCCGCCCTGAGCGCGTGGCGACACAGGGGTCTCGACGCGAACCCGGGGTCTCGGGGAGAAGAACGAGCGTCAGCGGAGGAGGCCGAGGCTGGCGAGCGCGTGGCGGATGAGGGTGCCGCGGCCGCCCTCCATCTCGGCGGCGACGGCGTCGGAGGCGGCGGCCTCCGGGGAGAACCACGTCACCTCGAGGGCGTCCTGGCGCGGCTCGCACGTCCCGGTCACGGGCACCACGAAGGCGAGGGAGACGGCGTGCTGACGGTCGTCGTGATACGCGCTCACCCCCGGGATCGGGAAGTACTCGGCCACCGTGAACGGCAGCGGCTGCGGCGGCAGGAGCGGGAAGGCCATCGGACCGAGGTCGTTCTCGACGTGGCGGAACAACGCGTCGCGGATCGTCTCGCCGAAGCGCACCCGGCCCGACACGATCGTGCGTGTGATCTCGCCGAGCGGGGTGGACCGCAGCAGCACGCCGATCTCGGTGACCTGACCGGAGCCGTCCGTGCGCACGGGGATCGCCTCGACGTAGAGCATCGGAAGGTGGCGCCGGGCCTCTTCCAGCTCGACGTCGCTCAGCCAGCCGGGGTTCGCATCCGGCACCGGCGGGTTCGCATCGCGGAACGAACCGAGGCCCTCGTCTTCGGGCTCCGGCTCCGGATCGGGTGTGCGCACCGCCATGCCTCCTTTCTACCAGCCGTCCTCGTCGATGGCAGCACCGGCGCGAGCCCTGGCAGGATGACGGTGTGACCGAGAACCTGACGATCGACGATGCGGCGACGCGCTGGTCGCACACCGACCGCGCCGGGCTCCCGCTGCTCGTGCTGCTGCACGGGTACGGCGCCGACGAGCACGACCTCTTCGGCATCGTCCCGTATCTCCCCGCCGGCGTCGCCGTGGCCTCGGTCGCCGCACCACTGACCCCGCCGTGGCCGACCCCCGGTCGCTCCTGGTACCCGATCGAGGGGCTCGACGGACGCAGCTCCGCCGCCGTCACCCTCGCGGCGGGGGCGTTCCTGCGCTGGCTCGACGACGCCGCGGCGGACGCGCCGTCGGTGGCGCTGCTCGGGTTCTCCCAGGGCGCCGCGGTGTCACTCCAGGCCCTGCGGCTGGCCCCCGAACGGTTCGGCGCGGTCGTCGCGCTGAGCGGCTACGCCGCCCCGGACGCCCTCCCCGGCGATGCGTGCCTCGCGGAGGTCAGCCCCCCGGTGTTCTGGGGCCGCGGTTCCCACGACGACGTCATCCCCGCGCCGCTGATCGCCCACACGGCGCAATGGCTCCCCACGCACACGTCCCTGTCCGGTCGCGTCTACAGCGGACTGACCCACAGCATCTCCGAGGAGGAGCTCGGCGACGTGCACCGGTTCCTCACGACCTGGGTCGAGGGGATCGGCGCGGATCAGGCGGACGGGTCCCGGCCGTCCTGAGCGCCGTCAGCGGAGTCCGGGTCTTCGACATCGCCCTCCGCCGCGTCTCCCCTGCCGCCCGCGGAACCGCGGAACGCCACGGACAGGGCGACGCCGATCGCGAGACCGATCCCGATGCCGAGGATCCAGTTGCCCAGCGCCATCCCCATCGAGACACCGATGGCCATGCCCACCGCGAGACCGATGCCGAGGCCCGTCCGTGCGCGCATTTCGTCGGGACTGGGGTTCCGATCATCTGCCATGCCTCCACGGTACGAGCCGTCGCGCGGCCCCGCATCCCCCGCGCGACGGAGCGGCGACACGCCCGGGAGTTGCGCGGCGCGACACGCCCGGGTATCGTCGTGGCGTCCTGTCCGCCGTGTCTGGAAGTCCTTTGATCTGAATCGTCGCCTCCGCGCCCCTCTTCTCGCGCGCTGACCCGACGATCGCCGACTCCCCGGCAGATGCCCTCCTCCGCTTCCGTGACTCCACGGTCCGAAGGGCTCGGTGTCAGTGCACCCTCGCACTCGACAGGAGACACCCCATGTCACAGCCCTCTTCCCCGCACGCCGCCGTCGTCCTCGACCGCCTCTCCCTCACCTGGCCCGACGGCACGGTCGCCCTCGACGGCGTGTCCGGAGCCTTCGGCGCCGGGCGCACGGGACTGGTCGGCCGCAACGGCGCCGGCAAGTCCACGCTGCTCCGGCTGATCGCCGGGGAGCTCGCCCCCACCTCCGGAACGCTCACCACCTCGGGCGAGGTCGCCTTCCTCCCCCAGCAGCTCACCCTCGACGTGGACCGCCGGGTGTCCGACCTCCTCGGGGTGACGGCCGCCCTCGATGCCGTGCGGGCCATCGCCGCCGGTGACGTCGACCCCGCGCACTTCGACGCGGTCGGCGACGACTGGGACATCGAGGCGCGGGCGGAGGCCTCCCTCGCGGAGGCCGGGCTCGCCCCCGCCTTCCTCGACCGCACGGTCGGTGAGCTGTCCGGAGGGGAGGCCGTGCTCGTCGCGATCGCCGGCATCCGGCTGCGCCGGGCTCCCATCACCCTCCTCGACGAGCCGACGAACAACCTCGACCGCGACGCCAGGGCGGCCCTCGCCGCGATGGTGCAGTCGTGGAAGGGCACGCTCATCGTCGTGAGCCACGACCTCGCTCTGCTCGAGCTCATGGACGACACCGCCGAGCTGTACGGACGGAACCTCTCCGTGTTCGGCGGCCCCTACTCCGAGTGGCGCGCGTGGCTCGACGCGGAGCAGGACGCGGCGAAGCAGGCCGAGGTCGCCGCCGCCCAGGTGCTCCGCAAGGAGAAGCGGCAGCGGATCGAGGCCGAGGTCAAGCTCGCCCACCGGGCCCGGACCGCCAAGAAGGCCGAAATCGAGAAGCGCGTTCCGAAGATCGTCGCGCACGGTCGCAAGATGGCCGCCGAGGTGTCCGCGGGGAGGCTGCGCACCGAGGTCGGCGCGAAGGAGGACGCGGCCCGCGCGGCACACGATGCCGCGGGGCGACGGGTCCGCTCCGACGCTTCGATGAAGATCGAGCTGCCGGACCCCGACGTGTCGCGGAGCCGGCGGATCGCCGAGCTCGGCGGACCGGAGCGGTCGTGGGTGATCCAGGGTCCCGAGCGCGTGGCCCTCATCGGCCGGAACGGCGCCGGCAAGACGACGCTGCTGGAGCGGTTGGTCTCCGGCGCCGCGCCCGACTCCGAAGACGAGGCGTCGGAACGACCGGAACTGCGGGCGGAGGCGCTCACCGACCGGATCGGCTACCTGCCGCAGCGGGTGGACGGTCTCGACGAGGGCCTGTCCGTGTTCGAGAACGTGGCCGCCGCGGCACCCCAGGTCCCGGAGAAGGAGCTCCGCAACCGGCTCGCCCGGTTCCTCATCCGGGGCGGGACGACCGACCGCCCAGTGTCGGCGCTCTCGGGCGGGGAGAGGTTCCGGGTCGCCCTGGCCCGGCTGCTCCTCACGGATCCGGCTCCGCACCTCGTCGTCCTCGACGAGCCGACGAACAACCTCGACCTCGACACGGTCGACCAGCTCGTCGAGGCGCTGCGGGCGTACCGCGGGGCGGTGCTCGTCGTGAGTCACGACGACGCCTTCCTCGCCCGGCTCGACCTCGACCTCACCCTGGAGATCGATGCCGACGGCGGGTTGCGGGAGGTCGGGTGACGTCATCCGTCGTTCCGTCTGCACGACCCGGGTCCGCCCGCACGACCGGAACCGTGGTTCCGTCGTGCGGGCGGAACGAGGTCGTGCGGGTGGCGCAGCCGGGTGTCAAGGTCCGGGCCGGATGTCGGTGGGGTCGGGAATGATGGAGGCATGAGCGACGTGCTCGACCGCTTCACCCCGGCCACACAGGACTGGTTCCGGGGTGCCTTCACCGCACCCACGCCGGCGCAGGCGGGGGCGTGGGAGGCGATCTCCGCCGGCAAGCACGCCCTCGTCGTCGCTCCGACGGGCTCCGGCAAGACCCTGTCGGCGTTCCTCTGGGCGATCGACAGCGTGTTCCGCGAGCGCGCCGACCTCCCGGAGGAGCCGAAGAAGGACGGGTCCCGCACGCGGATCCTGTACATCTCCCCGCTCAAGGCCCTCGGCGTCGACGTGGAGCGCAACCTGCGCTCGCCCCTCATCGGCATCGGGCAGTCCGCGCGGCGACTCGGTCTCACCGCCCCCGGCATCACGGTGGGCGTCCGCTCCGGTGACACCACGTCGAGCGATCGCCGCAAGCTCGTGTCCGATCCGCCCGACATCCTCATCACGACGCCCGAGTCGCTGTACCTCATGCTCACGAGCCGGGCCGGCGACACCCTGCGCGACGTGCACACGGTCATCATCGACGAGGTGCACGCGGTCGCCGCCACCAAGCGCGGCGCGCACCTCGCGGTGAGCCTGGAGCGCCTCGACGCCCTCCGCCGCTCCCACGGCGCGGAGACCGCAGCGCAGCGCATCGGCCTCTCGGCCACCGTCCGCCCGATCGACGAGGTCGCGCGCTTCCTCGGCGGCGCCGACCCGGTCGAGATCGTCGCTCCCCCGGCATCGAAGACCTTCGAGCTCGGCGTCGTCGTGCCGATGGACGACATGACCAACCCGCCACCCCCGCCCGGGGCGCCGCCGGAGGCCCCGGGGATCGATGCGGAGTACACCGAGGTCACCGGCTCGGTGTGGCCGCACGTCGAGGAGGCGATCGTCGACCGCATCCTCCAGAACAACTCGACCATCGTCTTCGCGAACTCCCGCCGCCTCGCCGAACGGCTGACCGGACGGTTGAACGAGATCTATGCGGAGCGGATCGGGATCGCTCTTCCGGAGCCGACCATGCCCGCCGCGATGATGGCACAGGCGGGGTCGACCGCCGGCGCGGATCCCGTGCTCGCCAAGGCTCACCACGGCTCGGTGTCGAAGGAGCAGCGCGCGCAGGTCGAGGAGGAGCTGAAGTCGGGGGTGCTCCGCTGCGTGGTCGCCACGAGCAGCCTGGAGCTCGGCATCGACATGGGCGCCGTCGACCTCGTGATCCAGGTCGAGGCGCCGCCGTCCGCGGCCTCCGGGCTCCAGCGCGTGGGACGGGCCGGGCACCAGGTCGGCGAGATCAGCCGCGCGGCCCTGTTCCCCAAGCACCGCGGGGACGTGCTGCACACCGCGATCGTGACGGAGCGGATGCTCGCGGGGAAGATCGAGGCCATCCAGGTGCCGCGGAACCCGCTCGACATCCTCGCCCAGCAGACCGTCGCGGCCAGCGCCCTCGGAGCGATCAGCGTCGAGGAGTGGTTCGAGACCGTCCGCCGTTCCGCCCCGTTCCAGTCGCTCCCCCGCTCCGCGTACGAGGCCACGCTCGACCTGCTGGCCGGCCGCTTCCCGTCCGACGAGTTCGCCGAGCTGCGCCCGCGCCTGGTCTGGGATCGCGACGCCGGCACGCTCACGGGCCGCCCGGGGGCACAGCGGATCGCGGTCACCAGCGGCGGCACCATTCCCGACCGGGGGCTGTTCGGCGTCTTCGTGGCCGGCGAGTCCACGGGCGCCCGAGTGGGCGAGCTCGACGAGGAGATGGTCTACGAGTCCCGCGTCGGCGACGTCTTCACCCTCGGCACCACGAGCTGGCGCATCGCCGAGATCACCCACGACCGGGTCAACGTCATCCCCGCCTACGGCCAGCCCGGCAAGGTGCCGTTCTGGCACGGCGACGGCATCGGCCGCCCGTTCGAGCTGGGCGAGGCGCTCGGGGCGTTCTCCCGCGAGGTGTCCGCCGCGAAGCCGGAGAAGGCGGAGCAGCGGCTCATCGCGGCCGGACTCGACGAGCAGGCGCGCGCCAACCTCCTCGCGCATCTCTCCGAGCAGCGGGACGCCACGGGCACCCTGCCGACGGACCGTACGCTCACCGTGGAGCGCGGACACGACGAGGTCGGCGACTGGCGCGTCATCCTGCATTCCCCGTACGGCATGAAGGTGCATGCGCCCTGGGCGCTCGCCATCAATGCGCGCGTGCGGGAGCGTCTCGGCGTCGAGGGCTCCGCGGTGGCGAGCGACGACGGCATCATCGTGCGCATCCCCGACGCCGAGTCCGAGCCGCCCGGTGCGGAGCTCTTCGTGTTCGATCCGGACGAGCTGGAGCAGCTCGTCACGCAGGAGGTCGGCGGCTCGGCGCTGTTCGCCTCGCGGTTCCGCGAGTGTGCCGCGCGGGCGCTGCTCATGCCCCGCACGAACCCCAACCGCCGCACGCCGCTCTGGCAGCAGCGCCAGCGCTCGGCCCAGCTCCTCGAGGTCGCCCGCCGGCATCCCACCTTCCCCGTGATCCTGGAGACCCTGCGCGAGGTGCTGCAGGACGTCTACGATCTGCCGTCGCTCAGGAAGCTCGCGACGAGCATCGCCGACCGCCGCATCCGCCTCGTCGAGACCCAGCCGGGACAGCCGTCGCCCTTCGCGCGCGACCTCCTCTTCGGCTACGTCGGCGCGTTCATGTACGAGGGCGACTCGCCGCTGGCCGAGCGCCGAGCGGCCGCCCTGTCCGTCGATCCCGCGCTGCTCGGGGAGCTGCTGGGCACGGTCGAGCTGCGCGAGCTCCTCGACCCCGACGTCATCGCGCAGTTCGAGCGCGAGGCCCAGCGCCTCGACCCGGAGCGTCGGGCGCGCGGCCTGGAGGGCGTCGCCGACCTGCTCCGGCTGCTCGGACCGCTCGACGCCGACGAGGTGGCGGCACGCCTCGATCCGGAGTCCACCGGCGGAGCGACCGCGGCGACGCTGCTCGACGACCTCGTAACCGCGCGGCGGGCCATCCCCGTCACGATCGCCGGGGTGACCAGGGTCGCCGCGATCGAGGACGCCGGGCGCCTGCGCGACGCGCTCGGAGCGGCCCTGCCGACCGGCATCCCCGTGGCCTTCCTCGAGCCCCTGGCGGATCCCCTCGGCGACCTCGTGGCCCGTCACGCCCGCACCCACGGCCCCTTCACCACCGCAGCCGTCGCCGAGCGCTTCGGTCTCGGCACCGCGGTCGCCCGGCACACCCTGCAACGTCTGGAGACGAACGGCCGCCTCACGAGCGGGTACTTCCTCCCCACCGCGGCCGGCAGCGGCGACGACATCGAGTGGTGCGACACCGAGGTGCTGCGGCGGCTGCGGATGCGGTCGCTCGCGGCGATCCGCGGGTCGGTCGAGCCGGTCTCCCCGGAGGCCTATGCGCGGTTCCTGCCGGACTGGCAGCATCTCGGTCGACCCCTGGAGGGCATCGACGGCGTGCTCACGGTGATCGAGCAGTTCGCCGGCGTCCCGATCCCCGCCAGCGCCTGGGAGTCGCTCGTCCTGCCGTCGCGGGTGCGCGACTACACCCCGGCGATGCTCGACGAGCTCACGGCCGCGGGCGAGGTGATCTGGTCGGGACACGGCACGCTTCCCGGGCGCGACGGGTGGGTCTCGCTGCACCCGGCCGATCTCGCCCCGTTCACCCTCCCCGATCCGGACGCGGAGATCGCCGCGGAGTCGCTGGAGGCGCGCCTCCTCGCGGCCCTCGCGGCGGGCGGCGCCTACTTCGCCGCGCAGCTCAAGGAGATGACCGGCGCCGAGAACGAGCAGTCGGTGCTGGAGGCCCTGTGGTCGCTGACGTGGTCCGGGCACGTCACCAACGACACGTTCGCGCCGATCCGCTCGCTGCTGACCGGGGGCTCCCAGGCCCACAAGGTCAAGCGCCGCGCCCCGCGTGCGCGCACCTATCGCGGCATGTCGCTCACGCGCACCGCTCCGCGCCCGACCTCCATCGGCGGTCGCTGGTCGCTGCTCCCCGAGGTCGAGACCGATCCGGCGCGGCGCGCGACCGTCACCGCCGGACTGCTCCTCGACCGCTACGGGGTGGTCACCCGCGGAGCCGTGCAGTCGGAGGGCGTCCCCGGCGGATTCGCCCAGGCGTACCGCGTGCTGGCCGGGTTCGAGGAGGCGGGGCACTGCCGCCGCGGCTACGTGATCGAGAAGCTCGGCGCCGCGCAGTTCGCCGCCTCCGCCACGGTCGACCGCCTCCGCACGTACGCCGGCCTCGCCGACCCACCACCGCGGAAAGCCGTCACCCTGGCGGCCACCGACCCGGCGAACCCGTACGGCGCGGCGCTCGGGTGGCCGAAGCTCGAGGGCGTGTCGCATCGACCCGGCCGCAAGGCCGGGGGCCTCGTGGTGCTCGTCGACGGCGCCCTCGTCCTGTCACTCGAGCGCGGCGGACGGACCGTGCTGTGCTTCACGGACGACGAGGAGGTCCTGCAGGCCGCCGCCGCCGACCTCGCGACGACGGCCAGGGACCGCCGCCTCGACACCCTCACCGTCGAGAAGGTGAACGGCGAGGGGGTCTACGGCACGATCCTCGGGCGGGCTCTGCAGGAGGCGGGCTTCGTGCAGACGCCGCGCGGCTTCACGCTCCGCAAGGCCGTCTGACCCGGCCTCACCACGACCACCACCGACCCACCCCTACCCTGGAGCCATGATCCGAGAGTTCGCCGCCGGCGTCCGCACCCTGTTCCGCGGCTTCGGCGTGTGGCGCACTCGTCCGGGCCTGATGGCGCTCGGGCTCGTCCCCGCGATCATCGCGCTCGTGCTCCTCGCCGCCGTCCTCGTGCCGCTGATCCTGTCGATGCCCTCGCTGTCGGCCTGGCTCACCCCCTTCGCCGACGGATGGGTCGAGCCCTGGCGCGGGTTCCTGCGGACCGCGGTCAGCCTCGTGGTGGTCGCCGCGGCGCTCGCGCTGGCCAGTTCGGTGTTCAGCGCCCTCACCCTCACGATCGGCGACCCGTTCTACCAGCGGATCTGGCACGCCGTGGAGAAGGACCTCGGCGACCCGCCTCCCGTCGACGGCGGCAGTTTCTGGACCACCGTCGGTGAAGGTCTCCGACTGGTCGTGCTCGGCATCCTCATCGCCCTCCTCGTGCTCCTCGTCGGCCTCGTGCCCGGTGTCGGCGGCGTCCTCGGCGCGGTGTCCGGCGTGGTCCTCACGGGCCGCCTGCTCGCGCGGGAGCTGACCGGTCGAGCCTTCGATGCGCGCGATCTCAGCCCCGCCGCCCGCGCCGCGCTGTTCTCCGGCAGTCGCGCCCGCGTGCTCGGCTTCGGCGTCGCCACCCAGCTCTGCTTCCTCATCCCGGGCGGCGCCGTCGCCGTGATGCCGGCCGCGGTCGCGGGAAGCACGATGCTGGCGCGCGACATGCAGGCCCGCACCCCGCTCGCGGTCGCCACCCCCGCACCGGCGCCGGGACGGCACGACCGCACGACCGGGATCGCCTGATGCCTGAGGGCGATACCGTCTTCCGCACGGCCCGCCGCCTGGACGAGGCCCTCGCGGGCGGCGAGGTCACGCGCTTCGACCTCCGCGTGCCGCGCTTCGCGACCCTCGATCTGACCGGACAGCGCGTGCAGGGCGCCGTCCCTCGCGGGAAGCACCTGCTGCTGCGGATCGGCGAGAGCACGCTGCATTCGCATCTGCGCATGGACGGCGCCTGGTTCGTGTACCGGCCCGGCGAGAAGTGGCGGCATCCCGCGTTCAAGGTGCGGGCGATCGTGGGCACGGCGGAGCGCGAGGCGGTCGGCGTGGACATCGCCGACGTCGAGGTCGTCCCCACCCGCGATGAAGACGACCTCGTCGGCTACCTCGGCCCCGACCCCCTCGCCGCCGACTGGGACCCGATCGAGGCCGCGCGCCGACTCGGCGCCGACACCCGGGCCATCCACGTCGCCCTGCTCGATCAACGCAACGTCGCGGGCTTCGGCAACGAGTACGCGGCAGAACTCCTGTTCCTCCGCGGAATCCTGCCGACCACTCCGACCCCGGAGGTCGACGTCGCCGCCCTCCTCGACCTGGGCGTGCGGACCATCCGCGCGAACCGCGACCGCCGCAACCGCACCTTCACCGGCATCGACCGCCCAGGGCAGGCGACGTGGGTCTACGGACGCGCCGGACGCCCCTGCCGACGCTGCGGAACCCTCATCCGCCGCGGGGAGCTGGGGGCCGATCCGACCCGCGAGCGGATCACGTTCTGGTGCCCTCGGTGTCAGCGTTGAGCCGTATCCATCCGCGGGAATGAATCTCCCCCTCCCGTGGTTGTTGATATATCCGGAGAACTCCGGAGCACGGGAGGAATCGTGGGCAAGAACTACGTCGACATCGAGAACGACCACGGAGCGACGCTGCGGTACCGCAAGCACGCCAACGGTCGCGGTCTCGTCGCGCATGGCGCCAAGGTGCATCCGAAGGCGCACATCGAGGCGGGAGCCTACATCGAACCGGGAGCACGCGTCGGAGCGGGGGCCATCGTCGCCCGCGGTGCGTGGGTGGACGAGGACGCCGTGATCGGCGAGGGCGCGTACATCGACGCCCACGCGCACGTCGGCCAGGGCGCGGCGGTCGGCGATCACGCGCACGTCGGCGTCCGCACCGACATCGGCGCCGGGGCCCGCATCGTGCGAGGCGCCCGCATCGGCGACGACGAGACGGTCGCGGCGGGGCTCACCGTCGCCACCGATCAGAAGGGTCTCTGGCTGGCGGCCTGACCGCTCTCAGAGCAGTCGCCGCTCCGAGGCCCACGCGGTGAGCTCGTGGCGGGAGGAGAGCTGCAGCTTGCGCAGCACGGACGACACGTGCGTCTCGACGGTCTTGATCGAGATGAAGAGGGCTGCGGCTACTTCTTTGTACGCGTAGCCGCGGGCGATCAGTC
Organism: Microbacterium sp. NPDC078814; assembly: GCF_040702645.1. Lineage (NCBI taxonomy): Bacteria > Bacillati > Actinomycetota > Actinomycetes > Micrococcales > Microbacteriaceae > Microbacterium > Microbacterium sp. NPDC078814. The sequence continues at coordinate 490,447 of NZ_JBFBLT010000001.1, forward strand.
GCATCACCTCCTGCTCGCGCGAGGAGAGGCGGTCGAGCTCGTCCGTCGCGGTGGCCGTCTCGCCGGCCACGGCGCCGAACGCGTCGAGCACGAACCCCGCGAGCCGCGGCGAGAACACCGCGTCCCCCTCGGCGACGGCGCGCACGGCGTCGCTCACCTCGCGGCCCGAGGAGCCTTTGGTGATGTAGCCGCGCGCCCCGGCCCGGATCACCCGCACGACGTCGGCCGCCGCATCGGAGACGCTCAGGGCGAGGAACCGCGTCGTGGTCGGTCGCGTCCCTCGGATCACGGCCTCCCCACCCGTCGCGTCGTCGCCCTCACCGCCGGGGAGGTGCACATCGAGGAGCACCACGTCCGGGGCCGTCTCCACGATCACGGCGATCGCTGAAGACACGTCCGCCGCCTCGCCCACGACCTCGACGCTCGCATCGAGATCGGCCCGCAGGCCCGAGCGGAAGATGGAGTGGTCGTCGACGATCACGACGCGGAGACGGTCAGCCACGGGGCTCCTGTCGGATCGGTCCCCGCTCCGGGGACGAGATGGTGGGCAGGCGCAGATGCACCTCGGTACCGGCGTCGTCGCTGCGCACCGACCCCGTGCCGCCCGCGCGACGCAGCCGCCCGATGATCGACTCCCGCACGCCGAGCCGATCGCCGGGCACCTCGTCGAGCCGGAATCCGGGACCGCGGTCGCGGACGAACACGTCGACGCCGTCGACACGACCCTCGATGTAGACGGAGATCTCGCCGCCCGCGTGCCGGGCGGCGTTCAGCATCGCCTCCCGGGCCGCGGCCGCCAGTTCCCCGCTCGCCCGCTCCGCCGACAGCCCGGCCGAGACCACCTCGATCCGGACCGGGTGGTCGATCTCGAGCGCTCCGGCGTAGTCGCGCAGGTCGGTCGGCAGGTCGCTGTCCGCCGGAGCATCGCCGTCGTACAGCCAGGCACGCAGCTCCCGCTCCTGCGCGCGGGCCAGCCGTGCCGCCTCGCTCGATGCCCCGGCCCGGTTCTGGATGAGGGCGAGCGTCTGCAGCACCGAGTCGTGCAGGTGGGCGGCCATGACGCTGCGCTGCTCCTCCCGGATGCGGCGCACGCGCTCCCCCGCCAGCTCCCGCCAGCGCGGGATGAGGGCCGAGGCCACCACCGCCACCAGCCCGGCCAGCGGGAGCAGCACGAGCACGACACCCGAGCGCGCGATCGGCCACGAGAGGAGCAGGAGGACCACGAGGCCGAGGATGAGCACCGCGAGGATGCGGACGGTGGTGGTGTGCCGAGGGCCGCGGGCCGTGTCGGTGCGATCGATGAGCGTGGCCCACAGCCCGGAGGCGGTCGCGCACAGCGTGGTGCCGCCGACGACCACGGCCGCCGTTCCCGGAGGGATCGAGCCGTTCAGCCAGTCGCTGCCCCCGCGCCACACCACGACGACGAGGGCACCGACGGCCGCGGGGACCAGCAGGAGCCAGGCGACCGGGAGGCGATGCGTCGGCGCCGTCGTCCCCTCCGTCCACGGCATGAAGGTCCAGCACCAGGCGTACAGGAGCACACCCGCGCCGCCGCAGAGCGTCAGGGCGACGAACAGCGCCCGCACCAGCCCGACGCGCACACCGAGGTGGCGTGCGAGCCCGGCGCTCACTCCGGTCACGAGAGCATCGCGATCGCGGGTCAGCGCCGGACGCGCGGTCGCCGGCGCGGGGCCGGGGAGCGTGGAGACGGCGGAGGGCATACGGTCATCCAATCATCCGCCTCCGCTCTCCGGGACCTCCCCGTCGCGGAATCAGGGTGCGCTCAGGGGATCCCCCCATGGCCCCGCGGCGCCGCCGACCGCGAGGATCGACTCATGACGATTCCGACCGCTCCGCCACCGCCCGCCGACCACGAGGCACCGGCACCGGAAGCGCCCCGTCGACCGCGCGGCGCCGACCGGTTCCTGCTGTGGGTCGCCGGCCTCGGGGTGGTGCGCACCGACGGCTGGCTCGGCGGTGTCGCGGCGGGCATCGCGATCCGCCTCCGCATCGATCCGCTGATCGTGCGCGGGGTCCTCGTCGTCGCCGCCCTCTTCGGCCTTCCGGCCCTGTTCCTGTACGCCCTCGCCTGGGCGGTGCTGCCGGACGTCGACGGCCGCGTGCATCTGCGTGATCTGCTGCAGCGCCGGTACGACCCCGTGCAGCTCGGCATCCTCGCCCTCGCCGTGATCGGCCTCTTCCCGACGGCGCCGCTCACCGGGCGCCTGTTAGGCCTCGGATACGACGGCTGGTCGGCACTGTCGACGGTCACCTGGGTGGTCGGGCTCGTGCTCGCCGCCGCCTTGCTCTTCCTCATCGTGCGTGCCGCGCGCCGCACTCCGGGCGCTTCCGCGCCGGATCCGGCGGGGGCTTCCGCAGATCCGGCGGCCCCGGCCGCGTCCGCCCCCGACGCGGGTTCGGGTCCCGCCACGGGGGCGGACGCCATTCCCTCCATGGCGACGGATGGTCCGGTCTCGGTACCGCTCGCCGACGCCGTCGGGCACGACGTCCTCGCCATTCCCGCACCTCCCGCACCCCTGCCTCCGGGCACCCAGGACCCCGCCGCGCTGGAGGCCTGGCGCGCCCAGCACGCCGCCTGGAAGGAGCAGGATCAGGCCTGGCGCCGCCAGCAGCAGGATGCGGAGCGAGCCGCACGCGACCAGCTCCGCCGGGAGCGTCAGGCCGAGGCGGCCGTGTTCGCCGCCGCAGCCGCGGAGCGCCGACGTATCCGCCGCGCGTCGAATCCGCGCGCCGGCTTCGCCTTCGTCATGACCGCCCTCGGACTCGCGATCGTCGTCGGCGCCGGCGTGGGACTCGCCGTCGGTGAAGCTTTCGGCGGCGCGCTGGGGCTGTTGTCCGGCGCGCTGGTCCTGGCCCTGGCGATGATCACGGCCGGAGCCCTCCGTCGCCGCAGCGGCGCCCTGGCCTTCCTCACCGTGGTGACGCTGGCCGCGGGTCTCCTCACGGGCTTCCTGTCCACGATGCCCGGCCTCACCCTCGGGTACGCCTCTCTCACGAACAACCAGGAGGCGCACGTCCGACAGCCGTTCGGCGACCTGTACCTGCAGCTCCACCGGCACGACGGCGGCCCCCGCCCCATCGAGATCGAGAAGGGGTCGGGGCGGACCGAGATCTTCGTCGACGCCGGCGTACAGCTGCAGCTCCGCGGCACCGTCGGCGACGGAGTGGAGGTGAGCTGGCTCCGCGTCGATCCGGACGATCCGATGGTCATGGACACCGGCGTCATCGCCGCCACGCCGCGGGGTGACGAGAACGTCATCTCCGCGAACATCTCCGCCGAGGAGGGCAGTCCCTCGACGATCCAGCCCGTGACCATCGACCAGGCGAGCGGCGTCATCGTCGTGACCCTGCAGGAGCCCGAGGAGGGCCAGGAATGAGCACCGAGACCATGACCGTACCCCGGGTGCGCTGGGCAGCCGTCATCTGGGGGACGACCTTCGCCGCGATCGCCGCGGGGGCGCTGTGGTTCCTCACCGATGCGGAGCGCCGCGCCGCGCTGGCCGACGGCGTCGGGACGATGACTCCCGCCACCCTGCTCACGATCGTGCTCCTCACGGCGGGGGCCCTGTTCCTCGTCGGCGGTGTCGCCGGACTGGTCCGGCGGACCCAGCGGAACTCCCCCGCCGAGGACTCAGAGGACACCGAGTAGCCTGGATCCCATGGCGCACCAGGGACGACGACCCGCGAAGGGCTCCGGCAAGGGCTCACCCGCCCACCGGGGTCGTGCCGCGGGCGGCGGCTCACGCCAGGGGAAGCCGGCCCCGCGCCGCGCACCCCGCGCCGAGAAGGTGGTGTTCGACGCACCGGCAGCCGCACCCGAGGAGCCGCGGACGTTCCGCCTCGGCGCCGTGCCCGGAGCGACGCCGGGCAAGTGGATCGACACGTGGAAGCGGCGCCTGCCCCACGTGGCCCTCGAACTCGTCCCGATCGAGGTCTCCGGGCAGCGAGAGGCGCTCGACGATCTCGACGCCGCCCTCGTGCGCCTCCCGCTGGACGACGACGCCCTGCACGTCATCCCGCTGTACGACGAGGTCCCGGTCGTCGTGGCCTCGACCGATTCGCACCTGCTCGCGGCGGACGAGCTGACGACCGCCGACCTCGACGGCGAGGTGCTGCACTCCCTGTCCGACGACGTGCTCGGGCCGGTGGAGGTGCCGGGCACCATCCCCTCACGCGGCGGCCCCCTGTCGACCGCCGACGCGATCGCCACGGCGGCGACGGGTGTCGGCATCGTCCTCGTGCCGATGTCGCTGGCCCGACTGCACCACCGGAAGGACGCCGACTACCGGGTCCTCGCCGACGGCCCGGTCTCGACGGTCGCACTCGCCTGGCCCCGTGCCCGCACGACGCCCGATGTGGAGACGTTCGTCGGGATCGTCCGTGGCCGCACCGCGAACTCCTCGCGCTGAGCCGTCGGGCCGGCACCCTCCCCCTCGTTAGAATCGCCTGATGGCCTCGCTTCTCTACGTCTGCGTGCGACCCGAGACCGGGGCGGCGGATGCCGAGCACGTCTCGTTCCGGCGGGCGCTCGGAGTCGACGTGGTCGATCGTCTCGATCTGCTGCACGAGCCGCTGACCGAGGCCCACCTGGATCGATACCGCGGCGTCGTCGTCGGCGGCTCTCCCTTCAACGTCACCGACGTCGAGAAGACCCCGGTGCAGCGGCGCGTGGAGGCCGACCTGGAGACGCTCGCCCATGCGGCACGGGAACAGCGGATCGCCGCGTTCTTCACCTGCTTCAGCATCGGGGTGCTCACCCGGCTCCTCGGCGGCGAGGTCGTGACGACCATGCCGGAGCCGGCGAGCGCGACGGTCATCGAGACGACACCGGAGGGCGCCGTCGATCCCGTGTTCGGCCCGTCCGGCCCCGCGCTCACCGTCTTCACCGCGCACAAGGAGAGCGCCGCGACGACTCCGCCGGGGGCCGTGCTGCTCGCCACCAACGCGGCCTGCCCCGTGCAGGCCTACCGGGTGGGGACGCACCTGTACGCCGCGCAGTTCCATCCCGAGCCGACGCCGCGCGACTTCGCCGATCGGATGACGTTCTACCGCACGACGGGGTACTTCGATCCGGCGCAGTTCGACGCGGTGCAGCAGGAGGTCCTCGCGGCCTCGGTCACCGAGGGCGCCGCTCTGCTCCGCCGCTTCGCCGAGCTGTTCGGCTGAGATCAGGCCGGGGCATCACCGCGGAGCAGCGGGATGCGCTCGCGCAGGTAGGCATCCAGCGGCATGAAACCGCCCGCCTGACTCCAGCGCACCGACGGCACGCCGTCAAGGAGGGCGAGCGGACCGGAGCAGCCTCCGGCGTCCACCGCGTCGACGTCGATCACGCTCCAGCCGACGTGCACGACATCCCCCTCGTGGAAGCCGCCGCGCAGGGCGAGGGCCCGGCGCTCGGCCCGTGCGCGCGCCGACTCGGCGGTGTATCCCCGACGCCCCGGGTCCGCCGCGCGGAGCACCTCCGCCGTCGCCAGGGCATGCGTGTCGGTGAGCAGGATGACGCCGAGGTGCCAGGCCTCGCCGACACGGACGATCCGACGCCCGCGCCAGCGCGAGTCCTTCTCCTCGCCCAGCCCCTCCTTGGGGGCACCGGCGAGATCCTGCACGGCCTGGGTCAGCAGGGCGGAGGCGGTGGTCACAGCTCCCCCAGCGTGGTCTGGTCGGCAAGGCGCGGGCCCGCGACCTGCGCACGATCGCCCCGCAGCGTCATCCCGATCAGCGGGTACAGGAGCACCGACAGCATGCCCGCCCCGACCAGCGCGGCCGCGGTCCCGGAGTCGAGCATGTCCTGATCCACGCCGATCGCTGTGACCGCGACGATGATCGGCAGCCCGGTGGCTGCGAGCAGGCCGAGCGCGGCGCGGTCGCGTCCGCTCGCGCCCGCCGGGGCGGACAGCTGGGCGGCCGATCCGCGGATCACCAGGAGCGCCAGCAGGAACACCGGCACCAGGGACATCGCCGAGGGAGACGTCAGCAGCGCCTGCAGGTCGAAGGTCACCCCCGTGTAGAGGAAGAACACCGGGACGAGGAAGCCGAACGCCAGACCCTCGATCTTGCTCTCGACCTCCGCCGCATCCTTCTCGGGCGCCCGCGCCATGATGATGCGCCAGATGGCCCCCGCGACGAAGGCGCCGAGGAGCATGTCCAGGTCGAGCATCACGCTGAGGCCGACGAGGGCCGCGATGAGGAGGATCACGAAGCGCACCCCGAACTGGTCGGAGGTGTGGAGGGTCGCGCGCACGATGCCGTGCAGGCGCCCGTGGGGCACCCGGTGCGCGACGAGGACGGCGAGTCCCGCCAGCACGACGAAGGTCAGCAGCACCGCCGTGGCCAGGGGCGTCGTCCGGGTGCTGAGGAAGATCGAGATCGCGATCAGCGGCAGGAACTCCCCCACGGCGCCGATCGTGCTGATGGCACGGCCGAACGGGGTGTCCAGCTCCTTCGCATCGCGCAGGATCGGCATCAGCGTGCCGAGAGCGGTCGAGCTCAACGCGATCCCGATGACGACCATGCCCTCGCCCGGGGCGAAGAAGAACCCGAGCCCGATGCCCAGCAGCACGCTGAGCAGCCAGCCCAGCGACGCCCGGGCGAGGGGCTTCCCGGCCACCTGGCGGAAGTCGATCTCCGAGCCGGCGACGAAGAACAGCACCGCCAGGCCGAAGTCGCTGAGCTTCTCCAGAAGGGGGCCCGGTTCGACCCAGCCGAGCACGGCGGGGCCGACGAGGATCCCGAGGACGAGCTCGAACACGACGATCGGCACCCGGACGAGCGGGCGGACGCCGCGAGCCAGAAGCGGTGCGGCCACCGCCAGCAGCGGGATCAGCACCAGTCCGACGTCGCTCGCATCCACGGTCTCAGGGTAGCGACGCTGTGGGCGATTCGCTCCCCACCCGCGCGGCACGGCAGAATCGATGCACACCCCGAGGAGCAGCCATGACCCAGCCCGATACCGCCCGCCTGCTGATCGCCTGCGACGACCAGCCCGGCATCGTCGCCGCGGTCGCCGGCGTGCTCGCCCAGCACGGGGCCAACATCATCTCGCTCGACCAGCACTCGACCGACTCCGAGGGCGGGCGGTTCTTCCAGCGCACCGTCATCCACCTCGACGGGCTGGCCGCCGCGCGCCCCGCGCTGGAGGCCGACATCGCGACGGTCGCCGATCGCTTCGGCATGGAGTGGTCGCTGCACGACGTCGCCCGCCGCAAGCGCGTGGCGATCTTCGTGTCGAAGTACGACCACTGCCTGATGGAGCTGCTGTGGCGCACGCAGCGGGGTCAGCTCGACATCGACATCACCATGGTCGTCTCGAACCACCCCGACCTCGCCGAGGCCGTCCGCTCCTTCGGAGTGCCGTTCGTGCACATCCCGTCGACGGACAAGCAGGCGATGGAGGAGCGTCAGCTCGACCTGCTCCGCGGCAACGTCGACCTCGTCGTGCTCGCCCGGTACATGCAGATCCTCAGCGACGACTTCATCACGCGCCTCGAAGCCCCCGTCATCAACATCCACCACTCGTTCCTGCCCGCGTTCATCGGCGCGAACCCCTACGCCAGGGCGAAGGAGCGCGGCGTGAAGCTGATCGGGGCCACGGCGCACTACGCCACGGCCGACCTCGACGAGGGGCCGATCATCGAGCAGGACGTCACGCGGGTCACGCACTCCGAGTCCGCGGCCGAGCTGCAGAGCCGGGGCGCCGACGTCGAGCGTCTGGTGCTGGCCCGGGCCGTGCAGTGGCACGCCGAGGACCGGGTGATCGTGCACGGCCGCTCGACCGTCATCCTATAGCGCTCCGCCGCTCAGCGGTCGAGGATGTCCACGGCGAGCCCGTGCGACGCGGCGGCGAGGCGCTTGTCGTTCGTCCACAGCTCCGTGCACCCCGACAGCTGGGCGGCGGCGAGGTGCAGCGCGTCCGGGGTCTTCAGGCCGAAGTCGGCACGGAGCTCGGCCGATCGGACGAACGCGGTCGTATCGAGCGCGACGATCTCCATCCGCTCGAAGAGAGCCAGGTACCGGTCACGGAGCTCCGGATTGCGCTCGCGGGCGGGGAGCACGAGGCATTCGTGGAGCGCCAGCGGACTCGACGCCACCTCGTCATCGACGTCGCGGAGTGCCTGCCGCACGGCATCGCCCCTCGGACCGCGGTCCTCGATGGCGTAGATGAGGATGCACGAGTCGAGATAGATCATTCCCAGGCGTCCCGGTTCTCGGCGACCTGCGCGTCCAGTTCCTCGGCGGTCCGAGCGAGCCGGGGCGGAAGCGGATGCTGTTCGATCCACTCGACGAGGAGGCGGCCGCTCCGCACCACGTCGACCGGACCGATGGGGACCAGACGGGCGACCGGAGTGCCCCGCTTCGTGATGACCACGTCCTCACCCGCCTGGGACTCGGCGATCAGGCGCGAGAGGTTGTTGCGCGCCTCCAAGACGTTCTGCGTGGACATGACGCCATTCTAGCCAGGAACCTGGCGTTCCTCACCGGCCGGGGACTCCGGCCGCGAGCTCTGCGAAGACCTCGGCAGCGGTGGTCCCGCGCGCGAGAGGGGCGGCCTGCCCCATCCACAGCGACTGCAGCTCGCCGAGATTCTGCTCCCCTGCCGCCGTGCGGAAGCGTCCGGTGAGCCAGTTCTGCATCGGGAACGGGGCGATCGTGCCGCTCGCCTCGATCGCCCGCACCGCGCGGTTGCGGGCTCCGCGGGCGAGGCGTCCGCTCATCGCCCTGGTCAGCACGGTCTCGTCGGCGGCGGTGGTCCGGATGGCGTCGCGGTGCGCGGCCGTCGCGGCGGACTCGGCGGTCGCGAGGAACGCCGTCCCCACCTGCACGCCGGAGGCGCCGAGGGCGAAGGCCGCAGCGACCCCGCGGCGGTCCGCGATCCCGCCGGCGGCGATGACGGGCACGTCGACCGCGTCCACGACCTGCGGCACGAGCGCGACGGTTCCCACGAGCGACTCGGCCGCGGGGCGGAGGAACGACACCCGGTGCCCGGCCGCCTCGGATCCCGAGGCGACGACCGCATCGACTCCGGCCTCGGCGAGCGCGACGGCTTCCGCGACCGTGGTGGCGGTGCCCACGACGCGGATGCCGCGGTCGCGGGCCTCGGTGACGAGAGCGGCGGACGGCACCCCGAACACCACGCTCAGCACGGCCGGGGCGACCTCCCACACCGCGTCGAGCTGTTCGTCGAGCTCGGGGACGTAGCGCTCGGGCCGGGCCGGCACCGGAACCCCGACGGCCTCGTAGAACGGCTCCAGCGCCTGGGCGAAGACCGCGTGCTGCGGGTTCGGCGCGACCTCGTCCCCCAGGGGCAGCCAGATGTTCAGGGCGAAGGGCCGGTCGGTGGCGCGGTGCAGCTCGGCCCCGACGGCGCGGATCCGGTCGCCGTCGTAGCCGTACAGCCCGTACGACCCCAGCCCGCCGGCCGCGCTCACCGCCGCCGTCAGCGCCACCGACGAGCTCCCCCCGAACGGTCCCAGCACGATCGGATGCTCGACTCCCAGAAGTTCTGTCGCCATACCCCGACCGTACGCCCTTCGAATCGCCTGAATGGCTCCATCGGCGGCCCGGATACAGCAATTCAGGCGATTCGAACGGGGTAAGCTCGCGGCATGAGCGAGTGGTTCGGGCAGATGCTCGGCTTCGTCGCGGCCGCGATCGGTCTCGTGACGGTGCCGGATGCCGCCGCGCTCGGCCTCGCGATCGCGCTGCTCGCCGTCACGGTCCTCACACTCGCGCTCGTGCTGAGCGTGCGCCACCAGGCCTCCGCCGATGCCCCGCACCCGCTGCGGGCGATCGATGTCGGAACCCTCCTGCCTCAGAGCGATCCGGATGCCGCCGGACACCCTCGTCCGCGAGCGCCGGGAGTCGCGACCGCCGCGTAGTCCGTCCGACCGGGACCACGCGGCCTTCGCCGACCCTCCCGACCTCATCGAACGGACCTTCCCGTGGACATCTTCGCCTTCCCTCCCCTCGCCGCGCTCCTGGACGCCGCCTACGGTGCCCTGAACGGCCTCTCCACCCTTCTCGAACCCCTCGCCGGCCCCTCCGCCGCCGCCCTCGCCGTGGTCCTGGTGACCCTCCTCGTGCGCGCCCTCCTCATCCCCGTCGGCATCTCCCAGGCCCGAGCCGAGCAGACCAGGGCCCGCCTCGCCCCGAAGCTGCGCGCGCTGCAGCAGCGCCACCGGAAGAATCCGGAGCGCCTGCAGCAGGAGATGATGGCGCTCTACCGCGCCGAGAACACCTCGCCCTTCGCCGGGATGCTGCCCGTGCTGGCGCAGGCACCGGTCGTCGGCCTGCTCTACACGCTGTTCCTGCGACCGGAGATCGCCGGACACCCGAACGAGCTGCTCACCCACGACCTCTTCGGCGCCCCGCTCGGCACGAGCCTAGTGTCGGCCCTGTTCGGCGGCACCGCGACCCCGGCGACGTTCGCGGTCTTCGGCGTGCTGCTGGCCGTGATGATCGCCGTCGCCGAGGTCACCCGGCGGGTGTTCCGACCGGCCCCCGTCGAGGGCGACGACTCTCCGCTCAGCTCCCCCGGCATGCTCCGGATGATGGCCGCGCTGCACTACCTCACCGCGGTCTTCGCGGCCTTCGTCCCCCTCGCCGCCGCGCTCTACCTCACGGTCACGGTGGTGTGGACCCTCGTGCAGCGGGTGATGCTGCGCCGCCGTTACCCGCTGCCGCAGCCGGTGGCCGTCCGGGCATGAGAGCCGCCCGACCGGAGGGGCGTCAGTCGGGAAGCGGGATCGGCGCGGTGAACGGTCCCGCGGGGCCGTCGCCCCTCCGGTCGCGGCGTACGCCCAGCGTCGTCCCGACGCTCGCGGCGATCACGAGCGCCACCGCGAGCAGCCGCAGCGGCGTGGCGTCCTGTCCGAGGATGAGCCACCCGGCGAGGGTCGCGAACGCGGGCTCCAGGCTCAGCAGCACGCCGAACACCCGCTGCGGGAGCCGGCGGAGCGCCGCGAGCTCGAAGCTGTAGGGGATCACGGACGACAGCACCGCGGTGACCGCCGCGAGCAGGAGGAGCTGCGGATCCAGCGCCACCGTCGCCGCCGCGGGCACGCCCACGGGGATGAGGAGCACCGCCGCAACGACGAGTCCCATCGCGAGACCGCTGCTGCCGGGGATGAGGGCGCCGACACGCGCGCTCATCCGGATGTACATGACCCAGAATCCGGCCGCGATGAGGATGAAGACGACGCCCAGCGGATCGAGGGGTTCGGCGCCGACGAGGCCGTCGACCCCGAGCAGCGCCATGCCCAGCAGGGCCACCCCCACCCAGACTGCGTCGGCGAGACGGCGGGTCAGCACGGCGGCAAGCACGAGCGGACCGAGGAACTCGATGGCCACGGCGGGCCCCAGGGGGATGCGGTCGATGGCCGCGTAGAAGAACCCGTTCATCGCGGCCAGGGACACCCCGAACAGGACGGCGGCGAGCCACTGCGACCGGGTCCAGGCGCGGGGCCGCGGGCGCACGATGACGACCAGCAGCAGCGCGGCGATCGCGACGCGGAGCGACGTCACGCCCCACGGCCCGAGCACGGGGAAGAGCTGCGCGGCCACCGCGGCGCCGAACGGCAGCGAGAGGCAGGATCCGATGACGAGCGCGACGCCCACGAGGGGGCCGGATGCCGCGGGTCTCTGCACCAGACAAGCTTAGGCGGCGGGCCCCTGCCTCCCCGCCGCCTGTGCCGTCCTCGCGCGGATCAGAGCGGCTTGCCACCCGTCACCGCGAGGACCGCGCCGGATACGTACGACGACTCCGCCGAGGCGAGGTACACGTAGGCACCGGCGAGTTCCGCAGGCTGCCCCGCGCGTCCGAGCGGGGTGTCCTGACCGAACGTCTCCAGGCGCTCGGGCCCCCACCCGGTCGCGGGGATCAGCGGCGTCCAGATCGGCCCCGGCGCGACGGCGTTGACGCGCACGCCGCGCGGCCCGGCCTCCTCCGCGAGCGCCTTGACGAACGCGACCTGCGCCGCCTTCGTCATGGCGTAGTCGATGAGTCCCGGCGACGGCTGCGCCGACTGCACCGACGAGGTCACGATGATGCTGGATCCCGGCTCGAGGTCGGGGAACGCAGCCCGGGCCGAGAAGACGAGGCCGGCGAGGTTCGTGTCGAACACGCGGCGCATCTTCTCGGTGTCGAGGTTCTCGAAGCCGTCGATGTCGTGCTGATAGGCCGCGTTGAGCACGAGCACGTCGAGTCCGCCGAGCTCGCGACGCGCACGGTGCACCGCATCGGTCGCGAAGGCCTCCTCGCGGACGTCGCCCGGGATGCTGACGCCGGTGCGACCGGCTTCGCGGACGAGCGCGAGCGTCTCCTCCGCGTCCGCCTGCTCCTCGGGCATGTGCACGATGGCCACGTCGGCACCCTCGCGGGCGAAGGCGATCGCGACCGCCCGTCCGATGCCGGAATCACCACCGGTGATGAGAGCGCGCCGTCCCTCGAGCCGGCCGTGGCCGACGTAGGACTGCTCGCCGTGGTCCGGCTCCGGGGTCGTCTTCTCGGTGAGGCCCGGCTGGTCCTGGCTCTGCGCCGGGAACCCGTCCTCGTGGTGGGCGTGTCGGGGGTCGGTGAGGCCGCCGTCGCGGGTGGTGTCGGTCATGTCCGCTCCTCCTGTCATGGGGCTGTCGATCAGGTCGTGATCGAGCCTCGTGGGTCCGGAGGAGGGACGGCAGGGGGTTGACAGCCCGGGGCGGTCTCCGCGACAGCAGGTGTCAGCCGGCGGAGGGGACGTCGCCGTGCGGGGGCTCGGCGCCCTCGGCGGGCTCGGGGACGAGGTAGAGCCCGCTGGGGGAATTCGCGGTGAAGGCGAGCGCTTCGACCCAGGCCCGGTTGACCGCGGGCTGGCGGCTGCCGAAGTACTTGAAGACGAGAGAGCTGCCCGGCTGGATCCAGACGGTGGTCCGGCCGCCGCCGACGCTGGCGTCCTCGCGCCAGTTGAACGGGAACGGCTCGCCGCGACGCAGCTTGGCCGTGATGACGAGCTGCAGGTGCGTGAGTGCCCGGTCCTCGATCTCGGTCTTCACGCTGCCTTCGTAGATGAACTTGCCCATCGGGTGATGCTCCTCGGTCGGGTGGTCCTCAGCCCGGCGGACACTGCCGGGATCGGCCTATGGGTAGAGGGTAAGCCCTCGGGCGGGGCGCACGGCAAATCAGCCCCGGAGGGCGATGCGCGCGTCGAAGTCAAGGCCCTGCGCGCGATCCGCGCGGCGATTAGCCTCGAATCATCGACACCCGAGGAGGGCACCGCCATGACTGACCGCCACATCGACGACCGTCCCGACGAGGGCTACACGCCCGGCACAACCCACGCCGAGCGCGGCGCGGGCAACCCGCGACTGCGCGTGCGGCGCGACGACGAGCGCACCGAGTTCGCGCTCGACATGGAGGAGGTCCGCATCGGATCGGCCGCCGGGAACGAGCTGCGCCTCGCCGACACCGAGCCGGTGCACGCGACGGTCGTGCACGACGACCGTGACGAGTACGTGGTGACCCTGCACGCCGACGGTGAGATGAACTCCAACCCCGATGCCGACGCGACCCACCCGGGCGACCGCACGGAGACGCTGCGTACCGGATCGCGCTTCACGGTGGGCCCGTGGGAGCTGGTCTTCGCCCGCGAGGAGTTCGCCGACCACGGCCGTCCGTTCGGTGGACGCCAGGGCGGCGAGTACTCCGACCAGCCGCTGCAGGAGGCGCGTGCGGGCTACGACGCCGACGACGAGCGGCTGTCCCAGGCCGACGTCAACGACGAGCGGTCTCAGTCGGACTCCAAGGCCGACTGATGGTGCGGGGTGCCGACGGGCTTCGACTCCGCTGACCCCCGCTGGCGGAGGTAGATCGCGAACGCGACCATCGTCCCCACCGCGAGGAACTCGGACTGCCAGTTCTGCAGGGTGCGGTCCCAGAAGTCGGAGCTGGTCACGTAGTCGCCCCAGGTGATCGCGGCGAGGCCGTGCATCGCGTTCTCCTCGTTCATGACCACTGTCCCGGCGAGCGACTGCGCGAGCCAGGACAGCACGAAAACCGCCCCCATCACGAGCAGCAGCGAGTTGCCGAACACCGCCGCTCGCCACCCGCCCGCCCGGGCCCACCGCGGAGAGTCCGGGCGGGCGTGCGCGCCGACGAGCTGATCGGCATCGCTGCCCGGCCCCTCGTCGCCGGGCTTCTTCGACTCCGGGGAGCCCTTCTGCACGAACCAGATCGTCGCGGCGATGAAGAGGAAGAACTGCAGGAACTCCGACTGCCAGTTCTCGGCGACGTCGACCGCGAAGTCGGACGACCAGAGGAAGTCTCCGAAGCCGATCGTCGGCTGCCCGTGGTCGAGGAGCTCGTCGTTGTTCCGGAGGTAGCCGGCGACGGCCTGTCCGGCCAGAGCCAGCACGAAGAGGGCGAGGAAGAAGAGGCTGAGGGCGTGGTCCTTGATCCGCGAGCGCATGTCATCGCCCTCCCAGCGGCAGGCCGATCATCACGGCGAGCCCGACGCTGATGATCCCCGCCCAGATCCAGAAGACCGCCCGCATCCCTGCGGTGTCCCGCGCATCCTCCGCCATGTCCGCCTCCTTCGTCGGTGTGACGTTCCTCGACGATGGCGCGCCGGGCGACGGCCCTCCAGGGGCTTGACGCGGGCGTCGTTGTCAATCCCCTGCGACAGGGCGCCGCGGGGTCCGTAGCGTAGGGGGAACCGACGAGAGGAGCGCCCCGATGACCGCACCGAACGAGACCCCCGACCTCGAGCACCTCGGCGAGCTCGCCCGCAGCCGAGGTCTGCGCGTGAGCGTGGCGGAGTCGCTCACCTCCGGACGCCTCGCGAACACGATCGGTGCGGGCGAAGGGGCGTCGGGGTGGTTCGCCGGCGGCATCGTCGCGTACTTCACGGAGGTCAAGGAGAGGGTGCTGGGGCTGACCCCGGGGACCGACCCGACGTCCGCCGCTTGCGCCGAGCAGCTCGCCCGGGGCGCACGGGAGCTCTTCGACGCCGACATCTGCGTCTCGACGACCGGGGTGGGCGGGCCCGGTCCGGAGGGCGGTCATCCCGCCGGCACGGTGTACCTCGGCTGGGCCACCGCCGACGACGCCGGGCACCGGAGGCTGGCCCTGACCGGTGACCCGGACGAGATCCTGTCGGCGAGCGTCGACGCCGCGGTGCGCCTGCTCGCCTTCCACGCCGAGGGACTCCATCCCGCAGGGCCCCGGCGCACCGGTTCCGACTGAGGGCTCAGCGGCCCGGCACCAGACCCACCCGCAGCGGGGCGCCCGGCACCGCAGCCTCCGTGAGAGCGGCGTCGATGTCGGGCAGCGGTCGCACGGCGCCCACGGCCTCGGCGAACGGATAGGCGCGCCCGCGCCCCGCGAGGAACGACACCGCTGCCGCGAGGTCGTCGGCGCCGTAGTTGTGCACGCCGGTCACCGTGACGAGACGGCGGACGAGATCCTCCGCCTCCAGCGGGACGGGCGTCGCCGGGAACACGCTCCTGACCAGGACGACCGTGCCGCCGACGGCGACGCCGGCGAGCGCCTCCCCGACGGCATGCCCGGAGGCTTCGATGACCACGTCCGGGTCACGGTCGAGCGCGGTGGCTCCGAAGCGGGCGGCGAAGCCACGGCGATCGTCGTCTGGATCGCGCACCTCGACCACGGCCCCGTGCTCGGCCGCGATCGCCGCGGCGCTGATCCCCACCAGTCCTGCACCGTGGATGCGCACCGCGGCACCGTCGAGATCGATGTCACGCGCCGCTCGCGCCACGGCCGCCCATGCCGTCGCCGTCGCGCAGCCGGCCGGAGCCAGCACCGCGGCCGGCAGCGCCTCCGGTACGCGCGCGATCGCGGTGCCGGCCCGCAGCTGCACATGACTGGCGAAGGCTCCGGTCAGGTCGCCGTGCGCCCCGACGCGGTCATGGCCGTACTTGCCGAGGTCCCGGCACTTCTGCGTGAGGCCGCGCCGGCAGCGATCGCAGGTGCCGCACGACACCGTGACAGACCACACCACGCGGTCGCCGATCCGCAGCGGGGTCCCGTCCACCGCCTCCGCACCGTCGTCGCCCAGCGCGATGACCCGACCGACGCTCTCGTGCCCGAGGACGAGGGGCGCGGGCGCGGACCGGCGGCCCTGCACGGTGTGCACGTCCGATCCGCAGATCGTCGACATCTCCACCGCGACGAGCACGTCCCGATCACCGAGCGCGACCCCGGGGACGGCGATGGTCTCGTGCGGGTGGCCTTCGCCGATCCAGACCATCGCGGTGGCTGCGGGGCGCAGCGCGACGTCCCTCCGGTGGCCGGGTGGGCGGATCAGCACCGTTCCCATGACACGACCTCAGACGGAGGCGACGGCAGGAAGGAGCTCGCGCTGCGCCAGCGCTGTCCGCAGCGCCGTGACGTCGGACAGCACGACGTCGGCCCCCGCTCCGCTCAGCGCCGCGCGATCGTGCGCCCCGGTGAGGACCCCCGCGACGAAGCCCGCCCCCGCACGACGGCCGGAATCGACGTCGCTCACGGTGTCGCCGGCGACGGCCACAGCCTGCACCGCTGACGCGCCCGTCCGCAGAAGGGCGGTGAGGACGAGGTCGGGCGCGGGGCGTCCGCGGCCGGCATCGACCGGAGACAGGGCGAGGTCGACGAGTCCTCCCCACCCGAGCCCGTCGATGAGCGCCTGTCGCGTGACCGGAGCGAATCCGGTGGTGAGGACGACGGTCAGCCCCGCGTCCTTCAGCCCCTGGATCGCGTCCGCCGCTCCAGGGATCTCCGCGACGCCGCTCTCGGCGACGATCTCGGCGTATGCGGTCTCGAACGCCGCGGTGGCCTGCCGCGCCGCGCTCGCATCGCCGCCCGCGAGATGGAGGAAGACGTCGAACTTGGACTGCCCCATCGTCTCCCGGACGTAGTCGAGGGCATCCTCCCAGGGCAGCCGCGCGGCGACGCCGGTGCGCTCGGCGGCGCGTTGGAACGCCTGCTCCACCACGCCGTCGTCCAGGACGGTGGTGCCGGCCATGTCGAGGACGACGAGTTCGATCGGAGTGGTCATGGCGTTCCTTCCAGAGCAGGGGTGCCGCCGAGGGCGGCGGTGAGGTGCAGGTCGGCGAGCCCGAGACCGCAGGTCATGCCGATGCCGGTGGTCGCGGCGAGCACGAGGGCGCCGTCATCTCCGCGGTCGACGAGGAACTCGCCGGGGGCTTTCGCGTACACGCCCTGCCACCGCTCGATGACCCGCGGCGCCGCCCCGTCGAACAGGGCCTCGGCCTCGTCGAGGAACGCGGTGAACGCGGCCTCCGGCTGGAACGGCGACGGGGCGGCGTCGGTGGCGTGGGAGTCTCCGAGGATGAGCGTGCCGTCCGGCAGCTGCGTGTACATCTGATTGAGATCGAGGGCCGCGAGGTCGGGCCGCTCGGCGTGCAGGCGCTCGCGGAGGGTGCGGGCCTCGGGGCTGTCGGCGAACCGCCCGTACCGGATGAGGGACCAGCCGGTCAGCAGGGGCGCGGTCAACGGTCGCGGGAAGGAGACGGCCGCCCGCATCATGTCCAGCGCACACCGCACGACCCCGTGCCGTTCCGCGACCTCGGGCAGGAGCTGGTCGATGTCGTGGTTGACGGCCACGACGACCGCCCCGGTGTCGATCGCCCCGCGCGTGGTCTCCACCCGTCCCGCGCCGAGGGCCGTCACCGCAGTGCGGAAGCGGAACTCGACGCCCTGTGCCGTCAGGTGGCGCACGATCGCGGTCGCCGCCGTGCGCGGGTCCGTCTGCAGGTCGGCCTCGATGAGGGCACCGCCGACGAGCCCGTCCCGGCGCAGCGGCGCACGGCGCAGGAGGACGGCGGCCTCCAGCATCCGGATGCCGCCGTCCTGCGCCGCCGCGGAGAGCACGGCGAGCTCGTCCTCGTGGCGGGCGGCCACGAGCGTTCCCGACTCGCGGAGCCAGAACCCCGCGTCCCGGGCGAGCTGCAGCCAGAGCTCACGGGAGGCATCCGCGTATCGCCGTGCCTCTCCGCCCTGCGCGCCGATGCAGAGGTGGCCGAAGTTGCGGATCGTGGCGCCGGTCGGGGCGGCGCTGCGCTCGACGACGACGACCCGGAGCCCGCGGCGCACGGCGGCGAAGGCGGCGCCGAGACCGACGATCCCGGCCCCCACCACGACGAGGTCGGGATTCTGCTTCGCCCCGGTCATCGGAACACCTTCCTCATCCACATCGCGAGCCCCTCGACGGCGAGCACGGTGACGAGGATCATCAGCACGATCGCGGTGACGGTCTCGTAGCGCGAGCCCTGGCTGGCGTTTAGCAGGTAGTAGCCGACCCCGCCGCCGCCGACGATGCCGAGGATCGTGGCCGCGCGGATGTTGGTGTCGAGCATGTAGAAGCTGTGCCCGATGAGGGCTCGGGTGCCCTGGGTCAGCGTGGCCGACGTGTACGTCTGCATCCGTGTGGCGCCCACCGCCCGCAGCGCGCGCTCAGGGCCGCGGTCGACCTCCTCGAAGGAGTCGGCGATGAGCTTGCCGAGCAGACCGATGCCGCCGATCGCGAGCGCGATGACGCCGGCCTGCGCGCCGAGACCCGTGATGACGACGAGGACGATGGCGAGGATCAGCTCGGGGATGCCGCGGATGCCGACGAGCAGCAGACGGGCGGTGCCGCGCGCTGCCGCGTGCGGGGCGACGTTGCGCGCGGCGAACGAGCCGAGCAGCAGCGAGGGCAGGAGCGTGAGGACGGTGGCGGCGAGCGCGATGGCGACGGTCTCCCGCATGGCCTCCAGCATCGCGACCGTGTCGTAGCTGCCGAACGACGGGGGCCAGAAGCGGGCGGCGACGTCGGGCAGCTTCGCCCAGAAGGTGAACAGGTCGGACCAGGTGATCTGGCTCACGACGACGCTGCCGACCACGACGAGGAGCGCGACGACACCGGCCGCGGTGTGGTGCACGCGTTGCGCGGTCCACGGACGACGCACCGCGGTCTCCGGGCTCGCCGCCCACGCCGGGCGGCCCTCGGCGGGCGCGTGCGACCGCCGACGCAGGCGCGGGTGCACGATCCGGTCCATCCAGGAACGGGTCTGCTTCTGCTCACCGAGCATCGCGCCCCGCACCGTGCTCGAGATTATCTCCATCACGATGCACAGCACGAAGATCACGAGCGCGATCCCGAGACCCTTGCCGTAGTTCAGCGCCTTGAACGCATAGGACATCTCGAGGCCGAGGCCGGCGACGCCCACGTAGCCGAGCACGACGCTTCCGCGCAGGTTGATGTCGTTGCGGTGCAGCACCGTGGCCACCCAGCTCGGCAGCACCTGCGGGAGGATGCCCGCCGTGAACTCCTGGAGCTTCGAGCCGCCGGCGGCGCGGATCGCGAGACGCGGCCCCTCGTCGATCTGCTCGATGGCATCCGCGAACATCTTGGAGATCATGCCGATCGAGTGGATGCCGATCGCGAGGATGCCGGGCAGCGTGCCGAGCGAGAACATCAGCACGAAGGCCATGGCCAGCACGACGTCCGGCAGGGCACGGGTGAGGACGCCGAGGAAGCGGGCCGCCGCGCGCCAGCCGGCGCCCGGGGTGGTGTTCGCAGCGGCGAGGTAGGCGATCGGCACGGAGAGCACGGCCGCCAGCAGCGTGCCGACGAGCACGAGGCCGACGGTCAGGGCGATGAGCCAGGCGAGGTCGGCCGGCGCGGGGAAGGAGAGTCCGCCGACCCGGGCGAGGAAATTCTCGGCGTTGCCCCAGCTCTGCACCATCGCGGGAATCGAGATACCCACGTCCCGCACCGCGACGATGCCGAGCACGACGAGGACGACGAGGGTGAGCCCCGCCGCGATGCGCTCCGCCGAGAGCGGCCGCTTCGGCGCCCGCTCCGCGACGCTCCCTCCGCCCTGGTTCGCTGAGCCCATCGAAGCGCCCCGTGTCGCTGAGCCGCCCCCCTGGGTCGCTGAGCCTGTCGAAGCGCCCCGTGTCGACGCCCCCACCGTCGTCATGACGCCCCCACCGTGGTCACGGCGTCGACGAGTTCCACCTGCACGGCGCGGATCTCCGCCGTGGTCGTCGCGACGCGTCCGTAGATCTCCATCACCTCGGCCTTGGTGAGTCCGTCCGTCGGGGTGTCCAGGACGACCTCGCCGTGCCGGAGCCCGACGATCCGGTCGGCCCAGCTGATCGCGAGGTCGACCTGGTGCAGGCTGCACACGACGGTGAGTCCTTCGTCGGCGGCGATCTCGCGGATGAGGGCCATCACCTGCTCGCTCGACTCCGGGTCGAGGGAGGCGACGGGCTCGTCGGCCAGGAGGATCGCCGGCTTCTGCATGAGGGCCCTGGCGATGGCCACGCGCTGCTGCTGGCCGCCGGACAGGGTGTCGCTGCGCTGGTAGGCGCGGTCGAGGAGGCCGACGCGGTCGAGGTGCTCCAGCGCGGTCAGCTTCGCGGCGCGGGGGTAGCTCCACAGCCCGAGCCGCGGGCCGCGCATCCGCGAGAGCGACCCGGTCAGCACGTTCTCCAGCACGGTCAGCGAAGGCACGAGCTCGAACTGCTGGAAGATGAAGCCCACGCTGCTGCGAAGCTGTCGCAGCGCCCGCCCCTTCATCGAGGGAACGGACGCGCCGAGCACCTCGACGGACCCGGAGCTGGGCAGCTCCAGGCCGTCGAGATGCCGCAGCAGCGTGGACTTGCCGGAACCGGAGAGCCCGAGCAGCACGACGATCTCTCCCCGCGCCACCTCGAGCGTGACGTCCTTGAGGGCGGTGGTGCTGCCGAAGGTCTTCGTGACGCCGGCGAGGCGGATGAGCGTGTCGGGTGCCGCGGTCATGGCTTCTCCTGTCGTCAGGCGCGGGGCGTCAGCCCTGGCACTGCTCGGCTTCGGTCTCGGCGCAGATGTCGCGGATGAGGTCGTAGTACGCGTCGTCCACCGGCTTGGTGGCGAAGAACACGCTGCGGAACGCGTCGGAGTCCGCGCTGTCGATGCCCGCCGCGATGATGTCGTCGATGGTGACCTCGCCGAGGGCGTCGACGAGCTGCGTCGCCACGTCGTCCGGCAGCGACGACGAGTAGACGAGCGGAGCACCCGGGACCATGGTCTCGGCGATGACCTTCACCTTGTCCGACTTCTCGACCTCGGAGTCCTCGGCGAAGCCGGCCTCGCACTCGACGCCCTCGCCGACCTTCTGCACGCTGACATCGTGCTTGCCCGCGAACACGGGGGTGATGTCGGTCTTCGGGTCGACGCCCGCCTCGATGAGGTTGTACGACGGGAAGAGGTAGCCGGAGGTGGAGGAGGGATCCACGAAGCACACCTTCTTGCCCGCGAAGTCCTCGAGGCTGGAGATGTCGCTGTCCGCCGGCACGATCGCCTGCGAGTAGTAGCCGGGCTCCTGGCCCTCCTCGGTGACGATGGAGGAGATCGGGGTGAGCTTCGCGCCGTTGTTCGTCGCGGTGACGTAGGTGAACCCGGAGAACGAGGCGACGTCGACCTTGCCGGCGACGGCGGCCTCGATGAGCGCGGCGTAGTCGGTGGACTCGTGGTACTCGACGGTCTTGCCGGTGACCTCGGCGATGTAGTCCATGAGCGGCTGGTAGTTCGTCTCGGTGTCCACCGAGTCGGGGACGACTCCGAAGACGAGCGTGTTCTCGTCGACGGCGAATCCGCCGGCAGACTGAGCGTCGGCGGAGGCGTCGGTGGCGTCGGCCGATCCGGAACAGCCGGCGAGGCCGAGCGCGAGGATCGCAGCGCCGGCGAGGGCAGGGAGAGCGCGGAGCTTCATGAGGACCTTTCAGGGTGGGAGGAGTGATCCAGGGACGACTCTCCCAGCCCCGCGGCCGAGATGTATACCTATCTCGGAAGAGTTCAGGCGGCGTTCACCCGGCATTCGCCTGGGTGAACGGCCACGCAACGCCCACTGTGCGACGGCGTCGAACGAAGTAATGTACCTATGTGGCCGAAGCTGTGTACACCCAGATCGCCGACGACCTCCGCGCGCGGATCGCCGACGGGACGCTCCGCCCCGGGGACGACGTGCCGACCGAAGCGGAACTCGCGGAGCGCTGGCGCACGTCACGCGGTCCGATCCGCAACGCCCTGGCTGCCCTCCGCGCCGAAGGGCTGATCGAGACGGGCCGCGGCCGCCCCGCGCGCGTGGTGGCACGGAAGGCGTATCAGGCGGTGGACGTCTCGGTTCCCTTCACCCGCTGGGCGCGGGACCTCGGCGTCTCGCCGGGCGCGCAGACGCAGGAGCTCAGCCTGCGTCGCGCGGGAGACCTCGCCTCGGCCCTGGGCGTGGGACGCGACGACACGATCGTGAGCGTGGTCCGGCTGCGGCTTCTCGACGGTCGACCGACGATGCTGGAGCGCCTCGCGTACACCGAGGACGTCGGGCGACGCCTGTTCGAGGTGGACCTCGACGAGGTGTCGATCACCGAGTACCTCGCCTCGGTCGGCCATCCCATCGTCACCCTGCAGCACGTGATCGATGCCGTGGCCGCCGACGACCAGGACGCCGCGCTCCTGCGTGTGCCGCGCGGAACCCCGATCCTCCGCCTCACGCGGACGTCGCGGGACGCCGAGGGGCGCATCTTCGAAGCATCGGAAGACCGCTACCTCAGCGAGGTGGTGCGCTTCACGGTGGCGGCATCCGGGATATCGACGGACGGACACTACATGAGAGCGGTGGGCGGCTGAGGCCCGGAACAGATTCGCGACCGCGGGCGCGGGAGTTTAAGAAGCCAGAAAGATCGCGCCCGCGATCGCAGCGCTGGGGACGCTTTATCTGGGGAGCCTTCAGCATATGTCGGCGCCGCGAGGCCGCTGAAGTGCCGAATGTCGAGACACTCGTAGACTTTCGTCTACGGTCTCAGGCCCGGAATCACGGGCGCCGTCTCAGACTACGCGGGGCTCACACCACCGGCAACACGGCGGAGACGAGCCAATGCCCGTCCACCTCCCCGGCGCTGAACTCGCCGCTGGCGCCCATCACGCGTTCGGCCATCCGTCCGAGTCCGGTCCGGCTGGAGGAGAGCTCGCGACGCGGCGTGGTGGGCAGCGGGCTCCGCAGCGACAGGTGGGCCTTGTCGTCGTCCACGGCGAGACGGATCTCGACGGTGCCGGGGCCCGCGTACTTCAGGACGTTCGTCGCCGACTCGCGCACGATGCGCGCGAGCACGATCTCCACGGCCCGGGGGATGCGCTCGTCGCCGGGGTCGCCATCGAGGATGACCTCGTGCCCGGCCGCTTCGAACTCGGTCTGCGCCTCCTCGACCGCCGCGACGAGGTCGCCCGTCGGCATACCCGCGGCACGGGGGCCGTCGTCGGCGAGGTCGATCACGAAACGGAGGTCGGTCATGGCCTTGCGGGCGGCGACACGGATCGCCTCCCGGGAGCCATCGCTGGCGTCGGGGTCTTCGAGCATCTGCACGTGCAGCGACACCACGGTGAGGTGATGCGCGATGCTGTCGTGCAGCTCGCCGGCGATCCATCGTCGCTCGGCGAGGACGGCTTCCCGTTCCTGCTGCGCCGCAGCCTCCAGCTGACGCTCGAGTCTGCTGCCGCGGGCGAACGCCAATCGGAGGGCGAAGCCGACGGCACCCGCGACTGCGGCGAAGACGAGATAGAGGGCGACATTCACGCCGGAATCCGCATCGCCGAAGGCGACGATAGCGGCAGAGACGAGAAAGGCCCCCGTGTAGGACAGGATCAACGCGGTCCACCCGAGTCGCATGACCAGCCCGGCCGCGACAGCGGCGGCGGTCAAGACCTGGGATTCGGTTCCTGCCAGAAAAGATAGGGCGAACACGACGCCGAGGGCGCATGTCGCGATGAGGGGTTTCCAGAGATAAAGGGCGAACACTGCCGACGACGCGATGCTCACCAGGACGGCCGCGGGATTCACACCCGGGGCGACGATGAGGCCGATGACGTCGACCGCGACGGTGATGGAGATGATCGCTAGAACGACGATGCGCTCGATGGCAGTGAGCTTCTCGCCTCGAACCAGTCGGAGCGAATCCGCGGAACCGCGAATCGAATGGTCGAAGGCCATGGTTCACTATCTCCTATTCGCCAGGTACTCTAGCGGACGAGACCAAAGAACTTGCCAACCTGCTGCCAGAAAGTCATTACATTCACCTCCGTTCTAGTGCCGTTTGTCGATGTCTGTATTCATCTTCTCGGCGGCGCGCGGAGCGCACATCTGGCGTTCGTCCAGACCTCGATAGCCAAAGGTCTACATCCTCAGAGCGCCCGCTTCACGCCGTTAGGCTTCCTCCATGCAGGAAATCCGCGTGGTGATCGTCGATGACGATCCTCTGGTCCGCTCGGCGCTGTCGCACTTCGTGTCGCGCGCGCCCGAGATCACGGTCGTGGCGCAGGCGGAGGACGGTGTGGAGGCCCTCACGACGGTCGAGCGCGAGAAGCCCGACGTCGTGATGATGGACGTCCAGATGCCGGAGATGAACGGCATCGAGGCGACTGCGGCGATCGCCGAACGGTGGCCCGACGTGCGCATCCTCGCCGTCACCACACTCGACGGCAGCGACACGGTGCTGCCCATGCTGAGCGCCGGCGCCTCCGGCTACCTGCTCAAGGACTCCAGCGCGGAGGAGATCGTCACGGGCGTGCGCGAGGTGTTCGCGGGAGCGAGCTCGCTGTCGCCCCGCATCGCGTCGATGCTCATCCGCCATGTGCGCGACTCCACTCCCACCGCGGCGGCGGAGACCCTCGAACCGCTCACCGAGCGCGAGGAGGAGGTGCTGCAGTGCCTCGCGAAGGGCATGTCCAATGCCGAGATCGCGAAGGCGCTCATCGTCTCGGAGGGAACCGTGAAGGCCCACCTCGGTCGCATGATGTCGAAGTGGCACCTGCGCGACCGCGTGCAGATCCTCGTCACGGCCGCCCACGCCGGCCTCGTCACCTTCCGGTGAGCCGCGGCCTCAGAGCGCGAGCAGCACGATCCCGGTGAGGACGACCAGCGAGGCGCCGATCCGCCAGCCGGGCCGGGACTCGCGCAGGACGAAGGCGCCGAACAGGCTCACGAGCACGACGCTGACCTCCCGCAGCGGTGCCACGAGAGCCACCGGAGCGATCTGGATGGCCGTCAGCACGAGGATGTAGGACAGCGGCGACAGGATGCCGAAGGCCAGGATGCGGCGCCACTGCGTGCGCCCCAGCGCCACGACAGCACCCCATCGTCCGCGCACCGCCACGGAATAGAACGGCACCTGCAGCAGCGTCGTCCCGACCATGAACGCCACGGGTGACAGCTCCCACTCCCGCACCGCGTGGGCGTCCCAGATCGTGTAGACCGCGATGGCCACGCCGGTGAGAGCACCGAACAGGAGGCCGGGGTCGATGCGGCGCCCGCTGCCCGCCGGACGGCGGTCGACGAACCCGATCGCGACCACACCGGCGATCACCGCGGCGACGCCGACGAGCGCCAGGGCCGAGGGGCGTTCGCCGAGCAGGAGCACGGCGACGATCACGGAGAGGAAGGGGCCGGTGCCGCGTGCGGTCGCATAGACGGTCGACAGGCTGCCCTCCCGGTAGCCGCGCTGCAGCACGGCCATGTAGGCGACGTGCAGGACCGCGGAGACGGAAACCCCGAGTGCGAACGAGCCGAGGTCGGCCGCACCGAGTCCGCCCGTGAACGGCACGGCCCCGATCCAGACGGCGGTGCTGGCGACCGCACCCCACCACAGGAACGGCGAGCCGGCGCGGCTGATACCGTGCGCGATGACGTTCCAGGACGCGTGGGCGATCGCGGCGGCGAGGACGAGGACGAGAGCGACAGCGGACACGGCAGACCCTTCCCTCCGCCGCGGGCGCGACGAATCGGGTCCTCCGGGCTTTTGTCCTGTCAGATGACGGCCCTCCTGCGGAGGAGGACCGTGGCGCCGCTCGGACCAGACGGGTGCAGACCCCGGAACCCTAGGCGCTATCGCCACCACCCTATCCCCGACCGGGAGGGGCGCGGCGACCGGGCGCGACTACGCTCGAAGGACACCCTGCGCAGGAAGGTCATGCCATGCCCGTCACCCCGGACGCCCTCGCCCACGCCGAAGACCTCGCCGACTTCGTCGCCGCCTCCCCGTCGAGCTACCATGCCGCCGCCGAGACCGCCCGCCGTCTGGAGGAGGCCGGCTTCACGCGGCTGCAGGAGGAGGACGCCTGGCCTGCGCAGCCCGGAGGCCGGTACCTCGTGGTCCGCGACGGCGCGACGATCGCGTGGGTGGTGCCGGAGGATGCGTCTTCCACGACGCCCGTGCACGTGTTCGGAGCGCACACCGACTCCCCCGGCTTCAAGCTCAAGCCGCAGCCCACCACCGGAGCCCGCGGCTGGCTGCAGGCCGCCGTCGAGGTGTACGGCGGTCCGCTGCTGAACTCCTGGCTCGACCGGGAGCTGCGCCTCGCCGGCCGGCTCGCCCTCGCCGACGGCCGGGTCGTCCTCGCCGACACCGGAGCCCTGCTGCGCCTCCCCCAGCTCGCCATCCACCTCGATCGCGGGGTCAACAACGGCCTCGCGCTCGACAAGCAGACCGAGACGCAGCCGGTGTGGGGTCTGGGCGATCCGACCGAGGCCGATCTGCTGGCCGAGCTCGCCGACTCCGCCGGCGTGGACGCCGCAGAGATCCGCGGCTACGACGTCGTGGTCGCCGACGCCGCGCGGGGTGCCGTGTTCGGCAAGGACGACGCGTTCTTCGCCTCCGGCCGGCTCGACGACCTCGCCTCGGTGCACGCGGGCGTCGTGGCCCTCGCGGCACACGCCCCCGTGGCGGGCGCGCCGATCGCGATCCTCGCCGCGTTCGATCACGAAGAGCTCGGTTCCGAGTCGCGCTCCGGCGCCGCAGGCCCCTTCCTCGAAGACGTTCTGGAACGGCTGTACGCGGGGCTCGGCGCCGACGGCTCCGCCCGCCGCCAGGCGTACGCGTCGTCGTGGTGCCTGTCCAGCGACGTGGGGCACTCCGTGCACCCGAACTACATCGGCCGGCACGACCCCGTCGTGCAGCCCGTGCTCGGCTCCGGACCCATCCTCAAGCTCAACGCCAACCAGCGCTATGCGACCGATGCGGTCGGCGCCGCCTCGTGGCGGAACTGGTGCGATCGGGCCGAGGTGGTGACGCAGGAGTTCGTCTCGAACAACAGCGTGCCGTGCGGCTCGACGATCGGCCCGATCACCGCGACCCGGCTCGGCATCCGGACGGTCGACGTGGGCATCCCGATCCTCTCGATGCACTCCGCCCGCGAGCTCGCCGGCGTCTCGGACCTGCACGACCTGACCCGCGTGGCCGGGGCCTTCTTCGCCGGCTGAATCGGGCCGCGCGGAGTGTGCCCCCGGAGTGCCAGGATGTGAGGATGAACGACATCAGGCCGGCTCTCATCGAGCGTGCAGGCATCGAGATCATCCCCGAGTCCGAGCGGACCGCCCAGCCCCGCGACCTGTTCTGGCCGTGGTTCGCGGCGAACGTGTCGGTGTTCGGGATGTCGTACGGCTCGTTCGTGCTCGGCTTCGGCATCTCCTTCTGGCAGGCGACGGTCGTCTCGGTCATCGGCATCGTCGTGTCGTTCCTGCTCTGCGGGCTCATCGCGATCGCGGGCAAGCGCGGGTCGGCGCCGACGATGGTGCTCTCCCGGGCCGCGTTCGGCGTGCAGGGGCAGAAGGTGCCGGGGATCGTGTCCTGGCTCACGTCGATCGGGTGGGAGACGTTCCTCGCGATCATGGCCGTGCTCGCGACGGCGACCGTCATCACGCAGCTGGGCGGCGACGGCGACAGTCTGTGGCTGAAGATCCTCGCGACCGTGATCGTCGCCGCGCTGATCGTCGCCGCCTCCGTGCTCGGGTACCACACGATCATGCGGCTGCAGTCGGTGCTGACGTGGATCACCGGCGTCGTGACGATCGTCTACATCATCCTCGCCGCGCCGACCATCGACCTCGCCGCGGTGCTGGCCCGTCCTGACGGGGGCATCGGCCAGGTGGTCGGCGCGCTCGTGATGGTGATGACCGGATTCGGGCTGGGGTGGATCAACATCGCCGCGGACTGGTCGCGCTACCAGAAGCGCACCGCGTCCGACGGGGCGATCGTCGCCTGGAACACCATCGGCGGCTCGGTGGCACCGGTCATCCTCGTCGTCTTCGGTCTGCTCCTCGCCGGATCGGACGAGGAGCTCATGGACGCGATCGCCGCGGACCCGATCGGCGCGCTGGCGAGCATCCTGCCCGTGTGGGTGCTCGTGCCGTTCCTCCTCACGGCCGTGCTCGCGCTCGTCTCCGGTGCGGTGCTCGGCATCTACTCCTCCGGGCTGACCCTGCTCAGCCTCGGCATCCGCATCCCGCGGCCGTCCGCGGCGGCGATCGACGGGGCGATCCTCACCGCGGGGACCATCTTCGTGGTGTTCTTCGCGACCGACTTCCTCGGCCCGTTCCAGAGCTTCCTCATCACCCTCGGCGTGCCGCTGGCCTCCTGGGCCGGCATCCTCATCGCCGACATCCTGCGTCGCCGGAAGGACTACGACGAGGCGGCCCTGTTCGACAGCCGCGGCCGCTACGGCGCCTGGGACTGGACCTCGATCGGCACCATGGTCGTCGCGAGCGTGATCGGGTGGGGCCTCGTGCTCAACGGCTTCGCGGACGCCGCGCCGTGGAACAACTGGCAGGGATACCTCCTGTTCCTCGTCGGCGGGGCGGACGGGGACTGGGCGTACGCGAACCTCGGAGTGTTCGTCGCCCTCGTGCTCTCGTTCCTCGTGACCTGGTTCGCGCGGGCGGGGAAGATCCGGCGGCAGGAGTCGTGAGCCCTTCGACAGGCTCAGGGACTCAGGGGGCGGCAGGCTCAGGGCCCCAGGACGAGAGCTGGCTCGTGGTGGTCGATCCGCAGGTGATCTTCGCGTCGCCCGACTCGGCCTGGGGCTCGCCGTTCTTCGCCGCCGCGATGACGAACATCCGGCGCCTCGCGGACGCCTTCGGCGAGCGCGTGCTCGTGACCCGGTGGCTGCCGACGGCCGACCGCTCGACCTCCTGGGGCGAGTACTTCGCCGCGTGGCCGTTCGCCGACCGCCCCGCTGACGACCCGTTGTACGCGCTCGTCCCCGAGGCGGAAGGGCTGTCTCCACATCCCACCGTCGACCTCCCGACGTTCGGCAAATGGGGTCCGGAGCTGGAGGCGATCGTGGGGCGCGGTGGTCGGATCGTGCTCGCAGGGGTGTCCACGGACTGCTGCGTCGTGTCCACCGCTCTCGCCGCCGCGGACGCCGGGGCACGCGTGACGCTCGCGGCGGATGCCTGCGCCGGCTCCACGGCCGAGAACCATGCGGCCGCCGTGCAGGTCATGTCCCTGTATCCCCCGCAGATCACCGTGACCGACACCGCCGCTCTCCTCTCCCCCTGACCCCGCCCCGGGCCCGCACCCCGCGCCCGTGCCGGACGGAAATCGCACCTCCGCACACCGTTTCGCGCCCGTTGTCGATCCCGCACGCCGGCGAGCCCTCCCAGCGGGACGGATCCCGCACCTCGCGCGGGCCCACCGGGCACGGTTTCGATCCCGCACGGAGTCCGCGTCGCGGGACGCGAAACGCACCTCCGCCGCGCGACGGCGGTGCGTTATCGATCCAGCACCGTGCTGCGGCGTTCGGGCGGGACGGAAAGTGCACCTCGGCAGCCGCGGGGAGGAGCGTTACTGAACCCGACAGGGGCGAGCGTCAGGCGTGGGCGCGGACCGCGGCGGCGATGTCGGCGGGAGTTCCGCGCCACGGAGCACCATGGCCGGGAAGGACCCACTCGGCGTCGAGCGCCGCGAGGCGGTCGAGCGAGGCCAGGGCTTCCGCGGGCTCGTCGGTGAACGGGGCGGGTTGCGCGCCCTCCTCCCCCGTGAGCACATGCCGCGTGGTCAGGGCGTCGCCGACGAACACCGCGCCGACCGCCGGGACGTGCACCGCGATGCTCCCCGGCGAGTGCCCCGGAAGACCCACGACGACCGGGGCCCCGGGGAGGTCGAGCACGTCGCCGTCCGCGACCTCGGAAACCTCGGTGACGTGGCGCGTGCGGAGCGCACTCTTGCGGAGGCCGTAGGCGAGGAACCCGAGCATGGGACCGATCCGGGAAGGACCCATCGGGGTCTTCGGCTTCTCCCCGGTACGCACGCGGTGTGCATCGGCGCCGTGGATGTACACCGGAACGCCGGACTCGCGACGCAGTCGTTCCGCGAATCCGATGTGGTCGCTGTCGCCGTGGGTCAGCACGAGTCCGCGGATGTCGGACAGCGGGCGGCCGATCACGGCGAGCTCCCGCTGAAGGTCATGCCAGTGCCCGGGCAACCCGGCGTCGACGAGGGTGATGCCCTCGGGCAGGTCGATGAGGTACGAGGCGACGATGTCGTTGCCGAGGCGGTGGAGGTGAGGGGCGAGCTTCATGATGATCCTCTCGGGCGATTGCGATGGCTACGTTACGTAGCTATCATGGCTACTGTCAATAGCCATCGAGGAGGATCCATGCCCACCCCCGAACGCACGTCGATCGATGCCATCGTCGCGGCCGGCCAGGAGATCATCGAGGCCGACGGTCCTGCGGGGCTCACGATGCAGGCGGTCGCGGAGCGTGTCGGCGTGCGGGCCCCCTCCCTCTACAAGCGCGTGCGCGATCGTGAGGCGTTGCGAGTCGCGGTCGCCACGGCATCCGTCGATGCCCTCGCGACCCAGCTCGAGGCGGCCGGCGACGACCTCTCCACGCTCGCCCGGACCTATCGCACCTTCGCTCATGCGCACCCGGAGGGTTTCCGCCTCATGTTCAACGCCGCGGTCTCCCGCGAGGCCCTGGAACGCTCCGCCGCCCCCGTCATCCGCGCCTGCGCCACCGCGGTCGGCGAGACGGACGCTCTCGACGCCGCGCGTCTCTTCACCGCCTGGGCCACCGGATTCCTGCAGATGGAACTGTCCGGGGCGTTCCGACTCGGGGGTGACGTCGACCGCGCCTTCGAGTACGGCCTCCGGCGTCTCCTCGCGAGCCTCGCCGGGTGAGGACGCTCGTCATTCGCGGTCCACGACGGCGGATGCTGGCACACTGAGGCCGTGGAAGACTCCCGCAGCACCGCCGGAACCGTGGCCGCGAAGACCGGTCGGACGCCCTGGCGTCGCACGAAGATCGCCGTGGGCACCCTCGCCGCGGTCGCCGCCGTCGTCGCGATCGTCGGCGCGCTCACCCCGTGGCCGTCCGCGATGATCATCCGCTCCGTGTTCACGAAGGGCGGCGACGAGACCGCCGCCGAGATGACGAAGCACGTCCCGGACACCGCCCTCGACGAGCGGAAGGATGTCGCCTACGGTGACGCCGGTGCGGACACGACGATGGACGTCTTCCGCCCCGCCTCCGCCGACGGCGCACTGCCGACCGTGGTGTGGATCCACGGAGGCGCCTGGATCTCGGGATCGAAGGAGGACGTCGATCCCTACCTCCGCATCCTCGCCGCGGAGGGCTACACGACCATCGGCGTGAACTACACCCGCGGACCCGAGGGCGTGTATCCGCTCGCCGTCCACCAGCTCGACGAGGCCCTCGCCTACATCGACGCGCACGCGGCGGAACTGGGCGTCGATCCGCGCCGCATCGTGCTGGCGGGAGACTCCGCCGGGGCCCAGCTCGCCAGCCAGATGGCGACACTCATCACGAATCCGGACTACGCGGAGATCCTCGGCATCCGCCCGTCGATCCTCGCCGATCAGCTCGTCGCGACCGTGTTGAACTGCGGCGTCTACGACCTCGCCGCACTGGCAGAACTCGACGGGGTCGCCGGATGGGGCTTCAAGTCGGCGATGTGGGCGTACTCCGGCACGAAGACCTGGGCGGAGGACTCGACGGGGGCCACGATGTCGACCGTCGACTGGGTCACGGCCGACTTCCCCGCGACCTACATCTCCGGCGGCAACGGCGACGGTCTCACCTGGCTCCAGTCGATCCCGATGTCGAAGCGGCTCCAGGAGCTCGGGGTCGACGTGACGCCGGTGTTCTGGCCCGCGCCGCACGAGCCGGAGCTCCCGCACGAATACCAGTTCCACCTCGATCTCCCCGAGGCCCGGAAGGCGCTTGCGGACACCATCGCCTTCCTCGACGCGCACACCCGCTGACCCGGCCCCTTTCGTCAGGCGCAGGCTGCCACCGTTGCACGACCCCGCCACGGATGCACGACCCGAATCCTCCGGATACCCGTGCCACCGTCTCCGAATCGTGCAGGCGGACCCGGGCACGGATGCACGACCCGGGCACAGATGCACGACTCCGGCACGGGTGCACGACCGAATCCTCCGGATACCCGTGCCACCGTCGCCGGGTCGTGCCGATGCGTCGGGAATCGGACATAACGTCTCTGTGACGACCGGCACGGAAATGATATGTTCACGGGATGCACACCGAGAACGAACGCGCACTCGAGTCCGGGATCGTCACGGACCTCTCCGGCCGCATGACCTACGGCTCGTACCTCGCGCTCGACCAGCTCCTCACAGCACAGCACCCGGTGAGCGACCCGCAGCACCACGACGAGATGCTGTTCATCATCCAGCACCAGACGACGGAGCTCTGGCTGAAGCAGCTGCTGCATGAGCTCAGCTCGGCGCGGGAACTGCTCGCGGCCGACGACCTGCGCGACGCCCTCAAGCGCATCGCCAGAGTCAAGCGCATTCAGGACGTGATGACGCAGCAGTGGTCGGTGCTCGCGACACTGACCCCGACGGAGTACGCCCAGTTCCGTGGCGCGCTCGGCAACTCGTCCGGCTTCCAGTCGGTGCAGTACCGCGCCGTGGAGTTCGCGCTGGGCAACAAGAACGAGAAGATGCTGAGCGTCTTCCGCGACCACCCCGCGAACCTCGCGCTCCTCACGGCCGAGTGGGAGAAGCCCACGCTGTACGACGAGTTCCTCCGCTACGCGTCGCGCCGCGGGCTCCCCGTCCCGCACGGGATCCTCGACCGGGACGTGCGCCAGCCGTACCGCGAGACCCCGGCCCTCGTACCCGCCATCCGCGCGATCTACCAGGACCCGCGCACCCACTGGGACCTCTACGAGGCCTGCGAGGACCTCGTCGATCTCGAGGACAACTTCCAGTTCTGGCGCTTCCGCCACCTCAAGACCGTGTCCCGGACCATCGGGATGAAGGTCGGCACGGGTGGATCGAGCGGCGTCGGCTTCCTGCAGCGCGCCCTCGACCTGACGTTCTTCCCGGAGCTCTACACCGTCCGCACCGAGATCGGCTCCTGATGCTCGCGGCGACGTTCTTCGACGGCGAGCGCTGGCGCGACGGCGTCGTCGGGCTCGGCGCGGACGGGCGCCCCCAGCTCCGCGATGAGGAGCCCTCCCCCGGCACCCCAGCCCTGGCCGGACGCATCGTCGGCGGCTTCACCGACCACCACGTGCATCTGCAGCTCGTCGACCATGCACTCCTGGCCTCGTCGCGCCTCGGGCGGGTGGTCGACCTCGGCGGCGATCCGTCCACGGTCGCGGGGATCGCCCGGCACCACTCCGGAGGTTCGTCGACCCGACGCGGTTCTGACGCGTCGCGCACCGTCCACTACGCCGGCGCGTTCCTCACTCCTCCCGGCGGGTACCCCTCGGACCGCGCGTGGGCGCCGGCAGGTTCGGTCCGGGAGATCGCCGACTCCGCAGCGGCCGCGACCGTGATCGAGGAGCTGGTGGCGGCCGGCGCCTCCGGCATCAAGGTCGCGAGCAACAGCACCGCCGGCCCGACCTTCTCCGACGCCCTCTTCCGCGCGATCGTCGAGCTCGCCGTGGCGCACGGCCTCCCCGTCGTCGCCCACGCCGAGGGCCCTGGCGAGGCGCAGCGCGTCGTCCGCCTCGGAGCGAGCCAGCTCGCGCACGCCCCGTTCACCGAGCGTCTGGATGACGAGGAGATCGCGGAGCAGGCCGTCCGGGCCTCCTGGATCAGCACCCTCGCCATTCACGACCCCGCCGCGAGGGTCATCGCGATCGACAACGTCGCCCGCTTTCATGCCGCCGGCGGCACCGTCCGCTACGGCACCGACATGGGCAACGGCCCGACTCCCGTCGACCTGAACCCGACCGAGGTCGCCGCCCTCCGCACCGCCGGGCTCGACGACGAGGCCGTCCTCCGCGCCCTCGCGCCGGTCGACCCGCTCGATCCCCGCTCTCTCCTCCTCCTGCTGCCACCGGGATCCGCCGATCCCCTGGCCGCCCGCCCCCTCACCGCCGCCGACCTGAAGGTGTGACATGACCGACCGCTCCGCCGACACCACCCTCCTCGACGCCGCCCGCGCCCTGGACGCCGCCGACCCGCTCGCCGCGCATCTCGACGCCTTCGTCGAGGCCCCGGGCGTCACCGCCTACCTCGACGGCAACTCGCTCGGGCGGCCGCTGCGCGACGTGCCGGAGAAGCTCGCCGCGTTCGTGCGCGAGGACTGGGGCACCCGCCTCATCCGCTCCTGGGACGAGCAGTGGATGGCCCTGCCGATGGAGCTCGGAGACCGCATCGGCGCCGTCGCCCTGGGCGCGGGGCCGGGGCAGACGGTCGTGTCCGACTCCACGAGCGTCCTGCTGTACAAGCTCATGCGGGGGGCCCTTCGACAGGCTCAGGGACCCAGGGGCGCGACTCAGGGCCCCAGGGGCACGGCTCAGGGATCCGCGGGGCGGACGGAGCTCGTGATCGAAGAGGGGAACTTCCCCACCGACCGGTTCCTCGCCGAGGGCGTCGCGGCGGAGATGGGGGCCACACTGCGCTGGATCACGCCCGACCCGGTGCACGGCGTCACGGTCGACGACGTCGCAGCCGTGGTCTCCGAGCGGACCGCGCTCGTCTCGCTCAGCCACGTCGACTACCGCTCCGGCGCCCTCGCCGACATGCCCGCCATCACCGCCGTCGTCCATGACGCGGGAGCGCTCATGCTGTGGGACCTCTGCCATTCGGCGGGTGTCGTGCCGATGCAGCTCGACGACTGGGGCGTCGACATGGCCGTCGGCTGCACCTACAAGTACCTCAACGGCGGCCCGGGATCGCCCGCGTTCGCCTACCTCCGCCACGACCTGCAGGGCCTGCTGCGGCAGCCGATCCAAGGCTGGTGGAGCGCGGCCGACATCTTCGCCATGGGCCCGGAGTACGTCCCCGCCGACGGCATCCGTCAGCTCCTCAGCGGCACGCCGCCGGTGACCTCGATGCTCGCGATGCAGGGGATGATCGACCTCATCGAGCAGTCGGGGATCGACGGCGTGCGCGCGAAGTCGGAGTCGCTCACCGCGCTCGCGGTCCGGGCGTACGACGAGCTGCTCGCGCCGCTGGACGTCCGCCTGCTCAGCCCTCGCGACCCGGCGCGACGCGGCGGACACATCACGATCGGCCACCCCGATTTCCGGGAGGTCACCCGGAGGCTCTGGGCGGACGGCGTCATCCCCGACTTCCGCTTCCCGGACGGGATCCGGCTCGGGCTGTCGCCGCTCAGCACTTCGCACGCCGAGACCGTCGCCGGGGTGCTCGCGGTCAGGGATGCGTTGGAGTCCGGTGTCTCCTGAGCCCGCGGCGCCGGTCGTGCTCGATGACATCGACGCCCGCCCCGGCAGCACCGCCTCGCTCCTGCGCACCCTGATCGGCCTGTATCTGCGCCCGCTCGGAGGCTGGATCTCGGCCGCCGATCTCGTGGCGCTGGCCGCCGACCTCGGCATCCCCGCCGCTCCCGCCCGGACGGGCATCGCCCGTCTCAAGCAGAAGAGCCTGCTCCTGCCGGAGCGCCGCGACGCCGTCGGCTACCGGCTGAGCCCGGCGGCCGTGCCGATGCTGGAGCGCGGCGACCGCCGGATCTTCCGGATGCAGGAGATGACCGACGACGATTCGTGGTGCCTCGTGTCGTTCTCGATCCCGGAGAGTGCGCGCAGCGTGCGTCATCAGCTGCGCCGGCGCCTGCAGTGGATCGGCGCCGGCGTCGTCTCCCCCGCCCTGTGGATCTGCCCCGGGCACCTCAGGGCGGAGGCGGAGCAGATCCTCGACGAGCTCGGTGCCCGCCGCTGGGCGACGCTGTTCGACGCGTCGGCCCCCGCCCCGGCCGGCACGCTGGCCGAGGCCGCGGCGGCGTGGTGGGACCTGGACGCGCTGCGCGGCGAGCACGAAGCCTTCCAGGCCTCGCTCACCGCGCTCCCCGATGCGCCATTCCCCGCGTACGTGCACCTCATCGACCGCTGGCGGGTGCTGCCCTACACCGATCCGGGACTGCCCCCGGCGATGCTGCCGGCCGACTGGCCGGGCGGACGCAGCTTCGAGGCGTTCGCCCGGCTGTCGGCGGCGTGGGCGGCACCCGCCCTCGCGCATGTCCGCACCGTGACGGCCTAGTCGGTCCGGGCGACCTCGCGCACGAATCCGGTCACGTGCTCCTGCAGCCGCAGGATCCGCATCTCGCGCGCGAGCTCGCGGTCGTACCCCGGATAGGCCAGCGGCGGGAGCTTGCGCACCGCCGCGTTGCAGCCGAACTCCGCGCACACGAGCACACCGACCGTGTCGCCCTTGCGGCCGGCGGCCCCGGCGCGTCGGGCGACGTACAGCTGCACGTCGTTGCGGAGCGTCACGTCCTCGCACCACGAGCACTGGGCGCGGGCGAGCACGCGCTGCTCGGCGCGCTGCAGCACGACGCCCACGGGTTCGTCGTCGATCCACACGACGACATAGGCGCGCCGGGGCAGCTTCGGGTCGATCCAGCCGAGGTAGTCGAGCCGGTCGAAATCGGTCTCGGCGAAGCCGGGCGGCAGAGTGATGTCGGAGACCTCCTTGCGGGAGGCGTTGCAGAAGGAGGCGCGCAGGGCGCGCTCGTCGATGGGACGCATGAGGGGAAGAGCTTTCGGTGTGATCGCCGGAACGGCGAGACGGATCGGAGGATCACCCGGACGATGCCGGGGTACGACGCAGCACCGGGGACGGGGTTCCGCCTCCGGCCGGTCCTCAGCCTCTGCCTGCGGCGCTGAACGCGCCTGCAGCTCCGCTCCGCGCCCCGAGGGCACTCATCGACGACAGCACCCGGCGAGCCTACACCCGTTTGTTTCGTCGCGTGTCGGGAGCGCTGCGGGATCCCGACCTCGTCGACGTACTCTGGCCGGACGCCGATCCGAAGGAGTCCCCGTGTCCACGCCGCTGCACCACCGTCCGCCCCTCGAGGTGCGTGAGCGTGCGACGTGCATGTGCAGGAACGGCGGCCGCTGCTCCTCGTCGGCCCCCGGCCACGCCCTGCACCTGATCCAGGAGCGTCTCGCCGCGGCGACCCCGGCGCGATGGGCGGACGCGTTCGTGATCGCGGCGGATCCGGTCGCCGGAGACCTCGTCGTCCGCACGCTCGACGGCACCACGCACACGCTGTGGAACGGCTCCGGCGCCGCGCTGGAGGCCGCCATCGGCAGCCCGGTCGCCCTCCACCTCGACTACGCCGTGCTCGCCGTGGGACGCACCCGCTTCAACGTCGCCGTCGTGTGACCAGGGCCTGACCCCCTCGGGTCAGGCCCTCGCCATCATCATGTCGCGGACCGCCATGCACGCGTTCATGCAGGCCTGGCACGCCTGAGCGCAGAGGCGGCAGACGTCGCTGTGATCGGCATGCTGCATGCACTCGTCCATGCACATCTGGCACATCGCGATGCACGCGTCCAGCATCGCCATCATCGTGGCCGGGGTCATCCCCTGCATGCGGAGCATCGATCGCATCATCGTGTGGCACATGTCCGCGCAGTTCATGCACGCGGGGGCGCAGTCCATCTCCTGCGTCGCGCACACCGTGCAGGCCTGCTCGCAGGCGGCACACGCGTCCATACACGCCTGGAGCACCGACATGTCCATCATCGCCATGTCCGGCATCGACTCCATGTTCTTGGACATGGCACCCATCATCATCGCGTCCATCGCACACCGCTCCCTTCGTCCAGGACGACGGGCAGGACACCCGCCTGGCGCCAGGCTAACCCCTGTGCGGGCGGGAGTCGATGGGGGCGGAACGTTGACACGCCCGTCGGTGAATGTCAATCCCGTGGACGGACCGCGACGCCGGTGCGACGCTCGAAGAGCAATCGATCCGTCCAGGAGAGGAGCCTCTTATGAGTGGCGCAGATGACATGAAGAATTCCGCTGAGAAGCTGGGTGGCAAGGTCAAGGAAGGCTTCGGCAAGCTCACCGACAACGAGAAGCTCGAGGCCGAAGGCCAGGCGGATCAGGTGAAGGCCGACGCGAAGCAGGCCGGCGAGAACGTGAAGGACGCCGCGGGCAAGGCCGGCGACAGCGTCAAGGACGCGTTCAACCGCTGATCCCCCACCCGCTGAACCCATGAAGAGGGGGAGGCTCGCCGATGGCGAGCCTCCCCCTCCGCACTCGGGTCAGACCTTGCGGCTGCCGGTGATCGCTCGGATCAGCCAGGCGATCACGGCGATGGCCAGGAGCACCAGACCGACCCACAGCAGGAACTGGAGCGACTGCACCAGTCCTCCGGTGATCGCGAGGATCACGGCGATGACGATGACGATGATCAGGAGGATGTTCATCGGTCTTTCCCTTCTCTGGGGGCGCGGGCGCCCGACTGCGGTGACCTCACGCTAGACCCGAACCACACCCTCTCTGGAGGGGGTTGACTTGGACCCTCCCGATGCGCGAAGGAGCAGAGCAATGCCAGGACGACGCAACAACTCGCTGAAGGATCCGGAGCTGTACGAAGAGCTCCGCGACGACGGGGCTTCGAAGGAGAAGGCCGCCCGCATCTCGAACGCGGCCGCACGAGACGGCCGCAGCTCGGTCGGCCGCCGCGGCGGGAAGCACGGGGACTACGAGGACTGGACAGTTCCCGAGCTGCGGAAGCGCGCGAAGGAGTTGGGGCTCACCGGCTACAGCGGCAAGCGCAAGGCCGAGCTCATCTCCGAACTGCGAAACCACTGACCCGGATGACGCGCTTCGGGATCGAGGAGGAGTTCCTCCTGCTCGATGAGGATTCGCTCGTCCCCGTCGCCCTCAGCGGTGACATCCTGGAGCGCATCGGCGATGACGTCACCGCCGGACGCGTGACCACCGAGTACCTGGCCTCGCAGGTCGAGGCGCTCACCGACCCGGTGCGCACCGGCGCCGAGGCCGTCCAGCAGCTGACGGCGTTGCGCACGGCCATCGGGAGGCAGGCACGCGTCCGGCGCGCGATCGCGGCACCGACCGGCGCGCCGTTCACCACTCTCCGCTCGCCGCGCCTCTCGCCGTCGGCGCACTACGACGACGTCGCGCGACGGCTGGCGCACCTCACCCGCGAGCACGAGGTCAACGGCCTGCACGTGCACGTGGAGGTGCCGGACGAGGAGGAGCGGGTCCGTTCCCTGAATCGGCTTCGCGCGTGGCTGCCCCTGCTGCTCGCCCTCAGCACGAACAGCCCGTTCGGCAACGGTCTCGACACGGGTTTCGCGAGCTGGCGGAGCATGCTCATCCGCCGACTCCCCTCGTCGTGGTGTCCGCCCCGGTTCGCCGACGTCGACGACTACCGCACGCGCGTGGACCAGCTCCTCGACCTCGGGACCATCGGCGAGGCGACCTCCCTCTCCTGGGCGGTGCGCCTCTCCGAGCGCTACCCGACCGTGGAGGCGCGCGTCGCGGACACGCAGCTCACCGCGGAGGACGCCGTCCTCTCCGCGCTGCTGACCCGCGGGATCGCCCTGTCGTCCGGGCAGCGGATCGTCGCCGATGAGACGGAGACGATCGACGCGTCGATCTGGATGGCGTCGCGAGCCGGGATGACGGCCCGCCTCCTGGATCCGCTCACGGGCGAGATCGCCCCGGCCTGGACGGTGGCGGAGCACCTTCTCGACGACATCGGACCGGTGCTGGACGAGCTCGGCGATGCGGACGCGGTGCGGGCGGGCCTCGCCCGGATACGGGCCGACGGGACCGGCGCGGCACGGCAGCGTGCGGCGCACGCACGGGACGGGCTCCCCGCGCTCCGACGGCTCCTGCAGGAAGGTACCGGAACACCGCCTGACTGACCGGCCCTCGCGTCCGTCGCCCGGAGTAGGGTCGGCCTGTGTCATCCTTCGCCCCGCTCCAGCGGCTCGTCATCGCGATCGCCGTGCTGGCCTCGTTCGTCACGTTCCTCGACGGGACAGTGGTGAACGTCGCCCTTCCCGCCATCAGCGAGGAGCTCGGCGGCGGGATCACCACGCAGCAGTGGGTCGTCGACGCATACCTCATCACCCTCAGCGCGCTGATCCTGCTCGCCGGCTCCCTGTCCGACGCCTACGGACGGGTGCTGGTGATGCGGATCGGCCTCATCGCCTTCGGCATCGCGTCCGTCGCGGTCGCCGCCGCGATCGACCCGCTCATGCTCATCGTGGCCCGCGGGGCGCAGGGGGCGGCCGGGGCCCTGCTCGTCCCCAGCTCCCTCGCGCTCATCACCGCGACCATGCGCGGCGACCTCCAGGCGAGGGCCATCGGCGTCTGGACCGCCTTCACCACGGCCGCTCAATTGGTCGGTCCGCTGCTCGGCGGGCTCTTCGTCGACTTCCTGTCCTGGCGCTTCGTCTTTCTCATCAACGTCCTCCCCATCGGGGTGACGCTGGTGCTGCTCGCCCGCCTGCATCTGCCGGAGCACCCGCGAGGCGTCCGCGTCGACTGGTGGAGCGGAGCACTGTGCGCCCTGGGCCTGGGCGCCATCGTCTTCGCCCTCATCGAGCAGCCGAACCTCGGGTGGGCCTCCCCCGCGATCTGGATCCCCGCCGTGGCCGGGGCCGCGCTCTTCGCCGTCTTCCTGTGGCGCCAGGGCCGCTCGGCCACGCCGCTCATGCCGCTCTGGCTGTTCCGGGTGCGCGACTTCGGGTGGGGCAACCTCGCCACGCTGTTCGTGTACGCCGCGCTCTCCCTCAACGGCTTCGTCGTCGGCGTCTACCTCCAGCAGGGGGCGGGACTCAGCGCGACGGCGGCGGGGCTCGCGAGCCTGCCGATGACGATCCTCATGATCCTGCTGAGCTCCCGTGCCGGCGGGTGGGCAGGGCGCTGGGGCCCGCGCATCTTCATGACGCTCGGACCGCTGATCATGGCCGTCGGAGCCCTGATGCTGCTGACCGTGAACGCCGCCTTCGATTACTGGGCCCAGGTGCTCCCCGCCATGATCGTGATGGGCCTGGGCCTGTCGCTCACCGTCGCCCCACTGACGGCCGCGATCCTCGGCGCCATCGATGAGAACCACTCCGGCATCGCCTCCGCCGTGAACAACGCCGTCTCCCGCGTCGCCGGTCTGCTCGTGGTCGCGATGCTGTCGACCATCGTCGGCGGCACCCTCGACCTCGACGGGTTCCACAACGCAGCCTGGGTGACGGCGGCGCTCCTCGTGCTCGGCGGCGTCGTGTCGTGGATCGGGATCCGCCGGAACCCCTCGGAGGCCACGGCCCCGCCCGCCGACGCCCCCGCACAGCCGACGCCTCAGCCGCGATGAGCCTCCCTCGTCCCCCGCGCGGTCGAAGCAGCGCACGCGTCTCCCTGGCGCCGGCGGCCCTCGTCGCGGTCGGGATCCTCGCCCTCTCCGCCTGCACCGCTCCGTCCGCTCTCCCCGCGGAGGGAACGGCGCCGTCGGCCGCTGTCGCGCTGGTTCCGACCGCCGCCCTCCCGGACTACCAGCTCGGCGGCGCCTACGACCCGCCCGAGGGTGTGGGGATCGTCGCCCGCGACCGCAGCGCGGAGCCCGCCGCCGGCCTCTATTCCGTCTGCTACGTCAACGGCTTCCAGACCCAGCCGGGCGAGCTGGACACCTGGCCCGACGACCTGCTCCTGCACGACGGCGACGAGGTGGTCGTCGATCCCGACTGGCCCGACGAGGCCCTCCTGGACACCGGCAGCGCGGCACAGCGGTCCCGCATCGCCGAGATCGTGATCCCGTGGATCGAGGGCTGTGCAGACTCCGGCTTCCAGGCGGTCGAGTTCGACAACCTCGACTCGTTCTCGCGCGCGGACGGCGCCCTGAGCCTGGACGACAACCTCGCCCTCGCGGAGCTCTTCGTCGACGCGGCGCACGGCGTCGGGCTCGCCGCCGGGCAGAAGAACGCGGCCGAACATGCCGACGCCCTGAAGGAGCGCGCGGGCTTCGACTTCGCCGTGACGGAGGAGTGCGCCGCCTACGCGGAGTGCGGCGCGTACACCGCGGTCTACGGGCCGCACGTGATCGACATCGAGTACACGGATCAGCTCCCTCGGCCGTTCGCGGAGCTGTGCGCCGACCCGGACACCCCGGCGTCGACAGTGCTCCGCGATCGCGACCTCGTCGCTCCGGACGAGGAGGGGTACGTGTTCGCCGGGTGCCCGTGACGGCGGGCGCGCTTGCCTGCCGAGCGCCTCGGCGTCAAGTCCCTGGTGGTCTCCGCTCGCGCGGGTGAGGATGCGGGTGATCGATCCGATGGGAGCCCCTCCTCATGACCGTTTCCACCCTCGACGCCGACACCGCCGTCGCCTTCTCGCCGCGCGGCCCCCTGTCGAGCGCCGTCCTCGGCGTCCTCACGGGTCGCGGTGACGACGCCGCCACCCTCCCCGACCTCGCCGCCGCAGCCGTCGCCGCGAGCGACGACGTGGTCAGGGACGACGACATCCAGCTCGCCCTGTTCGTCCTCTACGCGTCCTCCTACGGATCGCTTCCGCAGCTGGATGCGAGTCTCGAGTGGGATGCCGGGGTGGTCACGGCACGCCGTATCCTCGAGGACGCCTTCGAGGCCGCACTGCGTGACACCGTGCCGGTGCCCGAGCTTCCCGAACCCACGGTCGACGCCGTGGGTCGCGCCCTGTTCGCCCTCGCTGCCGCGGACACCGGCCCCAGTCTGTCGCGCCACATCGCCAGGAAGGCCACCCGCGAGCAGGCCGAGGAGTCCCTGATCCTGCGATCGGTGTACACGCTGCGGGAGGCCGATCCGCACTCGTGGGCGATTCCGCGGCTGACCGGGCGCCCCAAGGCCGCGCTCGTGGAGATCCAGTCGGACGAGTACGGCGGCGGCCGCCCGCAGCGGGTGCATGCGGAGCTCTACGCCCGAGCCCTGCGCGCCGCAGGACTCGACGACACCTACGGCGCCTATGTCGACGACGCCCCGGCGATCACGCTCGCCTCGCACAACATGATGAGCCTGTTCGGACTCAACCGCCGGCTCGTCGGCGCGATCGTCGGTCATCTCGCCGCCTACGAGATGACCTCGTCCATCCCGTGCCGGTTCTACGCCGACGGCCTGCACCGGCTGGGGTTCGCCGACGAGGTCGCCGCGTACTTCGAGGAGCATGTGGAGGCCGACGCGGTGCACGAGCAG
Organism: Microbacterium sp. NPDC078814; assembly: GCF_040702645.1. Lineage (NCBI taxonomy): Bacteria > Bacillati > Actinomycetota > Actinomycetes > Micrococcales > Microbacteriaceae > Microbacterium > Microbacterium sp. NPDC078814. The sequence goes on from NZ_JBFBLT010000001.1 coordinate 533,699, forward strand.
ATCGCCGCCCGTGACCTCGCGGGCAGCCTCGCCGAGGACCGTCCGGAACTGCTGGCGGACATCCTGTTCGGCGCGGCCGCGTGCCTCACGGTCGACGGCTGGGCCGGAGCCCACACCCTCGACGCCTGGAGCGAAGGGCGCTCGGCACTGCGAGAGAGGACGACCGCATGAGCGGCCGGGACGAACCGGTCACGGTCACCGCGTACCCCGACGGCCCGCTGCTCGTGCGCGGCGAGATCGAGCTGCACGCGAGCGACGGCACGGTGATCGACCCGCGCCGACGCACCGTGGCCCTGTGCCGCTGCGGGCTCTCCGCGCTCAAGCCCTTCTGCGACGGCACGCACAAGGCGGCCGGCTTCCGCACCGAGGACTGAGCGGGTCAACCCTCCGGCCAGTAGTGACTGTCGGGGACGGCACGCGCACCGAAGATCGCCTGCCCGACCCGTACGCACGTCGCCCCCTCCTCGACGGCGATCTCATAGTCGCCGGACATGCCCATAGAGAGGGCGCCGTCGCCGATGAGCTCGGGGGTCTCCTCGCGCGCCCTGTCCCGAAGAGTGCGCAGCAGCGCGAAGCACCTCCGCACCCGGGCGTCGTCCGGTGTGAGCAGCGCGAGCGTCATCAGCCCGCGGACACGGAGGGCATCGTAGGACGGCAGGGCCTTCAGGAAGCCCGGAAGCTCGTCGGGCGGCATCCCGAACTTCGAGTCCTCGGCCGAGGTGTTCACCTGCACGTACACGTCGAGGCTGCGCCCTGCGGCCTGCAGGCGCCGGTCCAGGGCTTCGGCGACCCGGAGCCGGTCGAGCGCCTGGAACTCCGCGGCGAACGAGGCGACGTCCCTGGCCTTGTTCGTCTGCAGATGGCCGATGACCACCCAGTCCACGTCGAGATCGGCCGTCTCCCGGTTCTTCCGCACGGCTTCCTGCACCTTGTTCTCCCCTACGCGACGCAGCCCCGCGCCGATGGCCACCCGCACCCGCTCGGTCGGGACGGTCTTGCTCACCGGGAGCAGGTGCACCGCACCGGGTTCCCGTCCCGCACGCTCGGCGGCGGCGTCGATACGGGCGCGGACGGCGGCGAGGTTGGCACGGAAATCCGCGGCGGTGACGGCCGTCGGGTAGCGCGCGGCGCCGTCTCCGACATGCTCAGACTTTGACATAGGTCAAAATCTAACATAGCTTCGGGACCACGTCGCGCGCCCGCCGACACCCCCTTCGCGAAGGAGCCCTCTCATGTCCGCACCCGGCCTGTTCTCCGACACCGCACTGACGGCTCCGCGCCTGCGCACCGAGATCCCAGGGCCGCGGAGCCGGGCGCTCCACGAGCGCCGGCGACGGGTCGTCCCCCGCGGCGTCGGCAGCGTGCTCCCCGTCTACATCGAGCACGCCGACGGCCCCTGGGTCACCGACGTCGACGGCAACCGCTTCCTCGACCTCGGCAGCGGCATCGGCGTGACGACGATCGGCCACACCAACCTCGCCGCCGTCACCGCCGCGGCCGAGCAGCTCGATCGGGTCACGCATACGCTCTTCACCGTCACCCCGTACGAGGGCTACGTGCGCCTCGCGGAGCTGCTCGCGGAGAAGGTGCCCGGCACCCACGAGACCCGCACGGCCTTCGCGAACTCCGGCGCCGAAGCCGTCGAGAACGCGGTGAAGATCGCCCGGAGACACACGGGACGGCGCGCTGTCGCCGCCCTCGACCACGCGTTCCACGGGCGCACCAACCTCGCGCTCGCCATGAACCACAAGGCGGCGCCGTACGGAACCGGGTTCGGCCCGTTCGCTCCCGACATCCACCGTGTCCCCAATTCCTATCCCTACCGGGACGGCCTCGACGGGACGGAGGCCGCGGCGCGCACGATCGCCCATCTCGAACAGCGCATCGGCGTCCACGACCTCGCCGCCGTCATCGCCGAGCCCGTCCAGGGCGAGGGCGGCTTCGTCGTCCCTGCCGCGGGCTACCTGCCGACCCTGCAGGAGTGGTGCACGCGGAACGGCGTGGTGTTCATCGCCGACGAGATCCAGACGGGCCTCGGGCGCACCGGGACATGGTTCGCGAGCACGCACTTCGACCTCGTTCCGGACCTCGTGCTCACGGCGAAGGGCATCGCCGGCGGGTTGCCCCTGGCCGGGGTGACCGGTCGCGCCGAGATCATGGACGCACCCGACCCGGGCGGCCTCGGCGGCACGTTCGGCGGAAACCCGGTCTCGATCGCCGCCGCCCTCGCGGTGTTCGACGAGCTGGAGCACGGGACCTTCTTCGCGGACGCCCGGCGGATCGGCGCGCACCTGTCCGCGCGGCTCGAGGGCCTGCGCGCCCGTCACGCCGTCGTCGGCGACGTCCGTGGGATCGGTGCCATGCAGGCCTTCGAGCTGAGCACCCCTGGCACGACGCGACCGCTGGCCGGGGCCGCCTCCATGGTCTCGGAGTTCGCCGCCCAGCGCGGCATCCTGCTGCTCACCGCGGGCAGCGACGGCAACGTGATCCGCTTCCTGCCGACGCTCACGACGACGGACGAGCAGCTCGACGTCGCGGTGGACGTCATCGACGAGGCCCTCAGCGCGCTCCGCTGAGCACTCGCAGGCACAGCGCCTCGCCGCTCCAGCGCACACGGGCGAGGTCGTGCACGATCAGGTCGGGGTGGGCCGCCGCAGAGCCGGCGCCCACTCCGACCACGAGCCCCGCGCCGGCCGCCCGCGCCGCACGGATCCCCGGTGCCGAGTCCTCGAAGACCACGCAGTCCCGCGGGTCCCGCCCGAGCAGACGCGCGGCGCGGAGGTAGGGGTCGGGAGCGGGCTTGCCGCGGTCCACGTCTTCGGCGGCCACGAGCAGGGCGGGTGCCGGGATGCCCGCACCCCGCATCCGCGCGGTCGCGACCGCCCTGTTGCTGCTCGTCGCAACCGCCCAGAGCTCGGACGGCAGCGCAGCGAGCAGGGCAGCGGCCCCCGGGATCCCGGTGGTCGCCGGGGCGACGGCGAGCTCTCGCGCGAGGAGATCGACGGTCGCCTCGGCGGCCCGCTCCGGCCCGACGATCGCCGCGACCACCTCACTCGGTCGCATGCCGTGCGGGGCGTCTCGGAGGAAGTCGAATCCCGGGGCGTACCGGCGGGCCCAGGCATCCCACGCGATCGCCGCCGAGGGGACCGAATCCACCAGCACGCCATCGCAGTCGAACAGGACCCCCGCGGCGTGCACGATCACTTCGGAGCCCTGAACCTCCTGTGCTATTTTTGGCATAGGTCAAATCTATCCGAGGAGAGTGCATGTCCGCGTCCCGCACGCCCCGCACGGCCGTCGCCGTTCGCCACGTCCCCTTCGAAGACCTCGGGATCCTCGCTCCTCTGCTGGCGGAGCGCGGTTACGAGACCACCCTCCTCGATGCCGGCATCGACGAACTCGACGCAGACGCCGTCGCCGTCGCCGGAGCCGACCTGCTCATCGTCCTCGGCGGTCCGATCGGGGTGTACGACGACGATCGCTACCCGTTCCTGCGCTCCTCGAAGGCCGCCGTCGCGGCGCGACTCGACAGCGGCGGCGCCACGCTCGGCGTCTGCCTCGGCGCGCAGCTCCTCGCCGAGTCCCTGGGCGCAGCGGTCCGGCCGACCGGTGCGGTCGAGATCGGCTTCGGTCCGCTCACGCTGACGCCCGAGGGCCGGGAGTCGGTCCTGGCCCCGCTCGACGGCGAGCCGGTGCTGCACTGGCATGGGGACGAGTTCGCGATCCCCGCCGGGGCGCAGTCCCTGGCGCACACGCCCGGCTTCCCGCATCAGGCCTTCGCGGTGGGGCGCACTCTCGGCCTTCAGTTCCACCTGGAAGCCGACCACCGCACGATCGAGCGCTGGCTCATCGGCCACGCCCACGAACTGCATCACAACGGCATCGACCCGCGGGTGATCCGGGAGCAGGCACGCACCCTCGGCCCCCGGCTCGAGACGCTCGCCACCCGCGTCCTCACCGACTGGCTGGATGCGGTCGAGGCCTAGCGAGCCGGCCGGGGCAGCGGAAGAGGCCGGACCCCCAGCGAATCCGGCCTCTGCTCCCCTCGACCTCAGGCGGCGCGACGCAGCGGCACCGTCGGGAAGTCGATCGGCACGTCGAGCGCGATGTTCACGTAGTTCGTGAAGAGGTTCAGCGCGACCTGGCCGATGGTCTCGACGATCTGCTCGTCGTTCCAGCCGTGCGCGCGGAGGGCGTCGACATCGGCCGAGGTCACCTGGCCGCGCTCGTCGACGAGCTTGAGCGCGAAGGCCAGCAGCGCCGCGGTGCGCGGGTCGTCGGAGGTGCCTTCCTGCGCCTCGGCGAGGACCTCGGTCGAGAGGCCGGCCTTCTTGCCGAGCGCGGTGTGCGCGGCGAGGCAGTAGCCGCACGAGTTGCGGTTCGCGACGGCGACGGCGATCTGCTCACCCAGGGCCGCACCGAGCGTGCCCCCACCGTAGGCGCCGAACGCGCTCCACATGCTGGTCAGGGCCGCAGGCGAGTTCGCGACCGCGCGGAACATGGCGGGGACGGCGCCGAAGGCGGAGCCGATCTGCTCGAGCTGGTCCTTGACGGGGCCGGTGGCGGCCTCACGGTCGACGAGAGGGACGTTGGGCATGGGATGCTCCTTTGTTTCGAGACGAGCCGGGTTCGGCTTCCCCTTCAGTCTTCCGCGGCAGTGAGTACGATACGTATCATTTGATCTTGCTTTCATGACACATCGTCCAGAAGAATGGAGGAATGCCGCCGCTCGACCGCCTCACCCCGTTGCTCGACCGCTTCCGAGTGCGCAGTCGCCTGTTCCACACCGGACCGCTCTGCGGCACCACGGTCTTCGCGGCGAGCGCCGGCCACGGCTTCCTCCACGTGCTGCGGCGCGGCGAGATGGAGGTGACGCATCAGCGCCCGGACGGACGCATCGAGCGCGAGACCATCACACGCCCGAGCCTGTTGTTCTTCCCCCGCCCGATCGATCACACCTTCCTCAACGCCCCGACCGAGGAGTCCGACTTCGCCTGCGCCACGATCGATTTCGACGGCGGGGCCACCCACCCGCTCGTGCGCACCCTCCCCTCCGTGATCGTCCTGCCGCTCGACGAGGTGTCCACCCTCGCGCCTGCGCTCGACCTCCTCTTCGCCGAGGTCGACAACGTGCGCTGCGGTCGTCCCCTGCTCGCCGACCGGATGTTCGAGGTCGTGCTCATCCAGCTCCTCCGCTGGATGCTCGACCACTCCGGCGAGCTGGTGCTTCCCCCGGGACTGCTGCCCGGACTCTCGGACGAGCGTCTGGCACCCGCGCTCGTGGCGATGCACGAAGCACCCGGCGAGCCCTGGAACCTCGACACGCTCGCGCGCACCGCGGCCATGTCGCGCAGCGCCTTCGCCGCCCGCTTCAAAGAGGTCGTCGGCCGCGCGCCGGGCGACTACCTGACGGAGTGGCGGCTCACGATCGCCCAGGAGCAGCTGCGCGCCGGCATGTCGGTGAGCGCGGTCGCCGCCGACCTGGGCTACGCCAGCGCGTCGGCGTTCTCCCGCGCGTTCGCCCAGCGGCTCGGCCGTTCGCCGCGCGCCTGGCTCGGCCTCGCGGCCTGAACTCACCCGCCGGCCGCGGGTGTCCTCTCAGAGGTGGAGGCAGGAATCGAACCTGCGTACACGGTCTTGCGGACCGCGACCTGGCCACTCGGTCACTCCACCGGGTTCGGGCGTCGTCAGTTCCGGGGCGGCGAGTACCCCTGCAGGAACCTGCCGAAGCGCTGCACGGCGTCGACGAGGACCTCCGTCTCGGGCAGGAAGGCGACGCGCACGTGGTCGGAGTCCGCGCCGTTGAAGGCCCGCCCGTGCACCAGGAGGATGCGCTCCGCATCGAGGAGGTCGAGCACCAGGCGCTCGTCATCCTGGATGCCGTAGACCTCCGGATCGAGCCGCGGGAAGAGGTAGAGCCCACCACCGGCCTCCTGCACCTCGACACCGGGGATCTCCCGCAGCGCCGCCGTCGCCGCGTCGCGCTGCACCGTCAGACGCCCCTCCTCCGCGACGAGGGCGTCGAGCGACGTGTCGTGCTCCAGCGCCGCCGTGATCGCATGCTGCGCCGGTACGGACGCGCACATCCGCATCGAGGCGAGCAGTCGCACTCCCGAGAGGAAGGCGTCGTCTGCGGCGAACCCTGTCGTGAGCGCCCAGGCCGCCCGATATCCGGCGACGCGGTGCGTCTTCGACAGTCCGGCGAAGGTCACACACGGCACGTCGGGCGCGACCTGCGCCGTGGAGAGGTGCGTGAAGCCCGGGTACACGACGCGGTCGTAGATCTCGTCCGAGAGCAGGAGCAGTCCGTGACGACGGGCGAGGTCGGCGATGCCCTCCAGCGTCGCGCGGTCGTACACCGCCCCGGTCGGGTTGTTCGGGTTGATGATGACGATGGCCACCGTGCGCGGTCCGATCGCCGCAGCCATGGCCTCGAGGTCGGGACGCCAGCCGGCTTCCTCGACGCAGGGGTAGTGGACCGGCTCTCCTCCGGCGAGGACGGTCGAAGCCGTCCACAGCGGATAGTCGGGGCTCGGGACGAGCACCTCGTCCCCCGGTTCCAGGAGCGCCTGCAGGGTGAGGCCCACGAGCTCGGACACCCCGTTGCCGACGGTCACCGCATCGATCCCCAGGGCCGGGAATCCGGGTCGGCGCGCATAGTGCGCGCGAATCGCCTCGCGCGTCTCCGGCAGACCAGGGGACTCGGAGTAGCCGTGGGCACGGGGAAGCGCCGCTCGCAGCGCCTCCACGATGACCGGCGGCGCCTCGAAGCCGAACGGGGCGGGATTGCCGATGTTCAGGCGGAGGATCTGCTCGCCGCGGGCCTCCAGCTCTGCGGCCCGTTCCGCCACCGGACCGCGCAGGTCGTAGAGCACGCCGTCCAGTCGCGACGACCGCCCGACCCGGAAGACACCCGCCGTCTCGCCCTGCGTCACGCGCCCTCCTCGGTCGAGGCCGGTCCGGCGGCTGCGGCGACATCGTCGGCGAGGCAGCGCAGCTCCGCGTCGTCGAGATTGTGCACGGTCACCCGCACGTGGCGCCCCCCGGCGGATTCGTCCTCCAGGGTGAACTCGGAACCCGGACGGACGAGCCAGCCACGGCGCGCCAGCCGATCCGCGACCACGCCGGCGTCGTCGCGGACGTCGACCCACACGTTCAGGCCGCTCTCCCCGGAGGCTTCCACTCCGCGGGCGGCGAGGAGCGCCACGAAGGACCGGTTGCGGGCCACGTAGCGGGCGCCTGCCGTCGCGATGAGCCGATGGACCTCCTCGTCACGGAGCATGGCCGCGGCGAGCTGCTGCATGACATGGCTCACCCACATCGTCCCGGGGCTGAGCCGGAGGGCGAGCCGCTCCGCCGTGACCGGGTCCGAGGCCGTCACCGCCAGGCGCATGTCCGGCCCGAGGAACTTCGACACCGACCGCACGAGGGCCCAGCGTTCGTGCGCCGGGCCGATGATGCTCGCGTAGGGCGTGGGGGCGAGCAGGGAGAAGTGGTCGTCCTCGATCACGAGGACATGCGGATGGGGCGCGAGCACCTCCTGCAGTTCCGCAGCGCGGGCGGCGCTGGTGCTGACCCCGGTGGGGTTGTGCGCACGGGGCGTACAGACGATCGCGCGCACGCCGGCCTCCAGGGCCTCGCGCACTCCCTCCACGGTCAGCCCCTCCTCGTCGACCGGGATGGCGACGGGCGTGTACCCGGCCAGCCGCGCGGTCTGGATGCTGGAGAGGAAGCAGGGGTCCTCGAGGCCCACCCGGTCGCCGTGCACGAGCGTCTGGGCGAGCAGCCGCTCCACGGCGTCGACGGCGCCCGCGGTGACCGAGAGCCGGAAGGGACGCGGCTGGTCCTCTGCAATCCAGCGCGTCGCCCACTCGGCGAGTTCGGCGTCGATCACCGACTCGCCGTAGAGGACGGACCGGGGATGCACCGTCGCGAGGGCCGCGGCGAGATCGGGCAGCAGGGCCGCCTGGGGGTTCCCGCTGGCGATGTCACGCAGGGCCGTTCCGGGCGTGAAGCCCTCATCCGGCGTGGCAGCCGGTCCGAGCACCGTCGTGCCGGTGCGCCCGCCGGTGGTCGCGATGCGCGCCGTCACGAGGGAGCGATAGGCCGCGAGCACGGTGTTGCGGTTGACGCCGAGGCGCTGTGCGAGGGTGCGGACAGGAGGGAGGCGGTCGCCGGCGACGAGGGTTCCCCGTTCGACGAGGTCGCGCACGCTCTCGGAGATCTCGGCGGCGGTGACACCGCTGATCGCATCGGTCTCGCCGTCTCTGCTCTCCGCCGTGCCCATGACTCGACGGTAGGGGAGATTTTGACCTATGTCAAAACCTCCCCCACCGATCAGGGACGGTCGTCGACCTCCACGCCGTCCTCGATCTCCTCCGGCTCCAGATCGGTCACGTCGACCTCCGGGGCGTCGCCTTCTCCGTTGTTGGCGGTCGGGGGCTCCCCCTGGAACCCGGTCGTCTCGTCCTGGCGCGGATCGGTCATGCTGCCTCCTCGGTCGATGGGGTTCCATGATCTCCGTACCGTCGGACGGCGGCGAGCGCCTTGACAACGCCGGCTCCTCCCGCTCCCTGCGCACGCAGGCGGGGTCCAGGGAAGGGCGATACCGTGCAGAGGCGAAGTCCGCTCCGACGGACCCGCTCTCCGCACGATCACCGCGATCCCCCGACAGAGGACACGATGACCCCCGGCACCCTGCCCCTCGCCGCTTCCGCCCCCGGCTACGACGGATTCATCGGCTGGGTGCTCAGCCTGATCGAGACCCTCGGCGAGGTCGGCGTCGGCCTCGCGGTACTCATCGAGACGTTCGTCCCCCCGATCCCATCCGAGGCGATCCTGCCCGCGGCAGGCTTCCTCGCCTACGACGGCCGGATGAACGCCTGGGGCGCCTGGGCCGCTGCCACCCTCGGAGGGCTCGTCGGCGCGTGGATCTGGTATGGACTCGGCGCGGCGGTCGGCCGGGACCGCACCCGACGCATCGTCGGACGCATCCCCCTCCTCGACCACGACGATTTCGACAAGGCGGAGGCGTTCTTCGCCCGCTGGGGCGGCGGCGCGGTGCTGTTCGGCCGCTGCGTGCCTCTCGTGCGCTCCTTCATCTCGATCCCCGCCGGCATCGAGCGCATGGCCCTGTGGAAGTTCACGCTGTACACCCTGGTCGGATCGGCCGTCTGGAACGGCATCTGGATCGGCCTCGGGTTCGCCTTCGGCCCCGCCATCCGGCCGATCCTCGAGCAGTGGAGCGGCGTGATCTCCGACGTGGTCGTCGGCCTGCTCATCCTGCTGCTCCTGGTGTTCATCGCGCTGCGCATCCGCCGCCGCATGCGGGAGGCCGCGGCACGGCGCGCGGAGGACAACGGCCCGGCCTGAGCGGCGGCCACCCGATGTCGGCGGGCCGGGGCACGATGGAGGCATGACGGACGGCTACGACCCCGGGTTCCTCGGCATCCCGCTTCCCCTGCCCGTGCCTCCGATGGCGGTGCGCACCCTCCCCGCTCCCCGGTTCACGGTGCTGCTGGACCCGGAGCGGCGGCTCGCCGCGGTGACGGCCGTCACCATCGACGGCGCCCGCCTGCGGGATCTCCCCCGGACGGGTGAGTGGCGTCTTGACCCGCGAGTGCCCGCAGAGGAGCAGGCGGGTCCGGCGGTCTATGCGGGGAACGACCTCGACCGCGGGCATCTCGTGCGCCGCCGCGATCCGGGCTGGGGCGAGCGCTCCGACGCCCGCGCGGCCATGGAAGCCACCTTCACCTACCCCAACGCGGCTCCGCAGGCGGCCGTCTTCAACCAGTCGAAAGACCTCTGGCTCGGGCTGGAGGACCACGTGCTCGCGTATGCCGAGACGACCGCACAGCGCCTGTCCGTCTTCACCGCCCCGGTGCTCGCCGACACCGACCCGCCGTACCGCGGCATCCGCATCCCCCTCCGGTTCTGGAAGATCGCGGCCTGGAGCTCCGAGGGCCGACTCGCCGCCGCCGCGTTCCTCCTCGACCAGACAGAGCTCGTCGACACCAGGGAGGGTGTCCTCGCCGTCGCGTCGCTCGGAGCCTTCCGCACCTTCCAGGTGCCCGTCGCCGAGGTCACCACCCTCACCGGAGTCGACCTCGGCCCGCTGCCCGACGCCGACGTCCTCCCCCGACGCGGGATCCGCGAGACCGGATGGCGCCCGCTGCACACGGCCGACGACATCGTCGTGTGACAGCGGGCGCTCCGTATCACTCGCCGGCGCGCGCGACCTCCAGGGACGGGTAGTCGATGTACCCCTCGGCGGTCGAACCGTAGAACAGCTCGGGGCGCGGTTCGTTCAGCTCGGCCCCGGTCCGCCAGCGCTCCACGAGGTCGGGGTTGGCGATGACGGGACGCCCGGCCGCGACCGCGTCCGCCCAGTCCTCGGCCACCAGCTCCTCTGCCGCGGCACGGGTGGTCTCGACGCCGAAGCCGGTGTTGACGATCAGCGGTGCGCCCGCCGCCCGGCGGATGGCCTGGACGAGCTCTCCGGCGGGCTCGGCGTGCAGCACATCGACGAAGGCCAGCCCCAGAGGCGCGAGCCCTTCGGCGAGCGCGGTGTAGGTCGCGAGGACGTCGGCCGCGTCGTCCTCGATGACGCCCTGGATGCCGTGGGCCGGAGAGAGCCGGATGCCGGTCCGGTCGGCACCCACCGCGGCGGCGACCGCCGTGGTCACCTCGATCGCGAAGCGCGCGCGGTTCTCCGGCGAGCCGCCGTACCGGTCGTCGCGGACGTTGGACACGGGAGACAGGAACTCGTGGACGAGGTAGCCGTTGGCGCCGTGCACCTCGACGCCGTCGAAGCCGGCCGCGATCGCGTTCCGCGCGGCCTGGACGAACTGCTCGACGACCACCGGGATCTCGTCGAGGGTGAGGGCGTGCGCGACCGGCAGGTCGGCCTTGCCCTGGGGCGTCCGCGTCTGGCCGGGGGCGGCCAGGGCGCTCGGGGCGACGACGCGGGGCTCACCGGAGATCTCCGGGTGGCCCACCCGGCCGCCGTGCATGAGCTGCATGACGATGGTGCCGCCCTCGGCGTGCACGGCGTCGGCCACGCGTCGCCATCCGTCGATCTGGGCGGGGGTCACGATCCCCGGCTGCCCGGGGTACGACTTGCCCTCGAGGACGGGCCAGACGCCCTCGGAGATGATCAGCCCCTGCCCCGCGCGCTGACGGTAGTACTCCTCGATGATCGCGGTCGGCACGCCGTCGGCGTCCGCACGCGTGCGGGTGAGCGGCGCCATGACGACGCGGTTGGACAGGTGCAGCGAGCCGAAGTCGGCGGAGTCGTAGAGAGTCACAGAGGGACCAAGGACACGGCCGGCCGCTGTATTCCCGTGAATCGACCAGGTGTTCCGGTGTATCAACCGCCCAGATCGGCGACGAGGTTCGCGAAGTGGTCGAGGTCGGCGGCCGTCCAGCCGCGCAGTCGCTCGCCGATGCGCCCCTCATACCGGGAGCGGGCGAGAGCGACGCGCTCTTCGGCCAGCGGGGTCGCCACCAGCACCCGGGCGCGGCGGTCCTCGGGATCGGGGATGCTCTCGACGAGCCCGAGCTGCTCGAGCTGACGCACCTGCCGGCTCACGGCGGATTTGTCCGTCTGCAGGCGCTCGATGAGAGCCCCCGCCGAGGTCGCCCGTCCGGCGAGGATCGAGGTCAGCACCTGGTACCCGAGCGGCTGGAGGTCCGGATGCACGGTGGCGGCAGCCTCGCGCCACCCGACGCGGATGCGGGCGAACAGACGGCCGAGCTCGTGCTCGACGCGGGCGACCGCCTGGTCGAGATCGTCGAGGGGAGCGTCGTCGGCGGGATCGTCGGACGAGGCGCGCATATCGCCAGTGTACGGCGAAGCCCCGCGACCGCAGGCGGTCGCGGGGCCCGGTTCAGACCTCGGCGAGGAGCCGGAACACCTTGGACGCGGCGTCGATCTCGGCGGGCGTGAGCTCGTCGATCACGGCGCGGAGCCGGGTGCCGTACTCTCGCCGGACCTCGGTGAGAGCGGTGCACGCGGCGGGCGTCGCGGTGAGCACCCGGAGCCGGCCGTCACGCTCGTCCGGCACGGAGGCGATCAGCCCGAGGTCCTCCAGCATCCGTACCTGGCGACTGACGACGGACTTGTCCATCTCGAAGCGCTCGGCGAGCTCGTGCGCGCTGGCCGAGCCCGCCCGGTCGATGAACGTGAGCAGCTTGTACCCCGCCACCTGCAGCTCCGGGTGGACCCGGGACGCCGATTCCTTCCACAGCGACCGGGTCCGCGCGAAGATGAGGTTGAGATGCGCCTGGAGGTCGCTGAGGGCGGTGTCGACGTCGGGGGTGCCGACCGCCTCGGACGCGATCATGTCAGCGCTCCTGCTTCCGATCGTCGCGCTCGAGCACGCTCACCGACCCCGTGGTGGTCGCCGGTCCGGCCTGCCCGGTGCGGATCGTCCCCGTCGAGAGGTTGGCGCCGACCTCGGCCTCGGAGACCTCGATGACGGACTCCTCGGCCTGCTCGCGCAGCTGCTCCGCGGCGTTCTTGGTGGACAACGGCTTGTTCTTGATGAACGTGATCGCGATGATCGCGATCACGGCCAGCGGGATGGCGAGGATGAACGCGTCCGCGATGCCGTGCCCGTAGGCGCTCTCGACGATCGTGCGGATCGTGTCGGGCAGCTCGCCCACCTTCGGCACGTCTCCGGAGCCCAGGCGCTCCAGGGCGCTGATCTCGTCGGGCGTGGTCGGGACGAAGCCCTTCAGGCCGTCCTTCATGAAGTCGGCCACGCTGGTCGACAGCAGCGATCCCATGACGGTCACGCCGATGGTGCCGGCGATCGTGCGGAAGAAGTTGACGTTCGACGAGGCGGCACCCAGCTGCTGCGGCGCGGTGTCGTTCTGCACGATCAGGGTGAGGTTCTGCATGACCATGCCGAGGCCGGCGCCGAGGACGAACATGTACACGGCCACCAGGGTGAACGGGGTGTCGTAGCGCAGGGTGGCCATCAGGCTCACACCGATGGTGGCGAGGATGGAGCCGGTAACCATCCAGCCCTTCCACTTGCCGAAGCGGCTGACGAGCTGTCCGATGATGATCGACGCGCCCATCTGACCGATGATCATGGGGATGGTCATCAGTCCCGACTCGGTCGGCGTGGCGCCACGGGCCAGCTGGAAGTACTGCGCGAGGAAGACCGAGGTCGCGAACATCGAGACGCCGATCGCGATCGAGGCGATGACCGACAGCGTGAAGGTGCGGTTGCGGAACAGCGACATCGGGACGATGGGTTCCTTGACGAAGAACTCCACGGCGACGAAGGCGGCGATGGCGACGCCCGCGGTGACGGCGAGGGCGATGCTGGTCCCGGAGTCCCAGTCGAACTGGTTGCCGCCCATGGAGACCCAGATCAGCAGGGTCGAGACGCCCACGGCGAGCAGGACGATGCCGAAGTAGTCGATGGACACCTTGGTGCCGCGCTGCGGCTTGGGCAGGTGCAGGGTGAACTGCAGCAGGACGAGCGCGACGATCGCGAACGGGACGCCGACGAAGAAGTTGGCGCGCCAGCCCCAGGCGTCGGTGATGACGCCGCCGAGCAGCGGGCCGCCGATCGTGCCGAGGGCCATGATGCCGCCGACGACGCCCATGTACTTGCCGCGCTCGCGCGGGGAGATGATGAGGGCCACGGCGATCATGACGAGCGACATGAGGCCGCCGACGCCGATGCCCTGCACGACGCGGACCGCGATGAGCATGTTCGTGTCGGTCGAGAAGCCGGCGATGACCGTGCCGACCGTGAAGAGGATGAGCGAGATCTGGATGAGGACCTTGCGGTCGACGAGGTCGGCGAGCTTGCCCCAGATCGGCGTCGAGACGGCGGTGGCGAGAAGGCTCGCGGTGATGACCCAGGTGTACTGCGACTGGGTGCCGCCGAGGTCGGCGATGATGACGGGCATCGAGGTCGAGACGACCGTGCCGGAGAGCACGGCGACGAACATGCCGACGATGAGGCCGGAGATCGCGGTGAAGACCTCGCGGGCCGAGCGCGCGGTCTCGGAAGAGGATGAGGTGTGTGTCACGGGGGAATGCTCCTGCATAGAAAGTTGATCGAGATCAACCATACGCCGATAGTTGCGGTTTCGCAACTATCGGGCTGCTCGCTGCCGGAGCCCTCACGGTGTGGCGGACCCGACCCGCCCCGAGGGGGTGACAGCCGTGCACGACGGGCACGACGACCCGCCTCGGCTTCCGGGCCTCGATGCGGATGCGACGGGCGGGGGCATCGACGTCCTCCCCTTCCTCGCCCTCGTCCTCCTCCTCGGCGCCGCCGTGCTGTATCTCGTCGCGCTGCGGCGGACCCGCGACCGCAGTCCCTGGCCGCGGCCACGGACGGCCGCCTGGATGAGCGGTCTGCTGTGCACCGCGGTCGGCACCGTCGGACCGTTCGCCGCCCTGGCCCACAGCAGCTTCCCGGTGCATATGGCCGGCCACGTCCTCGTGGGCATGCTGGCCCCGCTCCTCCTGGTGCTCGGGCGTCCGGTCTCCCTGGCCCTCCGCGCCCTTCCGGTCGCCGAGGCCCGTGCGCTCTCCCGGGTGCTGCGCAGCGCCCCGATCCGGGTGCTCACGCATCCCGTGGTCGCAGGCACCCTCAACATCGCCGGGTTGTGGCTCCTCTACGCCACGCCGCTGTTCCCCCTCATGCACGCCTCACCGTGGCTGCATGCTGCCGTGCACCTGCACGTCCTGCTGACGGGGTATCTGTTCACCGCGAGCATCCTCGGCCTCGATCCCGATCCGCATCGAGCCTCCGTCACCGTACGGGCGTCCGTCCTCATCGTCTTCATCGCCGCGCACTCGATCCTCGCCAAGTGGCTGTGGGCACACCCTCCGGTGGGTGTCGACCCCGGGGACGCGCGGATCGGAGCGGAGCTGATGTTCTACGCGGGTGACGCCGTCGACGTACTGCTCATCGTGCTGCTGCTCCGGCAGTGGTACGTCGCGACACGACCGCGCGAGCCGGCTCAGCCGCAGAAGGAGGAGAGTCCGTCGTGGAGGCGCTCGATCGCCTCGACTGTCTCCGGGGCCTGAAGGTCGGTCATGCCGCCGAGCTGATCGGCGCCGGAGCGGATGAGGTCGCCGAGCTGCCCGTCCATTCCGTCCGCGACGCCGTCGAGGGTGGCGACGAGGTCGTCGCGCGCGGCATCGAGCTGCTCCGCGGACGCGTCGCCCTGGCTCAGCAGCTCCTGATACTGCGCGTACGCGTCGTCGATGGTCGCGCACGTCTCCGCGACCGGAACTCCGAACGCGTCTCCCGCGGCCTGGGTGACCTGCGCACACCCGGCGAGGAGACCGACGGCGAGCAGCAGAGGGACGAGAGCGATGCGGCGCATGACCCGAGGGTAGCCGCGCCACCTGGAGCGCGGCTGACCCTCGGGCGGTGCGGCGGTCAGCCGCCGGACGGGTTCTCGAGGGGCTTGCCCTCGTCGTCCGTCGTCTCGCGCTCGAGCACGTCGTCGGTGCTCTCGCCGCTGTCGTCGGGAGCGCCGCCGGAGGCCGTGTCGGCTTCTTCGTCGGCGCCGGGGGTGCCCTGCGTGTTCTGGGGGTCGCTCATGCTCTCCTCCTCTGTTCGGTCCGACGACCGTATGCGCGGCGGCGAGGAATGGCGCAGGGGGTTGACCGGACGTATGGCGACGGCCACACTGCCGGCGCCGGGGCGCGTCACCCCTGTGCCCAGAGCCGTTCGATCGGGGCCGCCCGCCCGAGGATGCGCTCCGCCGCACGATGCCCGGAGAACAGGGCCGCGGGCACGGTGGCCGGATCGTCGGTCCACGTGGCCTCGCCCGCGAGGTGCAGCACGCCGCCGACCGGGGTGGCGAGGTCGTCGTGATCCGCGGTGGTCGACCCGACCGTCATGTACGCGTACGACCCGTGCGCGAACGGATCGTCCTGCCAGGCCGTGCGGCGCATCCCGATCGGATCGGGGATTCCGTCGCCGTAGAGCCGGCGGAGCTGCGCCATGATCGAGGCCTGCACCTCCGCATCGCTCCAGTCCCGCGTGGCTGCCGCGGCGGGCCCGGCGGCGAAGGTGAGCAGGAGCGGCTCGTCGTGCAGCGCGGTGAGGTCGTACCAGGAGTGCCACCATCGCGCCTCGGGGCCCTGCTGCCGGAGGGCGTACACCCCGTCCTCCCAGAACCGCGTCGGGAACCGCAGGAAGACCTTCTCGAAGGCGTTCATGCGCAGCCGCCCCAGCGCCTCGGCGTTCACCGGCGGCAGCGGAGGGACGATCTCCATGGTTCCGGCCTGCAGCACGCCGACGGGAACCGTGATGACGGTCGTGTCCCCGGAGAAGTCGCCGTGCGAGGTCCGCACCCAGACGCCGTCGTCGCTCCAGTCGACACGGGTGACGAGGTGCTCCAGCCGGATGTCGAGGCCTTCGGCCAGGCGCTCCGGGAGCACGCCGTACCCGTCGGGGAACACGACCTCGTCGCCCTCGATCGCGTCGTCGTCGAGGCCGTGCGCGGCGAGGTCCTCGATCCACGCCCCGTACTGCTCCTCGGCGCGATGCTCCAGGTACTCCCGCACCCGCTGCGTACGCTCGGCGCTCCATCCCTGGCGCGAGAGGGCCTCATCCGTGACGTCGCGGTAGGAGGCCGTGGGGCGGGAGGCGGCGATGATGTCCGGGAGCACGGCGTCCACCGCGTGGACATCGGCGGCGAAGGCGCGCGTCTCCTCGGCGGAGAGCGGGCGCCCGTCGGGGCCGTGATAAGCGATCGGCCGGCTGTCCACCTGGAAACCGCCGACGGTGAACTCCACGGTCCGCATGCCGAAGGCCTCGGCAGCCGCCGCTACCGGGCTGCCGTCGACACCGTGGATCCACGAGGCGCCGAGATCGACGATGCCGTCGGTCCGATCCGTGTGCACCCGGCCGCCGATCCGGTCGCGCGCTTCGAGCACCACGACCGTCCGCCCGGCATCCTGCAGCAGCCGCGCCGCCGTCAATCCCGCCACGCCCGCGCCCACGATCACCGTGTCGACCTGCTCCATGCGCCCCTCCTCGCAGCCCCTCCGCGCGGAGCCGTGCCCCGACGATAGCCCAGCCCGGCACCCACCGACAGGGCCGCGGAGCCCGACGACCCGCTCGCGACGCCGGGCTCAGGCGGCGTGCTGGATGAGTCCGAGCAGGGTGCCGTCCGGGTCGAAGAACTTCAGGAAGAGGGCGAAGCCGCCGTCGTCGAAGCTCACCACCTCGACGCCCTCTGCCGCGAACCGCTCGGCGAGCGCGTGGATCTCGGTCGTGCGCAGGAAGAAGAGCGGCCGCTCCTCCCCCGACACCGTGAGCTTCATCGGCGCGTGCCCCGGCGCCTCCCAGAGCATGAGATCCGGACCGCCTTCGGCGCGGAGCATGGCGCTCGACCCGTAGTAGCGCCACCCACCGACCACACGGCGGGCCGGATGACAACCCCCTTGGGTGCCGCACGCGGCACAGCGCACGCTGGGGCCATGAGCCACCACCCCGATGACATCAAGCAGCCCTTGGACCACCTGCCCCCGGCGGACGAGAGGGACAAGGCCGTCGAGATCGACGAGCCGCACTATCCGACGTCGGGCGCGCCGGCGGACAGCCCGGACGTGACGCCGGAGACCGCGGCCGAGCCGGACAAGCCGAACCGCCACGGCGTCGACAAGCTTCCGCCGACCTCGCGCTGACCGTTCCGCCCGTTCCTCAACTATTGTTGAGGTCTACGGAAGGGCGGCGGATGGAACCGGACGATCTCCTCCCGATCGGGGAGGTCACCCGACGCACGGGCGTCGCGCCCTCCGCGCTGCACTTCTACGAGCAGCTCGGCCTCATCGCGTCGACGCGCACGCCGGGTAATCAGCGACGCTATCGCCGCCACATGCTGCGACGGATCTCGATCATCGTGGTGGCCAAGCGCATCGGCATCCCGCTCAGCGAGGTCCAAGAGCTCTTCCAGACCCTGCCCGTCGACGCCCCGCCCTCGCACGGCGATTGGCGCCGCGTGGCCAAGCGCTGGCGCGCCGAGCTCGAGGAGCGGCGGACCCAGCTCGAGCATCTGCAGCGCGAGCTCGCGGGCTGCATCGGCTGCGGCTGCCTGTCCCTCAAGGCCTGCCGCCTGCTCAATCCGGAGGACGCCCTCGGCGAGAGCGGCCCCGGCCCCCGCCGCATCTGAGAACCGGGACGTCCGCCGCGACCGGATGGACGAAGGAGGGGTGGTACAAAGCCCGGATCGGTGAGAGCGTGGAGACATCCCCACCAGCGATCGGCATGGTTGCGCCTCTTGGCAACGGGTTCCTGTGGAGATGGAACGAAGGATCCATCGAATGGGCAAGTTCATCTATGAGGGCGGTCCGAAGATCGAGATCGAGGACCGCGCTCTCACACATATCCAGCTCGTCATGACGACGAAGCTCCGGCGCGGCGAACCGATCCCGTTCTCGTGGAAGGAAGACGCCTCCGTCGGGGGCGGCCGGACGACGGTCTGGGTGCATGCGCACTCGAACATCGTGTTCAAGTTCTTCGGCAGCAGGCCTCCGGCCATCAACCGGCGGTGGGTGGACGCGCTGGCGTTCACCGCGAACACGCCGAACGGCCTGTATCTGGTGCCGGAGCCGACGGAGACGAGCACCGCCTCCCGGCAGCTCGCGGATCTCGCCGTCTGACACCGGCTCCGCCGTAGAGGAACGCACAGGCCCGAGGACTCAGTCCTCGAGGTCGGTGTCCTCCCCCTTCGCCTTCTCGGCCTTCTCCTGGGCCTTCTCCGCTTCCTTCTCGGCGCGCTCCTGAGCCTTCTCGGCCTTCTTCTGCGCGTCCTCCTCGGCCTTCCGCTGCTCGTCGGCGGCCTTCTGAGCTGCCTCCTGAGCCTTCTCTGCCTTCTTGTCGTCCGGCACGTCGGGCGCCGGTTCCGGAGCCGGGGCCTCGACCGGGGTCGCCGGCGTGTCCGCCTCTTCCGGCACGGTGACGGGCACGACGACCGCCGGCGTGGGCGACGAGCGCGGGGTCGGTTCGGTGTCGACAGGGGTCACCACAGGGTTCGGGTTGAGCGCTCCGGCCGCCCAGAGCGTTCCGGCGACGGTGAGGGCGACCGCGACCGCCACGGCTCCGGTCAGGAGTCCGCGGCGTCGCCGAGCCCGCTGCAGGCGAGGAGTCCGGGAGCGGAGCATCCCGCCCTCGGGAGACGGAGGAGCGGGCAGCACGAGGGTTCGTGTCGGAGCAGACGGACCGGCCGGCTCCCGTTCCGCGAGCGCTGCGGCGGCGATCGGAGCCGGAACCGGGGGCCGCGGCGGAATCGAGGGGTCGTGCGCGAGGGCGGACACCGCTGCGAAGACGCCGGCGGCGCTCGGCCGGTCCTCCGGATCCGTCGCGGTCATCCGCTGCAGCAGCGCGGACCATGCCGGACCCACGGATTCCGGAATCGCGGGGGGATCGATCAAGCGGGCAAGGGTGGCACCGATCCCCTCGGCCTCCGCGAAAGCGCGCTCTCCCGTGAGCGCTTCGCGCAGGACCAGGCCCAGCGCATAGATGTCGGCGGCAGGCGCCGGCGCCGCGCCGTTCAACTGCTCCGGCGCCAGGTATGCCGCGGTACCGATCACGGTTCCGGGAGACGTCAGCCGGGCCGCGTCCACGAGCACCGAGATCCCGAAGTCGGCGAGCTTGGCGCCCGACCGGCTCCCGGCGAGGGAGCGCCCGGTGAGCAGGACATTGGAGGGCTTGATGTCGCGGTGGACGATCCCCGCGCCGTGCACGACATGGAGGGCCTCCGCCAGATCAGCCGCGAGCTCCGCCACCTCGTCCGAGTGCAGCGGCCCCTGGGCGATCCGCTCGGCGAGGGTCGGGCCGTCGACGAACTCCATCACCAGGTATTCCGCCCGTCCCGGATGCAGTTGCGCGTCATACAGCGTGACCAGCGCGGGGTGGTTGAGCGAGGCGAGCACGGTCATCTCGCCGCGGGCGCGCTCGGAGGCGGCACCCTGTTCGGTCTCCGCGCGGAGCATCTTGATGGCGACCGTGCGCCCGAGCAGCGAATCCTCCGCGCGGTACACGCGGGCCATCCCGCCCTGCCCGACGCACTCCCGGAGATGGTAGCGCCCATCGAGCAGCGCCTCCGTGGGAAGCGAGTCATCCGTCATCGTCGAATCCTCCTGCCACGGCGTCGGGAGCGGCGCGGCGAGACCCCACTGTAGAAGCAGGGCCGGGGGGCCGTCTCGGGCCTTGACAGACGGGCCGTCGATCGGGTGGCCCTCGTCCGCGGGAGAATGGGAGATATGCCCGCGCGTTCCCCCCAGCGACTGCTCCTGTCCGTCCGCCGGCTGCTGCACACGGATCCGTCCTCCGTCGCCCACACCGAGGCGATGCCCGTGATCGACGAGCACACGGTGCCGCGGGTCCTCGATCTGGCGACGCGCATCGGGGAGTCGATGTTCGCGGTCGGCGCCTCCGCTCACGAGGTCACGCTCGCCATCACGCGCGTCTGCGAGGCGTACGGCCTCAAGGGCGTCCAGGTCGATGTGACCTACAACTCGATCACGGTGTCCTTCCACCTCAGCGGGGAGGTGTGGCCCGAGACGCTCGTCCGCGTGGTCCGCGTGGCCGCCCCCGACCACGCCAAGCTGCAGCGCGTGCAGGCGCTCGTGGCCGACATCGACGGCGGCCTGGATCTGGAATCCGCACGCACCGCGTTCCGGGTCATCCGTCGCGTGCCCTTCCGCTACCAGCAGTCCGTGGTGATCGTCGCACGGGCGCTCCTCGCGGTCGGCGTGAGCATCATGCTCGGCGCCTCCCCGCTCATCGTGGGCCTCACCTTCGTCGCCGCGCTGGGGGCGGCGCTCACCCAGGCGGGCCTGGCCCGGCTGCGGGTGCCGCTGTTCTTCAGCCAGATCGCGGGAGGCCTCGTCACCACGGTCGTCGCGGTCGCCGTCTCGGCGCTCGGCAGCGCGGGGATCGAACCGTTCGTCGGCATCCGCCCGTCGATCATCGTCGCCTCGGGCATCGTGCTCATGCTCGCCGGGCTCACGGTGGTGGGCGCCGCGCAGGACGCCATCGACGGCTTCGCCCTCACCGCCGGTGGCCGCATCCTCGACCTGACGATGCAGACGCTCGGGGTGGTGATCGGCATCCTCGTCGGGCTGGAGCTCGGCGGCGTGCTGGGCTTCACGATGGAGCTGCCGGACGACCCCGCGCCCTTCGGGCCCCTGCTCAACCAATTCGCGGGGGCCATCATCATCGCGGTCGCCGTGGCCGTGTTCAACGGCGCCGGCATCCGCATCATCCTCGTCAGCGCGTTGCTCAGCGCCGTCACCCTCGCCGGGTACGCCGGCACCATCGCCCTCCAGCTCCACCCGGCCGCGGCGAGCGCGGTGGGAGCGCTGCTGGCGAGCTTCGTCGGCATGCTCATCGCGCACAATCTGCACGTGCCCTCGGTCGCGGTGACGACCGCCGCGATCGTCCCGCTCGTGCCCGGTGTCGCGGTGTTCCAGGGCCTCCTCGAAGTCGTGCACGCAGCGGGCACCTCCTCCGGGATGCTCACCGTCGGCGGATCGCTGATCGACGCCGCCGTGATCGGCATCGCGCTCGCCTCCGGCGCCTCCCTCGGCCTCTACCTCGGAACGCCGGTGCGAGCGACCCTCGCCGGCGTCGCGAAGACCAGGGCGCGCGTGCGCCGCTGACCCGACGAGGTCATCGCGCCGAGGAGTCGGCGGCGAGGTCGAGCACCCACGCGTTGACCGTGAGCTCGGCCCCGCGGAACTGCTCCGTGAGGGTTCCCTGACGGGTGAATCCGCCCCGCTGACACACCGCGTTCGACGCCGGGTTGTCGACCGCGGGGAACGCGAGCAGCGAACGCCCCTCCCCTGCGCGATCGCGGAGGACATCGACGAGCAGAGCCAGAGCCCGGGCGGCCACTCGCCGGCCCTGTGCAGCAGGCAGCACGAACCAGCCGGTCTCCCACGCCGGCTCGTCGTGCCACGTGATCCGCCACGCGCCGATCGAGCCGAGAGGCTGCCCCTCGTCGTCGACGATCGCGAACATCAGGGCCTCGTCCCCCGCGACGAGACGCAGGTACCGCTCGTGACGCGCCTGCACCTCCGCCGCACTCTCCGGCCCGTTGAGGTGCACCGTCATCTCCGGGGCGTTCGCCGCGTGCAGGAGAGGGAGATCGTCGGCCGACCAGGGCCGAAGGCTCAGCGTGTCCACGTTCGCAGCCTGTCACGCCCCTCCGACACCCGACACCCGATGCGCCCGCCGCGGACGGATCCACGACGGGCGCATCGGTCGGCGGTCAGTGGCCGCCGAGGTCCTTGACCAGCTCGGCCTCGTCCTCCTTCGACAGCGAGGTCTGCACGACGGTGCCGTTGTACGGGGCCAGCGCCTCGGCGAACTTGTCCTCCGTGAGCTTGAGCGCGTAGATGACGACGGCGGACTTGCCTGCCGTCACGGTGGCCTTCACGCGGTCGCGGAACTCGGCGTCGATGCCGGTCTTGTCGAGGCCGGAGAACAGGGCCCCGAGGAGGCCGCCGAACACCAGGCCGGCGACCGGGATGAAGAACAGGATGCCGATCAGCGCACCGAACAGAGCGCCGGAGGCGACGCCGAGGCCGATCCTGCTCCCGGCGCCCGGGTACTCCACCTTCGTCTTGCCCTCGCCGTCCACCTTCACGAGCGCGAGGCCGGCGAGCTCGACGACGAGGTCGTCCTGCAGGGCCTGGACGCGGTTGTAAGCACCCTCCGCGTCGCTCTCGGTGTCATAGGAGATGACGATCAGTTCAGCCATGGTTTCCTGCTTTCGGTTGCGATCGGAGATGCTCTCCACGCGCGCAGAGGCACCGGTCTTCGCCACCGACCCTAGGCGCGCCCCTGCGGACACGACAGAGCAGCCGTCGATGTTCACCCTGGTGACTCCGCAGCGGCGATGTCCGTGGCCTCGCCTACCGTCGCTGTCGTGCCCGAGCCCGTGCAGCAGTGGTGGGCGAGACGCCAGTTCTCGCGCGGACTCGACGTGCCCTACGCGGTCGGCACCTACCGGGCGGCGTGGGCGGCCTACCCCGAGCTCATCCGGCAGTATCACCCGGAGCTCAACCACGGCATCACGCTCTCGCAGATCCCGTTGGCGGCCGATGTGCTGCTCTGCTGGGAATGCGCCGTCGGCCATCTGTTCGCGGCGACGCCGACCGAGCAGCGCGAACGCCCGGGGCGGGTGCGACGGCGCTCGTCCTGGTGCCCCGAATGCGCGGCGCTGGCGCGTCCGCAGCCCGTGATCCTCGGAGAGGCGCGGGCACTCCCCGCTCGCCCGAAGAAGCCCGCGCCGGCGCTGTGCACGAAGACTCCCGCGCTGCCGACGGGCACGGCGTTCCTGAGCGCGTGCGCTCCGAAGCCGGCTTCGGCGGCGGAGGGGAAGCTGCGGGAGGCACTGGCGGCGCGACTGGTGTTCCCCGACGACGTCAACGCGATCAAGGTCGCGCGGCCGTTCTTCCGGCATACGGAGGTGTGGCCCGACATCCTGCTCCCGGAACTGCGGATCGCGATCGAGTACGACACGGTCGGCCGACACGGGCTGGAGCACGTCGGGAAGAGGGAGGAGACCGATCGCCGGAAGGATCGCGCGGTGCGCGGCGCCGGCTGGGAGGTCGTGCGGGTGCGGATGGGGAAGCTCGAGCCCCTCGGGCCCTTCGACCTCCCGCTCACCTCCCTCGGTGCGAGCGGCATCACCCGGCTGGTCGACCGGCTCCGCGACATCCGTGGCGCCCTCCTCGTCGATGCCTACCTGCGCTGACGTGCGGTACCTCACCCAGTTAGATACTCGAAGGCGGAGCGACCTAACGGTTCTCGCCCGCGAGCGCAACCCCCGTGCGCGACGGCGGCGGGCAGGCGATGATGCCCGCATGAAACTCGTCTCCTACGCCGGCCAGCAGCTCATCACCTCTGACGACGTCGCGGAGACGCTGCTCGCCCTGGCCGCCGCCATCGCCAGGGAGGGCGAGTCCGAAGCGGTCGAGATCCCGATCCTCCTGGAGGGCGAGAAGGACTGGGCCGACCTCCTCGTCGGCGTCGGCAACGACGTGCTCGTCAGCCCCCACCACACCGGGGAACCCGATCCCGACTTCTCCGCCGAGGTCGACGAACTGCAGGTCCACCGCCTGTTCCCGAAGCCGCGGAGCGACTCGTCGTCTCCCGGTGACATCGAGGTCCCCGCGCTCTCCGACTTCGACATGGGCCACGGCCTCTGATCGCGCTCCGCTGAGCGGCTGGTCCCCTCAGCGCGACGCAGAGAGCCTCATGCCGTCGCGGAGCGCGACCTCGCGGTCGGCATCGGCGATCAGGGTCGCATCGTGTGTGACGCAGAGGACAACCGCCCCGCGATCCGCCTCCTCCCGCAGCACTGCCCGGATGCGACGGACCGATGCGGCGTCCAGGGCCGTCGTCGGCTCGTCCACGAGCAGGACGCCTGCTTCCCCCGCGAGCCCGTGAGCCAGGAGCACACGCTGCTGCTGGCCGCCGGACAGCGTCGCGAACGGCAGGCGCTGCAGAGCCGACACAGCGGTGCGCTCCATCGCCGCCGCCACCGGCGCACGCGCCCGCCGATCCCGCCGGCGGAAGGCCCCGAGCCGACGCCACGTCCCGACCGTCACGACGTCTCGCGCGGTGAGCGGAAGGCCCGGGGGCACTGCGGCGCGCTGCGGCACGAAGGCGATCGGCCCGGTCGCACTCCGCCGCCCCCTGGTCGGTGAGCGCACCCCGGCGGCCACCTCCAGGAGCGTCGACTTCCCCGCGCCGTTCGGACCGGTGACGACGACGAACTCACCCGCCTCCACCTCCAAGGTGACGCCGCGCAGGGCCTCGTGGTCGCCGAGCCGGACGGAGACGCCGTCGAGACGCAGGGCGCCGTCGGCAGCACGGAGGGTTCTCGTCATGTCTCCAGTTTATGAATTTGATAATCATTCTCAACTACGAATAGGCTCGCGTTCCGTGACCCCCTCGCTCGCCGCCCTGCTCACCCCGTTCACGCTCGAGTTCTTCCAGCGCGGACTCATCGGCGGCGCTCTCGTCGCGGTCCTCTGCGGGGTCGTCGGCACCTGGGTCGTCGTCCGCGGGATGGCCTTCCTCGGTGAGGCCCTGGCGCACGGAATGCTGCCCGGCGTCGCGCTGGCCACGGTGCTCGGGGCACCCGTGCTCGTCGGCGGGGCGGTCAGCGCCGTCGCGATGAGCATCGGAATCGGCGCCCTGCAACGACGCGCCCGGCTCTCCTACGACACGAGCATCGGACTGCTCTTCGTCGCGATGCTGGCCCTGGGGGTGATCGTCATCTCCCACTCCGGGAGCTTCGCCACGGATGCCACGGCGATCCTCTTCGGCGACATCCTGGCGATCACCCGCGCCGACCTCCTCCTGCTCGCCGCGGCCGCGGTCGTGGGAGTGACGGTCGCCGCCCTCTGCCATCGGCCGTTCGTCGCGCTCGCCCTCGACGCCCGTATCGCGACGGTGCTCGGGCTCCGCCCCCGGTGGGCTCAGGCGGCCCTGGTCGGACTGGTGACCCTCGCGGTGGTGGCGTCGTACCAGGCGGTCGGCTCGCTGCTCGTCGTCGGTCTGCTCCTCGCCCCGGCGGTCGCCGCCGGACAGTGGACGTCGCGCCTGCCCACGCGGATGGCGCTCGCGTGCGCCTTCGGCGTGGCTGCCGTCCTCGCCGGTCTCCTCGCGTCCTGGTATGCGGCCACCGCCGCGGGAGCGTCCGTCGCCGCAGCCGCGATCAGCCTCGCCGGTCTGTCCTGGGCGGCGCGGGTCGCCGTGCGAACCCGACGGCCGATCGCCCCTCCCGTCCCTGTCGCCGCCTCCTGACTCGTCCCGAAAGGCTCTTCGTGCATTCCCGCCTCCTTCCCCTCATCACCGTCGCCGCCCTGACTCTCCCCCTCGCGTCCTGCGCCGGACCCGCGGCGCAGAGCCCCGCCGCCTCCTCCTCCGCCGGAGACGGCCACGGCGCGATCGCCGGGGCGGAAGAGGTCGCGGAACCGCAGCTCGGACTCACGACCATCGACGCGCAGGGTCGGGTCACCCACCTCGACCTCCTTGACGAGAGCGTCACCGACATCGGCACGGTGGCCGCCCCGGAGGGCCTGACGACCGACGGCCGGTACCTCTTCGCAGACACCGGCGACGGCGTCGAGGTCGTCGACAGCGGCGTCTGGACGTGGGACCACGTCGACCATTTCCACTACTACCGCGCCGATCCCGCCCTGCTCGGCACGGTGGAGGGCGACGGCGCGGCGACGGTCGCGACGACGAACAGCTCGACCACCGGCGGCACCGGCATCTCCTTCTCCGGATCCGGAGAAGCTGTCCTCCTCGACACGGAGGCCCTGTCGAAGGGGGAGATCCGTGAGCTGTTCCGCATCGAGCGCTCCCCGCACGAGGGGCTGGTGGTGCCGGCCGGGTCGTTCGCGCTGGTGACCGAGGCCGACGGGGAGACGGGCGGAGTCGTCGTCGGCTACACGGCGGACGGCGAGCGCACCGGCCTCCGGGAGGACTGCGCCGCACCGACCGGCACGATCACGACCAGGGTCGGCGCGGTCATCGGCTGCGCCGACGGTGCGCTGCTCGCCCGTGTCGAAGCCGGGGCGCTCACCGTGGACCGCATCCCGTACCCGGACGGAGCGCCGGCCGGAGCCGTGTCCGCGTTCCACAACCGCGAAGGGCGCCCCACGGTCGCCGGCCTCGCCGGACCGACCGACATCCGGGTCCTCGACACCCGCGCGCAGGCCTGGACGCTGCTCACCGCCCCCACTCCCCTCGCGCAGGTCACCGCGGTCGGCGATGAGGACGACACCCTTCTGACGCTGACGCAGGACGGACGCGTGCTCGTGCTCAGCGCGCTCGACGGGACGGTGCGGGCGGAGACCACCCCGCTGGTGGCGGCATCGCTGGCGGCGGGCGAGGCTCCGGCCCTCATCGCCGATCAGCACCGCGCCTATCTGAGCGGCCCGGCGGAGCACCGGCTGTTCGAGATCGACTACGCCGACGACGCCCGCCTCGCGCGGACCTTCGATACCGCCGACGCCCCGGCGTTCGTCGCCGAGACGGGACGCTGACATGCGCCTCCTTCGCCCCCTCGCCGCCGTTCTCGCCGCGCTCACCGCCGCCGCTCTGACCGCCTGCGCCCCTCCCGCCGATACGCGGCCGGTGGTCGTCGTCTCGACGAACATCCTGGGCGATGTGGTCGGCGAGCTCATCGGCGCTCATGCTCGCGTCGTCACCCTCATGAAGCCGAACGCCGACCCGCACTCGTTCGAGATCTCGGCGCAGGAGGCCGCCACGCTGCGGGACGCCGACCTGCTCGTCTCCAACGGGCTCGGGCTCGAGGAGGGCCTGCAGCAGCATCTCGACGCGGCCGTCGCGGCCGAGGTGCCGTCCTTCGTCGCGGGCGACGCGATCGAGGTCCTGGACTACCGCGACGGCGACGCCGCGGGTATGCCGGACTCCCACTTCTGGACCGATCCGGCGCGGATGATCGACGTCGTCGACGCCCTGCAGCCCGCCCTGGCCGCGCTCGACGGGGTCGACGCCGACACCCTCGCGGCGGACGTCGCCGGCTACCGCGAGGAGCTGACGGCGCTCGACGACGAGATGACGAGCGCGTTCGCCCGGATCCCCGACGACCGTCGGGCGCTCGTGACCAACCACCACGTCTTCGGCTACCTCGCCGACCGCTTCGACTTCGAGGTCGTCGGTGCCGTCATCCCGGGCGGCACTACGCTCGCGGCCCCCTCGGCCTCCGACCTCGCCGATCTCGTGGGTGCCGTGGAGGAGACGGGCGTGCCCGCCGTCTTCGCGGAGTCCTCCTCCCCCGACCGGCTCGTCCAGGCGCTCGCCGACGAGGCCGACGTCCACATCGAAATGATCGAGCTCTTCACCGAGTCGCTCACCGCCGAAGACGGCGGCGCACCGGACTACCTGACCATGATGCGCGTCAACACCGAGCGCATCACCTCCGGTCTCACCCGCTGAGACCATCCCTCACAAGAAAGAAGCACCGCATGAAGACACTCCCCCTGCGCCGGGCGCTGGTCGGGGCCGTCGCCCTCGGCGCCGCCGTGACGCTCGCCTCCTGCTCGACCACGGCTGGAGCCGGCTCCGCCGCGAGCGACGCCCCGGAACCGGACGCCGGCCCCCGGGTTGCCATCTCGTATGAGGGCGGCATCCTCGTCCTCGACGGCGAGACCCTCGACACCGTCGCCGACTTCGACTCCGAGCCGTTCACCCGCCTGAACCCGGCCGGCGACGGTCGCCATGTCATGGTGACGATGAGCGAAGGCTTCCAGGTGCTCGACACCGGGGCCGGGTCAGCCGACGAGGCGGTCCTGACCGACACGGTGTTCGCGGCCGACACCCCCGGCCATGTCGTCCGCCACGGTGGCAAGACGATCCTCTACGCCGACGGCACGAGCGACACCACGATCTTCGACACCGCCGACCTCGGCGACGGCGGTCTCCCGGCGGTGGAGACCGTCGACGGCGTCGAGGCGCACCACGGCGTCTCGGTGCTGTTGGAGGACGGCACGTTCCTCACCACGGTGGGCGATGCGGACGGTCGCAGCGGCATCGTCGTGCGCGATGCGGACGGTACGGAGATCGCCTCGTCCGACCAGTGCCCCGGCGTCCACGGCGAAGGGACCGCGGCCGACGAGGTGGTCGTCTTCGGGTGCGAGGACGGCGCGCTCGTGTACAAGGACGGCGAGATCACCAAGCTCGCCGCACCCGACCAGCCGTACGGCCGGATGGGCAACGCGTACGTGAGCGAGACGAGCCCGATCATCGTCGGGGACTACAAGAACGACCCCGACGCCGAGGGCTACCTGCTGAGCGCCGTCACGCTCATCGACACCGCGGCGATGACGTCCGAGGTCGTGTCCCTGCCCGAAGGGGCCGAGTACACCTTCCGGGACGTCGCGCGCGGCCCGGGCGACCTGGCCTACATCCTCGGCGCCGACGGCGCGATCCACGTGCTCGACCCGGAGACCGGCGAGATCACCGACTCCTACCCGGTGATCGAGGCGTGGGAAGGGCCCGCCGAGTGGCAGGACCCGCACCCCGCCATCGTCGTCGCGGGCGACATCGCGTACGTGACCGAGCCGGCCGCGGACAGCGTGCACGCGGTCGACCTCACCACCGGCGAGGTGCTCGCGAGCACCGAACTGGAGGTCACGCCGAACGAGATCGCACCGGCCGCCGGCTGAGCCTCGGCACGGCGGGTCCGTCCTCTCGAGGGCGGACCCGCCGTGCGTGGGCGGAGGGGTCGGATCAGCGCGATCCGGGATGCCCGTGCCGCGCGCGCCGAAGCCGCCGCGCCGCGAGGAGTCCGGCACCGAGGAGCACGAGCAGACCACCGGCGCCTGCCGCCGCGGCCGCGCCCGGCGCGAGACCCGTCGTGGCCAGGTCGGAGGCCGCCCCACCGTCCGCCCCGGTCGCCGTCCCGGGGTCGACATCCGTGCCCGGATCCGGATTCTCGGGTTCGGGTTCGGGTTCCGGCTCGGGCTCGGGGTCGGGACCGGAGCGGGGGTCGTAGACGTTCGTCACCGTGCACACGGTGTCGACCCCTGCGGTCACCTGGACGATGTCGCCCTCCAGCACGCCCCCGGTGCACTCCCAGCCGTCGCTGCGGTAGTCCGCTGTGGGCGCGCCCGCGACCGCCCGCTCCGAGAGCCGGAACGCACCGGCCCCGAGCGGAGCCAGGGTCACCGCCGTCTCGCCGGACGCTCCCTCGATGCGCGGGCGCGGGAACTCCCCGCCACCGATTGCACGCAGCGTCCAGTCCGTGGCGTCGGCGGGCCCGGCCGGGGCTCCCGGGCCATCCCCGACGACGGTCTTCCGGAGCGTCAGAGTGCCGCCGACGAAGGTGTTCGTGGCGGTGCAGATCGCGTCCTCTCCGAATCCCAGCGTCGCCGTGGTCCCGTCCCAGGTCGTGCCGGTGCAGGACCACTCACCCTCATAGCCGCTCGGGCCGTCCTCAGAGAAGATGTACTCCCCCGGCGGAAGCTGCATGTCGGTGACGAACTCCGAGCCGCTGGGGCCGGAGAGCGCCGCGTTGCCCGGGCCGCGGGCCTTCAGCTCGAAGTCGCCGGGCACCGCGCGTCCGCGCTCGCCGTTCACGACCTGCTTGACGAGAGTCAGGCTCGGCGTGATCGATGCATTGGTGAGGATGCACACGACGTCTGCGGACGGCGGCACCTGGACCACGTCGCCGGTCACCGTCCCGCCCGAGCAGTTCCAGCCGAGCGGATCGTAGCCGGTGGGGCCGTCCTGCTCGCTCAGCGTCCATGCGCCGGGGACGACGGCCGCCTGCGTGACGGCGGGGGAATTGGCGGGTCCCGACACCGTGGCGGCACCGTCGGTCGCGGTCAGGGTCCACGCCGAGGGCAGCGCCGGCGTGCCGAAGGCGGAGGCGACCTGCTTGCGCAGCGTCAGGGTCGACTGGGTCCAACGGTTCGTGACGGTGCAGATCACACTCTCCAGCGGCACGACCTCGACGGTGTCGCCGGAGCCGACGGGAGTGCCCTCGTCATCGACGCACGACCAGCCCTCGCTCACATAGGAGCCCGCCTCCGGAGCGGTGCTCGCCTCCGACAGGGTGAAGGTCCCCGGAGCCACCGCCGCGAAGCTCACCTTGCCCGAGCCGGAGACGCCGCTGATGACGGTGTCGGCCGATGTCGCGGTGAGCTCCCAGTCCTGCGCGGTGAGGGGACCGCCGCCGGCGTTCACGACGTTCTTCACGAGAGTGAGCTGGCCGACCTCGAGGGTGTTCGTGACCGTGCAGGTCACGTCCGCTCCGGCGCCGACGGTCACGGTATCGGTCGCCAGGGCGCCGCCCGTGCACGACCACGGCCCGGCCGCGTACCCGGCGGGTCCGTCCGCCTCGGCGAGCGCGTAGTCGCCGACTGGCACGGGGACGCGGGTGACCGCAGCGGATCCGGAGGCACCGGTCACCGTCTCCGGTCCGGCGGCCGTCAGGGTCCAGTCGGACGGCGGCTGGTCGCTGCCCACCACGTTCTTGACGAGGGTGAGCCAGCCGCCCGCGAAGGTGTTGGTGATGCGGCAGGTGATGTCGGAGCCTTCGCGCACATAGAGGAGCGCCCCGTCGATCCCGCCGTCGCTCGTGGCGTCGACGCAGGTCCACGCGCCACCGCTGTATCCGGCGGGACCGCTCTCGGCGAGCGTGTAGGCACCGGGGTCGATGGAGGCGTGGTCGACGGCGTCCGACCCGGAAGGGCCGGAGATCCGCTCGGGTCCGCTCGCGGTCAGGACGAAGTCGGATGGGGCGGCCAGCGGGTATCCGGTCGCCGCCGGATCGACGACCTCCTTGACGAGCGTCAGGTGGGGCAGATCCCCGGTGTTGGTGATCTGGCAGGTCACCGCGCCGCCGAGGGTCATCTCGAACTGATCACCGGCCACGGGGACGGCGGTGATCGCGCCGGTCGTCAGATCCCGCCGCTCGCACGTCCACGGTCCTGCCACATAGCTCCCCGGTCCGCCGGACTCGCTCAGCGTGTACGTGCCGATCCGTGCCGGCTGGTTCTGCACCGCAGCGGAGCCTCCCGCCCCCTCGATGGTCGACGGTCCCTGGGCCCGCAGCGTCCACTCCGACGGGGCCGCGCCCCCGCCCTGCACGTTCTTGACGAGCGTGAGGCTGCTCCGGATCGCGTTGTTCTGCACCGTGCACGTCATCGACTGGTTCGCGGTGATCGTGATCGTACGCTCCGGCTGCGTCGTCACGTCGCCGTCGCAGTTCCAGGAGAAGAAGGCGTACCCGGCCACGCCGCCGGTCTCGAAGATGCGGTAGGTGCCGGGTGGGATGAGGCGCGACTGCATGCCGTTGAGGCCGTCGCCGGTGAAGGTCTCCCCCGTGGCCACGTTGACCGCGTGCATCGTCCACAGGGTGCGGTCTCCGAGACTGGCCCCCGTGTCGAGGTTCTCGATCGCCTTGAAGAGCGAGAGCCGAGCAGTGGGTTCGGCGGCGACGGCGGGAAGAGCACCACCGATGCCGACGACCGCGGCCAGCAGCACGCCCAGAACTCCGAATCGGACTTTTCTCATCGAACGGCCCCCGCCCCGGGTGCGGATTCCCACCCGTCACCTCACCGTAGGGGCGGGGACCGCGGCAGGGCAAGGGTCGTCCGTGGATGGGGACGAGTGGGCTACGGTCGCCTCATGTCTGAGCCGTTCTTCACCATCGGGCACTCCACCCGCACGATCGACGAGTTCCTCGGGCTCGTGCAGGAGAGCCGCGTGGAGAGTGTCGTCGACGTGCGGCGTCTCCCCGGCTCGAAGCGGTACCCGCAGTTCGACCAGGACGCGCTGGCTTCTTCCTTGCAGGACGCGGGGATCGCCTACCGTCGCGAAGAGGCGCTGACGGGTAGACGCCCGGTGAGCAGGGACGTGCCCTTCGAGACCAACGCGTGGTGGCAGAACCGCAGCTTCCACAACTACGCCGATCACGCCCTGTCCGCGGATTTCGGACGCGCCCTCGATGAGCTCCGCGCCGAGGGTCGCGCGCGGCGCGTCACGGTCATGTGCTCGGAGAGCGTGTGGTGGCGATGCCATCGACGGATCATCGCCGACCACCTCCTCGCGCGGGACGAGGTCGTCCGCCATATCCTCGGTCCGGGGCACGTCGATAGGGCGGAGCTCAGCGGCGGCGCCGTCGTCCGCGCGGACGCGGTGGTCACGTACCCGGCCGCATGACCCTCCGCCGGCACAGCATCCCCCTCGACTCGCGTTCGCGCAACCCCCGTGCCGGAACACCTCCTCTCCTCATAGGACTGGATCGCGGGAGCAGCGCTCGCGCCGACGCGAGGAGGAACCATGTCGAAGGCACCCACAGCACGCAGCGGATCCGCGTCCGCTCCACCGCCCGAGCACGACGAGAAGCCGGACAGCCCGACCGATCTGCAGAAGCGGTCGTGGAAGTACGTCCTCGTCAAGAGCGTCCGGGAGTTCTCCGCCGACCAGTGCATGGACGGCGCGGCGGCCCTCACGTACTTCGCGGTGCTCTCGATCTTCCCCGCCATGATCGCCGTCTTCTCGCTGCTCGGCGTGTTCGGCCAGGGCGGGGCCGCCGCCGACGCGGTGCTGGGCATCATCGGCGACGTGGCCCCGCCGGAGACCGCGAAAGCCCTCCGCGGGCCCATCGAGCAGATCTCCCAGGCGCCAGGCGCCGGGATCGCGCTCGTGTTCGGAATACTCCTCGCTCTCTGGTCGGCGTCGGGGTACGTCGGAGCGTTCAGCCGGGTGATGAACCGCATCTACGAGATCGAGGAGGGGCGGCCGTTCTGGAAGCTGCGCCCCATGCAGCTGCTCGTCACGCTCATCACCGTCGTCTCCCTGACGATCGTCGCCATCGTGCTCGTGCTCTCCGGGGATGTGGTGTCGGCGCTGGGCGACGCGATCGGCGCGGGCGAGGGCGTGCAGCTCGCGTGGAACATCGCCAAGTGGCCCCTGCTGCTGTTCGTCGTCGTCTTCCTCGTGGCGATGCTCTACTACGCGACCCCGAATGCCAAGCAGCCGAAGTTCCGGTGGATCAGCATGGGGGCCCTCGTGGCGATCGTGGTGCTGGCCGTCGCCACCCTCGGCTTCGTGCTCTACGTCACCACCTTCTCCAACTACGAGCGCACCTACGGATCGATGGCGGGCGTCATCGTGTTCCTGCTCTGGCTGTGGATCGCGAACCTCGCCCTCCTGTTCGGCGCCGAGTTCGACGCCGAGCTGGAACGCGGCCGCCAGCTCCAGGCCGGGATCGCCGCCGAACGCGACATCCAGCTTCCCGCGCGCGACACCCGCCAGAGCGACAAGCGCGCGGAGAAGGAGCGGAAGGACATCGAAGAGGGTCGGCGCATCCGCATCGCGAACGAGGACGACGGAGGGGAACCGCGGCGAGACGAAGCCCCGCGGTCCTGATGCCGGGGTGGGGGCGCGGCCGGGCCGCGCCCCCACCTGCTCAGCGGAGGTTCGCTCGACGCCGGATCCGCAGAAGAGCACCGGCGAGCAGGAGCCCGACGCCGGCGGCCGTCAGCGGGCCTGTCATCAGTGTGGGGCCGGAGGCGGCGAGTCCCTGCCCCTCGTCACTGCTCCCCCCGGAGCCGCCCTCGCCGCCACCGTTGCTCGGCGTCTCGACGGGGTCGTACGTGTTGGTCACGGTCACGACGACGGGCTCCGTCGCAGCCGCGTCGACCGTCACCGTCTCCGGTTCGATAGTCTGCGCGGCGAGGGTGACCGCGTCGTTGGCACCGTCCGCGGACTCGCTGACCGTGCACGTCGCCCCGTCCGGCAGGCCGGTGAAGACGACGGGATCCGCGCTCGTGGCCCCCGCAGGGGTCGTGGCGGAGACGACGACGCCTTCAGCCGGGGCGGGAGTGCAGGCGAGGTCGATGGTGATGGCGTCCTGCAGCCCCGCGCCGTCTCCGGTGATGATCTTCTGCACGCTGACCTCCCCGGACGCATACGGGGTCGCGCGGACGCCGGTGCGGAGCGGGAGCGTCGTCGTCTGCGCCAGGACGAGCTTCTGCGCCGCGGGCCTGTCCGACGACTCCGTGTCGTAGAGATAGACCGTGCCCTGGGTGAGCGAGGCCTGGGCCGTGATCCGGAATCCGTTCACCGGCGCAGCCGGCCCGGTCCACCGCGCCCAGAGCTGCGTGCCGGCAGCGACCGCGGTACCGACGGGAACGGGCTGGGTTCCCGCCTGGTCCAGGAAGACCTCCACGCCCACGGCCGCGTCGAGCGTGCCGCTGGTGGTGCCGGAGACCGTGAAGGGTCCCACGATCGATCCGTCCTCCGGCACCGTGGTGGTGTCGGGGTCGATCGCGAGCGTCGGCAGAGCCGGCTCCGGGAGGCCGCCGCTGTCGAGGGCGGCCTGCACGACGGCGGCCGTCGCATTCCGGATGGTCGCGTTGGTCCCCGTCGCCAGCACGAAACCGTCGCTGAAGTACCAGATCGCGCTCTGCACCGCGGCGACCTGCTGCGAGAGCGGGAGACCGGAGAGCGGGTTCGCGGTGTTGAAGGGGAAGTAGTTGTTCAGGATGTAGTTGATGTAGTCGAGGTTGGGCACGTTCGACGCGTCCCACTCCCCGATGTTGTAGCCGGCGCCGATGCCGGTCTCCGTGCTGAAGTCGATGCAGTAGGCCGACGCGGTCGCTCCGGAGACGGGGTCGGCGATGGTGATGAGCTGCGGACTCACGGCCTCCACCGAGGCGCCGGTCGCCGGGTACGCGCCGGGAGTCGGCGCCAGGGTCGTGAGCTCACCCGTCACGTTCGTCGGGTACTGCGAGCCGGTGATGGTGACCTGCGTGAAGAAGCCCGCCCGCGGCAGAACGGGGTCGGGATCCCACAGCGCGGACGCCGGCGTCGCGCCGAAGAGCACCATCGCCGCCGCGATGGCCGTCGCCAGAAGTGCCCCTGCTGTCCGCGAGCGTGCGCGCGTGGTATCCGTGTGCATGGTGTCCCTCGATCTCGCCGATGATCCGAGTGACGGGTTCTCCGACTGCGACAGCCCGCCGTTGGTCACCGACGATAAGCCTGAGGGCCGCACGATCACAGGGGCGGGGATGATGATCACCCGGGTGAGTCGAACGGCGTCGGTACGGCGGCAGATCGCTCTCGCAGCGGAGCGCCCGCCGGGGGAGGGAGGTGAGTGGCAGGCGCTCCGTCGGCCGCAGCGTGACCGTCGAGGCCCCCCAAGCCGGCCCGTGCAGCACGTTCAGGATGAACCATGCGCACGGTCCGCGCAACGGCTGTGTCCGTCAGTGTCCGTGCGCGAGTTGCTGCACCAGCACGACGACGCCGCCGAGCCCGACGAGGATGCCCAGTGCGATAAGCTGCTGCCACCACCTCACCCCGGTACGGCGGACGGCGACGTACCCGATGAGCCCGAGGATCGCGACGTAGACGATCGACGCGATCGTGAGAGCCGTCCGCAGCTCGATCCACCCCAGCACGGCCGCGAGGAGGACGAGCAGCGGCACCGCCGCCGATCCGAGCGCCGTGCCGGTGAGCCCCAGGACCTCGCGCAGGTCTGCTCCTCGCGGGAAGCTGCCATGCGTCGCGAGGTGCGCGACCAGATCGGCGGCGAAGCCCGCGAGAGCGATCGCGACGATGCCGATGAGCAGGGTCACGGTGACCTGCAGGGCGCTGGTGTGCTGGACGTTGGAGTTCTGCACGAGCACGATGGCGAGGCCCGTGAAGGTCGCGTACACGCGCTCCTTGATCGCGGCGCGGTCGTGCTCGGGCCGGGTGGCATCGGAGTCCGGCGTGCTCATGGGCGGGATGCTATCAAGACCCGCCCGCCGACCGCCGGCCTCGCGGGACCGGAGCGGACCATCCGGGTGCAGATCCCACGCATCGAGGATCTCCTCGACGCGCATGCAGCGACCGCTCGTGCGCCACGTCAGTCCAGGCGCGCGGACAGCTCCGCCGTGATCCGCTCGACCTGGGTCCGCGCCTCAGCCAGTCGTCCGACCTCCTCGTCGAGCCCTGCCCGGATCGCGACCGACGCCCCGTGCACGCGGGCGATCCGCAGGTTGGCCCGAAGGTTCAGGGACGCCCCCGCCAGCCCTGCTTCCAGAGCCTCCGTGGCGACGGCGAGATCAACGGCGAGGTGCGGGTTGCCGTCCGCGGCGAGCGCACGAGCCTCCGCGACGAGGCTGATGCCGATGCGCCCGAGCTGCGCCACCGACCGCGCCGCCTCGACAGCCGCCTCCCGCACCCGCTGCTCCCGCGCGGGATCGTCCGACGCCAGCCCGAGCGCCGCGCCGAAGCGGGCCGACACGATCCCGTCCGTTTCGACGGCCTCCAGGAGCTCGGCGCGCACCGCGTCGAGCCGGCCCGTGCCCTCGACCACCGCGGGGTCGTCCGGGGTGTACCCGGCGACCATGCCCATCAGCGCGGCAGCGAGGCCCAGCATCACCCCGGATGCTGCGCCCCCTCCCGGCGAGCCGGTGGGCCGACTGAGGGCGTCGAGCCACGCGTCCATCGGGCGAGACGTCGGCACCCCTGCGGAATCCGTCATGCGCACCAGGCTATCCGCGAAGGCCCGACCGGCTCGCTCCTAGAAGGTGTTCGCGCTCTTCGCGAGGAGGCCGCCATCGCACACGAGGTGACTGCCGGTGACGTACGCGCTCTCCGGGCCGAGAAGCCACAGGACGGCGTCGGCGATCTCCTCCGGACGCGCCATCCGGCCGAGCGGGATCTGCTGACGTGCCGCCTCCCCGAGCTCGGTGCGGCGGGCGGCCAACGCCTCCCCCTCCAGGCCGAAGTAGAGGATGTCGGTGTCGGTGGCGCCCGGGACGACGGCGTTGACCCGCACCCCGTCCGGGGCGGCGTCCAACGCGGCGGCCCGCACGAACGCGGAGATGCCGCCCTTCGATGCCCCGTAGGCGGTGTTCGCTCCCCCGGCGAAGCCCACGAAGGCGGACGGCGACGAGACGCACACCAGTGATCCGCCCGTGCCCACGGCTCGCCAGCGCTGCAAGGCCGCCCGTGCCGTGAGGAAGGTCCCACGAAGGTTGACCGCCATCACGCGGTCCCACGACTCGACGCTCGCCGACGTCAGCGTCTCGCTCACCTCGATGCCCGCGTTCGCGACGACCCCGGAGATCGCTGGCAGGCGCTCGGCGACGGTCGTGAAGGCCGCGTCGACCTCGCTCTCGACGCTCACGTCACAGCGGAGCGGAAGGGCGGACGACGCCCCCGCGGCGAGCGCCGCCGCCGCAGTGTCCGCAAGCGCGCGCTCATCGATGTCGAGGAGGGCGATGTCCTGGCCCCGCGCGGCGGCGCGGAGCACGATGCCGCGGCCGATCCCGGCGGCGGCACCGGTGACGACGACCGTGCTCACCGGTCGGCCTCCGGAGCGGTGGCCGCGGAGAAGTGGGTGCGGATGTGCTCCGTGATGACGTCCAGGCCGTGATCGCGGTCGCCGCTCTGCAGCGCGCCGATCAGCTCGCGATGCTGGTCCGCGACGGCATGCGAGTCGGCGTAGTAGTTCGCGTCGCGACGGAAGTAGGCGCGGACCCGCGGCTGGATGGTGCGCCAGATCTGCAGGCAGTGCTGCTGCCCCGAGAGGAGCACGATGGCCTCGTGGAAGCGGATGTCGTCGTCCGCGAGCCGGGCGAGGTCGCCCGCGGATGCCGCCTCGTCCATGCTGTCGATGATCGCGGTCAGGGCGGCGACGTCCTCATCCGTGACGACGGCCATCGCCTTCTCGAACGCGAAGCGCTCGAGCGCGATGCGGATGGGCACGAGCACGTTCTCGATCTCCTCCTGGGAGACGCCGAGCACCTCGGTGCCGCGGTACGGGTAGGAGACGACGAGGCCTTCCTGCTCGAGCTGGCGCAGGGCTTCCCGCACCGGCGCCCTGCTGGTCCCCAGCTGGGCGGCCAGTTCGAGCTCGGTCAGCTTCTGACCCGGCTCCAGGTCGCCGGTGGTGATGGCCTCGCGGAGGATCTCGGCGACGCGCTCGCGGCGCGACGCCGCAGGGACCGCGGGGAGGGAGGAGAGAGCGCTCATCATGTCATCGTACCGATGCGTGGGAGATTGTCGACAAAGTCCATTCACAGCGGACCACCGCGTGGAACACGTCGCCCGCCTCCAGCCGCTGCACCGTCCCGGCGGCGAGCGCATCGCCCACCCCCAGTCCCGCCGCCGTGGACGGCTCCCACGCGATCGTGTCCGCGCGGGGAAGGTCGGCGGCGGCGTGGTTGGACCACAGCAGCCAGTGCGGCATCGTCCCGGCGACGTCTCGCAGCGTGACCGAGCCGGCGGGCCCGAGGAGCGCGCCGGTCGCATGCGCCCCGTGACGGGCGATATGACCCGCCCCGCCGTCCGCGTGCGCCGGCACGGCGACGACCGGCTCTCCGGCGAACAGCACGCGCCCCGGAGCGAAGAACGCGCGAGAGAAGCAGGGGTGCTCGCCCCACGTGAACGACCGGACCCCCGAACCCGTGTTCCGCACGACGGTCGAGACCGTGAGGGCGCCGTCCTCGAGAGCGATCGTGCGGGTCAGCTCCGCCACCCCGCCGTCGAGGAAGGGCCCGTCGGCGACGCACACCACGCGGTCGTCGGCGTGCGCGACCATCGTCCACGGCACCCGGGGCGCCCATCCGTGCTGCGCCGTGGACGGGGTCGGCAGTCCCGCGCCGGGGAACATGGGGAACTATCCGCCGACCAGCACCTCCTCGTCGAACTCCTGCGCCGACTCCTCCCCCGTCAGTTCCGAGGGCACGAGCAGGCGCGGGCGACGACCGTCCGACCACAGCACGTCCCCACCGCCCGGATCGAACTCATGGATCAGGCAGCCGTGCGCGGGCACGACCGTCGCCCGCG
Organism: Microbacterium sp. NPDC078814; assembly: GCF_040702645.1. Classification (NCBI taxonomy): domain Bacteria; kingdom Bacillati; phylum Actinomycetota; class Actinomycetes; order Micrococcales; family Microbacteriaceae; genus Microbacterium; species Microbacterium sp. NPDC078814. Next base: position 573,043 of record NZ_JBFBLT010000001.1, read on the forward strand.
CGCGCCCCGCCCGCAGAACGTGCACGGTCGCCGCGTCCGACGCGTGCTCCCCGGCACCCGGGCGCGACGTCGTCATCGCGACGGGCCCTCCGGCCCGCCGCGTCCCGCGCTCGCCCCCATCTCCTCGAGCGAGCGGCCGTTGGTCTCACGGACCCCGAAGTACACGAGCAGGAACGACAGCGCCGCCATCACCGCGTACAGGGCGTAGCTGCCGGGGAGCGACACGTCCCGCAGGCTGGGGAACGAGAAGTTGAGCGCCACGCCCGCGAGCCAGTTCGCCGCGGCGCACACGGACAGCGCGACGCCGCGGATCCGGTTGGGGAACATCTCCCCCAGCAGCACCCACACGACCGGACCCCACGACACCGCGAACGCGACCACGAACAGGTTCGCGCCGATCAGCGTCACCGGGCCCCACACGCCGTCCAGCTGGGGCGCCCCGTCCACGATGCGCGCCGTGGAGAAGCCGATGCTCACGATCACGAGGCTGACGAACATGCCCACCGAGCCGGTCAGCAGCAGCCTGCGACGCCCCACTCGGTCGATGAGGACGATCGCGACGACGGTGGCCGCCACGTTGATGAAGGAACTCAGCACCGACAGCCCGAATGCGGCGGACTCCTCGAAGCCGACCGACTCCCACAACGAGGTGGAGTAGTAGAAGATGACGTCGATGCCGACGAGCGCCTGCAGCGCGGCGACCCCGATGCCCACCCACACCACGGGGAGGAGCCCCCGACGCCGGTCCAGCAGGTCGCGGAAGCGCCCCGCGTCCTTGTGCTGCAGAGACTCCTCGATGCGGTCCGTGAGCAGTCGCGCCTCCGCCGGCGCGACGCGCTGCAGCCGGATCAGCACCCGACGCGCCGCCTCCACCCGGCCACGCGCCACGAGGAATCGCGGGGACTCCGGGACGACGAGCGCGAGCACCAGGTAGATCAGCGCCGGCACCACCCCCGCGAGGAACATCCAGCGCCAGGCCGGCAGCCCGAGGAACAGCTCCGCATCCGCGCCGCCGAGCACCCACGCGATCCCGCTGTCCGAGAGCAGGGCGACGAAGATCCCCAGCACGATCGCCATTTGCTGCATCGAGGCGAGCCGTCCGCGGACGTGTGCCGGAGCGATCTCCGAGATGTAGAGGGGGCCGAGCACGGTCGCGAACCCGACCGCGATGCCGGTGACGAGCCGCCACACCGCGAGGTCGACCACGCCCTGCGCGAGACCGCACCCGATCGCGGCGACGAAGAAGACGACGCCGGCGGTGAGCATGGTGCGGGGCCGTCCGATGCGGTCCGCGATCCACCCGGCGCCGAGCGCCCCCACCGCCGCCCCGAGGAGCGTGACGGCGACCACGACGCCCAGACCGACGGCGTCCAGTCCGAGGTTGTTCTCGATGGCGGTGACCGCGCCGTTGATGACGGCCGTGTCGAAGCCGAAGAGGAAGCCGCCGACCGCAGCCGCGACCGCGAACCCGGTCACAGCGGGGGTGAGACGTCCGCTCTCCCCTGGCGGGGGCGTCGTGGCGGCGCTCCTGCGACGGCGGCGCTCGGGCGCGGCGCCGGCGACGGCGGATGAGTATTCAGAGGACATCGGCTCTCTCCAGTCGGATTCCGGGTCGGTGCACGGTGCGCGCTCCCGACGAGACCACCGCGGTGCCGTTCACCCAGACGTGACGGGCGGCGGTGGCGTAGGTCTCGGGCAGGACGAAGGTGTCCGTCGCCCGCAGCAGTTCGGGGTCCCACAGGACCAGGTCGGCGAAGGCCCCGTCGGCGACGACGCCCCGATCGCGGAGGCGGAAGTGCCGCGCGACCGCGCCGGTCATCTTGTGGACGGCCGCCTCCAGGGGGAGAGTCCTCGCGCGCAGGGCATGGTGGCTCAGGAAGTGCTGGGAGCCGTGGAAGAACAGGGGATGCGGGGTCCGGGCGCCGAGGACGCCGTCCCGACGGGACGTGAAGCCGTCCACGCCGAGGAGGAAGCGCTCATGGCGCACCGCCTCGGCGACGTGGTCGGGATGGAACAGCGCTCCCATGAACTGCACGGCTCCGAGGTCGCCACCCGACGCCGCCATGATGTCGAAGTAGGCGTCCCATTCGTCCGTCCCGTTCGCCGCCGCGATCTCCGGAAGGATCAGCCCCTCCCAGTCGGGGGTGGCCGGGCTCACCGCCAGCCGGACCCGTTCCCACTGGCCCCTGTGCACGAAGCGCCAGTACCGGTCGGCGTCCGCACGCACCCGCGCACGCACCGCCGGGTCGCGGAGGGCGTCGGCCGCGGCCTCCTCCCCCGCCGAGAGCAGCCAGTCGGGCAGCAGTCCCGCGGCGAGTCCGATGCCGTCGGGATAGGGGGTCATGTCCGCGAGGACGTCGACCCCGGACCGACGCTCGCTCTCCAGCCGGGCCACCGCTTCCTCCCACGCCCCCTCGTGCGCGCCGGTGTCGTGTCGCACGTTCAGATGCGACAGTTGCGCGCGTAGCTCCCCGGCGTGGACGACGCGGAAGAACTCCGCCACGGCCTCCGCGAGCGCCGTGTCCCGGTTGCGGATGTGGCTGGCGTACATGGCGTCACGACGTCCCGCGACACGGGCGAGCGCCTCCAGCTCCGATGTCGAGGCGTTGCGCCCCGCCCCGTACTCCAGGCCGGAGCTGAAACCGAGCGCGCCGGCGTCGAGCGCCTCGTGGAGATGCCGCTCCATGGTGCGCACGAGGTCGCCCTCCGCCCGCTCGGCGGCGCGACGGAGACCCGTGTGCCCGACGAACCAGGCGAGGTTCTGCGCCGTGCCGCCGTCGTGCACGACGGCGAGGAGGTCGGCGAACGATCGCCAGCGCACCTCGCCGTCGTAGCCGAAGGCCGCGAGGGCTCGGCGGGCGGTCTCCTCGTCGCCGTCGGCGATCGGCGCGTACGTCACGCCGCAGTTGCCCACGACCTCGGTCGTCACCCCCTGGTGCACCGTGCTCAGCGCATCGCGGTTGCCCAGGATCGACCAGTCGCTGTGGCTGTGCGGATCGATGAGCCCCGGGGTGAGGAGGAGGCCGCCCGCGTCGAGCTCCGCGGCCGCGGCGATGCCGGCATCGGGCGCGACGACCGCGATGCGATCGCCGACGATCCCGACGTCGGCCAGGAACGGCTCCGCCCCGGTGCCGTCGATGACGGTCGCTCCGCGGATGAGGAGGTCGACCACGACGTCAGAGCACCTTCCCGAGGAACGCCCGCGCCCGTTCGGTCTGCGCGTGGGACAGCAGCTGCTGCGGGGTGCCGCTCTCGACGATGCGCCCGTCGTCCATGTAGATGACGCGGTCGGCGACCTCGCGGGCGAAGCCGATCTCGTGCGTGACGACGACCATCGTCATGCCCTCCTGCGCGAGCCCCTTCATCACGGAGAGGACCTCGCCGACGATCTCGGGGTCCAGCGCCGAGGTGGGCTCGTCGAAGAGCATCACGCGCGGCTGCATCGCGAGGGCGCGGGCGATCGCGACGCGCTGGGCCTGTCCGCCGGACAGGTTGCCGGGGTAGGCGTCGGCCTTGGCGGCCAGGCCGACCTTCGCCAGCAGGGCGTCGGCCCGCGCGGCGGCCTCCGACGCCCCGATGCCGAGCACCTTGCGCGGGGCGAGCGTGACGTTCTCCCGCGCCGTGAGGTGCGGGAAGAGGTTGAACTGCTGGAACACCATGCCGACGTCGCGGCGGACGGCGGCGAGGTCGGCCCGGCGCTCCTTCGCGGTGAGCAGGTGCCCGTTCACTTCGACGCTGCCGTGGCTGGGCGTCTCCAGTCCGTTCATGCAGCGCAGCAGGGTGCTCTTGCCGGAGCCGGACGCCCCGATGATGCAGACGACCTCGCCTTCGGCGACGTCGCACGTGATCCCGTGCAGCACCTCCGTGGCGCCGAAGCTGAGCCGCAGGTCGGTGACAGTGATCATTTCGAGTCTCCTCGGGAGGGGGTGAGCGCGTCCTCCACCCGGGGCGGGCGCGCGTGGATGGTGAGTCGGCGTTCATAGCGGCGGCCGGCGACGGAGAGGGCGAAGCAGATGACGAAGTAGACCGCCCCCACCACGAGGTAGGCGAGGATGGGCTGACCGGTCTGCGAGGCGACGATATTGCCCGCCCGGGTGAGCTCGATCAGGCCGATGACGGCCACCAGCGAACTGTCCTTGATGAGCACGACGAGGAAGCCGATGCCCGGCGGCACCATGATGCGCGCTGCCTGCGGCATCACCACGAACCGGAGCTGCTTCGGCCAGGAGAGGCCCAGCGCCTGCGCCGCTTCGAACTGACCGCGCGGGAGGGCCTGGATGCTGCCGCGGACGATCTCGCTGATGTACGCCGAGGCGAAGATCGTGAGGGCGATCACGGCCGCCCAGTAGTCCGGCACGTTGCTGCCGGGCGACATCAGGGGCAGGGCGAAGTAGACGAAGAAGATGATGAGCAGCACGGGGACCCCGCGGATCGCCCCCACCCAGATCGCACTGATCCAGCGCAGCGGGGCGAACGGACTCGCCGCGAGGATGCCGGAGACGATGCCGACCACCCCGCCGAGGACCACCGCCAGAAGGCAGATCTGCAGCGTCACGAACGCGCCCTGGAGGATGAGGAGGAGATCGGGCAGATCGAACGACGTGAACATCAGGCCACCTTCCAGCGGATGCCGCGCGTCTCCAGGAGACGCGACGCCCCCGCGATGAGGAACGCGACGAGGAAATAGAGCAGGCCGCCGACGACGAACGTCTCGATCGTGCGGAAGGTGCTCGTCGTGATGCCCATCATCACGTGCATGAGCTCGGGCACCGCGACGATGGCGGCGATGGAGGACGCGAGGAACAGCAGGATCACCTGGTTCGTCAGCGACGGCAAGACGTTGCGCAGGGCCGGCACGAGACGCACATGGAGGAACGTCGTCCGTCGCGAGAGACCCAGGGCGTCCGCCGCCTCGATCTGCCCCTGCGGGATCGCCTCGAAACCGGCGCGGTAGATCTCCGCGAGGTACGCGGAGTTGTTGACGCTGAGAGCGAGGATGCCCGCGGTGATCGGATCGAAGTTGACGCCGACCGACGGCAGGGCGAAGTAGATCAGGTACAGCTGCAGCAGCAGCGGGGTGTTCCGGATCACCTCGACGTACGCGGCGCCGATCGCGCGGAGCACGGGGAGACGGGAGGCGCGCAGCAGGTACACGCCGACGCCCAGCGGCGACCCGATGAGCACGGCCGCGAGGGTGATGAGGATGCTGATGCCGAGGCCGGCGAGCAGTTCGGGCGCATGGGGGATGAGGTCCCCGAAGAAGAGTTGCATGAGTTGTCCGTTCCGGCTGCCCCACCCGGGGCGGGGCAGCCGAGGAGGTCGCTACTTGATGAGCTCGGGGACGTCGGTGCCGAGCCACTCGTTGTACGAGTCGTTCGCCGCGTCGCTGATGTTGTAGTTCCGGATGAAGTTGTCGACGTAGTTCAGCCACAGCTGGTCGCCCTGCTTCAGCCCCATCGAGACCACGGACGGGCTCAGCTGCGGGGCGTCGACGACGACGAACTCGTCGCCGGAGTCGGCCAGGATGCCCTGGACGACGGAGTTGCTCTCCATCAGGGCGTCGACCTTGCCGCTGCGCAGGGCCTGGATGGAGTCGGCCACCGCCTCGAACAGGCTCGCGTCGGCCTCCGGGAACCGCTTCTCGAGGATGGTGGCGGGTACGCTGCCGCGGGTGGCGGCGACGCTGCGGCCCGCGAGATCGTCGTACGAGGAGATGTCGCTCCCCGCCGGGACCAGGACGACCTGGCCCTCCGCCGCGTAGGGACGGGACATGGCCACCTTCTGCGCACGCTCGTCGAGGTTGGTGAGGGCGGCGATGACGATGTCGACCTTGCCGGTCTCCAGCAGCGGGATGCGGTTCGCGTTCGTGGTGGACACGTACTCGATCTCCGCCCCCAGGGAGGCGGCGAGCGCCTGCGCGGCGTCGATGTCGAAGCCCTCGTACTCCCCCGAGCTCTTCATGACCCCGTAGGGCGGGGCGTCCGCGAACACACCGACGACGAGCGTCTTCTTCTCGAGGACTTTCGTGAGGGTGCTCTCCTGGCCGCCTGCTCCCGCGCCGCCGCTCGAGGTGCACGCGGTGAGGGCGAGGGCGGTCGTCGCGGCCACGGCGAGGCCGGTGAGGATACGCGTCAACTTCATTGTGATGCCTTTCGGGTTCGGGCCTTCGCGCTGCCGTCGTGCACAACGCTGTGGTCTCTCGTCGCACCGCTGACGGGTGCAGGAACAGACATTACCCACAGATTGCCCAGTTGTCGACAATCGACTATCTTCGGTTTCGGAAGGGGCCCCCTTTCCCTCATCACGGTTGGAAGGTCTTCATGCGCATCACCCGAATCGACACGTGCGGACTGCGAGGTGCGACACCCGAGGGCGGATGGTCGCACGAGCTGCAGCCCGACGACATCGTGCACACTCTCGTGGCGGTCCACACCGACGAGGGCATCGTCGGCGTCGGCAGCGCCTTCACCTCGGAGGCCCTGGTGCGCGGCGCCATCGACCTGCTCTCCCCGCACCTCATCGGCGAGAACCCCCAGGAAGTCGAGCGCCTGACCGAGACGCTGCACCAGACCGCCTTCTGGATGGGACGCGGCGGATCCCTCACCCACGCGACGAGCGCCATCGACATCGCCCTGTGGGACATCGCCGGCCAGGCGGCCTCCCAGCCCGTCGGACGACTCCTCGGCGGGCGCCACCGCGACCGCGTCCGCCCGTACGCGTCGGTCCTCATGGACGAGGCCGGCCCGATGACCGAGAATCTCGAGGCGCTCGTCGCGACCGGCTTCTCCGCCTTCAAGATCGGCTGGTGGAAGTTCGGCCGCGTGGACGCGGCGACCGACGAGGCCACCGTCGCCGCCGCACGGGCCGCGGTCGGCGATCGACTGCTGGCCGTCGACGCCGGCGGATCCGAGGCCTTCTTCCCGGGCGACAGGGCCTGGGCGAAGCGGACCGCCCGGATGCTCGCCGACTACGACGTCGCCTGGTTCGAAGAGGCGCTCGCCCCGGACGACATCGACGGCTTCGCGGAGCTCCGCGCGACGTCCCCCGTCCGCATCTCGGGCGGAGAGGTGCTCACCCGCCGCCAGAGCTTCCAGCCCTACCTCGACCGGCACGCGTTCGACATCGTGCAGCCTGACACGACGAAGGGCGGCGGACTGAGCGAGTCCCGCCGGATCGGGTGGGCGGCGCAGGACCGCGGCATCCGGCTCATCCCGCACGGCTGGAACACCGGCATCGGGCTCGCGGCCGACCTGCAGCTGGCCTCCGCCCTCTCCGCCACCGACCTCGTCGAGTACAAGACGGGCTCGGCCTACGTCGACGACCTCATCCACGGCGGCTGGACGCTGGACGCCGAGGGCCGCCTCGACATCCCCGCGACGCCCGGACTCGGGGTGACCCTCGACGAGGACACCCTCGGCCGCTACGGCACCCGCCCTGGATTCGCCACCGCGACCCCCTGACCGCCCCGCGCGACCGACCGCAGGAGACCATCATGCGCCCCACCCCGTCCGACACCCTCACCCGCACCGGCGTGCTGGCCGTGCTCCGCGCACCCGATGCGAGCCTGTACGAACCGGTGGTGCGGACCCTCGCCGAGAGCGGCGTCCGCTGCATCGAGCTGACCCTGACGACCCCGGGCACGATCGCCACCCTGCCCCGACTCATCGCAGCGGCGGGTGAGGTGGAGATCGGCGTGGGGACGGTCCGGGAGGAGCACGAGGCGCGTGCCGCGATCGACGCCGGCGCCCGTTTCCTTGTCTCGCCGGGGATCATGCCCGGCGTGGCGGAGGCGGCCGCCGCCGGGGAGGTGCCGGTCTACCCGGGCGCGATGACGCCGACCGAGGTGGACGCCGCGTGGCGACTCGGCGCGGCGGCGGTGAAGATCTTCCCGGCCGCGACCGTGGGCCCCGACTACATCGGGCAACTGCGCGGACCCTTCCCGGACGTGCGAACGCTGCCCTCGGGCGGCATCGCGCTGGACGAGATCCCCGCGTGGATCGCCGCCGGCTGCATCGCGGTGAGCCTGGGCGGCCCGCTCCTGGGGGATGCGTTCGCCGGCGGCAGTCTCGTCGCCCTTCGCGATCGCGCCGAGCAGGCGCTCGCGGCCGTCGCCCGGGGACGCGGCGCGTGACCCCCCACCGCTCCACGTCGTCACGGTCGGCGAGGCGATGGGTGTGGTCACGAACGACCGGCCCGGCCCCCTCGACTCCGCGCGGGCGCACACGTTGAGCTTCGGCGGCGCGGAGAGCAACGTCGCGATCGGGCTGGCGCGCCTGGGAGCACGCGCGAGCTGGGTCAGCCTCTTGGGCGACGATCCACTCGGCGATCTCATCGCGCGCGAGCTGCGGGCGGAGGGCGTGACGGTCCATGCTCCTCGCCGCAGCGACCGCCCGACGGGGATCATGCACAAGCACCGACGGACCACGGGGATGGCCACGGTGACCTTCTGGCGCGCGGGGAGCGCCGCCTCCGGGCTCGCACCGGCGGACGTCCCGGACGCGCTCCTGGCCACCGCGGACGTCGTCCACCTCACCGGGATCCTCGCCGGGCTCGGCCCCGACTCCTTCGCCTGCGCGAAGGACACCGCGCGGCGGGCCCGGGCGGCCGGCGCCCGCGTCTCGTTCGATGTCAACCATCGCGCCGCGCTCTGGCGCGGCCGGGACGCGCGCGCCGCCTACCGTGACCTCGCCGCGGCCGCCGATGTGCTGTTCGCGGGCGAGGGGGAAGCCGCCATCCTGGTCGGCGCGGGGACGCCGGGTGAGCTCGCGGAGCGCCTGCGCACCCTCGGTCCGCGAGAGGTCGTCATCAAGCGCGGCGCGGCCGGGGCCTTCGCGGACGACGGCCGCGACCGCCTCGACCTGCCGGCCGTGGCAGTCGACGCCGTGGACACGGTGGGTGCCGGGGACGCCTTCGTGGCGGGGTACCTGAGCCTGCGGCCCGCGGAGGCGACTCTCGCGGAGCGGGTGCAGCGGGCGGTGGCCGCGGGGGCCTTCGCGTGCTTGTCGTCCGGCGACTGGGAGGGGGCGCCGACCGCGGCCGAGCTCGCGCGACTCGGCGAGGCGGAGGGTGTGCGGCGCTGAGCGGCGGCCGTCGCCTCTTTTCACTTTAGGCCTGATAAAGTGCTTTCATGATCGACAAGCAGTACACCGTGGAAGAGGCGGCCCAGCAGCTCGCCGACACCGAGCGGATCGGCCGCGAGGCCCGGCGCGCGACGCGCTGGTTCCGGATCTTCGTCATCGCGCAGGCGACCTACGCCCTGGCGTTCACCCTCTCGATCGACGTCGCCGATGTCCCGTACTGGAAGGCGTTCGCACCCTTCGCCCTCGTGACGATCTCGATCTGGATGATCGCGGTCCGCTACCGCCGCTCCGTCCCCCGGAACGGGTTCCGCAACATGGGGATCGCCCTGTGCACGTGGTTCGCGCTGTACACCCTCATGTTCGATCCGGCGCTCCAGCTGGTCGGGGCATCCTCCCCCTGGTGGTGGGTGCTCGCCGGCGTCGTGGCGGTCGCCCCGATCCTCGCCTGCGTGTTCGCGAGCTCCCGTCGATGAGTCACCCCCGCCGGGAGATCGACGCCCTCATCCACTCCCCGGTGAGGTTCTCCCTGCTGGCCGCCCTGCGCAACCTGGAGGACGTCGACTTCCGATTCCTCGCCGACCTCCTCGAGGTCAGCGACTCCACGCTGTCGCAGGCGCTCACCGCGCTCGCCGACGCCGGCCTCGTCACCGTACGGAAAGAGGCCTCCGGTCGCCGCACACGCACCTGGGTCGGCATCACGGACGCCGGCCGCGCCGCCTTCGCCCGGCACCTCGCCACGCTTCAGGCGATCATCGACGCGGGGGCCACCACCGAGAGGACACCGGAATGAACGACGACACGGAGGTCGATGTGCGCCTCGCCCGTGGCGAGGATCTGGCGACCTGTGCGGAGACGCTCGCCGCCGCTTTCCGCGACTACCCCTGGACCCGGCACGTGATCCCCGAGGACGACTACGACGCGCGGCTCGCGGCCCTGCAGCGCCTGTACCTCGGGTACGCGCACGACCAGGGGATCGTCGCGGTCGCCGGTGAGGGCGCGGGCACCATCGCGCTTCTCCGCCCGGACGCCGCGGAACCGGAGGCCGCCTTCATCGCGCAGGTGGTCGCGCTGCACGGCGACCGCCTCGACCGCGTCGACCAGACCCCCTCCCCCGCAGGCGCGTGGCGGCTCGAGACCCTGGGCGTGCACCCTGGCCGACAGGGACGCGGGATCGCCTCGCACCTCCTCCGCTTCGCACTCGACGAGGTCGCTCGCCGTGGCGGCGGACCCGTGGTGCTGGACACCTCGGATGCGCGCAACGTGCGCCTCTACGAGCGTCACGGATTCCGGACGACTGCCCTCACCGATGCCGACGGTGCGCCGCCGGTCTGGCGCATGGCGGCGGTCGTCCCCACGGACGATGCGCGGGGAGAGTAGATGACCAGCGCGAGCCCGTCCGTCCCGTTCAGGCGGAGCTGCTCGCGGGTGAAGATCTGCTCGCCCCGTTCCGCGTGGGTGAGGCGGACGACGGCGCCGCGCTGCGCACGAACGTCGTGTCGCGCCCAGATCCGTCGGAACGTCGCGCTGGCCCCGGAGAGCTCCGCGGCCAGCGCGTGGAGCCGCGCGTCGTCCCCTGCGCCCATCGCGTACCGGAGGCCGGCAGTCATGCACGCAGCGACTCCCTCCCAAGCCGGGTGCATGGCGCTCCTGAGGATCGAGGTACAGGTCGCGGAGCCGATTGCGGCCCGGCCGCAGGCGCGGGTTGAGGTCGCGGGCCGCGGCATTCGCGGCGAGGACGGTGAGACCGGCGTCTTCGAGGAAGGCGGGCTGGTCCAGAGCCTCGATGAGGTCGAGCGCCGTCTGCGGCAGCACGTCGTCCGACGACGAGGCCCCCACGGCGGGCGGCTCTGCGGCGAGCGCTCTCAGGTGAGCGACGTGGTCTGCGTCCAGGCGCAGCGCCCGCGCCAGGGCGTGCTCCCGCGGGGTCGGGTGTGCCCCGAGCCCGGGAGTTCAGCCACATCCAGTTCCACGGCCGTGTTCCCGCGCGGACGCCGCAGGACTCCGTGCCGGCCCTGGTGAGGCTCGCGCGGCCGAGGGGAGCCGCTGATCGGACGGCTCTGGTCGTCTCGAGCGACACGCCGACGCCGTCGCATTCGTCACGAAGCTCTACGACGAGCTCGGCTTCGACACCGTCGACGACAGCCCGCTCGCCGCGTCCTGGCGCAGCGCCCCCGGAACCCCGATGTGGGCGATGTCCGTCGACGGACAGAGCCGCGACCGGCTTCGGAGGAACCTGGAGCAGGCCCACCGCCCGCGATCCCGTCCGACGGCGTGACTCTCCCACCGGTTCCTCTCTCTACGATGGAGTCGTGCAGCTCGTGGACACCCTCTCCGTCGTCGGCGAGGTGCTGTCCTGGATCGGCCTCGGCGTCGGAATCCCGTTCCTCATCGTGGCCCTGCTGATCCGGCTCGTCGAGGGGCAGTGGATCCCCGTCGAGATCGCCGTGATCGATAGGGACGGCCGCCCCACCGCTCGCTGGTTCGCCGGCGGCGACTTCCACGAGCGACCGCTGCGCCGCCGCGAGCCCACGGCCACCACCGATGGATGGCTCGACGGGTTCCACAGCTCGAACGACCCGGCTCGCATCCGGATCGGTGAGCCGCCGCATCTGCGCCGGGTCCTGCGGACTGTCGGGGTCGTCTTCGCCGCGGTCGGTGCCCTCGGCCTGATCGTGTCGTTCCTCCCGCTCGTCCTCTGACTCGACCCGCGGGGCGTCACGCCCTCGACGGGCGCTCCGAGGGACCTCGACCGAACGACTCCAGCGCCGCGCGGTACGCGGCGGCGTCGCTCCGCACCTCATCGGTGACCAGGAGCGCGTGCGGTCCGATCTGCCGGACGTACGTCCCCCGGCAGGGCAGCGTCACCACCCTTGCGAGGCCGCGCCGCCACGCGTCGGCCAGGGTGGCGACGTCGCGGCGTTCGGGGCTGTCCGCGATCGTCGTGAGGTGCGTCGCGAGATGTGCCTCGGAACCGCGCCGCTCCCACGCGCGGTACGCCGCATCATCGGACACCTCCACCCCGAACGCGTCCCGCGCTGTGGGCCCGACGATCCGCCCGAGCAGCGTCTCCCGTTCGGCGGGACTCAGCGTCGTGGCGACGGCGCGGTCGAGCAGCGCCGGGTCGGGGTCGGTCGCGGCGTGCGCGACCGCGTCGCCCCAGATGCGGGGCCAGCCCTCCGTCCAGCGCGCCCGGGTCTCCTCGTCCACGCGCCGCGCGGCCGCCGCCGGTCGATCGACCAGCGGCGGCGGGAGCGCGTCATCGGTGGGAACCAGCCCGTGCGCCTCGCGGATCCAGAGGAGCTCCAGCAGCGTGTGCGGACGGTCCTCGACGGTGAGGGTCATGTCGTGCGGCCACGGGTTCCCGGGCATCGGTCTCGTCGAGCGCATGCTCACGCGATCGCATCGTCGTCCCGCGGGCGCGGCACCGTGGCGCCGTGCGCGGGGATGAGCCCGAAGTCCGTCAGCAGCTCTCCCATCTGCGTGTTGTCGAGCTTGTCAAGGAGACGCCCCTGGAGGAAGTTCGGGCCGGGGATGTGGACGGCCTCGCCGTCGCGCAGCCGCGCGGTCGCCTTGAGGAGGTAGCGGATGTCGTAGGTCGAGTTGAAGACCTCCGGCACGCCGCGTTCCACGTCGAGCAGCTGATACGTGGCCTCCATCGCCGTGCGCACGGAGTACTCGGTGGTGAAGATCGTGTCGCGCGTCGTCTCGGCGAACTGTCCGAGGAAGGCGAAGTTGACGCTTCCCTCCGGGACCACCTGCGGACGGTCGCCGGCCCGGCGCGGCATGAAGAAGGAGGTCACGTACGGCATCATCACCGGGACCGTCTTGGCCGCCGACGCGGCGAGCTCGGCGATGTCCTCCACCGGCACACCGAGGTGATAGAGCCACTCCTGCGCGATCTCCTCGCCCGTGCACTCCTGCATCGGCTTCTTGACGTAGTCGCCCGGCGTCTCGACGAAGAGTCCGTACACCCAGACCACGATCTCGTTCGGCTTCTGCGCCTTGAAGTGCGGTTGCCGGTTCACCGTCCAGCTCATCAGCCAGGCCGAGTCCTTGGCGGTGACGATCCCGCCCGTGACGACCTTGCCGCTGAAGGGGTCGCGCTTGCAGATCTTCTCGATGTACTTCGGGATGCGCTCGTCGACGGTGGTGACCGTGGCGGATTCCCACTTCGTCTTGTCGATGTCGCTGCAGAACACCTCCGGCCGCCCGAACGCGGGCGACTTCGCGGCGATCCGCTTCCAGAGGTCCCAGGCCGGGGCCGGGCCGGTCTTCAGCTCCGGAGCGGTGTGCTGGTCGCCGTTGCCGGAGTTCTCCGTCAGCGACCCGATCGTCGCCAGACACAGGTCGTCCGGACCGAGGTCGACGCCGCCGGGCTCGCCGTCGGCGATCCAGTCGATGCGCGTCGCCTGGATGCGACCGTCCTCGATGTCGAACTGGATGTCGGTCACGGTGTGATGGAACCGGAACTGCACGCCGTGGTCGTCGAGGAACTTCCGCATCGGCAGCACGAGCGACTCGTACTGGTTGTACTTCGTGAACTTCAACGCGGAGAGGTCGGGCAACCCGCCGATGTGGTGCATGAAGCGGTGCAGATACAGCTTCATCTCCAGCGCCGAGTGCCACTCCTCGAACGCGAACATGGTCCGCCAGTACAGCCAGAAGTTGCTGCCGAGGAAGTCGTCGCCGAACACCTCGTCGATCCGCTTGCCCTCCATCTCCTCGCGGGTGGCGAGGATGACGGCGACGATCTCCTTCTGCGCCTTCTCCGAGAGGGTGAAGAGCTTGTCCGTATGCGCGTCCTGCCCCTGCTTCTCGGTCACCCGGCACAGGGAGACGTTGGGGTCGTCCTTGTTGAGCCAGTAGAACTCGTCGAGCACGCTGGCACCCTCGATCTCCAACGACGGGATGGAGCGGAACATGTCCCACAGGCACTCCATGTGATCTTCCAGCTCCCGGCCGCCGCGGATGACGAATCCCTTCTCGGGGTACTTGATCCCGTCCAGCGCGCCGCCGGGCAGCCCCAGCTCCTCGAGGATCGTGATCCGCTCCCCCGCGACCTGCCCGTCGCGGATCATGAAGATCGCGGCCGCCATCGCGGCGAGACCGCCGCCGACCAGCCAGACCGTCTTGTCGTCGGCCCCCTCCGGCTTCCGGGGTCGTGCGAATGCTTCGTAGTTCCCATTGCTGCGGTACATCTGTCCCACCCTCCGATTGGTCGACACCGATGCGCACAGTCCAGCCGAAACCGATGCGGAAAGGAAGGGCTTCCTCCGCGAGCGGCCGGGGCTCGCCCTCGCCGAGTCGCGTGATCGCTAGGATCGCGGGGTGACTCAGATCCCTCCGTTGCCCCGTCGCCGAGCCTTCGGATGCGGAGTCGCCTCCGCCGCCGTGGCGGTCGTCGGGATCCTGCCGACCGCGATCGTCTTCGTCCTGGCGGGGACGGCGGACCCGAACTACGGATGGCTGGTGTTCCTCACGCTGCCGCTCGCGGTCCTCTTCGGTGGCATCGCCCTCCTCCTCGGCGTGATCGGGCTCGTCTTCGCCCGCGCCGACGGCGGAGGGTATGCGTGGCCCGCCGTCGGAGCCGTGCTCGGCGTCCTGGCGCTCCTTCCCGCCGCCGCGTTCCTGTGGGGCGGCTGATCTCGTGCGCCAGAACCCGCCCGCCAACAGACTGATGCTCGCGATAGCTGCCGCAGTGGCGGCGTTCTTCGTCTGGGGCGCACTCGTGCGCCCCCTGCTGGACGGCGAGCCGCCCGTCGCGACCTCGCTCGTGTTCGGCGCTGGGGTGACACTCGCCGGTCTGATCATCTGGATCGTGCTCGGACGCATCCGACGACTGCAGCGCGCCCAGCGGCGAGCGCTGCGGGAGCGTGAGCCGCAGGCACGGATCTTCGGCTCCTACGCCCTCAACGGCGTGGCCGCGTACCTCTCGCGCACGATCCCCCTTCTCGGACTCGGCGCCGCACCGCGCGGCCTGCTCACGGCGAGCCCCACCGGGGTCATCGAGCCCTCGGGCTTTCGGCTGGTCCGCGGCGGAGCGCGTCTCCTCACGGCCTACGGCGTTCCCCGGGACCGGATCCAGGGCGTGACGAGGGGCGGCATCCAGGAGGGCGCCTTCCTCTATCCGACCCTGGTGATCGTGGTCTCGCAGGATGCGGGACAGGTCGCGATCCCGGTCCCGGTGACCAGGGACGACGCGCCGCTTCGCCGAGAGTCACCGGCCGGCATGGATCGCCTCATCTCCGATGCGGCACGGATCTGGGGCGTCCCTGTGCTCGGGGACGGCGACTGACGCGAGCGACTCCGCGACCGGAATCGACGCGCGAGCGCGGGTGACTGATGCGTAAATCGACAGCGTGGTGGTTGATTGCAGCGATGACCGCCGTCTCGCTCATCACTCTCGGCCTCGTCATGACCTACCGTTTTTCGACTCCGCTCGTCGATCCTGCTCCGCCGACGCCGGACTACGGGGTCCAGGCGCTCGTCGCCGGCGTGACGATGGCGGCAGCGACGGCGGGTGGCCTCGGCGCGGGCGTGTACGCGACGAAACGCGAGGTCGCCCGAGGCCGCATCGTCGGCTGGACCGCCGCCGCGATGCTCGCGGGCACCGTTTTGGGAGCGGTTCTGGCCTTCGTCCTGAGCGCACGCTGAGGTCTACCCGATAGCCGCCGGAAGGAAGAGACCCGCGACCCGGGTCATTGCGATGATCTTCGACCTTCCATGAAGGAGGGGAAGTCGGAAGCACCGAGGCCGTCCGGCGCAAAGAACGACTGAACAAAACTCCGGGCCGCTCGTTCCAGCTGCTCGGCTGTGAGATTGCTACCTCCGAGCGAGAAACCGTACGTACCGTCTTCGGGCCCGTTGGTCCACGTGAAATGGTAGGCGTGCACCCCATCTGAAGGTCCTGATTCGCGTACGTCGAACATCTCCCCGCTGACATCCAGAACCGTGTTCACATCCGCCACGCTACTGCGCAGCACAGCGCCACAGAATAGTCTTGCGAATCGCGGCGAGCGCGACCGCGATGACGGTCGTCATCTCTCTCCTGCGAAGGAGGCCGGCCTACGTCATGCTCGGTCTGCGGCGGATGGATCTTCAAGGGGCGATGGGTATGCTCACGCCATGGAACCCGCTCCGATAGCCGACCACACTCCGGAGAAGGGTTCGACGCGGCGCCGCAGGATCCGAGTCGGCCTGACCGTCGCCGCAGCTCTCCTCATCGTGTTCTACCTCGCACGGCTGGGCTGGCTGTTCATGATGGCGGACGAGGGCGACACTCCTCCCCTGTCAGCCGTGCCCCTCCCTGCCGGCGCGCAGGTGGTCGGCCAGAGCGAAGGCTGCGGAAGCGGCGGCTGCTCGGTGACGTTCACCGTTCGCCCACCCGACGGCATGACCCCGGAACAACTCGCCGCGGAGATGGGGGCGACGCCGCAACTGTCGGTGCCTGGGAACCTGTGGGATCCGCGCACTGTGTGGGTGTCCGCGCGGCCGTCAGCGGGCACCTTGAAGCTCGTCGCCGACTACACATCGGGCGAGTACGTGCCGTAGCCCGACCGTTCCGTCTGAGCGCTGACAGCGGACGACCGGACCGCGATCGTCAGGCTCACGGTGGGTCACCCGACGGCGCCTCCGGCCAGCCCGAGGGTCGGGTCGGCCGGAGTCGGACGCATTACTCTGCTTGCGTCCCGCCGCGCAGGACTCAGAAGTCCCAGTCGTCGTCTTCCGTGGCCTCGGCCTTGCCGATGACGTAGGAGGAGCCCGAGCCGGAGAAGAAGTCGTGGTTCTCGTCCGCGTTCGGGGAGAGCGCCGACAGGATCGCCGGGTTCACGTTGGTGACGCTGGAGGGGAACATCGCCTCGTAGCCCAGGTTCATGAGGGCCTTGTTGGCGTTGTAGTGCAGGAACTTCTTGACGTCCTCGGTCAGCCCGACGCCGTCGTAGAGGTCCTGCGTGTACTGCACCTCGTTGTCGTAGAGCTCGTAGAGCAGCGAGAACGTGTAGTCCTTGAGCTCGTCCTTGCGCGCCTGGTCGGCCGTCTCGAGTCCGCGCTGGAACTTGTAGCCGATGTAGTACCCGTGCACGGCCTCGTCGCGGATGATGAGGCGGATGAGGTCGGCCGTGTTCGTCAGCTTCGCCTTCGAGGACCAGTAGATCGGGAGGTAGAAGCCCGAGTAGAACAGGAAAGACTCCAGCAGCGTCGAGGCGACCTTGCGCTTGAGCGGGTCGTCTCCCTGGTAGTAGTCCATGATGATCTGCGCCTTCTTCTGAAGGTTCACATTCTCCGTGGACCAGCGGAACGCCTCGTCGATCTCCTTCGTCGACGCGAGCGTCGAGAAGATCGAGGAGTAGCTCTTCGCGTGCACCGACTCCATGAACGCGATGTTCGTGTAGACGGCCTCCTCGTGAGGCGTGATCGCGTCGGGGATCAGCGACACCGCGCCGACGGTGCCCTGGATCGTGTCGAGGAGCGTGAGCCCGGTGAACACCCGCATGGTGAGCAGCTGCTCGTCGGGGGTGAGCGTGTTCCACGACTGCACGTCGTTCGACAGCGGCACCTTCTCCGGCAGCCAGAAGTTGTTCACCAGACGGTTCCAGACCTCGAGGTCCTTGTCGTCCTGGATGCGGTTCCAGTTGATCGCCTGCACGCTGGAGACCAGCTTGAGCGGGGAGTGAGGAGTCATTCTTGTCCTAGTTCCTGGGTCACTGAGCCTGTCGAAGTGTCAGAGCATGCACGAGACGCACTCGGTCATGTCGGTGCCCTCGAGCGCCAGCTGACGCAGACGGATGTAGTAGATCGTCTTGATGCCCTTGCGCCATGCGTAGATCTGGGCCTTGTTGATGTCACGCGTGGTGGCGGTGTCCTTGAAGAACAGCGTCAGCGACAGGCCCTGGTCGACGTGCTGCGTGGCCGCGGCGTAGGTGTCGATGACCTTCTCGTAGCCGATCTCGTACGCGTCCTGGTAGTACTCCAGGTTGTCGTTCGTCATGAACGCCGCCGGGTAGTAGACGCGACCGAGCTTGCCTTCCTTGCGGATCTCGATCTTCGAGGCGATCGGGTGGATCGAGGAGGTCGAGTTGTTGATGTAGGAGATCGAGCCCGTCGGCGGCACGGCCTGCAGGTTCTGGTTGTAGATGCCGTGCTCCTGGATCGACGCCTTGAGCTGGACCCAGTCCTCCTGCGTCGGGATGTGCTTGCCCGCGAAGAGCTCCTTGACCTTCTCGGTCTCCGGGACCCAGGCGCGGTCGATGTACTTGTCGAAGAACTCGCCGGACGCGTAGGTCGAGTCGGCGAATCCGTCGAACGCCGTGCCGCGCTCGATCGCGAGCTGGTTCGAGGCGCGCAGCGCGTGGAACAGCACGGTGTAGAAGTAGATGTTCGTGAAGTCGACACCCTCCTCCGAGCCGTAGAAGACGTGCTCGCGGGCGAGGTAGCCGTGCAGGTTCATCTGACCCAGGCCGATCGCGTGCGACCGGTCGTTGCCGTCCTCGATCGAGCGGACCGAGCGGATGTGGCTCTGGTCGCTGACCGCGGTGAGCGCGCGGATCGCGGTCTCGACCGTCTGGCCGAGGTCGTCGGCGTCCATCGACAGCGCGATGTTCATCGAGCCGAGGTTGCAGGAGATGTCCTTGCCGATCTCCTTGTACGACAGGTCGTCGTTGTAGGTGGTCGGCGTGTTCACCTGCAGGATCTCGCTGCAGAGGTTCGACATGTTGATGCGCCCCTTGATGGGGTTGGCCTTGTTGACCGTGTCCTCGAACATGACGTACGGGTAGCCGGACTCGAACTGGATCTCGGCGACGGTCTGGAAGAACTCGCGGGCGTTGATCTTGGTCTTCTTGATGCGCGGGTCGTCGACCATCTCGCGGTACTTCTCGGTGACCGAGATGTCGCCGAACGGGACGCCGTAGACCTTCTCCACGTCGTACGGCGAGAACAGGTACATGTCCTCGTCGTTCTTGGCGAGCTCGAACGTGATGTCCGGCACCACGACACCGAGCGACAGCGTCTTGATGCGGATCTTCTCGTCCGCGTTCTCGCGCTTCGTGTCGAGGAAGCGCATGATGTCGGGGTGGTGGGCGTTGAGGTACACCGCACCGGCACCCTGACGCGCGCCGAGCTGGTTGGCGTAGCTGAAGCTGTCTTCGAGGAGCTTCATGACGGGGATGATGCCCGAGGACTGGTTCTCGATCTGCTTGATCGGGGCGCCCGCCTCGCGGATGTTCGACAGCAGCAGGGCCACGCCGCCGCCGCGCTTCGAGAGCTGCAGGGCGGAGTTGATGCCGCGGGCGATCGACTCCATGTTGTCCTCGATGCGCAGCAGGAAGCAGCTGACGAGCTCGCCGCGCTGGGCCTTGCCCGCGTTGAGGAAGGTCGGGGTGGCCGGCTGGAAGCGACCGGAGATGATCTCCTCGACGAGGTTCACGGCGAGCTTCTCGTCGCCGTCGGCCAGGGCGAGCGCGGTCATCACGACGCGGTCCTCGAAGCGCTCGAGGTAGCGCTTGCCGTCGAACGTCTTCAGCGTGTAGCTCGTGTAGTACTTGAAGGCACCCAGGAACGTCTCGAAGCGGAACTTCTTCGAGTAGGCGAGGTCGTTGAGCTTCTGCACGAAGTCGAACGAGTACTTCTCGATGACGGCGCCCTCGTAGTACTCCTTCTCCACGAGGTAGTCCAAGCGCTCCTTGAGCGAGTGGAAGAACACCGTGTTCTGGTTCACGTGCTGCAGGAAGTACTCCCGCGCGGCGCGCTTGTCGGCGTCGAACTGGATCTTCCCGTTCGCGTCGTACAGGTTCAGCATCGCGTTGAGCGCGTGGTAGTCCAGGCCCTCGTACGCGGGGTTCACCTTGAATGCCACTGTCTCGGTCACTGAAGATTCCACCGTCGTTCCAATCCGTCGCTCACGCGATCCACGTCGTCCTGTGTGCCGAAGATCTCGAGCCGATACAAGTGAGGCACGTGGCACTTGCGGCTGATGATGTCGCCGGCGAGGCAGAACGCGTCGCCGAAGTTGGTGTTGCCCGCGGAGATGACCCCGCGGATGTGGCGCCGGTTGCGCTCGTCGTTGAGGAACCGGATCACCTGCTTGGGCACGGCCCCCTTCTCGACCCCGCGCCCGACGCCCCCGCCGTAGGTGGGGGTGACCAGCACGAAGGGCTCGTCGACGACGAGGTCCTCTTCGTTCCGGTGGAGGGGGATGCGTCGGGCGGGAAGCCCGAGCTTCTCGATGAAGCGCGCGGTGTTACCCGACACGCTCGAGAAGTAGACCAGGAGCGGCGCTGCGGTCGCGACTAGGTGCATGATTCACCCCGGTCCCTGAGCGACGCCGAAGGCTCACGCCAGGCGGGACGCGAGCTCGTCGATCTTGTCGGGACGGAAGCCCGACCAGTGGTCCTCGTCCGTGACGACGACCGGCGCCTGCATGTAGCCGAGCGCCTTGACCTGCTCCAGGGCCGTCGGGTCCTCCGACAGGTCGTGGATCTCGTACTCGATGCCCTTGGCATCCAGGGCACGGTAGGTCGCGTTGCACTGGACGCAGGAAGGCTTGGTGTACACCGTGATCGACATCTGAACCCCTCAAATCTCTGGTTTCTCCGGCAGACCTCCGCCGGGATCTCAATACTACATATAGGGACGGACATTCGGTGCGACCACAAGGGGTAGTAGTTACATCCGTGTAGTTTTTCCACCGCTCTCTACAGATACAACACAGGTTGTCCACCGTTTCTTCCACAGGCGGACCCCCTCTCCCGGGGTCGTCGACCCGCGGGAAATCGCGGCTGGGAGGAGCCTGTGAGAGATCCATCCACAGGGGGCACCCTAGGAGGGGCTTCCGACATCCCCAGGCCTGTGGAATTCGCCCGTCGGCGTGTCCACGGCGTGTCGCGGCGTGTCGGTCACCGGCCCGTCCCTCCGACGTCGCCGCCGCCCGGTACCGTTGTCGAGTGGCGGGCTATCGGGATCTTCTTCGCACGCCGGGAGTGGGCCGCATGATCGCCGCCCAGCTCACCGCGCGCTTCCCCAACGGGATGATGTCCTTGGCGATCCTGCTGCACGTCGAGCAGCAGACCGGATCGTACGGATCGGCGGGCCTCGTGCTCGCCGCGACCAGCGTCGGCCAGGCGGTCGCCGGCCCCATCACCAGCCGGTGGATGGGCGCCTGGGGCATGCGGCGGGTGCTGACCCTCACCCTGTCCGTCTGCGTGATCGCCGTGCTCGGTCTCGGGCTGCTGCCGCTCTCCGTCCCCGGCTACATGGCTCTCGGCATGATCGCCGGCCTGTCGACCCCGCCCGTGCAGGCGGCCGTCCGCACGATCTACCCCAAGCTCGTGAATGCCGGCCAGCTCACGCCGCTGTTCTCCCTCGACGCGTCCCTGCAGGAGATCATCTGGGTGCTGGCCCCGGTGGTCATCACCCTCGTCTCCACCCAGGTCGGCACCATGGAGGGTCTGCTCCTGGTGGCGATCGTCCTCGTCGCCGGCGGCGCGTGGTTCATCCTCTCCCCCGAGGTCGGCCGCGTGCGCATCCCCCGCAGCCGCAATGCGCTGGGCAAGGTCGTCCTCAAGCCGCCCGTGCTCCTCGCGACGGTCATCGGCTTCCTCCTCATCGGCGCCTGCTCGGCGGTCGAGGTCGGCGTGGTCGCGACGTTCGAACACGGCAGCCTCGCGGCGGGCCTCATCCTCGCCGTCTTCTCCGCCGGCAGCCTGGCCGGCGGTCTCGCCTTCGGCCACATCCCGATCGGCCCGTGGGCCATGGCGCGCCGCCTGCTCATCGTCACCGTGGGCCTGGCCCTCACGATGGTGATGCTCAACGTCTTCTGGCTGGGCGGCACGCTCATCCTCGCCGGCATCGGCATCGCTCCCGCCCTCGCGGTGCTGTTCGCCATCACCACGGCCAGCGTGAAGTTCAGCGAGACCGCCGAGGCCTTCGGCTGGGCGGGCACCGGACAGCTCATCGGCGCCGCAGCCGGATCGGCGGTCGCCGGCTTCCTCGTCGACGTCGCCGACTGGCGCGGCGCCTACCTGGCCGCCACCATCTTCGCGGGCGTCGGACTGCTCGTCTCGATCGTGTTCGTGCGCTCCTTCCCCGATCTGCGTCACCGCGACGCGAGCCCCCATCCCGACACCGAGCCCCTGGCGGTCACCCCCTCATGAGCCCCTCCGTCCCGTCCTCCTCCCCCGCGATCGTGTGCGTCGGCGAGTCGATGGCGCTGATCACGCCCACCGGCGCCGACCTCGCGTCCGCCGACACGGCGTCGATCACGCACGCGGGCGCGGAGGCGAACGTCGCGGTCGGCGTGGCGGCCGCGGGCCACCGCGCCGTCTGGGCCTCCCGCCTCGGCGACGATCCCCTCGGCCGACGTCTCACCGCCGAGCTGGAACGGCGTCGCGTCGAGTTGTGGACCGAGCTCGACGCCGAGGCACCGACCGGTGTGATGTTCAAGGATCCCGGCGTGGAGTCGTCGGCCGTCTACTACTACCGCCGCGGCTCGGCCGCCTCGCGCATGGCACCGGGGTTCCTGTCCCCCGCGCAGCTCGCCGGCGTGCGCATCGTGCACACCACGGGCATCACCCCGGCGCTGTCCGCGACGTGCCTGGCGATGGTCGACCAGCTCTTCGCCGACGCGCGCACCGCCGGAGCCGTCGTCTCGTTCGATGTCAACGACCGCCGGGCGCTGTGGAGTCCGGAGGAGGCGGCCGCCACGCTGGCTCGTCTGGCCGACGCCGCCGACATCGCCTTCGTCGGCCGCGACGAGGCCGAGCGCATCTGGGGCACCGCCACGGCAGCGGAGATCCGCGCCCACCTCCCGCACTGCGGTCTCCTCGTCGTCAAGGACGGCGACGTCGGCGCGACGGCGTTCGCGGGCGACGCGGATCCGGTGTTCGTTCCCGCGCCGGTGGTCGACGTCGTCGAGCCCGTCGGTGCCGGCGACGCCTTCGCGTCCGGGTTCCTCGCCGCGACGCTCGACGGCGCCGACCTCGAGACCCGCCTGGCCGCCGGACACGAGGCCGCCGCGCGGGTGCTCCGCATCGCGGCCGACCTGCCGCCCCTGGAGCCCGCGCGCTGACGCCGCCCGCCACGCCCCGGCGCGGTCGTAGGCTGGTGCCATGCCCGCTCCCGTCACCCTCCCCCGCCTGAGCTGGGGCGATGTCGCTGCGCCGCGACGCGCCCTCCTCGTGCACGGTCTGGGATCGTCCGGCGCGCTCATGTGGCGGCTCGGCGACGCCCTCGCAGCGGCCGGCTGGCACGCGACGGCGGTGGACCTGCGCGGCCACGGAGACGCCCCGCGCACGCTCGACTACTCCGTCGCAGCGTACGCCGCGGACCTCGCCGCCACGCGCCCTCCCGGTGCGGGCGCCTGGGATGCCGTCGTCGGACACTCGCTCGGCGGCGCCGCCGGGACGGTGGCCGCCGCGGACGACGCGGACTGGACACGACGCCTCGTCCTCATCGATCCCGCGATCCATGTCGTCCAGCAGGACGCGGCCGACGTCCGCCGCAGCCAGGAACGCGCCTTCGCCGACAACCGCCTCGACGCGGTGCGGCAGGAGCACCCGCACTGGCACCCGCAGGACCAGGAGCTCAAGGTCGACGCCGTCCGGCGGGCGAGCGCGTGGGCGGTCGAGCAGACGAGCGCACAGAACCAGCCGTGGGACGTCCGTGCGCACGCGGCCCGCCTGACCGTGCCCACGCACGTGATCGGCGGCGATCCCGCCGTCTCCAGCATCTTCACCGGGGTCCTCGCCGACGAGGTGCTCGCGAGCAACCCCCGAATCTCCCTGTCGGTCGTGGCCGGCGCCGGTCACTCGGTGCATCGCGACCGCCCGGAGGAATCCATCCGACAGCTCCTGGAGGCTCTGGCATGACCGACTTCGACCCGTCGGCGTATCTCCCCGACGACCTGCTCGACCGCATCCGCGAGCGCGCGCCCCTCCACGACAGGGAGAACACCTTCCCCCAGGCCGACCTCGACGAGCTCCGCGCGGCCGGCTACCTGTCGATCCTCGTGCCGCGGGAGCGCGGCGGCGCGGGACTCGGCCTCGAGCAGGCCGCCCTCCTCCAGCAGCGGCTCGCGGGCGCCGCGCCGGCAACCGCCCTGGCGATCAACATGCACCTCGTCTGGACCGGCGTCGCCAAGGTCTTCGCGGACCGCGGGGTCCCCGGTCTCGAGTTCGTGCAGGACGGCGCCGTGGCCGGCGAGGTCTTCGCGTTCGGGATCAGCGAGGGCGGCAACGACCTCGTGCTGTTCGGGAGCGACACGGCGGCGGTGCCGGACGGCGCCGGGGGTTACGCCTTCACCGGCACCAAGATCTTCACCTCGCTCGCCCCGGTGTGGACGAAGCTCGGCCTGCACGGGCTCGACACCACGAGCCCGGACGCGCCGAAGCTCGTGTTCGCCTTCGTCGACCGCACGTCCGCGGTCACCACCGCCGACGACTGGGACACCCTCGGCATGCGCGGCACCCAGAGCCGGACCACGCGCCTCAACGGGGCCGTCGCGGAGGCGGCGCACGTCGTGCGGCGGATCGACCCCGGCCCGAGCCCCGACCCGATCGTCTTCGGCATCTTCGCGGTCTTCGAGATCCTCCTCGCCTCCGTCTACACCGGAATCGCCCGGCGGGCCCTCGAGCTGGCCGTGGCGACGGCCCATCGGCGTCGCTCCAAGAAGAGCGGCGCCGCGTACAGCCAGGATCCGGACATCCGCTGGCGGATCGCCGACATGGCCCTCGCCTACGACGCCCTCCCTCCGCAGATCGCCGTACTCGCCCGCGATGTCGACGAGCGCGCGGACCGCGGCGCGGGCTGGTTCCCCGCGCTCTCGGGCGTCAAGCATCGCGCGGTGACGATGGCCAAGCACGTCGTCGACGAGGCCATGCTGGTGGCCGGCGGCGGCTCGTACTTCAGCGCCAACGAGCTCTCCCGGCTGTATCGCGACGTCCTCGCCGGCGCGTTCCATCCCTCCGACCCGGAGTCGGCGCACGCCACCGCGGCGAGCGCCTGGCTGGGCCCGATCGAGGCCTGAGCGGGCGCACGCACACCCCGTTGTCCACGACCGTCCGCGGTGCCAAGATCACACCATGGCACCGTCGAAGAAGGACCATACCCTCGACGCGATCTCCAAGACCATCGTCGAGATGCTGCAGGAGGACGGGCGGCGCTCGTACTCCGAGATCGGCCGGATCGTCGGCCTGAGCGAGGCCGCCGTCCGGCAGCGCGTGCAGCGGCTCACCGAGTCCGGAGTGATGCAGATCGTCGCGGTGACCGATCCCATGCAGCTCGGCTTCCACCGGCAGGCGATGGTCGGGGTCAAGGTCGCCGGGGACGCCCGAGGCGTGGCCGAGGCGATCGCCGACATCGACGAGGTCGACTACGTCGTGATCACGGTCGGATCGTTCGACGTGCTCGTCGAGGCGGTGTGCGAGGACGACGACCATCTGCTGGCCCTCGTCAACGATCGCATCCGGCCGATCCCGGGCGTGGTGTCGACCGAGACCTTCATCTACGCGAAGCTCCAGAAGCAGCAGTTCGCCTGGGGCACGCGCTGACGGTCGGTCTCAGCGCGGCCGCGTCTCCTCGCGACGGCGGGCGAGGAGGGCGAGGTGCAGGGCGGCGAGGGTCTCCCCGTCGTCCAGATCCGCGCCGAGCAGGTCGCCGATGAGCGCGAGGCGCTGATAGAACACCGAGCGCGAGAGATGGCTCGCGGCCGCCGCCGCGGAGCGGTTGCCGGGGTGCGCGACGAGGGCGGCGAGGACCGCGAGCAGGTCTCCGCGGCGATCCCGGTCGTGACGGACGAGCGGCTCCAGCATCTGCTCGCTGTGCGCCTGGAGCCGCCGGTCGTCGCGCAGAGCGGATACGAGGCGTTCGAGGGGCCGGTCGGCGACGCGGCGGACCGCCGGCACGTCGCCCCCGGACGGCCGTGCGGCGAGGTCGAGCGCGGCGCGGATCGAGGCCAGGAGGCCGCGGACGCCTTCGGCGCTCGGTCCGACGGTCACGGGCGCGCCGTCCGAGAGGTGCGCGAGGACGGCATCGGTCAGCGCGTCGGATCCGGCGGCCAGGAGCAGGACCAGGTCCGCTCCCCGCCGGGCCCCCACCGCGGACAGCCCCGCCGCACGCGCGCGGGCGACGAGCGTCCCCGCGTCCTCGTCCGTGCGGAAGACGAGGCCGGAGACGGTCCCGCCCGAGAGGTCGAGCCCGAGTCTCCGGAGCCGGACCTCGACGTCTTCCTCGCGGGCGAACCGCGCACCGAGAAGATCCTCGACGAGGCTGCGATGGGCGAGCACGGTCCACGCCCCCTCGCCATCAGCGAGGCAGCCGAAGGCGAGGGCCGTCGCTCCCAGCTCCAGGACCGTGGACCGACCGGCGGGGTGCGGCGGACCCTCCGCCGCGATGAGCCAGCCCCAGCGCACACCGCGCGCCTGCACGGGCACCCGATCGCCGCCCCGCTCCGCCTGGCGGAGGGCCTCACCGACCGCGGCGCGGAGCGCTTCGACCGCCACGACCTCCCCCGCCGGATTCTCGAGGTGGACCGGGGCGTCGAGCGCGCGGGCGACCTCGGACACGATGAGGTCGGCCGGCGCGCCGCGGAGGCTGAGGGTGGTGAAGAGGTCGTGCAGGCGCTGACGCTCGCGGAGCGCCACGGTCTGGGCCTCGATCAGCGCGCGGTGCACGGCCTCGGTCACCGCGACGAACTTGACCTCCACCCCGAGCGCGATCAGGGCGAGGCCCGAGGCGGCACAGGCCTCGACGACCGCGACCGGGACGCGGGGCATCCGCGGGCCGAGTTCGACGACGATGCCGCACACCCCCACCGCCGCCAGCTCCGCCACGAGCACGCGCAGCGCTGCGGGGTTCGTCGGCCAGGCCGCGCCGGTCGTGAGCAGCAGCTCGCCGCCGTCGAGCAGGCGGGTGACGGCGGCGCTGTCCGAGGCGTGGACCCACCGCACCCCGGCGTCGAGCGCCGGGCCCCCGACGAGGACGGTCGGCGCCCCCGCCTGCACCGCGGGAAGCGCGAGCACGTCCCCGACACGCAGCACCGAAGGCGATCGATCCGGACGATCTGTCCGATCCACCGAGAAGTCCTGACGCTCTGCCACTCCGCACGCGCTCCGTTTCCTGTCAGCATGGGCCGAACCCCAGCGTAGCGACCCTCGGTCAGAGTGTGCGAGACGCGATCCCCTCTGCGAAGGAGCACCCGTGGACATCGTCCGTCACGTCATCAACGGCACCGAGACCGCCGAGGCGGCGCGCCGCGGCCCCGTCTTCGACCCGGCGACAGGTGCCGTCACGAAAGAGGTCGCACTGGCCTCGGCCCCCGAGGTCGACGCCGCGGTGGCCGCCGCTGCTGCCGCCCTGCCGGCGTGGCGGGAGACGAGCCTCATCAAACGCGCCGACGTCTTCTTCCGGCTCCGTCAGCTCCTCAAGGAACGGACGGACGAGCTCGCCGCCATCGTCACGTCCGAGCACGGGAAGGTCCTGTCCGACGCGGCCGGCGAGGTGTCCCGGGGCATCGAGAACGTCGAGTTCGCCGCGGGGCTCGTGCACCTGCTCAAGGGCGAGCGCAGCGAGCAGGTCGCCCGCGGGGTCGACGTGCACTCCGTGAAGCAGCCGGTCGGCGTGGTCGCGGCCATCACCCCGTTCAACTTCCCGGTCATGGTGCCGCTGTGGATGGTCGCCTCCGCCATCGCGTGCGGCAACACCGTCGTCCTCAAGCCCAGCGAGAAGGATCCGTCCGCGGCGGTCTGGCTCGCACGGCTGTTCCGCGAGGCCGGTCTCCCGGACGGCGTCCTCAACGTCGTGCACGGCGACCGGGAGGCCGTCGACGCGCTCCTCGGCTCCCCGCAGGTGCAGGCGGTGAGCTTCGTCGGGTCGACCCCGATCGCCCGCTCGATCTACGGACGGGCGTCCGCCGCCGGGAAGCGGGTGCAGGCGCTCGGCGGCGCGAAGAACCACATGGTCGTAATGCCCGACGCCGACATCGACGCGGCCGCCGACGCCGCCGTCTCCGCGGCCTACGGCTCCGCGGGCGAACGCTGCATGGCGGTGTCCGTGCTCGTGGCGGTGGGCGACATCGCCGACGACCTCGTCGCCGCGGTCGCCCGCCGCATCGACGGCCTCTCGATCGGCCCCGGCACGGACCCGGCGAGCGAGATGGGGCCCCTCATCACCGCGGAGCACCGTGACCGGGTCGCCTCCTACGTCACGGAAGCTCCCGGCGAGGGCGCCACGGTCGTCGTCGACGGCACCACCAAGCCGTTCGACGGCGACGGCTTCTTCCTCGGGGTGAGCCTGATCGACGACGTCACACCCGGCATGCGCGTCTACGACGACGAGATCTTCGGCCCGGTCCTGTCCGTCGTGCGCGTGGGCTCCTACGCGGAGGCGGTCGCGCTCGTCAACGCGAACGCCTACGGCAACGGGACCGCGATCTTCACGCGCGACGGCGGGACGGCGCGGCAGTACGAGTTCGACATCGAGGTCGGCATGGTCGGCGTCAACGTCCCGATCCCGGTGCCCATCGGCGCATACTCGTTCGGCGGGTGGAAGGACTCGCTCTTCGGCGACGCGCACATCTACGGCCCGGAGTCGGTGCACTTCTACACGCGGTCAAAGGTCGTGACGACGCGGTGGCCCGACCACACCCCGTCGCAGATCGACCTCGGCTTCCCGAGCAACCACTGACGAGGAGCGATCACGATGACGACCTTCACCGACCGCCACGGACTCACCTTCCCGCTCCCCGCCTCGGACGCCGAGGCGCAGGTGCGCGCCGACGACCGCGCCCATGTCTTCCACTCCTGGAGCGCGCAGGCGCTGATCGACCCGCTGCCGGTCGCCACCGGTCGGGGCTCGACGTTCTGGGACTACGAGGGCACCGCCTACCTCGACTTCTCCAGCCAGCTGGTGAACCTCAACCTCGGGCACCAGCACCCGGACCTCGTCGCCGCGATCCAGCAGCAGGCCGGGCGGCTCGCGACCATCCAGCCGTCGATGGCCAACGATGTGCGCGGGGAGCTCGCCCGTCTCATCGCCGAGGTCGCTCCCGACGGGTTCGAGAAGGTGTTCTTCACGAATGGCGGCGCGGAGGCGAACGAGTACGCGGTGCGCATGGCCCGGCAGGCCACGGGCCGCCGGAAGGTGCTGTCGATGTACCGCAGCTACCACGGCTCGACCGCGACCGCGATCTCCCTCACCGGCGACCCGCGCCGCTGGGCGAACGACGTCACGGACACCGGGGCCGTGCGGTTCTTCGGACCGTACCTCTACCGCTCCCCGTTCCACAGCGAGACGACCGAGCAGGAGACGGAGCGCGCCCTCGCGCATCTGGAGCAGACCATCCAGCTCGAGGGACCGCAGACCATCGCCGCGATCATCGTCGAGACGGTCGTCGGCACCAACGGCGTGCTGCTTCCGCCGCCCGGCTATCTGCCCGGGGTACGCGCGCTCTGCGATCGCTACGGGATCGTCTTCATCGCGGACGAGGTGATGGTGGGATTCGGCCGGCTCGGCGAGTGGTTCGGGATCGATGCCTTCGAGGGCCGCCCCGACCTGATCACCTTCGCGAAGGGCGTGAACTCGGGCTACGTGCCCCTCGGCGGCGTCGTGATCTCCGACCGCATCGCGGCGGCCTTCGACACCGTCCCGTTCGCGGGCGGACTGACGTACTCCGGGCACCCTCTCGCCTGCGCGGCCGGTGTGGCCACGTTCGAGGTGTTCCGCCGCGACGGCATCCTGGAACGGGTGCGCGACCTCGGCGAGCGGGTCGTCGGTCCGACCCTGCGCTCGTGGGCGCAGTCGCATCCGAGCGTGGGCGAGGTGCGCGGTCGCGGGCTGTTCTGGGCGGTGGAGCTCGTGCGGGATCAGCAGACCAGGGAGCCGCTGGTGCCGTTCAACGCGAGCGGTGCCGACGCCGCCCCGATGACGGCGTTCGCCGCCGCCGCGAAGCGGGCAGGGGTCTGGCCCTTCACGCACTTCCACCGCGTGCACATCGCTCCGCCGCTGGTGATCGAGGAGGCGGAGATGGTGCGGGGTCTGGGGGCGATCGAGGAGGCGCTGGCGGTCGCCGACGGGTACGCGGTCGGCTGAGAGGCGTCCCCCGCCGGCCGCTACTTGCGGTCGAAGTCGAACGCCTTGAGGAGCTCGCTGACGGCCTTGTCGCGCTCCTCGCCGCCGTCCTCGAACATGTGGGTGACGTGCGTGCGCAGGTGGTTCTCCAGCAGCAAACGGTTGAGCGACTCGAGGGAGCGCTGGATCGCGCGGGACTGCGTGATGATGTCCATGCAGTACTCCTCGTTCTCGATCATCCGCGCGACGCCGCGCATCTGACCCTCGAGGATGCTGGTGCGGTGCAGGGCGCGCTTCTTGATGTCTTCGATCACGTATCGAGGCTACTCGCCCCGTGAAAGGATGACGTCATGCCGCGAACACCCACGACGCTGCTCTCCGTCGCCGACCAGGAGCGCCGGCGCGCGCTGCGGCGGATGAAGGCCGTCGCGCTCGGGGCGCTGATCTTCATGGCCCTCGCCTTCGTCGTCGCGTTCGCGTTCCAGGAGCGGGTCGGCGGGCTCGCGTACGTCCGCGCCGCGGCGGAGGGCGGCATGGTCGGCGCGCTGGCAGACTGGTTCGCGGTGACCGCGCTGTTCCGCCGTCCGCTCGGCCTGCCCATCCCGCACACTGCGATCATCCCGAACCGCAAGGACGAGATCGGCCGCACGCTGGGCGAGTTCGTGGAGACGAACTTCCTCGCCGCCGACGTCGTGCGCACCAAGCTCACCAGCACCGCGATCGCCCTCCGCGCCGGGGAGTGGCTTCGCGAGACCCCGCATGCCGAGCGCGTGGCGGCCGAGGGGGCGACGGTCGCGACGGCCGTGCTGAACGCACTGAGCGACGACGACGTGCGCGATCTCCTCGCCGACCTTGCGCGCGAGCATCTCGTCGCGCCGGAGTGGGGGCCGCCCGCCGGGGCGTGGCTGGAGAAGATCGTGGAGGCGGAGGCGCACCACGGTGCCGTCGACCTCGCGGTGGACAGCATCGGGCGATGGCTCGACGCCAACGCGGCCTCCTTCACCGGACTCGTCTCCCGGCGTCTCCCCGGATGGATGCCGAAGATCGCGCACCGCCTCATCGACGACACCGTGTACAACGAGGCGGTCAAGTTCGTCCGCGCCGTGCAGGCCGACCCGCGGCATCCGGCCCGCCTCGCGATCGACGGGTACCTGTCCCGCCTCGCGGACGCCCTGCAGAACGATCCCGCGACGCGCGAGAAGCTGGAGAACGCCAAGGCCGCGCTCTTCGACAGCCCGCGCGTCGGCGCCCTCGCCGCGGAGGCGTGGAACACCGCCAAGAACGGACTCCTCACCTCCCTCGCCGACCCGGAGAGCGGGCTGCGGCGCCGCGCCGTGCAGGCACTGCAGGAGGTCGGCGAGCGGCTCACGACCGACGCCGCCCTGCAGCGCCGCGTCGACACGTGGGTCTCCGATGCGGCTGTCTTCCTCGTCGACCGGTACCGGCACGACATCGCCTCGATCATCACCGACACCGTGGAGCGCTGGGATCCCGCCGAGACCACCGAGAAGATCGAGCTCATGGTCGGCCGCGATCTGCAGTACATCCGCCTCAACGGCACCGTCGTCGGCGCCCTCGCCGGCCTCGCGATCTTCACCGTCGCCCACGCCCTGATCCCGGGAGTCTGACATGGCGCTGTCCCACGATCCGCTCTGGCCGCGTGCCGGCGCCTGGCCCGCGTTCGAGGGCACGGCCGATGCGGTGCTCCTCGGCGTCCCGACCTGGCGCACCTCCCTGTCCCCGACCGGGGCGCACGCGACTCCGGCCGCGATCCGCGAGGCGCTCCCCCGATACGGCACGACGGTCCTCGGCCCACCGACGATCGATCTGGACGAGGTGCTCCGCATCGCCGACGCCGGGGACGTGCCGGAGCCGGACGGCGACGCGGGAGAAGCGCGGACGATCGAGCGGGTCCGGGAGCTGGCGGACGCCTCAGACCTCGTCATCGCCCTCGGCGGCGACAACTCCCTCACCTACCCGGTCGCGCTCGGCGCCCGGGCGACGGGCCTGATCACGTTCGACGCCCACTTCGACCTGCGCGACGGCGTCTCCAACGGCACCCCGGTGCGGCGGCTCGTCGAGGACGTCCCCACCGCGGCAGGCGTCCCGACGGCCCGCATCGACCCCACCCGGATCGTGCAGATCGGCCTCGCCGACTTCGCGAACTCCGCCGCCTACGCCCGCCGCGCGGCGGACTGGGGCATCCGGGTCATCACCCTCGACGACGTGCGCCGTCGCGGCATCGCCGACGTCGTGGCCGAGGCGGTCGAGGTCGCGGGCGCGGGCGACTCCGCCCGGGTACACCTCGACATCGACGTGGACGTCTGCGACCGCGCGGTCGCACCCGGCTGCCCAGCCAGCGTCCCCGGAGGCCTGGCGGCGTGGGAGCTGCGCGCCCTCACCCGTGGTGTCGCCGGCGATCCGCGGGTCGCGAGCGCCGACATCGCCGAGGTCGACGCGACCGCGGACGCCGAGGACGGTCGCACCGTGCGACTCGCTGCCCTCTGCGTGCTCGAGCTGCTCGCGGGCCTCGCGGCACGCTAGCCCCAGCGGACTCACACGACCGCGAGGCCGTTCTTCCAGACGCGCTGCACCAGCGGCACACCCGGGCGATACGCCAGATGCACGCGGGAGGGGGCGTCGAGCAGCACGAGGTCGGCGCGCGCGCCGGGGGCGATCCGGCCGATGTCGTCCCGCCGGAGTGCCCGCGCCCCGCCGGCGGTGGCGGCCCAGACCGCCTCCGCCGTGGTCATGCCCATGTCCCGCACGGCGATGGCGATGCAGAAGGCCATGGACGACGTGAAGCTGGACCCCGGGTTCGTGTCGCACGCCAGCGCGACCGTCACACCCGCGTCGAGGAGTCGGCGCGCATCCGGATAGGGCTGGCGCGTGGAGAACTCCACGCCGGGCAGCAGCGTGAGCACCGTGTCCGACGCGGCGAGCGCGGCGATGTCCGCGTCGGTGAGGTAGGTGCCGTGATCCACCGACGCCGCCCCCAGCTCGACCGCCATCCGCACGCCGTCGCCCGGACCGAGCTGGCTCGCATGCACCCGAGGAGCGAGACCCCGGGTGATGCCCGCCTCCAGGATCCGCCGTGACTGCGCCACCGTGAAGGCGCCGGTCTCGCAGAAGACATCGATCCACCGGGAGTGCGGGGCGCAGGCGTCGAGCATCGGCCCCACGACGAGGTCGACATAGGCATCGGGATCGTCGGCATACTCGACCGGGACCACGTGCGCACCGAGGAACGTGACCTCCGGCGTCACCTCGGCGGCGAGGCGCACGAGGCGCTCCTCCTCCGCGACGGCGAGACCGTAGCCGCTCTTGATCTCGACCGTGGTGGTTCCCTGCGTCCTCAGCTCCTCGACGAACCCGTGCAGTCGGGCGCGGAGCTCGTCGTCGGTCGCCGCCCGCGTCGCCTGCACCGTCGAGCGGATGCCGCCGGCGGCGTACGGCTGCCCCGCCATGCGCGCCTCGAACTCCGCCGCCCGATCGCCGCCGAAGACGAGGTGGCTGTGGCTGTCGACGAATCCGGGGATCACGGCCCGCCCCCCGGCGTCGACGACCTCATCGGCCGCGGGAGCCGCAGCGGACGAACCCACCCACGCGATCCGCGCGCCGTCGATCAGCACGGCTGCCTCGCGGAGCGTGCCGGCCGGGTCGCCCCCGGCGGCGACGTTGGTCGTCAGCTCCCCGATCCCGGAGATGAGCGTCGTCGTCACAGCATCGGCACCTTCAGTCCGCGGTCGCGCGCGACCTCCTTGGCGTGGTCGTACCCGGCGTCCACATGCCGCATGACACCGGTACCGGGGTCGTTCGTCAGCACCCGGGCGAGCTTCTCCGCCGCGAGGGCCGAACCGTCCGCCACCGTGACCTGCCCGGCGTGGATCGAGCGTCCGATCCCCACCCCGCCGCCGTGGTGCAGCGACACCCACGACGCCCCGGAGGCGGTGTTGAGGAGGGCGTTGAGCAGCGGCCAGTCGGCGATCGCGTCGGAACCGTCCTTCATCGCCTCGGTCTCCCGGTACGGCGATGCGACGGAGCCGGAGTCGAGGTGGTCGCGGCCGATGACGATCGGCGCGGACAGCTCTCCCGAGGCGACCATCTCGTTGAACTTCAGTCCGGCGAGGTGCCGCTCCTGGTAGCCCAGCCAGCAGATACGCGCCGGCAGGCCCTCGAAGTGGACGGCCGACCCCGCCTTGTCGAGCCAGCGGTGCAGGGCGGTGTCCTCGGGGAAGAGCTCGGCGATCGCGCGGTCCGTCTTGAAGATGTCCTCCGGGTCTCCTGACAGCGCCACCCAGCGGAACGGTCCTCGCCCTTCCTCGAACTGCGGGCGGATGTAGGCGGGGACGAATCCGGGGAACGCGAACGCCCGGTCGAAGCCGCCGAGCTGCGCCTCCGCGCGGATCGAGTTGCCGTAGTCGAAGACCGCCGCCCCCGCGTCCTGGAAGCCGACCATCGCGGCGACGTGGGCGGCCATCGACTCCCTCGACCGCCGGGTGAACTCCTCGGGATCGCGCGCGGCCTCCTCCTTCCAGCGGTCCACGTCGATGCCGATCGGCAGGTAGGCGAGCGGGTCGTGGGCGCTGGTCTGGTCGGTGACCACGTCGATCGGCACGCCCCGGCGCAGGAGCTCAGGGAAGATCTCCGCGGCATTGCCCACGACGCCGACCGAGAGGGCGTGACCGGCCTCCTTCGCCGCGACGACCCGGGCCACCGCCGCATCGAGGTCGGTGGTGTACTCGTCGAGGTACCGATGCTCCACACGGCGGGCCAGCCGCGTCTCGTCGACGTCCACGATCAGGACCGCGCCCTCGTTGAGGGTCACGGCGAGGGGCTGCGCCCCGCCCATCCCGCCCGCACCGGCCGTCAGTGTCAGCGTCCCCCGCAGGGAATCGCGCCCGAGCGAGCGGGCGACCGCGGCGAACGTCTCGTACGTCCCCTGCAGGATGCCCTGCGTGCCGATGTAGATCCAGGAGCCGGCGGTCATCTGGCCGTACATGGTCAGGCCCAGCTCCTCCAGACGGCGGAACTCCGGCCAGGTCGCCCAGTCGCCGACGAGGTTCGAGTTGGCGATGAGCACGCGCGGCGCCCACTCGTGGGTGCGGAACACGCCCACCGGCTTGCCGGACTGGACGAGCAGCGTCTCGTCCGGCTCCAACTCGTCGAGCGTGCGGACGATCGCCTCGTACGCCGCCCAGCTGCGTGCCGCCTTGCCCGTCCCGCCGTAGACCACGAGGTCTTCCGGGTGCTCGGCGACCTCGGGATCGAGGTTGTTCATGAGCATGCGCTTGGCCGCCTCGGCGCCCCAGCTCTTAGCGGTGCGCTCGGCACCGCGGGCTGCGCGTACCGTGCGCGCTGCGTTCTCCTCAGTCATGCATGTGCTCCTTTGCGACACGGGCGATGGCACCCGACTGGACGAGGGCGGTCACGGCTTCCATCTCGGGCGAGAGGTGGCGGTCGGGGCCGGGGCCCGCGGCGACCGTGCGGACGAGGTCGCGCACGGCTCCGGTCGCCGGGCCCGCCTCGAGCGGCGCGCGGAGATCCAGCGCGCGGGCGGCGGTGAGGATCTCGATCGCGAGGACGCGGGAGAGGCCGTCGATCGCCCGACGCAGCTTCCGCGCTGCGGCCCAGCCCATCGAGACGTGGTCCTCCTGCATCGCCGAGGAGGGGATGGAGTCGACCGAGGCGGGAACCGCGAGACGCTTGAGCTCCGAGACGATGCCGGCCGCCGCGTACTGCGCGATCATCAGCCCGGAATCGACCCCGACCTCCGCCGCGAGGAACGGCGGGAGCCCGTGACTGCGGGCCGGATCCAGCGCGCGGTCGGTGCGCCGCTCGGACACGGAGGCGACGTCGGCGATCGAGATCGCCAGGAAGTCGAGGACCGCCGCGACGGGCGCCCCGTGGAAGTTGCCGTTCGACTCGATGCGGCCGTCGAGGGTGATGATCGGGTTGTCGATGACGCTGGAGAGCTCGCGCTCCGCGATCATTTCGGCATACCCGAGCGTGTCGCGCGCGGCGCCGTGCACCTGCGGCGAGCAGCGCAGGGAGTACGCGTCCTGGACACGGCCGTCTTCCGGGCCCTTGTGGCTCGCGACCATCGGCGACCCGGCGAGCAGCGCCCGGAGGTGACCGGCGGATACCGCCTGCCCCGCCTGCGGACGCAGCGCCATGAGATCGGCGGCGAACACCGCATCGGTGCCGAGCTGCGACTCCACCGACATCGCCGCCGCCACATCCGCCGTCAGGAGCAGCGTCTCCAGGTCGTGGAGCGCGAGCACCAGCGTGCCGAGCATCCCGTCTGTGCCGTTGATGAGGGCGAGGCCCTCCTTCTCCACGAGCGTGAGCGGTGCGATGCCGGCGTCCGCGAGGGCGTCCGCCGCCGGAAAGAGCCGGCCCGCGCTGTCACGCACATCGCCCTCGCCCATGGCCGCGAGGGCGATGTGGGCAAGGGGCGCGAGATCCCCGGAACACCCCAGCGAGCCGTACTCGCGGACCACCGGCACGATGCCCGCGTTGAGCAGCGCGGCGTACGTCTCGACCACGACGGGGCGAACCCCGGTGCGGCCGGACGCGAGCGTCTGCAGGCGCAGCACCTGGAGCCCGCGTACGACCTCCCGCTCGACCTCGGCGCCGGTTCCCGCGGCGTGGGAGCGGATGAGACTCGCCTGCAACTGCAGTCGCCGTTCCGGAGCGATGAACGTCGTCGCCAACGCGCCGAAGCCCGTGGACACCCCGTAGTGCGGGTGCGGGTCCGCGGCGAGGCCGTCGATCACTCGCCGGGTCTCGGCGACCCTGGCCAGCGCCGCAGGGTCGACGACGACGGGCGCATCGTGACGGACGACGCGGACGACCTCCGCCGGGGAGAGAGGGGCGGCGCCGACGAGGACAGGGGCTGGATCGCTCATGTCTCGATTCCACACCCGCGGGGTCGACGCGCACACGGCTTCGTGGCAACCTGTGTCTGTGATCCCAGACATCTCCGAGACCGCTGACGCCCAGGTGCCTGCCGCGGCGCAGACCCTGCGCATCCTGAGCTACTTGGCGGGCCGGCCGGCGCCGGTGGCCGCGTCCGCGATCGCCCGCGAGCTGGCTCTTCCGCGATCGACGGTCTATCACCTGCTGCGCACGCTCGCCGCCCACGGCTTCGTGCTCCACCTCCGGGAGGAGCGCCGGTGGGGGCTCGGGACATCGGCGTTCGAGCTGGCGGGGGGCTATGCACGGCAGCAGCCGTTGGCGCGACTCGGCCGGCCGCTCATCGCCGCTCTCTCCGACCAGCTCGGGGAGAGCGCGCACCTGGCGGTCATGAGCGGCGGGGATGTGCTCTACATCGTCGAAGAGCGCGCGCCGCGGCGGCCCGCCCTGGTGACCGACGTCGGCGTGCGCCTCCCCGCGCACCTGACGGCGACCGGGCGGGCGATGCTCGCCGCTCTCCCCCGCGAACAGGTACGCGCGCTGTACCCGGCGGCGTCGGCATTCTCCGACCGCACCGGACGAGGTCCCCGCCACCCCGGGGAGCTGCGCGAACTCCTCCGGGACGTACGCTCTCGGGGGTATGCGACGGAGGACGGGGAGGTCGCGGAAGGTCTGCGTTCGGTGGGTGCCGTCGTGCGCGACGTCGCCGGCTGGCCGGTCGCCGCGGTCGCGGTCACCTGGGCCGACGCCGACGGTGCGGAGGTCGTACTCGCGAACGCGGTGCGCGCGACAGCGGCGACGCTCGAGGCGCGTCTCGCCCGCTGACGCGGCACCTGCGCGTTAACGCAAGAAGGCCACCCAGCATTGGGTGGCCTTCTTGACTAAAAGGAGTCCGGCGGTGTCCTACTCTCCCACAGGGTCCCCCCTGCAGTACCATCGGCGCTGTGAGGCTTAGCTTCCGGGTTCGGAATGTG